>NZ_CP021354.1:4800000-5403923 GCF_003130705.1 Rhodococcus oxybenzonivorans | reverse complement strand
CGTGGATGTAGACGCAGCGAAAGCGGCGGTGCTCGAATCGGCCGATGCGCTCTTCTATGCGCGCGGCATCCAGTCGGTCGGCATGGACGAGTTACGCACCGCCGCCGGGATCTCCCTCAAGCGGATGTACGCACTGTTTCCGTCCAAGGCTGCCATCGTTACCGGTGTCCTCGAAGGGCGTACCGCGATGTGGAACGACGGCATTCGCGCGGAGGCGAGCCGACACGACACTCCGCGCGAGAAACTGTTGTCGATATTCGACTTTCTCGACGCCTGGTTCCACGAGGACGAGTTCCGCGGTTGCGCCTTCATCAATTCGTTCGGTGAGCTCGGCAGCACCATGCCCGCGGTCGCGGAGTCAGCACACAGTCACAAGAAGCAGTTCATCGACTATGTCACCGACCTGGCGGTGCAGGCCGGCTGCGCGCCGATCGTCGGGCTCCAGATCGCTTTGCTCGCGGAGGGCGCACAGACGACCGCCGCCATCTCCGAGTCGCCCGAACCTGCCACTGCAGCAAGATCGGCCGCGGCGATACTCCTCGACAACTGTGGGCCGTGACGACGCTGAGGGCGCCGGTCATTCGCGTGACGAATCCCCGCTTCAGCAGCGCGTGGGCGCAGGCTCACCTCGGAATCGCGCTGCGATGAACTCGTACGCATCGGGGAAACCCACCACAGCAGTGGTCATGTGCTCCGAGATCTCGTACGGCACGAACGTCAGGTTTGCTCCGGCGGAGCAGTATCGACGGGCCACCTCTGCCACCGAATCGAAGGGCGTGAGTCCGTCGAGCGTGCCGTGCCACATGTAGACCGGCGCGGTCGGCACACCTTCGAAGTAGCGGAGACTGTTCTCCCGTAACACCTGGCGTGCGGTCGAACTCGCCATAAGACTGGTCGACGCGGCCAGCTGGCCAGCGTTCCGGAAAGCGCCGTGGAACAGAAGGAATCGCCGGCACTCGTTGCTCATCCATTCGCGCAGCCACAGACCTGTTTCGTTGAGCTGCGACGACACCGGCAGCCGTTCCGGGTACTCACGCTCGAGGCCGACGGCCGCCGCGAAAGCGAGCCCGAACCCGGGGTGCGGGTTGAACCCGAGCCCCTCGGCCATCTGTTCGAGATCAGCCGGAATTCCGCCCTGTACCACTGCGGCAAGCTTCAGCTCGGGAGCATAGGTCGGTGCGAGCGCCGCCGCCCAGGCGCTTGCCATTCCGCCGCCGGAGTAGCCCGCCAAGGCTACGGGGCTGTTCGTGAGGCCCAATTCGGATACTCGCTGAACCGCGCGAATGCTGTCCAACGTGATCATGCCGCCGAGTTTGGCGGCACCGTACGCACCGGTGGGGCCGAGGTGGTCCGGCACCGAAACGGCCCATCCCCGCTGCAGGCCCAGATACATCCCCGGCGATTCCTGCATCTCCAGGTTGAACAGAGCCCGTGAGGGCGCGCACTTGGTGCCCAGCGAATTGACGATCGCCTGATACGACACCAGCGGTGGATTCGCGACGCCCCGGGGGAGCAGCACCGTCGTGACCGCCAGAATGGGATTCCCGGCGGAATTCGTCGAACGGAACGCGATCTGCCAGCCGTCCGAGTTGGCGTACATCCACGTGTCGATCCGTCGAGTGCGAACCACGTCGCCCGGCTGAATTGCCGCGAGATCGGCGGGAGCGAGGTAGAACGGATCCGGGTCGGGCCAGGGATAGAGTGGTTCGGCGCTTGCCGGTACCGGAACTGTCATTGCAAGGAAGATGGCACCGAGCATCGCCGCCATCAATGCCCTGAAGGCTCGCCGCATGAATTTGCTCCCTCTGCGCCGTATCGTCAAGACGCTGTGACTGTATACGAGCTGGGAGAGGCTCCGTTACAAATGTGATCGCCGCAAGGACGATCCGACGGGCATGTGGACGAACGCCCGACAATGCGCTGTCACCCGGGCAGATGACTGTCGCTCGACGCAGCGGGTGGCGGTGGCCAGGTCCGAGACGTGGCCACCGCCGCTCCAGCTGTTAGCTACCGAATCCGCTGAACAGCTCGAGGAGACCGTCGAGACCGAAGTCCAGGCCGCCACCGCCCGGGGTGGTCGAGCTCACAGTGACCCGCACGGGGGCGATGGGGTCCTGGTAGTCGACGTCGCCCTCCTCCTTGCACTTCGTGCGCACCTGGTACTCGCCGTCGGGGAAAACAGCCGAGGTGCCGACTCCGGACGCATTGGTCAGCACCTGACCGGCCACCATGGTCGGACCGGTCACGAGGAAGCTCTGACCGACTTTCGTCGTGGAGTCGAGGACCGTTGCGTCGGCGCTGTAGACGGTGCCCTCGCACTTGACGAACGGCTTGGTGGTGTTCAGTCCGGTGATCGAGGTGGTGATCGTGCCTGCACCGGCGTCCGCGGTCACGGTCGCCGCCCCGGTGATCGCTGCGGAACCGATGGCGGGGTTTGCGATCAGTGTGAGCGCGGAGAGTCCGGCGATGACGCCGGCGCCGGCCAGGCGCCGCTTGGTGGAAGAAGCCACGAGAGTATGTCCTTGTCGTTAGTCGCCGGGCCCCCGCACGCGGCGCATGTGATCCTTGCGTGCCAGCTCCGGATCACCCGGGGGTGAGCCTCGGCTGAAGCGCGAGAACGGTTAGCCTGCCCTCTGTGAGGGCCGCCTAAGTAGATGGTCTGAAGGCCCCGCAAGTCAACAGATGTGACTGGCGTCACCATGAGACCTGTGAGTACTTATTACCCGCCCACGGTTAATAAGTACTCACAGGGCAGTGAACTAGATGACGAACGTCCACGGGGTGCCCCTCGACATCCGGCCAGGGGCGCGTCACCCACATCGGCACCGGGCCGTCGCAGAAGTGAGCGGCATTCGGATAAGACGCGCGCGCGGCGGGCAGGTGCGGATTCCTGCATCTCGGGCGCTTCTCCGTGCAGTACCGAGAGAAGTTCGGCGAGACGCCATCGGCAACGCTCCGGCGATGAGGATCGGTCTACCCGTCACTCGCCGACCGGCCAGAGGGTGCGGGGCGCGTCCGGTGTGGAAACCGGAGGAATCACGCACGGTCCGACGTCGGCGGTCATGGCACCTCGAGGGTCAAGGTCGCACCGCGGCCGCCTTCGGCGCACACTACTCGGGACACGCAGGCGCACAGCTTCTTCGAGTTGGCCTTCTGTTTTTCGCTGAAGAACACGTCCCGGTGGTCGACGGTGCCCTCGACGTCGACGATATCGACCTGGCACAGACCGCACTCGCCCTTGCGGCAGTCGAACATCATGTCCGCGCCGGCTCGTTCGAGAGCGTCGAGCAGTGAGTCGCCCGACCGGACGGTGGTCTCGATGCCGAGCCGCGGGATGTTTACGACGAATTCCTCGGCCTGGAACCACCCGCTGTTTCCGAAGGTTTCGTAACGAAGATTGGGCAGCGGCAAATCTCGCTCGACCCAGGTGCGGCGGACGGCATCCATCAATCGGATCGGCCCGCACATGTACAACTCCGTCACCTCGTCGATGGCGGTGACGAGTGCCCTGACGTCCAGTCCGGTGCCCTCGTCGTCGATGTGAACCTCCAGGCGGTCGCCGTGCAAGGCGAGCAGTTCCGGCAGGAACGCCATCGCGGTCCGGCTGCGCGCGACGTAGACGAAACGGTAGTCGGCCCCGACCCGCCGCAGCACCGCCGCCATGGCCGCGATCGCGGTGATGCCGATGCCTCCGGCGAGTAGGACATACCGCGGTGCGCCGACACGCAGCGGGAAGTTCTGCAGTGGTGCGGTGAGCTCGATCCGGTCACCGGCCTGCAGGGTGTGCATGTACCGGGACCCACCGCGGGAGGTGGGGGACAGGTGGACCCCGAGCGTCACGCTGTGGCCGTCGGCGGCGCCGGAGACGATCGAGTACGAGCGGACGTCGCCGCTGTCGATGCGGACGTCCACGTGCGAGCCGGGGGCTGCGCGATGGGAGTGTTCGGTGGCGATCACGATCTTGGCGATGCCGTCGGCGGCGGGCTCGATGGACGTGACCTGGCCGTGCTGCCAAAGAATCTTGTTGTCGGTCATGTCAGTTCACCGTTTCGGCGGCGAGAGCATCGATATTCGCGGTGTGCAGGCGCTCGCTCTCGATCATGCGCTGAATGATGCGGCGGACCCACATCCCGCCCGCGTCGATGTTGAGGTTGTAGAACTCGTGGTCCGGGTTGGCGTCGATGGCGGCCTGCTGAGCGGTGAGCATGGCCTCGTCCTCGCCGAAGACGCCGTGCACTCCGTCGCGCAGCTGGGTGGTGATCAGTTGGCTCTCGAGGCGGTAGTTGCGCTGGAAGGCCCAGAAGTACAGCGCCGTCTTCTCGTCGACCGGGGTGATCGTGTTCATCACGAAGCCGTTGACACCCTGGCTGCGATCACCCTCGGGGGCACCGGTGCCGGCCTTGGCCACACCGACATCGATGCGAATGGTGCCCGGAGCCTGGAATTCGATGATCTGCCAGCGGTCGACCTTGCCCTCGAACCCGGGGTACTTGTCACGCATGTTCTTCAGCCAGAACGGTGGCGCGTCGATATTGTGCATCCAACGGGTGACCGTGACCGTTCGCTCGTCGTGGGTGACAACGAAATCGGACTCGCTGAGTTCTTCCTGTCCGATGGACGAGGAGTGGACGAACTCTTCATGGGTGAGGTCCATGAGATTGTCGAGCACCAACTGGTAGTTGGCCTGAACGTCGATGGTCCGGCCGTCTCCTGCCCACTCAGGCGAGTCCATTTGGAACATGTCGGGGATCGTGGCGGGGTCGGCGAGCGTCGGATCTCCCGGCCACACCCACAGGAACCGGTGACGCTGTTCGACGGGGTAGGACGCCACCATCGCCGACGGGTTGATCGTCTCCTGCGCCGGCATCTTGGTACAACGGCCAGCGGAGTTGAAACGCAAGCCGTGGTAGGGGCATTGCACCTCGTCGGCACCGATGCGGGCGCCGAGCGACAACGGGGCGAGCCGATGCCAGCAGGCGTCGGCGAGGGCGACCGGGCGGCCGTCCGTGGTGCGGTAGAGCGTCATCGGCTTGTCGGCAATCCTGCGGGCAAGCAGCTTCGCGGAGGTCACTTCGTAGTCCCACGCCGCGACGTACCAAGCGTTGAGGGGGAAGGCCATGTTCTTGGCGGTCGCGCCGCCCGGGCCGAGATCGGTCATGCGATGTCCTTGGGGATCGTCACCTACAGAGATCCACAATAACTACATGCATAGCTATTGGGTGATGTGACGCACACACTATCTATCGATATAGTGATTGGCAAGACAGCCCGGCCGATGAGGAGACATGAGCCTTCGCTACGCATTGCTGGCCCTGCTCACGGCGGGCCCGCTCACCGGATATGACGCCGCCAAACGGTTCGGGGGTTCCGTCGGGCACGTCTGGCACGCACCCGACTCGCAGATCTATCCCGAACTGCGCCGCATGGAGAAAGACGGACTAATCCAGGGTGAACAGGTCAGGTGGGGACCCCGGAGCACCAAAACGCAATACAGCATCACCGACGACGGCATCGCCGCCTTCCGAGCGTGGATGAACACTCCGCTCGACCACGCCCCCGAACGCGATGCCCACCACATGCAGGCCGCCTACTTCGAATGGGCGGACCCTGATCGTGCGCGGGAGATCCTGCACAAGCACATCGAGTACTACAGCACTCAAGTCGAGTTACTCACCGCCGTCCGGGACGGGATCAAGGCCGGTACGGATCCAGCAATCGTCCGGCGGCTCGATCACTACCCGGCGCATGAACACGCACGGATCATCGCGTACAAGGCTTACACCTACGACGGCATGATCGCCCGGAGCCGGTCCGAGATCGACTGGGCGCACAAAGGACTTGCTCTCCTTGACGAGCTTGCGGGCACCGAGTCGTCACCGCCGGACCACGACGATGACAGCGCTACCGAACACCCGGTCGCACCGCGCTCGTAATCCGGCTCGGGTAGGGCGACTGCGGCCGGCGGCTATTCCATTTCTGGTCAGGGATTTCGGGGGCGGTTTGTCCAGCCACCGGTCGGGCGCGGCACCCAGCCCCCGGCACCGTGCGTGCCGCCGTCGACGTGGATAGTGCTGCCTGTGACGAACCGGGACAGGTCGGACGCCAGAAACAGCGCGGCACCCGCGACGTCCTCGGGTTTACCGGGGCCGCCGAGCGGTGACCACAACGGCCACAGTGCGCGGTCCTGCTCGGGCACCAAGTCTCCGTAGGGAACTTGTGCCGTCTCGATCAGGTCCGGGGCAACCGCGTTGACCCGGATTCCCGCCGGACCCACCTCGGCCGCGAGCGAGCGGGTGAATTGCATCAGCGCCGCCTTGTATGCGGAGTAGACGGTGTGCCCCGGAATTGCTCGGTGCGCCTCGACGGTGGTGAGGTTTACCACCGCTCCACGGCCGCGCTCGGTCATCCCCGGAAGTAGTGCATGCGTCAGCCGCAGCGCATGGGCGAAGTTCACCTCATGTAACCCGGCCCACTGCTCGGCGGTGTCGGCGGTGAACTCTTGGGGCGCGCGTACGAAGTGTCCGACGTTGTTGACCAGGATGTCCGGTCGGTGCTCGACCAGTGCCGGTTCTACCTGCGAAGAGCAGACGTCGGCCACGATCGCGTCCAGCCGCCCACCGGCGGCACCGTCGAAGTCGACGTCTCCGATGGGGTTCACGTCAGCGATGAGGACATGCGCGCCGTGGGCCGCGAAGCTGCGCGCGATTGCGGCTCCGATGCCGGCCACACCGCCGGTGACGACGGCACGCCGGCCGCGCAACAGTGCGCCTGGTGTGAAAGTGAGGTTCATGCTTGTCATCTCATGACATGTCGGTGCCACGATGCCCCTTTGCTCCCGGTCACCGGGAGGTTCACACCGCTCCACACGATCTTTCGGATTTCATCGAGCCCGTGGGCAATGCAAAAGCACGCCGCCGGACTCCGTGCAACGTGAACTACGTTGACCGATGATGGTGAATCGGTGAAATGACGTTTGTCTCAACCCTACTGGCGAAATGACCCTGCCGATCCGATCGGTTCGGATGCCCATCGCCAGTCAGCTTCCGTGTAAATCTGCAAAGGAGCACCTGATGACGAATCCGCCCCAAGTGCCGCCCGCACGCCAAGCGACACCCACCGAGGACCGTCTTTCCTCGCACGACGGATCCCTGCTCCGCAAGGTCGCATTGTCGAGTCTCCTAGGGACGACAATTGAGTACTATGACTTTCTCCTCTACAGCACCATGGCTGCCCTCGTATTCGGGCAACTGTTCTTTCCCGCCTCGAATCCGGCTGTCGGTACAGTTGCCGCATTCGGAACCCTCGCGGCCGGTTACGCCGCGCGACCGCTCGGCGGTGTGATATTCGGGCACTTCGGTGACAAGCTCGGCCGAAAGTCGATGCTGGTAATCACCATGACCACGATGGGTATCGCCAGTGTGCTGATCGGAATGCTGCCCACCTACCAGGGGATAGGCATCCTCGCGCCGATCCTGCTCATCGTCCTGCGCGTCATTCAAGGCATCGCAGTGGGTGGGGAATGGGGAGGTGCGGCGCTCATGGTCGTCGAACACTCGGACGCGGACCACCGCGGGCGGTGGGCCGGGATTATGCAACTCGGAACACCGTTCGGCTTTCTTCTGTCGACGGCAGCGATTGCGGCCGTGACCCTCCTCCCGGAATCCGCGCTCTTGACCTGGGGATGGCGAATTCCCTTCCTGTTGAGCGCTATCCTGATGGTGATCGGACTCTACGTCCGACTCCACGTGGTCGAGAGCCCTATCTTCGTGGAGGCGTCAGCCAAACGAAAGGACCGGCGCAGTCCCGCTCTGGAGGTGCTCCGCCGTCCGAAGCAACTCGTCTTGGCGGTGGCCGCCGGCCTGGCTCCGTTTGCCCTGACCTCCCTGACAAGTACGCACGTTGTGGCTTACGCATCCGGAATTGGCTATGCGGTCTCCGATGTCATGGGCGCGCTTCTCGCAGTGGTCGCCATATCGATCGTCTTCATTCCCCTGTTCTCGACCCTCTCAGACCGGCTTGGTCGACGTCGAGTCATGATCTCCGGGGCCATCGGAACGGTTTTGTTCGCATTTCCGCTGTATGCCATGATCAACACAAAATCCATGTTGGTCATGGTCGGCGCCTTGATGTTTGCGCAGCTCCTCCAGAATGCAATGTACGCGCCGCTGACGCCGCTGCTGTCCGAAATATTTGCTACCCGTGTGCGCTACACAGGTGTTTCCATGGCGTACCAGACCGCAGCCCTTCTCGGTGCCGGATTTACTCCCCTGATCGCCAGCGGCCTGGTCGCGGCAACCGGGTCGAGTGTGCCGTTGAGCTTGATTGCCGCGACCACCGCTCTCGCTTCGATTGGAGCACTCGCACTCACTCCCGAGACCAATGGGCGTGACCTGAACCAAAATCTCGTACCGTAGTTTTACTGCACCGTCCATATCTAGGGACCAGCAACACTCCCCACCGATGACCACTGAGTGGGAATTCCGAATAAGAGCACCGTGATCAACGGCTAGGTTGGGCGATGCATCCGGCCATCCACGCCGAGGTCCAGAACACTCACTCGCATATCCCGCTGCTCCCTCAGCCAGCAGCGCTGGGCGCGAGCGCGAACGCGAGAAGGGCGAACACGAATGAAGGTTCTTATCGTCGGCGGCACCGGAATGATCGGCGCCTACACCGCACTACATCTGCGTGAGCAGGGCAACGATGTGACCGTGGCAGCGCGTAACGCGCTCGGCGACGAGTCCCCGGTCCGAGACTTTCCGGTCCTGCTCGGTGACTACACCGAGCAGACCTTCACCGTCGAGCAGCTTTCCCCTTTCGACGCCATTGTCTTCGCCGCCGGCCAAGACGTGCGCCACATGAGCGGAGGCGTCGACCAAGCGGCGTTCTGGGAGAAGACGCAGATCTCCGGCATTCCCCGCTTCGCTGCGCTCGCCAAGCGCGCCGGTGTACCGCGCTTGGTCCAGGTGGGCAGCTACTACCACCACCTGCGTCCAGACCTCGCCGACACCGTCCCCTATATCGCGGCTCGACGTGCTGCCGACGAGGGTGCTCGGGCGCTCGCCGACGAGTCGTTCAACGTCTCCACTCTCAATCCACCATCGATCCTCGGTGCCATCTCCGGAGTCTCCGCGCGGCGGTATGGGCGGATCATCGCGTGGGCAGCCGGTGAGTTGCCCGATATCCCGGACTTCGCGCCGCCCGGGGGATCGAACTATATGTCGGCTACTTCTCTTGCACAGGCGATCTGGGGCGCACTTCAACACGCCGAACCGGGCAAGGCGTACCTCGTCGGCGACGAGAATCTGACCTTTCGCGAATACTTCCAGATGCTCGTCGACGCCGCGGGCGGTACACGCAGCATCGACGAACGGGACGAGGAGCACCCCCTGCTGCCCGACGCGATGATCGTTCAGGGCCGAGGCAACACCATGCACTACGAGTCCGACGCAACCGAGACCGCGCTGCTCGGCTACACCCAAACAGATTGCAGCCGTGCGATCGCGCAGATCGTGCACACCGCCCGTCGGGCTTCCGTATGAGAAGACCGAAAGCAGAATGCGTGTAATGATCACACCCCGGCAGGGACGCGGACCTAGACGTTCGGGGCCGTCTCCTTCGAAGCTCGGCACAACCCCGCCCACTGCACGCTTCTGCCTCGGCCTACCGGGCCAGCAACCCTGGATCGAACCCGGATGGCACGCGCCACCTTCGCCCGACCACGCCGCATAGACCGCCGACACCGCTGAGCGAAACACCTCCGGTCGTCGAGGTCTGCGGCCCTGCAAGCAACGATCCGTCGTGGGGAATTTTGTGGGGCGCGGCGTGTCGGTTAGGTCGTTCGACTTTCTGGTCCCAGAATTGCGGGCATGGCCGAGATTGTTGCTTCCCGCCGCCGAGGGCGGCCCAGCAAGGGAACCCGTGCAGTAGTCAAGGCGCTGGTGCCACCAGAGCTCAAAGAAGCAGCTGCCAGCGCCGCGAAAGCGCACGGCATGACTGCGAACGACTACATCGCGGGGCTGATCGCGGCCGACACCGGCCTGACCGAACTAATGGCATCGATTCACGAGAAACGTTCCGCGACAAGCCAACCCGTGGAACCCCGCAGATCAGGACCGTGACGGACCACCGGTCCGGGCAGTGAGTGTCGACCGGTTGCTCGTCGCGATAGTCACAGTAAATCGTCCTCCGCCAGAGATGGTCTCAGGACTGAAAATCTCAACGCGACACGTACGCCGTCGCGGATGAGTACTTTTTACGTCACAATATTTTCACGAAGGGACAGGCCCATGACCCGCACCATCGCAGTGGTCAACCATAAAGGCGGCTCCACCAAGACCACGAGCACGGTCAACCTTGCCCAAGCCCTCGTCGAAGCCGGTTACACCGTCCGCGTCGTCGACCTCGACCCACAGTGCAACGCCACCACCTGGCTCGGCGCCACGCCCGAAGCCGTCGACAACGATGTCCTGTCGGTACTCATGCTGGTGTCGAGCATCGAAGACGCCACAACCATCACCGCGTCCGGGATCCACCTCATTCCTGCCACCAAGGAACTCGACTCCGTAGGGCCCTACTTCCTCAAGAAGCCGGGCGCCCACGGCATCCTGCGCAAAGCCCTTGCCGGCGCCCCCGACGTCGACTTCAACCTGATCGACTGCCCCGGAGACTTCGACCACCTGACTATCAGCGCACTCGTCGCCTGCACCGAAGTGCTCGCCGCTGTCATGACCGGAGCTATGGAACTCGAAGCGCTCATGCGGATCGAGAACTACATCACCCAGCAGGTCGAGCTGCTCAATCCCACTGCAAAGCTCAATCACATTCTGTGCGGCCGCGTCGAACTCGGACAGGTCATCGACCAGCAGGTCCTCGCCGCGCTCCGCGAGACCTATCCCGACCAGACGATGCGCACCATCATCCCGAAGTCCGTCCGTGTCAGCGAAAGTTACAGCGCCGAAGAACCCGTCGTCAGATGGGCACCGTCCTCGTCCGCAGCACGGGCCTACCGCGATGCCGCCCAAGAACTCGTCGAAAGGACCTCGTGATGAGCGCGACACGTAAGCCCGGACTCGCCAACAACCCCCTCGAACGCCGCCGCCAGCCCCCCGCAGGCGCTCACCCGGAGGGGACGTACTCGAGAACTCGTCGCGTGGACGTTCTGACGAGCGTCGCACGTAAGCCCGGACTCGCCAACAACCCCCTCGAACGCCGCAAACCACGACTGCCGAACCTCGTCGAGCAGGGAGTGGACGTCGCAGGACCGGCCAACAACCCCTTCGAACGCCGCAGGCGACGCCTGCCGAACCTCGTCGAACAGGGAGTGGGCGTCGCACAGGAAGCAGCCGCCACCGCCGAACCGGTGGCCCCTGGGGAGGAAAGGAAGACTCCCACACGGGTCTCCGCAGACAAGAAACAGGAATCCGTCTACATCAAGCGCGCCAAGGTCGAGGATGGCAAGAATGCCGTCGCAGCCATCGGCCACATCGCCGGCGCCCCCAACAGCTGGTCCAACCTCGTCGACGAAGCCCTTGCCCACTACCTCGCCGTTCTCGCACGCAAGTACAACAACGGCGAACCCTTCCCCCCGCGCAACGCAGAACTCGTCCGGGGACCACGCACCAACTAGCTCCACGGAGAGTCGCCCACACCATAACGCGGCAGCCGCTCCGAATGCCCGTTGACCTGGGGGAGCCAACTGCAACACGTTGCGCATGTCGGCGCAACGCTGGGACCTTCAGCGAGGTCAGTCAGCGAACTCAGCTCCGGCGCCCTCATCAACACGACGTCCGCAAGCTGCACCACAAACCTCGAAGACGCACTCGAACTACAAGTCCGGGCCGAGACGTCGGGCCTCCGCGATCAAGGCGATGCCGCTGACGTAGATTCGGTGTTCTGTGGAGTGGCTGTGCGGGCTGGCCGGATGACCAGTTCTAAAACCGCGAGCGCCAGCAGGGCGCCGAGCACAATCCACAACACGACGAGTCCGGTGGGGTAGCGCCAGAACATCAGCAGCAGGGCAGCGACACCGATAATCGCGCACCGCAGGGGAACTCGAAGCTGATGCGCCCATCGTTCGATCTCGTTCGGTGGCCCACTTTTGCCGGATCGGCGGGCGAAGTCGAGTGCCTGCCCATAGCCGCGCCGCACGGTGGCCGCGGACGACGAGCCTCCGATGAGGTAAGCGCCGAGGGCGATCACCAGGCCGAGGACTGCGACGGCGCGCAGACTCGTGCGCAGCGGTACCAGGACGGTGTCGATAACGGCTGTGGCCGCGTCGGGCGACAGAATGTCGGGTGGGACGCTGTCGAGGTAAATCGCGCGTCCGATGAGGATCGCGATTGCGAGGATGAGCATCCCCACTGCGATCGACAGCCCGACGAGGGCGAGGGCGCGGAGCCGGCGGCCGGTGGGGGCGACGGCGACCGCGGCGGCGGCACATGCGATTCCCAGCCACGGCAGGATTGCCGACACTTTGTCGAGGGCGGAGACGGCCCGTTGCGCCTTCACCAGCTCCGGTGACTGAAACAGTACGAACTGCTTGTCGACGGACGGGATCTTGTCCGCGAACGCAAAACCTCTCTCGTTCAGTGCCGCCTTCACCCTGTCGATGACGGTGCCGAGGGAGATGCTGACGGTGCCGGTTTGGTCGACTTCGACGGAGCTGAGGCCGTAATTCCCCGTCATCACCGCGACGAGCCTAACGTGGGCGGACCGGTTCGCCTGGATCCAGAGGTCTTCGAATTGCTGGGACTGCACGAGTGAGCTGACGGTGTCGTGGACGAAGTTCCTTGCTTGGCTGGTGAGCACGGGTGCGAGGCCGACGACGGCCTTGTCGAGGCGGGGGGCATTCGTGGCGAGAATCGAGACGTCGGTCAGTGCGGTCAGGGCGTCTTTGGTCAGTCCCTCGACGTCGACTCGGGTGAAAATTTCGTCGGTGACCTGATTGCTGATCTCGGCCTGGACAGCCGGATCGTCGCCCAGAGGTGCCACGGTGCTGACGTAGCGGTCGGTGTCGAGGATCTGGCTGCGAGTGAAACGTGCGGTGACCGACGCGATTGCGAGCACGGCCACCAACACGAGCAGGATGGCTACGGCCGTCCAGCGCAGCCCGTGCCGGGGTGGCCGCGGAACCGTTCGAGCGGGAATGTCGGTGGTGGTGCCGGTGGTGTGTCCGCGCAGCGCCGCGACTTCCTCGCGTAGGCGTAAGAGTTCGGCGCGTTCGTCGTTGTCGAGTGAGCTACTGGCGGGAGTACCGGTGCCATCGGTCATCGCCGTTCAGATCTTGGCGGGGTTCCAGGTTGCGACGGCCCAGATCACGACGGCGTTCAGGGCGATGATCGTGATTGCCCACAGTGGGTAGTAGGGCAGCCACAGGAAGTTCACGAAGATCGAGAGGGCACACAGGATCATGGCACCGACTCGCGCCCATGTCGCCCCGGTGAAGAGCGCCGCGCCGACGGCCGCGACGATCACGCCGAATACGAGGTGGAACCATCCCCAGGTGGTGACGTCGAACTGATAGGTGTATTCGATGCCGACGACGATGACATCGTCCTTGGCGACCGCGGAGATTCCCTGCAGGAACTCG
Source organism: Rhodococcus oxybenzonivorans (assembly GCF_003130705.1). Lineage (NCBI taxonomy): Bacteria > Bacillati > Actinomycetota > Actinomycetes > Mycobacteriales > Nocardiaceae > Rhodococcus > Rhodococcus oxybenzonivorans. The sequence goes on along the minus strand of NZ_CP021354.1, from coordinate 5,390,332 downwards.
AGCACCCCGACCGTGACCAGCAGGACTGCCCCGCCCATCGATGTTCCCTTAGCCACACCCTGCTTGACCAACGAGTCCTCGGACATCATCGTTCCCTTCCCGGGCGACGTGTGAAGTGGTCTTCGTGAATTTCAGTGTCCTCCGATCCCCAAGACGGTGGCTGCTTTTTCGCCGACCCACTCCGATCGGGCACGCGCGGTCCGAATCATCCGGCTCGAGACCGATTGCACCCGAAACGCTGACGTCGGGCCAGAATGCGCGAGATCATGAATGGAAAGGCACGCCATGGCCAGCGAGTAACTTTCCCCGATGCGGGACACGTCGTCGTCGATCAGCCGACGCGGGTGGATCGCCTCGAACATGGCGAAATGGTTCGGCGCCGAACTCCGTTCGGTGTGGTGGGCGACGACGAACCGCCCTCGCCTGCGCCGCGGAATACCGCGAGACCATGTCGTCCCAGGCTGAGCGCGGCGAACTGGAAGTCTGGTACTCCCATATCGACGTGGCCGCCCAGGTGCGCGAACTTCGCGACGTCCTGGATTTCTCGACTCACAAACGCGTCCGCAAGGCGATCGAGAAGTCCCGCGGCCGCGACAGCGCGCAGGCTGACGAGGTTGACGACCGTGGTGGAGGGGCGGCCGCGGATAGTGACCACACCGCCGCTGATTGCGGGGCTGGTCGGTGGGAATTGGCAATTTCGCCGCGAACGCACTACGCGGCGGCAGATAATTATGGTACCGGTACATCGTAGCTCGGGAAGGGTCAGCCATGTCCGATCGCACCGCCGGAAGTAATCCAGCGAGTTCTGAGTATGACTCCCGCAAACAGGCTTTCGCGGCCGGTACGTCGATGGCGGCCGCCGTCATCATGGTCACCGTCGGCATCATCCAGTTTTTCCAAGGCATCGCGGCGGTCGCCGAAGACGAAGTATTCGTCAGCGGCATAAATTACGTCTACAAATTCGACCTCACCACCTGGGGCTGGATTCATATCATTCTCGGCGTCCTCGTCGCGATCGTCGGTCTAGCCCTTTTCACAGGCGCTGGGTGGGCCCGAGTGTCGGCCATCGTCGTCGCGGCCATCTCGATAGTGGCGAACTTCCTGTGGTTGCCCTACTACCCGGTGTGGTCACTGCTGATCATCGCTCTCGACGTCGTCATCATCTGGGCAGTCTCGACGTGGAATCCCGAGAGAGAAGCAAGAGACGCGAACCTTCGCGGTACCGGCACTGCGACGCGGTGAAAGTCGTCTCGAAACAACGGCTCTGCCGGTCGCGAGGTCTACGGGCGTTCCTCGCTATTTCGGTTGGCTGCCGCATACCCGTGGTAGTAATTTTCGGGGCAGGCCCGTGATGGCGTGCATTCTCGGTGGATTCGATAGGTCCCGGTCCCTGCATGACGGAGAATGGTAAATAGCGGACGACGAGTGTCCGTCCGTCATGGAGAGGACGCGACGAGCCATGACGGACGATGTGATCGACAGCGCACCCGGACGCGACATCGGCGCCGCGCGGCCGCCTGGGCATCGACGCTGGCTTCCCGACAGGTACGCATTCGGCGGACTGGTAATCGCCGTACTGTTCGTGTGGCTGTCGTTGACGCCGACGCTTCTGCCTCGGGGGCCGTTCTTTCAGGGACTGGTCACCGGTGTGTCGGCTGCAATCGGCTACACCGTTGGGTTTCTCGGCTCGAAGTTCGTGCGCTACCTTGTGCAGCGCGAGGCGTCGGACCGTGTGAAGACCATGGTTCGCCGGACGGCGGCGGTCATCGGTCTCGTCGGAACCGCAGTGATGCTGGTGTGGTTCGGCAACTGGCAGGACCAGCTCCGGGAAATCATGAGCGCCGCGCCCTTCCCGTGGTGGGGTTACCTCGTCATGGGAATCGTGGCGTTGCTGGTGTACGTCGGGTTGGTTGCCACGGCCCGGGTGCTGCTACGGGCCGTGCGGTGGGTCGAACGCAAGATCAGCCGTGTGGTACCCCGGCGTATCTCGGCGACCGTGATCGGAGTAATAGTCGTAGCGCTGGTTTTCGCACTGGTCAACGGGGCTGCAGTTCGCGCGATCATGTCTGGCCTGAATACTTCATTCGCCGCCGTCAACCAGGAGACCAAGGCCGGTGACGAGCCACCCACATCACCGCTGCGTTCGGGCGGCCCGGAGTCGCTGGTGACGTGGGATTCACTGGGACGGCAGGGTCGCTCGTTCATTTCGCGTGGCCCGTCCGTCGAAGACTTGTCCGCGTTCAACGGCGGTCGAGCCGCGGTGGAGCCGATTCGAACCTACGCGGGGCTCGCTAGTGGGGGTGATTCGATCCGCGAGAACGCCCAGGTGGCGGCGGATGAGCTGGAACGCGCCGGCGGGTTCGATCGTGCCGTGGTTGGCGTGGCGACCACCACCGGCACCGGGTGGATCAACGAAAGTCTCGTCTCCTCGCTGGAGTACATGTACAACGGCGATACCGCGATGGTCGGGTTGCAGTACTCGTATCTGCCGAGTTGGCTGTCCTTCCTCGTCGACAAGGAGCGGGCTCACCAGGCCGGGGAGACGTTGTTCGACGCCGTTTACGATAAATGGAAGAAGTTGCCACCGGAGTCCCGTCCGAAGCTGGTAGTGATGGGTGAGAGCCTCGGCTCCTTCGGTGGTGAAAGCGCTTTCGGCAACGTCGACGACGTCGAAGCTCGCACCGACGGTGTGCTGTTCACCGGACCACCGAATGCGAACGAGATCTGGACCGATGTCACCACGAACCGCGATCCGGGCTCACCCGAATGGCTTCCGGTGTACGAGCAGGGCGAGACGGTGCGCTTCGGGGCTCGGGCGGCGGAGGATCTGCCGCGCCCCGATGCCCCGTGGGGGCGGCCGCGCATGGTCTATCTGCAGCACCCGTCGGATCCGATCGTCTGGTGGTCGCCGGAGTTGCTACTGCGCGAGCCGGACTGGCTGAAGGAGGAGCGTGGCTACGACGTTCTCGACAGCACGCAGTGGTTCCCGTTCGTGACGTTCTTCCAGGTCGCGGCGGACATGGCGGTGTCCACAGGTGTGCCGGACGGACACGGACATTCCTACGTCGTCGACATTGCCGATGCGTGGAGTGCGATCCTGCCGCCCGACGGCTGGACTTCGGCGGACAACGAGCGGCTGCGGACCGAGCTCGCCGAGATGGGTGCCGACGGTTGACAGTCTGTCGGCGCTTTCTGTGTCAACTTCCGGCTCCTCGCCGTGGCTGTCGTCGGGAACGCCGACGACGGCAGCGGGGAGACGGCGTCGTGGTCGAGGAGGATCTCCTCGACCTCGCGCGGATACACGTTGAATCAGCGAAGGGGCGTCCGTTGACGGTGGCGAGGTCGAGGCGGGCCCCACACGGACGAACCAGCTGTCGATGAGGATTTCCCAGTTCCGGCCCCGCTGCTCGTGGCGAGTGCTTGGATCGAGGTATGTGCCGGTGGATGGCCTACTCGGGTGAACCGATCCTCGCGGAGGACCTGTTGTTCCGCCCTAAACACTCGCTGATCGATCAGAGTCAGCACTCACGTCTCGGGGCGACGACCACCAATGGTGACGGATTCGGTGTCGGCTGGTACGGCGAAGGCAGTGAGCCGGCGGTGTACAAGAGCATCGAACCGGCGTGGAATGACAGCAACCTGCGGGAGATCGCCGGCCAGGTGCGAACGGGAATGATGCTTGCTCACGTGCGGGCTTCGACGGGGACTCCGGTGCAGCGCAGCAATTGTCACCCCTTCCGGCACGGCCGGTGGCTGTGGGTGCACAACGGCGCCTTGCGGGGTTTCCACGAGATCAGACGCGACCTCGTGATGGCCGTCGACCCGGCCCTGTTCCTCGACATCGAGGGTTCGACGGACTCCGAAACGTTGTTTTTCCTCGCCCTGACCTTCGGCCTCGCCGACGATCCTTTCGGTGCGGTTGCCCGCGCGGTCGGCTTCGTCGAAGACGTCGGCCGTGCACACGGTGTCGACCATCCGGTGCAGATGACCGTCGCCACCACCGAGGGTGAATCGCTGTGGGCCTTCCGGTATTCGAGTGAACGGCAGTCGAGGTCGCTGTTCTTCTCCACCGAGATCGCGAAACTGCGCGCACTTCATCCCGAAGTCGAGGTCCTGCACGAACTGGGTGGGGAGACTCGTTTAGTGGTCTCCGAACCCCTCCGCGACCTCGAAGGTGCGTGGAACGAAGTGCCCGAGTCCTCCGCCGGGGTCGTTCGACCCGGGCAGGATGAGATCCGCCCATTCGAGCCGATCTCACCCGGCTGAGTGCAGGGCCTCTTTCTGCGAGAATGGACTGCCGCACCGACATCGAAGGAGTCGCCATGACTGAACCGATCTTCGACAAGTCGGAGCAGCTGAAGCAGGTCGAACAGGGAATCCTTCCCGGTGAGCAAATTATCGCCGTCTACGACTGCATCGGCGCGGGTACCGGTTTCCTCGGGATGACGAACCTGCGCGTCGTTATCCAGGACAAGAGCTTCGTCGGCAAGCGCACCGCGATCACGTCCATCCCCTACAAGCACATCCGGTCGATCTCATTCCTCAGCAACAAGTCGTGGGCCGGCCAATTCTTCTCCTCCAGCAGCATCGCCCTCGCCGTCGCTGGGACAACATACGAAGCCGACTTCCGCGGCGTCGACAAGGCCCACCACGTACACACCGTGATCCTCGGACGCATCACGTGATGTCGCGGAAACTGTAAGTTCTTCGAACTCGTAAGGTGACGTGCCTGGCGGCGGGATCACTGCACCCGGAGCACGTCGCGCAGGGCTTGCGCTACGGCTGGGTTGGCGACGTCGCCGTGGTCGGTGATCGTCGCGTCGGCCTGGAGATTGAAAACCTTGCTGTGTGTGAAGGTGTGCTGGTGCGGAGGGGTCACCTTCCGTAGGAGTTGTTCGGTTCTGTCGAGTTCGGGGGTGTGTTTTGCGCCGTTGCGTCCGATCCCGCCGTAGGGGTCGTTCTGGTCGCCGAGTGCGGCGGCATTGTCGCGGGCGATGCGTAAGGCCAGCGGGTAGGCGACGCCCACGGCCAGGTCATTCTTGGTGTGGGTGATGACGATCGACCCGTTGACACGGCGCTCGCCCGAGGACGGTACGGAAAGCGCCGTCATGCTGTCCGTCGAATCGTTGTGCCAGGCCGTTGTGGGAGGGAAGGATAGGCGGCTGCAGCTTGGCAAGCAGGGCGGTGTCGGGGCCGCCTCTGACGGCGGCGGCAACTCTCGGTGTCGCGTCACCGTTGTGCTCCGGCGGCGAGGGGGGAACTCGGCGCCGGAGCCCGGCGGTGGTCAGATCCAGGGCATGTCGGGGTCGAGGGAATGGGAGATCACGCCGTCGTCGGGTTCGAGAGGGTAGTTCGCGGCGTGGTACGTGGCGCTGGAGTTGCCGAAGAGGTCGACGCCTCCCGGCTGGGTGAGTGAGGTGCCCGGCTCATAGAGTTCGACCTGCTCGGGGACGTCCTCGTCGGGGGCATCGCAGGCGACCATGGGCCACGCGTTGGCGCATCCGATGCGGTCGCGCACCTGGAAGGTGTGCGGGAACTTCGGTCCGGCGGCATCGGTGGGTACTGCTGCGGCGGTGGCACTCTGGGCCAGCACGGCACCGAAGGCGAGGGCGACGCCGGCTGCGGCTGCGGCTGCGGTGCGTGTTGTGGTCGAGGACATTCTGTGGCTCCTGAAGTTCGGGGTTTTGGTGTTCTCGGACGACTACTAGTTTTCGCCGGAAGCCGGCGTTCGATAACTCCCCGGAAGGGGGTGGTCGGTGACTCGGAGGGGGAAAGAAAGTACCCCTGGGAGGGGTTCCGCGGAGATCGCACAATGTCCGTTTCGGCTCGGCAGGCGGAGTGGCCGCTCGGGCCGTCGAGCGCGGTGATCACTGGTAGGGGTGCGGGCACGGTAACGGGGACTTCGCTGACTTCGAGGCGTTGGTAGAGGTCAGCGCTTCCGTCTGCGCTGCCGTACGCCTGGAAGCGCAAGTGCGTGTCCACTCCACGTTGGATCAGCACACGTACCTGCCGCAGGCGGCAGAGGGCGCTGGGTTGGGCAGAGGTGGTGGGGTTCCTCGATGCGCATGAGCGGCGACGCGGCGACCGGGTGGAGCTGCGGTATCTGTTGGTCGGTGCAGGTGAGCATGATCAGGTGGAGTTGCCGGCGGAGGTGCATTCGGCGCTCGAGCAGGTTGTGGCCGCATTGCAGGCCGGGCGTGCGGTGACGGTGGCGCCGCGGGCGACGATGTTGACGACGCAGCAGGCCGCGGATCTGCTGGGGGTGAGCCGGCCGACGGTGCGCCGGCTGATCGATGTGGTGGAGTTGCCGGCGGAGAAGGTCGGCACTCGGCATCGGCTGTTGTTGCGCGATGTGCTCGAGTATCAGCAGCAGCGCCGGGCCCGCCAGTACGAGGCGCTCGCCCAGACCGCTGTCGAGATCGATGACGAGGACGATCCGGCGATGGTGGCTGAGCAGTTGAAGATCGCGCGAAGGGCGGTCGCGGAGCGTCGGCGCACCCGCAGTGGGGGCGGGTCAACTGCGATGGGTGGTCGACAGGGCTGCCGGGGTGTTCGCAGCAGTTCTCGATACCTGTGTTCTCTGGCCGAGCCTGCAGCGGGACTTTCTGCTGTCGATGGCCGTTGAGGGCTTGTGCCGGCCGCCGTCGTCGGCGGACCCGGGGTGATCGTCACGCTGAATCGGAGAGACTTTCCACCAGCCCGAATTCCGGGACACATCCGGGTGGTCTCACCGGCGGAGTTGGCGGCCGACACTGTGTCGGTGTTACCGACTGCGGCGGCGCGGGCGGTGAAATTCTCAGTGTTTCATCGATGGCCTTGCCTCTGTTGGATTGCTTTTTCGTCAGGGTGCGAGGGCGCGCATTGCCAGGTCGACGACGGCGTCCGCGTGGTCGTGGGTGAGGGGATGCGCTCCGCTCTGCCAGCGGTAGAACATCGGCGCCATGAACAACTCGAACGCGAGGACGAGGTCGACGTCGGGCCGCATCTGTCCGGCGTCCTGCGCGGAACGAAACCGCGCCGCGACGAACTCGAACTGCGGCCGGTAGATCCGCTCGACGATCTGCTTCTGCAGCGCGGGATCCTGCAGCGATTCGATGGAAAGCGCCCGGAACAGTGGTTCGAATTCCGGTGAGGTGAACTCGTCGACCGTGGCCTGTAGGACCAGGCGCATGTCGGCGGCGAGGTCGCCGGTGTCCGGTAGGGCAAGCGTCTCCTGAGCGCGGGCCGCGTTCTGTTCGTGCAGGGCGTCCACGACCAGCGCGCCCTTGGATCGCCACCACCGGTAGATGGTCTGTTTCCCGACCTTCGCGCGCGCGGCGATGCCTTCGATGCTGATCTTCGCGTAAGGCTGTTCGCGTATCTGTGCCTGCGTGGCCTGCAGGATCGCGGCGCGGGACCGTTCCGAACGGCGGGGATTGTCGGCGGACGGCATGAACTGATCATAGACCAGACGAGACGTATCGTCTTGACTCGGCGCGCAGCACGTGCCACCTTGAACGAGACGGACCGTTCCGTATCTGAAGGAGGAAGATGACTCGCTCACACATCGCCATGGTCGGCATTCCGGCGCCCGGGCACGTCAACCCGAGCCTGGAGATTCTCCACGAACTCGTCGCACGCGGTCACCGAGTGACGTACGCCAACGACGCCGCCGTGAAGGATGCCGTCGAGAGCACGGGAGCGGAATTCAAGGAGTACACCTCGACGCTGCCACGCGTGAACACCGCGGCTGCGACGGAAGGGTCGGAGAAGTCCTGGGAGGGAGACACAATCGATCAACTCACCCTGTTCCAGGCCGAGTACGAGTCGATGCTGCCGCAACTACGGTCGCTGTACGAGGACGACCGCCCCGACCTGTTCCTCTACGACATCGCGGGAGGTCCTGCCCGGGTTCTCGCCGAAGAATGGGGTGTGCCGATCGTGCAGCTGTCGCCGACGTACGTCGCGTGGGAGGGCTACGACGACGACATGAGATCGTTCGTGGACACGATGCGGGCAGACCCACGCGGGGCGGCCCTGTACGAACGGCAGCGGAAACTCCTGGTGGACAACGGTGTCGAGACCGACCCGGACGAGTTCTACGGGCGCCCCACCCGAGCGGTGGTGCTGATCGCGAAATCGATGCAGCCCAACGCCGACCGAGTGAACGAGGACGTTTACACGTTCGTCGGACCGGCGCTGCCCACCCGACGGCCCACCGATGGCCGGTGGCAGCGTCCGGCAGGCGCGGCCAAGGTGCTGCTCATCTCGCTCGGCACGGCGTTCACCGATCACGCCGAATTCTACCGGCGCTGCATCGAGGCGTTCGGCGACCTCGACGGCTGGCATGTCGTTCTGCAGATCGGGCGGCACGTCGACGTCGCCGAACTCGGAACCGTGCCCGGCAACCTCGAGGTCCACCGGTGGGTACCCCAATTCGACATCCTCGGGCAGGCCGACGCGTTCCTCACCCATGCCGGCATGGGCGGGTCCAGCGAGGGAATGTTCACGGGAACCCCGATGATCGCCGCACCGCAGGCCACCGACCAGTTCGAGAACGCCGACGCCCTCGTGGCCGCCGGAGTGGCGGTTCGAGTAGATAGTTCGGAGGTGTCGGTCGCCGGATTGCGGGACGCGCTCGCGCACATCGACACCGAGCCGGTCCGGCGCCGCAGCGCGGAGCTCGCCGCCGAGCTGCGTTCTGCGGGTGGGGTGGACGCTGCCGTCCAGGTGATCGAGGAATTCCTCGAGGAAAGGTACTCACCGATGGTGCGCAATGATGCGGGGCCATGGGTAGCTCGACGAACCGACGGATCGGCAATCACGCGTTAAGAAGGGCTGCGAATCGCACCTGCCGCTGCCGCGGGCACGTTCGACAACCAAAGGCGGGCCTCGCTAACAGCACGGACGGCTGTTGTCTCCCTGAAGATCACAGCAGATCAACTTGCTGAAGTGCGTCGGCGACCCGTGAACGCGCGGCCTCAGCGAGACCCCGCAGCGGCTGCGGGAGATTGGGTGATTCGACAAGGCTGAGGTATTCGGCGATGGCGGATACGACGCGCAGGCTTCCATGGGTACGGAACAACTCCCAGATGGGTTCGAGTCGATTGGACAGCGCGGTAGCGGTTTTCCGGTCATCGTTCTGAGATGCGCGGGTCAGGGCCAGGCATGGCTTGGGAAGCACGCCGGCGAGCACGCTGTACCACACGTCGCAGCCGGCGTTGAGGCCGATCGCGGCGGAGGCGTCTCCGCTGACGCCGATGGTGACCGTCGACGGGATCTGGGATCGGAGGGAGTTCACTCGACCGGCTGCCTCGGCGGGGTCGAGGGGGACACCGGGGATCTTGATCGATCCGATCTTGGGAAGTTCGGTGATGCGGCTGTGCAGTTCATCGGTGAAAGTGAAGTGGGTGGTACCGGGATTGTCGTAGATGCACAGCGGTACGGACAGTTCACGTGTCACCGTTTCGTAAAGGCCGAACACCTCGTCTGCAGTCAGCTGTTGGTAGGACATCGGTGCCAGCAGGACCGCGGCGGCGCCGGCATTTTGTGCATCCTCGGCGAGGGCGCGGACGTGTGCGGTGCGCAACGAACCGATACCGATCATGACCGGTGTGGTGCCCGCTGCGGCCACGGCGAGCTGCGCGACGCGCTTGCGCTCTTCTCTGGTCAGGTAGGCGTAGCTCCCGGTGGACCCGAGCGCGCCGATGGAATCGACCCCCGCGTCAGCCAAGCGCGAGACCATTCGGGAGAATGCGGACTCGTCGATTTCTGTCTCGTTCATGGGGGTGAGGGGGAATGCGGACAGTCCGGTGAACATCGGTCGAACCTCACTTCGCTCGGGTATGGGACAAAGTACGCGAGGCGTTGGCAGGAATTCAGATCACCCCGAGGCGACAGAATGTCAGCGCCCGAGGCATTCGGTCCCTCGTCCGGATTCCGCAGCTCGGTCCCGTTGACGCTGACGTTCTTGCCGGGGCGGTCGGATCAGTGTGCTGTTCTGCGTGCGAATGCTGTGATCGCCAATAGGTAGCCGCCGAGTGTGATTCCGGCACACCACAACACTGCGAGCCAGGCAGTGTCGGCGACCGGTCCGCCGGTGAGCAGACCCCGAACGGTTTCGATCACCGGGGTGACCGGCTGGTTCTCGGCGAACGAGTGCAACCAGGCCGGCATGGTGTCGGTTGGGACGAACGCACTGCTCACGTAGGGGAGGAACAAGAGGAAGAAGGTGAATCCCCCGGCCGCTTCCTCACTGCCGGCGAGTAGTCCCAGTGCGGCGGCGAGCCAGGAGATGGCGAGGATGAACAACGCAATGATCCCGAACGCGGCCAGCCACTCCAGGGGCCCGGCGGACGGTCGGAAACCCATCACCAGCGCGACGGCGATAACGACCCATGACGTCACGAGGTTACGTGCGACGCTGGAGAGGACGTGACCGAACAGGAACGCGGATCGGGTGATCGGCATCGACCGGAACCTGTCGACGATGCCGTGCACCATGTCGCTCGCCACGCCGACCGCCGTCTGCGAGGAGCCGAATCCCGCGCACAGCAGGATGATCCCCGGAACGACGTAGTTCAGGTAGCCGGTGCCGGTGTCCATCGCCCCGCCGAAAACGTAGACGAAAAGCAGCAGAAGCAGTACCGGAAGGGCGACGCCCATGATCACGGTCTCGGGGCTGCGCAGGATGCGCGTCGTGGTGCGGGCGGTCATCGCGGCGACATCGGCGACGGGGTGGGGGCGGGTGTCGGCGGTCATCGGGCTGTTGCCTCGTTTCGGATCGGTGCGGCGGGTGTCTTGTCGGTGAGCGCGAAGAACACGTCGTCGAGGCTGGCGGAGTGGAGCGACAGGGTCCCGACAGTCACGCTCTGGTCGTCGACCCGGTCGAGGAGGGCTTTGATCTGACCGATGCTCCCGTCCGTCGGGATCGCAATCGTGCAGCGGTCCGCGTCGACCACGACCTCGTCGAAGGAGGCGGCGACTGTCTCGAGTTGGGACCGCTGGGTGAGCATCAGTTCGAGGTGGCCCCCGGGGACGAGCCGTTTCAGTTCGTCGGGATTACCTTCCGCAACGATCCTGCCCTCGTCGAGCACGGCGACGCGGTCGGCGAGTTGGTCTGCCTCTTCGAGGTATTGGGTAGTGAGAAAGATCGTCACACCGTCGTCGGCGAGGCACCGGACGACATCCCACATCGTCTGCCGGCTCCGTGGGTCGAGTCCGGTGGTGGGTTCGTCGAGAAAAATCACCTCCGGCCGGGCAACCAAGCTCATCGCGAGGTCGAGGCGGCGTGCCATGCCACCCGAGTACGTGCCTGCGCGCCGCCTGCCCGCGTCGACCAGGTCGAACTGTTCGAGCAGCTCGCGTGCCCGCTGTCTGCCCTCGGCTCGACCGAGATGACCGAGGCGGGCCATCAGCCGCAAGTTCTCCTCGGCGGTGAGCAGGTCGTCGACGGCCGCGTACTGGCCGGTGAGACTGATCGAGCGTCGGATGCCCTGGGCGTCGTCGTGCAGGTCTCGTCCGGCGATGGTCACGGTGCCCGCATCGGCTGGTGTGAGGGTCGACAGGATGCGGACCATCGTGGTCTTGCCTGCGCCGTTGACCCCGAGAAGTGCGAACACGCTGCCGCGTGGAACGAGGAGGTCGACGCCGTCGAGGACGGCGACGTCCCGGAACGATTTTCGCAATCCGGTGACGGTGATCGCGGGATCGCAGTGGCGGTCAGCGACCGCCGACCCAAACTGTGTACGACGTATATTCATGGTGTGCAGCGTACGCAGTTTTAAGATGAGCGCAAGACCCCGACGAAGTGGAATACCGATGACACAGCCCCTCGAAGGCCCGACAAGCCGCACGCCCGCCGACCTGCCCAAGGCAATGAGGCTGGCATGGGGATTGGAGGAGGCCGGGTCGCGCGGTCCCCGCAAGGGGCTCACGCTCGACCGGGTGCTCGACGCCGCGATCGAGGTGGCCGACGTCGAAGGTCTCGCGGGGCTGTCGATGAGCCGCGTTGCCAAGCAACTGGGGTTCACCACCATGTCGCTCTACCGGTATGTCGACAGCAAGGATGACCTGATCGAGCTGATGGCGGACCGCGCGATCGGCGCCCCGCCCGCCGACCTGCCGGTGTCCGGTCGGTGTCGGGACCGGCTCGAGGCCTGGGCCCGGGCCGAGTACCGGAGCGCACGCGTCCATGCTTGGTGGGCTGAACTGTCCATTTCGGCGCCGCCGACCGGGCCGAACAACCTGTCGTGGCTCGAGGCGGGACTGCGCACCCTCGCGGACACAACGTTGCCCGAGGACACGAAGGTGCAAGTGGTGCTCAATGTTTCACTGTTCGTGATCGGGCGCGCCCGGTTCGTCAACGACCTGGAGCGGTCGGCGGCGTCCACCACACCGGTCGACTATTCGCAGATGCTCCCACTCCTGCTCGACCGGGAGCGATTTCCCGCGCTGCTGTCCGCGATCGCCGCCGGAGCATTCGATCCGGACGGGAGCGACGACGCCGATTGGCTCGAGGACGACTTCCGCTTCGGCCTCGACCGCATGCTCGACGGCATAGACCGGTTGGTGGAGAAAACCGACGCCGGATGACGCCGCCGCGGAATTCGCTGCGGACCGTGACCGGGGCTGGTTCCCGGGCGGAGCGCAGTTTACGGGAGCTACCCGGGCGGCATCTGCCGGAACCTCTGAACGTAGGAATTCCAATTCCAGGTAGATAGGAATGCTTGTGCCGCTTCGTATCCGTTCCGGTAAAGAGCCTCGACGTCTTCCTGGTGAATGTCGAAGTCGAGGGCCCCGACATCGGTGGAGTTCACCCGAATTGCCCGGACACTCACCCACGGCTGGTTCAGGTACGCCTGATCGCGACCCACGAGCATGGTACTGAGAACGCTCTCGAGCAGGTGCGGTGGCCCGAGAAGGCGCAGGAGTCTGAGATGGGGGATGACGTCATCGTTCCCGGCCGGCAGATTGGGCAGAACGGTGACCCCGAAGGTGGGCCATCGGGGCAACTGTCCATCGGTCCGATCCAGTGAATCGATCGGGAAGTTCGAGAGCACTCCGCCGTCCACCAGCGTCGAGGTCATTCCGGCGGCACTGGTCAACGAGACAGGACGGAAGAAAAACGGAATCGCCATGGACGCCCGTACCGCGTCGGCGACGGATTGAGCGTTGGGGTCGAGGCCGTAGACCCGTTCAAAGTCCCAGGGCAGGCGGACCAGTTGCCCCGTCGTCACGTCCGTGACGGTGACCACCAGCCTGTACCGCTGTTTCATTGGCAGGGTGCCGTCAATCTCGAGGTCGTGAAAGGTGGAGACTCCGAGCCTCTCGAGCGTGTCCTTGATCCACTGGTGGACACGATCGCCCCGGTAGAGTCCGGTGCCCCGCAGCAGCGCCCACGATTGCCCGAGAATCGGGATGTTCTCGAGGAGACCGGGATCGAGAAACTCTCGATAGTTGAGATGGGTGAGTCTCTTCAACTGCTCGCCGGTCACAGGTTCCCCGCTGGCGGTGACGGCCGCAAGGATGGCACCCACGACCGCGCCCGCCGACGTACCGGACACGCGATGAATCGTGTATCCGGCATCGATGAGCGCAGACGCGGCGCCGACCAACCCGATTCCTTTGACGCCGCCACCTGCGAGGACGAGGTCGGCTTCTTTGCTCTCCCGTGACGCAGTCACATCCATCTACCCCCTGGCCGCTTGTACATCCGCCCCGGTCGCACCTGACGCGGACCCTGGTGCCAGCGCTGGTGCGGCCGGAGTGTCAAAATTGAGCTCTGCGCCCATCGTCCTCGCTCCGTCGCCTGGGAAGGGCGAATTCGAGAGGTTCCGTACATTGCGCCCCGATTTTCTGGTCCACCAGTAGAATCGGGCCGGCCCACACTCACATCGTCCGGTGTCTGGCACGTCTGCACGCGGACTCGCACAGTCGCATCATCGTGGATCTCACCAAGACCGCAGATTCGTCCGTCTCACTTCCTGTAATTGCCTGCCGCTGAGAGCGTCCGGCCGAGCTGGTCGAGAGTCCAGTGCGCTTCGCACTGTTGTGCAACATCGACGTACTCATCCAGTGCCCCGGACCCGTACCCCACCAGGCGCTCAATCGCGAGTCTTCTGTTCAGTTTCCGGCCTGAGCGTGCGCTCGACGGGCCGCCTCGATCAGCGCTTCTGCGGCCCGTTCGGCGCGCTTCGATTCGGTACGGCTGGTCGGCGTATCGGTGTAACCGGACCGTGTCTTCAGGCCAAGTAGCACGCTGAGGTGTTTCGCCGTGGCCGGGTCGACGGACCCGAGCAGCGTGACGGCATCCTTGTGGTCCTCGCCCTGCGCATGCTCACCCAGTCGCGCGCAGCAGATGACGTCCGAGGCTGCGATACCCGCGTGCACCCACAGCGTCACGACCGCATCATCGACACCCTCCGGCTCGTCGGCAAAGTCGCGACCGATCTCGGCCAGGTGAAAGAACTGTTCGGCTTTTCTCAGCCGCCCGCGGCGGACTGCCTGGTCGCACGGCCGCGTCCGCCCCACTACCGATTACCTTGACGCAGCAACCGGGTGAAACCAGCCCGCGAACCGGCCACCGTCAGCCCCTCTTTCGCCACCTCTCGCAGGACTGGTGCGTCCGTGCCGCGGCCGGCGATCTCACTCTGCATGAACTGCAAATCTCGCGCATCGTTGCCGGTCCATCTGGTCACCTCGGCCATCAGCTCAGCCACCTGTTCATCCCACTCCTCGTCTGCGACGGCATCCGGCCGGACAAGGAAGATGTCGATGTCGCTGTCGATCGACATCGTTCCGCGTGCAGCGGAGCCGAACACGGCGGCATACACCGGGGGAATCTTCCAGCTGGCGAACCGCGCCTCCAACCTGCGCAGGAATTCCCCTGACAAACCGGCGAGACCGATGATATGAGGGAAGGCCAAGTGCTCACGATTGAGCTGATACACGAATGCGTTACCCACCCTGGAAGACAACACGGTGCCCTGCTTGCTCAATCGTTGCAACACCTTTCGTATCCCCTCTTCCGAATGGCGCGGCAGCACCCGGTGCAGCTGGCCGGTCGTGAAAGTCGCCTCGGACGCGGCAGCCAGCGCAGCGAGCACATCACCGTCGAGCGTGGGCGTCACTGTCTGTAGCGGGCGGCTCAGATCCATAGTTCCGTTTCCCTAGCGACTCGCGTGCACGTACTATTGTACGTCTACCCGTACTATAGTAAGGGATCTGTCACCGGGGTTGCGGAAAATGGTGTCACTGGTCGAACTGCGCACTCCGCGGAGCGAGATCGATCGCGGTCGCTCCAGAGATTGGACGGGCGAACCTATTCGACTCTATCCGCCACTCACGAGCGGTACACGTTCTGCCGCTTTGCGTCGTAAGTCGGCCGCCGACGACGTTTGCGGGGCCTGGGGCGTGTCTGGTTAGCGTCAAAAACGTTGTGTACGAGTTCGGGTGCCTCGATTTCAGGTGTTGGCGGATGAGCGATGAGACGTGATCGGGGAGTCATGGCCGCGTCATCCGACGATGGCGGCCTGGCCGATTTAGGCTCGGACGATGGTACGCGCAACCGACTTCATCAATCAGGTGGTCTCCTCGACGCTCTACCGACCGGACGGGACAGTGGAAACGACCCGAGATCCGGCGGTGTGGACCCTGGCTCACCGCGGATACAGCGGGTCCGGTCGCCTCGACGTGTGGGCCTACCGAACACAGGCTGCCGCACTTCGAGCGGGTGCCGTCCTGGCGATGGAAGCCGGCATGGACGAAGACCTCAATGTGCAGAACTGTTTGCGGCAGGCCGCTGGTCGGGAAGTGATGGAGCGGTATGAAGAGCTGAGCCCGGAAGGTCATCTGTTGCGAGTTCAGGCCGCGTTCCTGCAAGCGTAGGCGCCGAACAGGCCACGGCGATGGGGCTCGACTGCGAGGATGGTGCGTGGGTCGGGACCCCCACTACCGGAGGATTCCATGTCTCGGCTTCTGCGCCTGACCCTCATCGCGGCCACGGTGGCCGCCGCCTTGTCCCTGACCGCGGCGCCCGCAAATGCAGCACCACCACCTGTTCCGAGTGGATGCGCACTGCACTACTTCGTGATCGGTGCCGTGTCTACGTGTGATCCCGGGACTGTGAACGCTCATCAGGTGGAGCTACATTGCCAGCTACTCGGTGCGTTCCCCTATATGCACTTCCCTGTGTGGGGACCGGAGGCGCCCACTTTTCTGCCCTCCATCGCGCTGTGCCCGCCCCTCCACTTCGGGCTAGGCCCTACGGTGCACGCCCGTTAGGTGCAGGTGCGATTGACCTGAGGTAATGACATGCCCGAGGGCACGGTCGCACCGTAAAGTTCCCTCCGGCCGATGAGATCCACCTGATCCTCGGCCTGGCCCCACGCAATCCCACAGCACGTCGTCGACGACCCCCAGCTCGCGAGATGCAGGGCCGCCGTCGTGTCGCAGCGATCGTGGTCAGTGGGCTGAAGTGGTGCGATTCGTGTCGAGAACTCTTCGTGTCTGGGTGACGAGTCGGTCGAGCCACGCGTCGGTGCCGACCGCACGGCGGAGGGGTTCGTTGGGCAGTTCGACGCTCACCGGAAGGTCGGTGGGCAGTGTCGACCAGATGCCGGTGAGGTCAATGCCCCCGGTGCCGGGCACGAGCCGTTCCTCCCGTGCGTGGCGGACGAGTTCGGCGTCGTTGGTGGGTGCAGGCACCGAACCGTCGCACATCTGCGCGTAATGCAGCCACTCGCGTGGGATCGCCGCCAGGTCGTCGAGGGTCGTCGTCGAACGGGCGGTATGCAGAGCGTCGATCAGTACGCTACGCGCCGGCCCGTCGGCCTGCGTCACGATCTCGACCGCGGTGGTCGCGTCGGGCACAGCCGTCCACGGCATGAACTCGAGGCTCGCGACGATGCCGTACTGCGCACACAGTTCCGCCAGCCGGGCGTAGGAGTCGGTGAGCCGGGCGCGGTCGCGGTCGTCGCCGCCGACGAGCACGGCCTTCGCGCCGAGGCGTGCGCCCGCCTCGAGCAGCGGAACGTACGACTTTGGGTCGAAATCTGCTTGCAGCCGGATGATTTCGAGGTCGAACACCTCGATCGGCGAATCGTCGAGGCGACGGATCAGGGCATCGAGGGCGGCGTCGTCCTCGTGCAGCGGGTAGGCGGTGGTGCCGGGCGCTGCGGGCAGCAGTCGGATACCGATGGTGTCGAAGCCGTGCTTCTCGGCGAGGTCCACCTGCTGCAGCGGCGCGGTGTCGAGCACGGTGAGTGCGGCAAGGCCGAGTGGGGCGGTCATCGCAGAGCTCCTGTCGTCGAGGCGAGGCGGCGGCCGGTGAGGTAGCCGAAGGTCATGGCTGGGCCGAGGTTGATACCGCCGGACGGGTAGTGGCCTCCCATGACGCTGGACTGGTCGACCCCGACCGCGAACAGCCCGTCGATCGGCTGGTCGTCGTCGTTCAGAACCCGGGACATGCTGTCGGTGACCAGACCGGCGAACGTACCGAAGCTGCCGGGCACCACCTTGACCGCGTAGAACGGGCCTTCTTCGAGCGGTGCGAGGGAGGGGTTGGGCCATGGGTTGTCGGGGTCGCCGGAGCCGACGGTGAAGGGTGTGGTGCCGCGACCGAACTCGGGGTCGACGCCGTCGCGGGCGCCCTCGTTGAACGCTGCGACCGTCTTCTCCAGGCCGTCGGGGTCGACACCGATCTTCTCGGCCAGCTCGCGCACCATGCGGCCGCGGGTGAGATACCCCGACTTCAGGTACGGCCACGTGGGGATTGGCAGCGGCTTGGCCATGCCCAGCGGGAAGTACCGCAGGTACCGCTGGTCGGCGATCAACCAGGAGCAGACCTCGTCGCCGTCGGGGACCTGTTCGACCATTGCGAGGGTGTAGTCATGGTAGCCGAGGGCCTCGTTGACGAAGCGGCGGCCGTCGGCGAGAACGCCTATGACACCGGGCTTTCCGCGGTCGAGGATGTGCGGGAACACACCCTCCTTGCCGTTGCGGTACCGGACGATCGACACCGGGCAGTACGCCACCGGGGACGCGACCGAGCGGTCGAGTCGGCCGCCGACCGATTCGCCGAGGGTGATGCCGTCGCCGGTGGTCGTGGACGGGGTGAGGGTCCAGTGTTCACGGCCCGTGGGTGTGCGGGGAAAAAGTTGACGGCGCCGGTCGACGTCGCGACTGAAGCCGCCCGTCGCGAGGACGACTCCGCGGCGGGCGGACACGGAGTAGACCCCGTCCGGGCCCTCCAGCCGGACGCCGGTGACGGTGCCCGCGGAGTCGGTGGTCAGCGCGGTGGCCGCCGTGCTCACGCGGATCTCGACGCCGGCGTCGAGCGCTGACCGCAGCAGCCGGCCGACGAGCGCGGTGCCGTTGACGAGTTGCTGGCCGCGGCGTGTGGTGGCGAGGTCGAGCAGGTGCGTGGACACCCTTCGGGCGCAGTGCGCAAACGCCTTCGCCGAACGGGTCGAGTGCAGGAAGGCCTGGAGGTCCGGGCCGGCCATGATGCCCATGCCGAGGAACGACGTCTCGTAGAGCTGGCGACGCAGGAGCGCCGCGACGTCGAGGCCGAGCTTCCGGAGGTTCACCGGCTTCGGTCCGACCGAGCGGTGCCCTGTGCCCGCACCCGGTGTGTCGCCGTGGATGTCGGCGATCTTCGCGCCCGGAACGAATTGGAGCGCCGTCTTCGTCTCGAAGAATTCCACCATCTCGGGTGCTCCGTCGAGCAGGGCATCGACCTTGGCGGCGTCGAAGTTCTCGCCGAGTCGGTGCTCGAGATAGGTGCGCGGCAGCGAGCGGTCCTCGTTCACGCCGTCCGCCTGCGCGAACAGGTTCCGCGGCGCCCACATCCAGCCGCCGGACCATGCCGTCGCGCCGCCGCACGTGTCCGCCTTCTCGACGACGAGGACGGAGGCGCCCCCGTCGGCTGCGGCGACGGCGGCGGACAGACCGCCCGCTCCGGAGCCGATGACGACGACGTCATAGGTGGAGGTGGTGTGATCGGGGGTCATAGCGTCTCCTGAGCGGATGTTGTTGCGAAAGTCGGTGCGGGCGTGAGGTCGACCACCCGGCCGGTGCGCGAGGACTCGTAGATCGCCGCGATGATCGCCAGCGAGGCGCGCGCGTCGCGTCCGGTGACGGCGGGGTCGCGACCGGTCAGGACGGCGTCCGCGAAGTCCTGCACCTGGAGTGTGTGGAAGTCGGCGAGTCGGGCGTTGACTTCCGTGACGTCGAGATTGGCACGGACGCCGGGTGTGAACGGGGTACGGAACTCCACTTCGCCGGGGATCGTCCAGAGCTCGTTGACGCCCTCCCTGCCCTCCGGGAACTCGAGGACGCTCGCAATCGCACCGGTCTGCCCGATCACGGTGACCCGGTTGCCGAGGTTGTGGTTGACGCCGGTGGTCGCGGTGACGGTCGCCGTGCCGCCCGACGCGAACGAGACGACGGCGGACGCACTGTCCTCGGTCTCGATGTGGCCGCCGTGTGTGTGGGTGCGGATGAAGCCGCTCACCGACACGGCCTCACCCATGAACCATTGGAGCATGTCGATCTGGTGGACGGCCTGCGTCATCAGGACTCCGCCGCCGTCGGTGTCCCACCGTCCGCGCCACTCGTCGGCGGAGTAGTAGGACGACGGGCGGTGCAGGAGCACCGACGCCTCGCCGAGCACCGGAATGCCGATCCGGCCGTCGTCGATGGCCGTCCTGATGCGCTGCGCGGCCGGCCAGAACCGGCGCTGGAACAGCACACCGAACGTGATGCCGGCGCGGTCGGCGGCCGCGATCATGCGGTCTGCCGCGGCGACGTCGACCGCGATCGGCTTCTCGCACAGCACGTGGATCCCGGCCTCAGCCGCCGCGACGACCACCTGCTCGTGCACCGGGTGCGGTGTGCAGACGGTGCACGCATCGAGGCCGAGGTCGATCAACTCCTCCACCGAACCGACGACCCGCGCGATACGGTGCGAGTCCGCGAACTCGCGGGCGCGGTCGACGTTGGGGTCGCAGCAGCCGACCACCTCGACGCCGGGCACCTGCTGCAGGGCCCGGGCGTGGTTGCCGGCGATCTTGCCGCAGCCGACGATGCCGATACGTAGGGCCATCAGTAGTGCTCCTCGGTTTCGACGTCCCGGGCCGCGGATTCGCCGCGGTCGAGTCGATTCAGGGCGGCCACGTCGTCGGCGGTGAGCCGCACGCCGAGGGCGGCCAGGTTCTCGTCCTGGCGGGCGGGATTCGCGGATCTCACGACCGGCACGACACCCTGCGCGAAGTGCCAGGCCAGGACCACCTGTGCGGGGGCGCGGTCGAGGCGCCGGGCGATGTCGGTGACCACGGGTGAGTCGAGCACCTCGCCGCGGCCCAGCGGGCTCCACGACTGCGTGGACACGCCGAGTTCGTCGTTCGCGCGCCGGACGGGTAGCCGGGCGAGCGACGGGTCCATCTGGATCTGGTTGACTGCCGGCGCTTCTCCGGTTTCGGTGACGACGCGACGCAGGTGCGTCTCCAGGAAATTGGAGACACCGACGTGGCGGACGAGGCCGGCGTCACGGCAGGCGAGCATCGCCTCGAACGCCGCCACGTACCTGTCGTGGCGTGGCAGCGGCCAGTGGATGAGGAACAGGTCGAGCCGATCGAGTCCCAGATTCTTCAGGCTCCGCTCGACCGCGCCGCGGATGTCGCCCGACATGTGATCGCTCCCACGCAGTTTCGTGGTGACGAACAGCTCCTCGCGTGGCAGTCCGCACTCCGCGAGCGCCACACCCACTGCCTCTTCGTTGTCGTAGATCGTTGCGGTATCGACGAGCCGGTAGCCGGCCTCGATGCCGGACAGCACGGCCCGTGTGGCGTCCGGTCCGGTCAGCGGCCAGGTCCCGAGACCGAGGGGTGGCATGTCGATCATGCGCTGACCTCGCGAGCATCGGCGGCCGCGGTGATCTTCGCGGCGACGTCGGCTGCGGTGACGAGAGCGGCGTGGATGGAGCCGCCGTCGCCACTCGCGTCACCGACCGTGTGGACGCCGAGTCGCGGTGCCAGCGACCGCACTGCGGCGAGCAGGTCGGTGCGCGGCTCGACGCCGTGCGAGATCAGCAGTTCGCCGGGAGCGTCCACCACCCGCTCGTCCCCGGCGGTCGAGATCACCATCCAGTCTTCCTCGATCCGCGTCACGATCGACGACAGGTGGGTGGTGAGGTTCGCACTCTTCGCGAGCCGCGGCAGCAGCACGATCTTTCCGCGCCGGCCGACGTCGTGGGCGATCGTCTCCTGCGGGCCGATCATGACCACCTCGGTGCCGTGCTGGAGCAGGTCGTCGGCGACCGCGGCTGCTTCCCGGTCGGCGCCGAAGATCGTGATCGCCGCGGGTGCGGGGTCTCCGGATTCCAGGAACTCCCGGACGTCGCGGACCCTCCGGGTGTCGGCCCCGGGGAGGTCGACCTCGGGTCCGCGGCCGCCGGTCGCGAGCACGACGGCGTCGAAGTCCAGGCCGGCCAGTGCGGCGGCGTCGACCCGGGTGCCGAGGTGGCAGGTGATGTCGAGGTCGGAGATCTCGGCGAGGTACCAGTCGACGATCCGTAAGTACTCGGGGTACTCGTGCAGCCGGGAGGCCAGCGCGAAATCTCCACCGAGACTCCCGCGTTCGTCGTACAGGTCGACACGGTGCCCGGCGAGCGCGAGGTCGCGGGCGGCCGCCATCCCCGACGGCCCGCCGCCGACGACAGCGACACGCACCGCCGCGGCCGCCGGCTTCGACGGCTGCTCGAGTTCGCGGCCCACCCACGGATTGACCGAGCACGGAACGGGTCCGGCGGCGAGGCTGTCGATGCAGTAGTTGCAAGCGATGCAGGGCCGGTACCGGCCGCCGTCCAGCGCGCGGTTCGGGAAGTCCGGGTCGGCGTGCAGGGTGCGGGCCATGCTGACGAAGTCGGCCTGCCCGGATTCGATGATCTGCGCCGCGACCTCGGGTGAGCTGATCCGGCCTGCGACCCCGACGGGGAGGTCGAAGTCCCGCGTGTACTGCTCGGAGAACGGGGCGAGGAGTCCGCGCGGCCACTCGCCGGGTTGGATGATCCACTGCCCGGATTCGTAGTTGCCGGCGGAGACGTCGAGGAAGTCGAGCCGGTCGGTGTCGATCGCGTCGATCCGGGCGCGGGTCGTCTCCGCGTCGAGACCGCCGTCGACGGCCTCGAACGCCGAGAACCGCAGTCCGAGAGCGATATCCGGTGCCATCGTGCGCACGGCGTCGATCACCTTGTTGACGAACAGCGCCGGATCGGCCCACTTGTCGTCGCGGTGGTTGTACGCCGGCGAGAGAAACTGGTGGATGAGGTAGCCGTGACCGCCGTGCAGCGAAATCACATCGACCCCGGCCTGTTGACAGCGCGCGGCGGCCTCGCCGAAGCATTCGATGATGTGCTCGATGTCGTCGCCGTCGAGTTGCTCGGGCATTTCGCCGCCGACCACCGCGCACGGGATCGGTGACGGTGCGACGGGGACGAATCCGCTGACGGAACCCTGCGCGGTGCGGCCGCCGTGATTGAGTTCGACGCCGACGAGCGCACCCTGCGCATGGATCGCCTCGGCCATCTTCGCGATGCCCGGGATGCGTTCGTCGACGTCCACACCCATCTGCCGGATACGCCCCTTGCCGTCGGCCCGCACGTAGCTGGCCTCGGTGAAGACGAGAGCTGCGCCGCCCGCCGCACGGCGCTCGAGGTACGCGATGTACTCGTCGGTCATCGTGCCGTCGACCTCGCAGTAGTTGCGCTCCATCGGCGCCGACACGAAGCGGTTGCGCAGTCGCACGTTGCCCAGGTCGAGTGGTGCGGCGAAGAGACGCGCGGTCATCGGGACTCCTCGAGAACGGTCGGGGCGCACTGATCGGCGAGCAGTTCGCCGAGGTGACGTCGCATGCGGTCGGGGTCGGGCGTGATGCCGGTGAGGAGGGCGAACGTGTCGGCCGCCTGAGCGACGAGCATCTGACCGCCGTCGAGCACATCACAGCCGAGAGCGGTTGCTGCCGCGACGAGTTCGGTCTGCAGCGGGCGGTAGACGATGTCGGCGACCCACAGTCCGGGATGGAGCGCGTCGGTGTCGAACGGCGTTCCCGGATGTCCGACCATGCCGATCGGGGAGGCGTTGACGACGCCGTCGCAGTGCTCCAGGTTCGCTTCGATCGCCTCGAGGGGGATGGCCGTGACCCGCGTCTGCGGGAAGGCCGCCGCGAGGCGCGCGCAGACGTCCGCGGCACGGGCCGGGTCGAGGTCGGCGACGCGCAGGTCCGTCACCCCGGCGGCGGCGAGCGCGTAGGCGACGGCCGAACCGGCACCGCCCGCACCGGCGAGGACGACACGGCCGAGCGTGGCATCGGGCAGTCCCCGGCGCAGCGCCGCGAGGAATCCGCTGTGGTCGGTGTTGTGACCGATCAGCCGCCCGTCACGGACGACGACGGTATTGACGGCGCCGAGAAGTCGCGCGTTGCCAGACATTTCGTCGAGGGAGTCGACGACCACCTGCTTGCACGGATGGGTGACGTTGAGTCCGGTGCAACCCGCTGCAACTGCCTGCCGCAGCGCGTCGCCGGAACGGTCGACGGGAATGCCTTCCGCCGCGACGTCGATCAGGTCGTAGCGGTAGTCGGTCAGGCCGAGGGCGGCGGCCTCGTGTTCGTGCAGCGCCGGCGACAGGGACGTGGCGATCCCTGCCCCGACGAGGCGGATCCGGTGCCGGGTGGAAAAGGGGTGCATGAAAATCTCCTGCAGTGGTGAAGGTCCGATCAGGCGTCGGTGCGGGCGAGCGCCTGGTGCCGCGTGCCGGCCGTCGTCGTGCCGGGTTCGCCGAGCTGCTCGGTGGGTGTGCGGTACGTCTCGGGACCGGTGAGCGCGGCGACCGACGACAGCAGCGCGAAGCCCAGGCACATCCAGGCAACCGGGGCCCAGTTCGCGGTGTCACCCGCCGACAGCCACTGCGCGATGGCCGGGGTGAAGCCGGCGACCAACAGCCCGAGCATGAGACTTACGGCCATTCCGGTGTACCGGACCTTAGCGGGGAACTGCTCGGGGAAGTACGCCGGGTACACGCCGTTGGGCATCGCGTAGAACAGGCCGATCAGAACGATGCCGGCCGCGAAGACCATTGGCACGCTGCCCGTTCCGATCGCGTGGAAGAACACGAACACCATGCCCGCGGCACCGACGGCGCCCGTCACGAACACCGGTTTACGGCCGATCCGGTCGGCGAGTATTCCGAACAGCGGCTGGGTGAGGACCGCGACGAAGTTGGCGACGGCGATGGCCCACAGCATCGTGGAGCGTTCGAGCCCGGCGACCTGCACCGCGTACGCCAACGCGAAGACGTTGACGATGGTGTTGATCATCGCGAACGTCGCGCTGAGGCTGATGCGGATCACGGTGCGCCAGTGCGAGCGGAACATCTCGACCACCGGAATGCCCGCGGTGTCGTCGTGTTCCTTCAACTCTTCGAAGACCTCCGGCTCGTCGAGCTTGCGACGCAGCCAAACCGCTACACCCGTCACGACGATGCTGAGCAGGAAGGGCACACGCCAGCCCCACGAGTAGAGCGCGTCATCCGGCAGCGCGGCCACGGGGATGAACACCAGGCTCGAGAGCACGATGCCGAACATGATGCCGCTCATGGTGAACGACGTGTAAAACGAGCGACGGTTGTCCGGTGCGTGTTCCAGCGTCAACGCGGAGGATCCCGGCGATTCGCCGCCTGCCGACAGGCCCTGCAGCAATCGCAGGAACACCAGGATGACGGGTGCGGCGATGCCGATCTGGTCGTATGTGGGCAGGCACCCGACGACCACGGTCGCGATACCCATGAGCAGGAGGCACGCCAGCAGCGAATTCTTGCGCCCGTATCGATCCCCGAGATGTCCCCACAGCACTGCGCCGAGCGGACGCGCGATATACGCGACACCGAGCGTGCCGATCGACAGCAGGGTCGCCGTGGCGCCTCCGCCCGGGAAGAAGATCCGCGGGAAGACCAGCGCTGCCGCGGATCCGTAGATGAAGAAGTCGTAGTACTCCAGCGTGCTGCCTAGGAATCCCGAGACGGCGGCCCGGCGGGCGTTCTCGTTCGGTTGTCCCCCGGTGTCACGAGTAGACGTGCTTGCCATGGTGTTCCTTTCGTCCCAGGATCCGGTGCGCCGCGAAGCGCTTGTTCGGAGGTGATCCACCTCACACGAAGTTCCGGACCGTGACGAGCGTGTCATGGCAGACTATGCGCAGTCCAGCGCAAAAAAAGTCTTAGATATAGATCGAAAATGTCCTAATCGGGGGTGGGGAGAATATCCTCCGATACCGCGAGGGCCACCCGGAGCGCGTCGGATACCCGACGCGGCGACCACGCGAGTCCGTGATTCATGTAGATCGGCTCGCCGGTGAGCGGCACGAACACCGTGCCCGGGGGCGTGAGCGCTGCAATGCCCGACGTCATGAGCGCCACGCCGACACCCGTCGCCACCAGCATCAGGATCATGTACGGGTCGGTGATCTCTTGCACTACGCGGGGACGGAACCCTGCATCAACGCAGGCCCGCATCGCGACCTCCTGCAATGCCGAGCCGGCCGACAGCGGTGTCGTGACGAACCCGTCGTCGGCCAGGTCGCATAGGTCGATCTCCGGCTCGGACGCGAGCGGGTGGTCCGCCGGAAGCACCGCCCCGAATGGCTCGCGGCGGATCAATCGGGTGGACACCGAAGCCGTCTCGACGGGAAGTCCGACGAACGCGAGATCGAGTGCGCCGCTATCTAATTGAGAGAGAGCTTCACGAGTCATGATGCGCCCGACGAGGGTGAGTTCGATGTCGGGATAGCGCTGCCTGAGCGCGCGGGTGAGCGGGGGCAGGGACAGGTGATTGAGCACGCCCGTGAAGCCGATCTTGATCCGGCCGTACACGCCCCCGGCGGACGCGCGGCTAGCTTGCCGCGCGATGTCGACACTCTCGAGAATGCGGTAGGCGTGCGGCAGAAACGTATGGCCGGCCGACGTCAGGGCGACACTGCGGGTGCTCCGCTCGAACAGCGGCACGCCGATGTCCTTCTCGAGTTTGCGCACCGTCTGACTCAGCGGCGACTGGGCCATCTGGAGGCGCGCGGCAGCCCTGCCGAAATGCAGTTCTTCGGCGACGGCGACGAACGCTTGCAGCCAGCGAATCTCCATCGGATTCCCTTCGGCGAGTCTGACGAGTGTTGCTCAGCCCATATATTCCAATTCATACACAGTGCGACACGGATCAAACCGATTTCGCACATAGAACAAGACTAATGCGCACACAGTCGCGAGGAGAAACCACCATGTCCACGTATCCCGAGGGCGCCACCGCGCTCGTCACCGGCGGCGCGAGCGGAATCGGCGCGGCGTGCGCGAAACGCCTCACCGACGCTGGGGTCCGCGTCGTCACCGCCGACGTCGCCACGGGGGCCGACGAACACCTCGACGTCACCGATGCCGACGCCGTCGAGAAGCTCGCCGCCCGGCTCGGCCGTGTCGACATCCTCGTCAACAGCGCCGGCGTCGTGGGACCGTCCGCTCCTCTGGTGGACGTCGACCTCGGGGACTGGCGCCGAACGTTCCGCATCAACGTCGACGGGACATTCCTCCTCTGCCGCGCATTCGTGCCGGCCATGACCGACGCCGGCTGGGGGCGGGTCGTGAATCTGGCGAGCATCGCCGCGAAGGATGGTAATCCCAACCAGAGCGCCTACTCGGCGTCGAAGGCGGCCGTGATCGCGCTGACGAAATCACTCGGGAAGGAGGTCGCCAAGACCGGTGTCCTGGCCAACGTGGTGGCACCCGCCGCGGTGCAGAGCCCGATGAATGCCGGCACCGACCCGGCGATTCTCGCGCGGTCGCAGAGCCTGACCCCCATGGCCCGGATGGGACGGCCCGAGGAGATCGCGGAACTCGTCGCATGGTTGTGCTCGCAGGCGCTCAGCTTCTCGACCGGCGCCGTCTACGACGCCAGCGGTGGCCGGGCGTCGTACTGAGGGGATGCTTGCTTGTTCGGGACTTGCCTGGGCACTTGTGAATGCATGTGGACCGTCACGCGTTATTTGCCGCAGGTAACGACCTCCTCTGCACAGCCAACTTCCCGGCTCGCCTTTGGAAGCGGCGACTTCCGTCGCGACACCGGCGCCGCCGACCTCGCACCCGTCGTTCCGGCATCAGGAACGCAGCACAATGCGCTACGCGGGGGCGGTGAAGCCACCCGCGGCAGTGGCGAATCCCTCGCGCGCGTGGCGCTTGCTGCCGTTGATCATGTCGTTGAACCTGTCTGCGGTCCATGCCGCGCGCAGCCCGAGCCTCCCCATGATCATCGGCACCGCGTGGCCGAATTTCGGTTCGTCGACCCAGATGGTGCGCAGATCGTCCGGGGTGATGCCGGTGGCGATCCGATCGGCGATGAGGGTCCCGACGTAGGTGGCCTGGGCGAGTCCGTGGCCGTTGCAGGCCAGGGAGTAGTAGACGTCGTCGCCGACCGTGCCGGCCACCGGTAGCCAGGTCGAGGTGATCCCGATCCACCCGCCCCAGGTGCGGTCGATCGCGACGTCCGCCAGCGGCGGGAAGCGTCGTGCGAATGCCTTCGCGAGGTCGGCGACCACCGCCGGGTCGGGATGGCGTTCGGGCAGCGGATAGCTTGCGGCACGCTCGATCTGGCGGACGCCGAACACGATGGTGTTGCGTGCGGTGAGTCGGTAGTTCTCCATGATGTTGTGCTGTGTGATGAGTCCGGATCGGCTGGTCCAACCGAGCGCGGCGAGACGTTGCGGGGAGATCGGCTCGGTTTCGACCTCGGTCACCCACATCGGTGACGATAGGCGTTTCGGCGTGATGTCCCACTCGCCCGCATAGGCGTTCGTGGCCAGCACCACCTTCTGCGCCAGGATCACGCCGCCGGGTGTCTCGACAGTGACGCCGCCATTGCCGCGAACGATGTCGACGACCTTTGATTGCTCGAAGACCCGCACGGTCGAGGCGAGCACCGCGCTGCGAAGGCCACGTAGGAGCTTGCCGGGGTTCATGATTCCGCCCTTGATTTCGCGCATGCCGCCGAGGAAGCCGTGCGGGATGCCCAGTTCGCGTGCCGTGCCCTCCTCGACGTGGGCACCGGCACGGCGGAGGATCTTCGCGATGCGGCGCGTGCGTCCCAGCTGTCCGCGCGAGACGGCCGCGAAGACGTTGCCGACGGCTTCGTAGTCGCAGTCGATGCCGAGCTTCTCGATCATGCTCTCGACGTGGCCGGCGGCGTTCTCGGTGAGGCGGATGATCGCTGGCATGCCCTTGCGGTAGAGCAGATTCAGCAGCTGGATGTCGCCGCCGGGCGCGCTCGCCAGTTGGCCGGCATTGCGCGAGCCCGCACCGTGCCCGCAGAAGTCCGACTCCAGCAGCACGGTGTCGACGCCACGCTCCGCGAGTCGCAGCGCCGTCGCCATGCCCGCGAGCCCGCCGCCGATGACCGCGACGGAGCAGGTGAAGTTCTCCGTCAGCGGTGGTCGGATGTCGGTGGGCGGATCGACCCACCCGGTGAAGGTGGTGTAGGTCGTGTTCGCGGTAGAGCTCATGCGATTTCAGCTCCTCGGACGGGGGAGGCGGCGGTCGGATCGAGGTGTGCGTCGTCCCGCTTGTTGTGGGCAGCGAAGGCCGTATACGCCCGGTAGATGACGAGCATCGCCAGGCCCCAGGTGAACAGCGCGAGGGTGTAGAAGAGGGTGTGGTTGGCGTCGTCGCCCGGAATTCGCCAGAAGTCGTAGATCGAGGCGACGACCACGTTCAGCGCGGTGGCGCACGCCGCCCACGCGGCGTGGGCGCGTTCGCCGAGCTCCCAGAGGCGCCACGCGAAGTAGCACAGGAAGCCGGAGGTCGCGAGCGCGGTGATCAAGAAGAACACCTTGCCCGGCGTGCCGATCTCCTCGGCGTACTCGGACAGGAAGAACCCGAGGATCGCGGCCAGGGCGAACGCGCCCACCTCGACGCCGAGCGTGGGCTTGTACCTGTGCGTGACGACCAGCAACCCGAGGACCAGGATCAGCGTGAACCCGATCGAGCGCGAGAACGCGTCCAAGAAGAAGGCGATGTGGTACATCGGGGAATCGGTGCCGGACTTGGTCACCCCGTAGAGCAGGAAATTGGTCCCCGAGACGGCCATGATGATCCATTCGAGACCAATCAAATAGTTGTGATGGCGCCGAATGAACTTCACGCCGCAGATGAATCCGACGACGATCATCCAGATGTCCGCCGCGGCGAAAAGAATGTCGCGCATGGCAGCGCCTCCTTGGGAGTGTCCGTGATCTCGTGTGGCCTCCACAGTGGCGTGCCCATGAGGACGCCCGCTACGCCGACGTGCAACCACGTGTCGCGCCAGCCGCGACACACTGCACCACGAGGCCGTGTGATCGGCATCTCAAAGGCGCGCGCAGTGCACTGTGCACCACCGCGTCGCGAAGGACGGGGCACGGCGGCGTAGAGCGCGGGCCGCCGCGGCGGTCACCGTGGAATCACACACCGACGTGACCACCACCGAAAGGCCCCACGATGAACGCATCGAAGCAACGAACCGAGGAGTTCGACATCGTCATCATCGGTGCCGGCATCTCCGGCATCGGCGCCGCGCGCTACATCGTCGAGGCGTTTCCCGGCAAACGCGTCGTCGTGCTCGAAGGGCGCGACAATATCGGCGGCACCTGGGATCTGTTCAAGTACCCCGGCATCCGATCCGATTCCGACCTGCACACCTTCGGCTACGAGTTCAAGCCGTGGAAGGACCGCGCCGCCATTGCGGAAGCCCCCAAGATCCGGAACTACCTGCAGGAGACGGTCGAAGAGAACAACCTGGGCGGGCTCATCCGGCTCGGGCACGGCGTGCAGCGCGCGGAGTGGTCGAGCGCCGACGCGCGCTGGACGATCGACGTGCACACCGCCGACGGCGACAAGACCATCACCGCCAACTGGATCTTCGCGGGCACCGGGTACTACCGCTACGACGAGGGCTACACCCCGCATTTCGAGGGTCGCGAGGACTTCGGCGGCGACATCATCCACCCGCAGCACTGGCCCGAGGGATATGACTACTCGGGCAAGAAGGTCGTCGTGATCGGCAGCGGCGCGACCGCGGTGACGCTGATCCCGTCGATGCTCACCGGTGAGGGCGCCGCCGCTCATGTGACCATGCTCCAGCGCACCCCCACGTACGTGATGCCGTGGCCGAAGGTCGATTCCCTCGCGCTCCTGTTCACCCGGCTCTTCGGCGAACGACGCGGCTACGCGATCACCCGGTTCAACAACATCTGGATCGATCGGGGCGTGGTCAAGTCGCTACGCACGTTCCCCCGTCTGGGTCGCGCGCTGATCCGGCGCATCAACAAGAAGTTGCTGCCCGAGGGCTATGACGTGGACACCCACTTCAACCCGCCCTACGACCCGTGGGATCAGCGCCTGTGTCTGTCGCCCGACGGCGACTTCTTCGCCGCACTACGTGCCGGCGGCGCCTCGATCGTCACCGACCGGATCTCGCGTTTCACCGAGTCGGGGATCCAGCTCGAATCGGGCGAGCACCTCGACGCCGACGTGATCATCACCGCGACCGGCCTCAACGTGCGCCTGCTCGGCGGCATCGACCTGGCGGTCGACGGCGTGCCGGTGAACCTCGCCGACTCTGTCGTCTACCGCGGCACCCTGCTCTCGGGGATCCCCAACCTGGCGATCGCCATCGGCTACACGACCTCGTCGTGGACGCTGAAGGTCGGCATCCTGTGCCGCTACTTCTGCAACCTGGTGAAGCACATGGACGCCTTCGGCTACGACCGAGTCGTCGTCGAGGCCGATCCCGGCATGGAGACGCGCCCGGTCATGGACCTCAGCGCGGGCTACGCGCAACGGGCCCGCGAGAGCACCCCGAAGCAGGGCACCGGCCTGTGGCAGATGTCGATGTCGTACCCGCAGGACGCCAAGCTGCTCCGTGGCCCCCTGCTCGACGACGCGCTGCGGTTCAGCTCCACCACCGACGACAGTGCACGCTCGACCGCAGGGGAGGCGATCCGTGCGTGACGACGCCCAGGACCGCTTCGTCACCCTCCCGGGCGGCACGCGTGTCTGCTACCGAATCGACGGCGATCCCGGCGACCCGCCGGCCCTGCTCCTCGCCGGCCTCGGCGAGGACTTGACGATGTGGTCCGAGCGGTTCGTCTCCGCGCTCGTCGCGACCGGCTTTCAGGTGATCCGGATGGACAACCGGGACTGCGGCCGCTCGACCTACGCGATCACCCCGCCACCAAGCACGCTACGGCAACTGCTCGCCCGGCCCCGTCCGGACGCGTACACGCTGGCCGACATGGCGGCCGATGCCGCGCAGCTCATCGAGCACCTCGGTCGGGGACCGGCGCACCTCATCGGGCGCTCGATGGGCGGGATGATCGCGCAGACCGTCGCGGCGCGCTACCCCCATCGTCGCGCCGTCCGGAGGCACCGCCACCGCTGCCGCGATTCCGCATGCACGGCACGTGGTGATTCCCGGAATGGGGCACCACCTGCCCGACGCGCTCGCGCTCCTCGTCGCCGACCACGTCGTGGGACACCTCGAAAGGGCATCAGTGTGTCCGAGCTGAGCACCACGGACCACGTTGTCATCGGCACCGGGAGGCCCGGGGAGATCGACGCGCTGTAGCGCAGGCCGACGATCTCGGGTGTAACCGAGCCTCCCCGGCGCGGCGGCGCGGACCTGGTGCGGGCGTCGGCGTCCGAAACCGTCCACCTTCCTGATCGTTCGTTTCCGTTTCACAGAATTCGCAGGTGGCTGTCTTTCGTTCCCTGAAATGCATACCGGTCGGTCGTAGATGTCGGGTGATTCAGGTCGCGGAGAGGCGCCACAGAATGGAGTGGTTGGCATGAGTCAGCAGAGCGAAGACCGGGCGCAGGAGGTCCCGGTCGGCCTGGACCGGACACTCGGCGTCCCGCAGATCGTCTTCATGGTGGTGGCGATGGCCGCGCCCCTGACGGTGTTCGCCGGACTCATCCCGTTGATGCTCGGCTCGGGGAACGGCATCGGGACACCGGTCGACTTCGTGCTCGTCGGAATCGTGCTCGTGCTGTTCACCGTCGGGTACTCGGCGATGACTCCTGAAGTACGCAACGCGGGCGCTTTCTACTCCTACGTCCAGCGCGGCCTCGGCACCGGTGCCGGGCTGGGCGCCGCAGCGCTCGCCCTGGTGACCTACGCGCTGCTCATCGTCGCCGTCTCGGCCTACCTCGGGGCTGCCGCGCGCAATGTGCTCGTGACCTTCTCCGGTGTGTCGGTGCCGTGGTGGTGCCTCGCGGCCGCCGGGCTCGCGGCCATCGGGTACCTGGGCTACCGCAACGTCGAGGTCAGCGCGCGGGTGCTCGGCGCGTTGCTCATCGCGGAGGTCGCGATCGTCGCCCTCGTCGACCTCGCCGTCGTGCTGCGCGGCGGCGACAACGGCCTCTCGGCGCAGCCGCTGACCTGGGACGCGTTCACCACCGGTGCCACAGGCACCGGGATCATGTTTGCCGTCTTCGGCTTCGTCGGGTTCGAGACCACCGCCGTTTTCCGGTCCGAGGCCCAGGACCCCGACCGGACGATCCCGAAGGCCACCTACATCGCGGTCGTCCTGATCGCGCTGATCTATGCCTTCTCGTCCTGGGCCATGATCAACGGTCTCGGCGTCGCGCGTGCCGTCGACCTCGCTGCCGACGACCCCGAAGGACTCGCACCCGGGCTCGCCACCCGCTACCTGTCGCAGGCCGCCCACGATGTCATGCAGGTTCTGCTCGTCACCAGCTTCTTCGCATGCGTTCTCACCGCCCACAACGTGGTGGCCCGCTACCTGTTCGCCCTCGGCCGCCAGGGCGCTCTGCCGGTCTCGCTCGGATCGGCGCACCCCACGCACCGGTCGCCGCACGTGGCCTCGCTGCTGACCTCCGGGGTGATCGGCACGCTGCTCGCGGCCACGGCGATCGCCGGGCTCGACCCCGTCGTCGAGATCTACGCCTGGTTCGGCGGCGCCGGAACCCTCGGGCTGATCGTGCTGCTGGCCCTGACCTCCGCGGCGATCGTCGTCCACTTCCGCAAGGTCGGCACGGCTACGGCGTGGACGGGCACCGTCGCCCCCGTCCTGTCGCTCGCCGCGCTCGGGGCGATCCTCGTGCTCGTCATCGGCAACTTCGAGCTCCTGATCGGGTCGCGCACCGGGGCTTACGTCTTCCTCGCGGTCATCGCCGGGGCGTTCGCCTGCGGCCTCGCATGGTCGCCGCTCCTGCGCCGGCGTCGGCCGCAGACCTACGCCGCCCTCGAATGACGGCCGCACCCGCAGCCCCGAGAGCACCGCACCCGCCACCGAAGAAAGGTATGACAATGACCGAAACCCCGACGATCGCGCCTGGCCCGGCGGCGCAGCGCGCGCCGGCCCCGATCGAGATCGACGACGACGCCACTCCCATCGTCCGGCTGCTCGGCCGGACCCTGCGCGACGCGGTCCGGCTCGGCCATCTGCCCGAGGTGTTCGATCGCGGCATCGGGACGGTCGCCGTCCGCTCGCACAACACCCCGCAGGCCGCCACCGTCACGCTGTGCGACGGCGCCGTCACCGTGACCGGCGGCGTCTTCGCGCCGGCCGACGCGACGCTGGTCGTCGACCTCGAAGCCCGTTTCGCGCTCACCCAGGACCCCGACGGTGACGCGGACCTGGCTGACGGTGTACTGCGCGCTCTACAGCACCCACTGCCCTCGTGGCAGGCGGCCGCCGAGCGCTTCTGGGAGGTGACCCGCGGCATCCGCGGCATCCCCGACGTCCTCATCGCGGTCGCGCAGGGGCCGGACGGCCCCCAGGAGGCCCGGTTCGGCTCGGGCCCGACGACCTACCGCATGGTCGGCACGCCCGACGCGCTCGCCGGGGTGTTCACGGGCGCCGACTATCTCCTCACCTCCCTGGACTCCGGGCTGCGGGTCCAAGGGACGCTCTCGCAGGTGTCGGTCATGACGGCCGCCTCGTGGAAGGTTCGTTTCGATGTCTGAGCTCACCCCGTCGGAATCCATCAGCTCCGCGTGGAAAGTACCGACAAAGGCGATCCGCCTGGAGGCCACCGGTCACGACGGGAGCTTCCTGGGAAAGACCATCACGCCGGCGAAGTTCGCGTCCGGCAAGGAGTCGGGCTTCGCCTTCGCCGACATCCTGTTCGCGATCGACCTGGGCGACGAGTTCGTGTTCGGTGACGCCTTTCCGGACTGGCGCGGCAACCTCTACGACATCTCGATGATTCCCGACATGGACACGCTGGTGGAGTGGAAGCCCGGCCTCGGCGCCGTCATCGGTGACTACTGGCTCCGGGACGGGCGGCCGGTACCGATCTGTCCGCGGAATATGGTGCGCAGGCTGGTCGAGCGACTGCGGGCGCTCGGCTACACCGCCACGGTCGCGGTGGAAATCGAAACGACACTGTTCGAGGAGTCCGTCCAGCAGGCGCGGGCCCGCGGTTACCGCGATCTCACCCCGCTCGGTGGGGATACCGGTGCCACGTATCACCTGGCGAGGTCGAAGGACTGGGTCGACTACATGGAGGCCGTCACCGACCGGCTCGACGAGCTCGGCATCACCTGGGAAGCGTGGACCGACGAGGCGGCCGCAGGCCAGACCGAGCTGAATCTCGCACCCACCGATCCGGTGGCGCTCGGCGACTTCTGGGTGCGCACCAAGCAAGTGATGCGGGAAGTCGCGTTCGAGCAGGACCGGACGGTGACGTTCATGGCCAAGCCGACCGCAGGCTTCGGGCAGGGCGCGCATATCAACCTCTCGCTGCACCGGGACGGTGAGAACCAGTTCTTCGCACCCGACGGACCGTCCGAGGTGATGCTGCAGGCCGTCGGTGGGCTGCTGACGACGATGGCGGGAAACACCCTGCTGTCGCTGCCACAGATCACCTCGTACCGGCGCCTCGTCGACATCAGCGGCCCACCGACGACCATCTCCTGGGGCGTCAACAACAAGACCGCGGCGGTGCGGGCCATCGTCGGGCACCCCAAGTACTCGCGGCTCGAGTACCGGCTGCCGGGCTCGGACGTCAACCCGTACTACGCCCTGGCCGGTGTGCTGGCCGGGGTTGTGGCAGGCATCGAACGGAGGATGCAGGCCCCGCCGCAGGTCGACGACATGGCGTGGTGCCTGCCCGACGACACCGGGGTCGAGCGGGTCCCGGACTCGATCACCAAGGCCATCGCGGCGCTGGACGGCGACGAGGTGCTCCGTGAGTACCTGGGTGACGAGTTCGTCGACTTCTGGGTGGCCTCGCGCCGGTGGGAATGGATGGAATTCCACACCAAGGGCGGCGACCCGTACGCCGAACTCTCCGCGTGGGAGTCCCGTCGCTACTTCGAGTTCCCATGACGGGCAAGCCATTGGTCGGGATCACCGGCCGCCGCGTCCAGCTGAGTCTGATCGCCGGAACGGACGACCGCTACGCCACGGCGTGCGTCGACGCGTTCGTGGCCGCCTTCGCCACCCGCGTCGCGACAGCGGGCGGCGTGCCCGTGCACCTGCCCTACGACGCCGATCCGCTCGATGCCTGTGAGTGGTTGTCCGGCGTGGTGATCACCGGCGGGCAGGACGTGCACCCGGCCCGGTGGGGCGGCGACACCTCCGTTGTCCGCGACGTCGACCCACGGCTCGATCCCCACGCGCACGACCCCGAACGCGACCAATACGAGTTCACCCTGGCCCGCGCCGCCATCGACCGCGGCTTGCCCGTGCTCGGGGTGTGCCGGGGAATGCAGCTGCTCAACGTCGCACTGGGCGGAACGCTCATCGCGGACCTGCCGCCCGGCCCGGTGCCGCACTTGTCGCCGCTGGCCGCGCCCACCGACGGCGACGCCGAGCACCGCGTGAGCTTCGAACCCGGCTCCACGGCCGCGCGGATCTTCGGCGCCAGCGTCGTCACCAACTCGTGGCACCACCAGGCCGTCGACCGGTGCGGCACGGGCCTTGTCGTCACGGGCCGCACGCCCGACGGGGTCGCGGAGGCCGTGGAGGTGCCCGGCGCGCCGATCCTCGGTGTGCAGTGGCACCCCGAGTGGATGGAACGCGACGACCCGGCTATGGCCTGGATCGTCGATGAATCGAGAAAACGGCAGGAGATCGAGTATGTCCACTGACACGACAACCGCGACAACAACCAGGGACGAAACACCGCGGCACCCCGCCGTCACCCACGACCAGATGGGGGCGACGCCCAGGGTGCGCACGGTCACCGGCCTGCTGTCAGACGGCGCCGCTCGCACCCCCGGCGCCGAGCTGCTGCGCTTCGGCGACGCTTCGTGGACCTACGCGCAGGCCGACGTATCGTCGTCGCGGCTGGCACACCGCCTGATCGAGGCCGACGGCGTGGCCCCGGGCGACCGCGTCGCGATCATGCTGCCCAACGTCGCGCAGTGGCCGCTCACCTGGTTCGCGGTCCTCAAGGCCGGCGCTGTCGTCGTGCCCGTCAACTCGGCCTACCGCGCGGCCGATCTCGAGTTCGTGCTTCGCGACTCCGGCGCGCGGGTCATCGTCACCGACGCCGAGCACCTCCCGCTGGTACGTGACGTGGTCTCCCGAGACGCCGCGCTCGCGGGCATCCGCATCCTCGACGTGGCCGACGCGGCCGAGGCGAGTTTCCCGGCCACCGCCCCCGATGTCGCGATCACCCCGGACACGCTGGCCAACCTGCAATACACCTCGGGCACCACCGGATTCCCGAAGGCGTGCATGCTGACCCACGACTACTGGACCCGCATCGCGTGGGGCTGCGCCGGGGCGGCCGGCCTCGGCGGCGACGACGTGCTGCTCACGGCGCAGCCCTTCTCGTACATGGATCCGCAGTGGAACACGGTGCTCGCCCTGACCGCGGGCGCGCCGCTGGTGGTGCTGCCGCGGTTCTCCGCGTCGGGGTTCATGGCCGACGTGCGGCGCCACCGGGTGACCTTCTGCTATGTCCTCGGATCGATGCCCACGCTGCTGTTCAAGCAGCCGCCCGCCGCCGACGATCGGGACAACCATCTGCGCGCGGTGTTCTGCTCCGCG
Source organism: Rhodococcus oxybenzonivorans (assembly GCF_003130705.1). NCBI lineage: Bacteria > Bacillati > Actinomycetota > Actinomycetes > Mycobacteriales > Nocardiaceae > Rhodococcus > Rhodococcus oxybenzonivorans. The sequence continues at coordinate 5,353,263 of NZ_CP021354.1, read as the reverse complement.
ATCCCCGCGGCGCTGCACGCCCAGCTCGAGGACCGCTGGGGTGCGCCTTGGCGAGAGCTCTTCGGCATGACCGAGAGCGGGATCGACCTGATCAGCCCGCTCGACGATGCCGGGGCCGTCGGCAGCGGCAGCATCGGACGGCCCATGCCGACCAAGCGCGTCAGGCTAGTGGACACCGACGGCGCCGAGGTCCCCGCGGGTACCCCGGGCGAGCTGACCGTGTCCGGCGCGCCGATGATGCTCGGCTACTGGAACCGGCCCGAGGAGACCGCGCGGACACTGCGGAACGGATGGTTGCACACCGGCGACCTCGCCGTCGCCGACGAGCGGGGCGAGATCCGCCTGGTCGGCCGCATCAAGGACATGGTGCGGCGCGGCGGCGAGAACGTGGCAAGCGCCGAGGTGGAGGCAGCGCTCGAAACCGATGACCGCGTCGTCGCGGCCGCGGTCGTGGCCGAGCCCGACGAGGTGCTCGGCGAGGAGGTCAAGGCATTCGTCCAGCTCGTGGCGGGCGGCACCTGGGACCGGGCGACGGCCGAAGCGATCATCGGCCGGGTCGCGGAGCGGCTCGCGCGGTTCAAAGTGCCGCGTTATGTCGAATTCGTCGCAGCCTTCCCCCGAACTCCGTCGGAGCGGGTGTCGAAGCCCGCGCTCAAAGCCAGGGCGGCCGAAGCCCCCGGCACCACCTTCGACCTCCGCGACCGGCCCCCGGCAGGCTCCGCTGCGGCGCCGTCGGACCTGGCGGCCGAACACGTGCTCGTCGAGGTGATCCGCGATACCGCCGTGATCACGCTGCGGCGCCCGGCGAAGCTCAACGCTCTGACCGTCGAGATGCGCCTGCGCCTCGCCGCGCTCATCCGCGAATACGGCACCGGCGAGCGCGCACGGGGAATCGTGATCACGGGCACGGGCCGCGCGTTCAGCGCGGGCGAGGACCTCGGCGCGCCGCCGACCACGTTCGCCGAGATGCGCGAGACCTTCGAGACCTTCCACGACGTCACCCGCGCGGTGATCGAGACCAAGGTGCCCGTGGTCGCGGCGATCAACGGGATCGCGGTGGGCGGCGCCTCGGAGATCACGCTGTGCTGCGACGCGCGCCTCGGCACCCCGCGGACCGAGTACTTCCAGCCGGAGAACGCCCGCGGCCTCACGATCTCCAACGCGTCGAGCGTGCTCCTCACCCGGATCGTGCGCAATCACGCGATGCGGATGGTACTGGGCTCCGAGCGCATCGGCGCAGAGGAAGCGCTGCGGATAGGTCTGCTCGATCAGATCGTCGAGCCGGGCGACCTGCTGGACCGCGCGATCGACCTCGTCCACGCCTGGACGCCGGAGGGCGGCAACACCGCCCTGCACCTGGCGCTGCTGCGGCCCTCGTCCGAGGAGATCGAACGCGCCTTCGTCCTGGAGGACGCCGCGGCCGACGTGTCGTGGAACAGCGGCGCGTTCACCGCGGGTATCGAGGGTTTCTGGAGCGCCAAGAAGCCCGCCACCTCGACCGGAGAGAACCGATGATCACCACCCGCGCGGCTGTGCTCACGAAGGTGGGCGGACCCCTGCACCTGACCGACATCCACGTCGACGATCCCGAGCCGCACGAGGTGCGGATCGCCGTCACCCACGTCGGGCTGTGCCACAGCGACCTGCACTACATCACCGGCACCGTCGCGACCGAGCTGCCGGTGGTAGTCGGGCACGAGGTGGCGGGCATCGTCGAATCCGTCGGCTCGGCCGTCACGGACCTACGTCCGGGCGATCACGTCACCGGCGCGCTGACCCCGGCGTGCGGCGAGTGCGCGAACTGCAACGCGGCCCGTTCGACCCAGTGCCAGCGGCTCGACGAGATCCGGCGCCGCCCGCGGCCGGCGTACTCCCTGCCCGACGGGACACCGGTCGCCCGGCTCGGTGACCTGGGCGCGTTCTCCGAGCACATGCTGCTGCGCGCGAACGCGGCCGTGAAGCTGCCCGACGGCGTGTCCACCCGGGTCGGCTGCCTGCTGTCGTGCTGCGTCGTCACCGGTGTCGGCGCGGTGTTCCGCGGGGCGCGGGTGCGGCCGGGCTCCACGGTGGCCGTGATCGGTTGCGGTGGCGTCGGCTCGGCCATCATCCAGGGGGCGCGGCTCGCGGGCGCGTCCGCGATCGTCGCGATCGACCTCGACGAGCAGCGGCTTCGTGCCGCCCGCGGCTACGGCGCGACCCACACCCTGAACGGTGCCACCGACGACCTCGCCGCCGCGGTGGTCGCCCTGCTGGGCGACGGCGTCGACTACTCCTTCGAGGCCGTCGGATCCGCCCGCACCGCGGCAGCGGCCCTCGACGTGGTGCGTCCCACCGGCACGGCCTGCCTCGTCGGCATCGCTGCCGCGGGCACTGAGCTGACCCTGCCCGCGTCCGACTTCTTCTTCAGCGAGAAGCGCCTGATCGGCTCGTACATGGGCTCGGGGCAAGCGCGCGAGGACATCGCCCAGTTCGCCCGGCTGTACCAGCACGGCCGGTTGCTGCTCGACGAAATGGTCACCGAGGTCATCGACTTCGGCCGGATCAACGAGGGCTTCGAGGCGATGAAGTCCGGCGAGGTGACCCGCATCGTCGTCGCCATGCCGATCCGTTCCGACAACCCCACCGCGGAGGAGGCCCGATGAACACCACGACGCCGACAACGTCACTCGCGCAGCCGGTGAGCTACATCGCCGGTGAGTGGGTGTCCTGCCAGACGCTCGACGGATGGAACGTCGACCCGAACACGGGCGAGCCGGTCCACCGCATGGTGACCACATCGCCCGCCGACCTGGAGCGCGCGCTGCAGCACGCCCAGCGCGCCTACGAAGCGCTCAACTGGGCCGATGACGAGTTCCGGCTCGAGCGGGCCGAGGTGCTCGAACGGGCCGCGGCCAACGTCGAGGAGCGGCTGGAGGAAATCGCCCGCACCGACGCGATCACCAGCGGCACGACGATCACCGCCACCCGCAAACTCGCCACGTTCCTCCCGGCCCGAATCCGCGGGGCCGCCGCCGAGGCGCGCGGGATCGCTCGTGTCACCGCGCTCGCCGCGGGCGGGCGAGACGTCCGGCTGTACCGGGTGCCCTGGGGGCCCGCGGCGATCCTGACGCCGTGGAACGGCCCGAGCTTCATCCCGGCGGCGAAGATTGCCAGCGCGGTGGCGTCGGGGTGCCCGGTGCTGCTCAAGCCGTCCGAGCACGCTCCCGCCAGCGCGCAGGTGATCGTCGAGTGCTTCGTCGACGCCGGACTGCCCGAGGGCGCGTTGCAGCTCGTCCACGGCACGGGCGGCATCGGCGCCGCGCTCACGGGTGACCGCCGAGTCAAGGTAGTGTCCTTCACCGGCGGCCCGGGCGCCGGTCGGGCCATCGCTCGCGCCGCGGCCGAGGACTTCAAGGTTCTGCAGCTCGAACTCGGCGGCAACAACCCCGTGCTCGTGCTCGATGACGCCGACCTCGACGTGACCGCCGACGGGATCCTCGCAGGCCTGACGACCCTCAACGGCCAGTGGTGCGAGGGGCCGGGCAAGGTCCTGGCACCGCACCGGCTGGTGCGACCGCTGCGCGAGGCTCTCGGTGAGCGCATCGCGCGGCTACGGATCGGGCACTCGCTCGACGTGGAATCCGACATCGGCCCGATCTCCAACGAGCCGCACTTCCGGAACCTGATCGAGCGGATCGAGGGCTTGCGCGGGCTCGGCGCCGAGATCGATCAGCCCGGGGAGCTGCCGGGCCTGGCGGGCTTCTTCCTGTCACCGACGGTAGCCACCGGGTCCGACCCGGACCGTACGACGGCCGAGCTGTTCGGGCCGGTCGTCTCCGTGCACGGCGTGGATTCCGACGAGGACGCGCTGCGCGCCGCCAACGCGCACCCATCGGGCCTGGACGCCTATGTGTTCGGCGTTGACACCGACCGCGCGATAACGATCGGTGCTCGGGTCACGTCCGGCGAGGTGCGGGTCAACGGCGCGAAGCTCGCCGATCTCGGCGACGACTCCGCCCAGAGTTTCTGGGGCCCGTCCGGCATCGGCGGGCACGGTCCGGCGGAATCGGTGCGGGTGTTCTGCGGAGATCGGGTCGTCGGAGTCGACTCGCCTGATCTGCCGATGTAGTCGGGGGAACGGGGGATGCGTCCGGCGGACAACGTGCTGTCGAGGCATCCCCCATCGAAGAGGGGGAGAAGAGCATCCGCCATCGAAGAGACGGAGAAGAGATGGACAAGACCACCTCGCATGACGTCACAGTGCTCGGCTGTGGCCTGATGGGGTCGGCGCTCGCACGGGCACTCGCCGGCGGTGGCAAGACCGTCGCCGTCTGGAACCGCACGCACCACCGGGCAGCCGCACTGACCGACAACGCGATTGCGCCCATGCGGGAAATTGGCGACGCCATCGCTGCCGCGCCGCTTGTCCTGGCGTGCTTCGCCACCTACGACGCCGCCCTCGCGGCCCTCGAGCCCGTGCCGGATTTGACCGGCACCACGCTCGTCAATGTGGGCACCGGCGCTCCCTCGGAAGTCGAATCCTTCGGGCTCTGGGCCGGCGAACGCGGTGCCGAGTACTTGGACGGGTCGATCCTCGGGTATCCCGCAGAGATCGGCACCGAGGGGGCGGCGATCCTCTATTCCGGATCCGAAACTGCCTGGGCCGAGCACGGCGAGAGCCTGACCTTGCTGACCCCGGTGTCCGTCTGGGTGTCCCGAGACGTCAAGATCGCAAGCGTTCTGAACGTAGGACTTGTCGGTATGTTCCTGGTCCCGGCGGTCAGCGCCTATGTGGAGGCATCGACCTACATGCTCGGGCAGGGAGTTGATCAGCCCCTCCTCGACGCCTTGACGCCTGCCGCCTTCGCGTCCGTCCAGAGTGAGACGGCGAGGGTCGTAACTGCCATTGCCAGCGGCGATTTCACCACAGATCAAGCAACCATCGCCACCTACGCCCAGGGCCTGGACGGGGCCATCGACGTCATGAAGGAAACCGGGCTGAACCCCCGGGTGTTCGCCGCCACGATCGAGAATCTGACCGCGGCTGTCGATGCCGGACTAGGTGACCTCGGCTTCGCAGCCCAGACGAGAATCATCGCCACCGGGTGAGCGGTCTCGCCCGATCGAGCGAACTCGGGCAGCGGCGCTCACAAAGCCGCAGCGGGCACCGCCCGTCAGTCGCGCAACTGCACGAGCATGAGCGCGGCGACCACGCTGGCGGCGTTGTCGGCGAGCGGCACGGGCAGCAGCTGGTCGGCGCGGGCAAGCCGTCGCTCGATCGTGTTGCGGTGGGTGAACATTCGCTCCGCGGCGGCGGAGCCGTTGAACCGTTCCCGGACGTAGGTCAGCACCGTCTGCCGCAGCACTGGGTCGGCGGTCGCGAGGTCTCCCAGGGTGTCGGTGACGAACTGATCGGCTTGCGCCATGTCGGCCGTGAGCACCGACACCAACGCCACGTCCTCGTACCGGACGACGGGGCGCGCCGAGCCTATCCGCGTCAGTAATCGCTGAGCGGCGGCGGCGTCCAGGTGGCTACGGCGAAATCCGTCGAGATCCCGGCCGCAACGTCCGAACGCGACATGGATCCCCGGGTAGGCCGCCAGGGTGTCCTCCGCCGTCTCGGCAGGCGGGACCGTGTCCGCCGGCACCCACACCCACAGCGCGGTCGCGCTCGCGTTCAGGGTGAACCGGCGCGGGGCCGCGCATATCCTCATCACGGCCTCGGCGACCGCGTCGAGACCCGCGGCCTCGTCGGTGGAGCCGCTCCAGATGATCGCGGCCACGTGGCTGCCCGTCAGCGCATACCCGAGACGCGATTCGGCCAGCGCCCGGCCGATCGGGGCACCTTCGAGCAAGAGCTGGACGGTGGAGTGCCGCTCGGCGTTGGCGCCCCGCGCGAGGTCCGCGCGTTCCTGTTCGACGTACTCGTCGAGCGCCGCGATCGAATCGTCGATGAAGGTCACCATCGACCGCTCGGACACCTTCACCAGGTCGCGGAGCTCCTCGACATCGGCGGTCGCCGCGAAGCAGGCGTCGACCCACAGGTCCCACACAACGTGCTGGGCACCCCGCCACGAACCGAGGTCGTGCATGTCCAGGCCGCGTCGCACCAGGTCGCGCGCGAACTGCAGGACCTCCGGGTCGACGCACGGCGCGACTCGCGCCCCGGGATTCTGCAGGGTGGCCGACAGCCAGTGCCTGAAGTGAGCCTTGCTCATATGACGGTCGGCCGCCGCGAGCTGCGGGTCCTCCACCAGCGCGCGGTACTCGGCGCCCTCGTGGGCAGCGGCCAGCACCGCGTCGACTGCGGCGCTCGTCGAGGCCAGCAGGCGCTCGGCGATGTCGCGCATCAGCTCGGCGACGCGTCGGCTCGGTCGCGGCCATAGTGAGTCCACTGTCGCACTGTAGCGCCACATGACGCACCACTTATCCAGCTCGGTCAGGACGGTCGAGAAGGCAAGCGTCAGGCTGCATACATTTCTCCATCGACATCAGCGATACCGAACCCCGCTGTCACAGCGAGGATTCCGGTGCGTTCGTGACTTCTGATCACCGCTGAGGGTCGGAATCGGATCCGCCGCGCACCTCGAGACTGCCGAGGATGATTTCGGCCGCGCGTTCGATGTGCTGCTGTCTGTGCTCGTCGACGACACCCTGGATGTCCAGCGCCCAGTGCGCTTCGAACAGGCACGCCAGCGCGTAGGCCGTGGCCGAGACATCGTCGGCGGACGCGGCGGGATGGCGGTCGGCTAGGACAGCCTCCAGATCGGGCAGCCATCGCCCGGTCCACAGCTTGTGCAGCCGCTCGCGCACCGCCTGGTCACGAGCGCTCAGCGCCACCAGCTCGGCCCATACCACCATGTCGTCGCGGGTGCGGTACGCGCCGGGAGCGTAGGCCGCCGCCACGCGCTGCGGCAGCGGCAGATCGTCATTGCGATGCACGATCGCGGTGCCCATCGCACCGACGACGTGGTCGATGAATGCGCCGATCAACTCGTCGCGAGACCCGAAGTAGTGCAGGACCAACGTGCGCTGCAGCCCTGCCGCTTCGGCGACCTTCGAAAAGGTGACACCGGCCAGGCCCTCGCGCACGACGACAGCGAACGTGGCTTCGAGTATTTCGGGAATCCGCTCTTTGGCCTTGCTGGGACGCCCAACTTGATTTACTGTCATGATAGTTAATTTATCACGCACAACTTTTCGCGTGCAGGTTTTCCACAAGGCGTCACCCAGGAGCCGTCGGGCTCCCGGTGCCGACGGCCGTCCGATACGTCACCGATGACTGCGTGGCACAAAGCAAACCCCTGCGGCCCATGCCGCTCGGCGATATCGCCGGGCACGGGACTACATCGGAACCATTTCCGCCCGCCCGACCGCGGCGGGCCCGATCGAGAGGTGAGGGTCTGATGGGCCATTACAAGAGCAACGTCCGCGATCTCGAGTTCAACCTGTTCGAGGTCTACGGCCTGGACGCCGTGCTCGATTCCGGGGCGTTCGGCGACCTGGACGGCGACACCGTGCGGATGATGCTGGCCGAGGCCGCGCGGCTCGCCGAGGGTCCGGTAGCGGAGCCGTATGCCGACACCGATCGCAACCCGCCGATCTTCGACACGGAATCGCACTCGGTACGAATCCCGGAGTCTTTCAAGCGAGCGGTGCGGGCGTGGCAGGACGCGCAGTGGTGGCGGATCGCCAAGAGCGAGGTGGTCGGCGGGGTGCCCGCACCGTCGATGCTGAACTGGGCGATCAGCGAACAGGTTCTCGGTGCGCAACCGGCCGCCTACATGTATCTGAGCGGCTCGTTGATGGCGAATGTCCTCGTCGACATCGGCACCGAACAGCAGCGACGATGGGCTGCGCAGGCGGTCGAGCGCAACTGGGGCGCGACCATGGTCCTGACCGAGCCGGACGCCGGTTCCGACGTCGGGGCCGGCCGCACCACGGCGATCGAACAGGCCGACGGCTCCTGGCATCTCGAAGGCGTCAAGCGCTTCATCACCTCCGCCGACTCCGACGACCTTTTCGAGAACATCATGCATCTGGTGCTGGCCCGCCCTCGCGGTGCCGTCTCCGGCACCAAGGGGCTGAGCCTGTTCATCGTCCCCAAATTCCACTTCGACCACGACACCTGTGAACCCGGCGAACGCAACGGCGTCTTCGTCACCAACGTCGAGCACAAAATGGGGCTGAAGGCCTCGGCCACCTGCGAACTGACCTTCGGCGGGCACGGCATCCCCGCCGTCGGGTACCTGGTCGGTGACGTCCACAGCGGCATCGCCCAGATGTTCAAGATCATCGAAGAGGCCCGGATGATGGTCGGCACCAAGGCCATCGCGACACTGTCCACCGGCTATCTCAACGCACTCGACTACGCGAAGACCAGAGTCCAGGGCAGCGATGCGGCCCGAGCCTCGGACAAGACGGCACAGAAGGTGAGCATCATCCACCACGCCGATGTGCGCCGTTCGCTGATGATGCAAAAGGCATACGCCGAAGGGCTGCGATCGATCTATCTTTACACCGCCGGTCACCAGGATCCCGTCGTCGCCCGGCACATCTCCGGCGCCGACGCCGATGTCGCCGCCCGCGTCAACGACCTGCTGTTGCCCATCGTCAAAGGCGTCGGCTCCGAACGCGCCTACCAGTACCTCACCGAATCCCTGCAAACCTTCGGTGGTTCCGGCTTCCTGCAGGACTATCCCGTCGAGCAGTACATCCGTGACGCCAAGATCGACTCACTCTACGAGGGCACCACCGCGATCCAGGCGCAGGACTTCTTCTTCCGCAAGATCGCCCGCGACAACGGCGTGGCCCTGACGCACCTGCTCGGGCAAGTCCGCGTCACCGCCCAGTCCGATGCCGACGGGGGGCGGCTGAAGAACGAGAAGATATTGCTCTCCCAGGCACTCGAGGATGTGCAGGAGACTATCGGCAGGCTCACCACCCATCTTCTGAACGCTGTGAAAGAGCCGCGGGAGCTGTACTACATCGGCCTGAACGCCGTTCGGTTCCTGCTCCTCATGGGCGACCTGCTGGTGGCATGGCGCCTCATCGTCGCCGCCGAAACTGCGCTCACCGCAATTGATGCCGGAAGCGAGACAGCGTTTTACACCGGCAAGCTCGCAGTGGCCTCGTTCTTCGCCAACTCCGTGCTGCCTCATGTCACCGCCGAACTGGCAGTGGTCTCCGCCACGGATCTGACCGTCATGACCCTCGACGAGGCCGGATTCTGACGCAGCGATTCGCCCGTTTCCATGATTCCTGAAAGAAAGTGAGGAACAGCAGTGACAAAACCGGAGGCACAGGAAACCTACGTACCAGGTGAGGAGACCACCGAGGTGGTCGTCATCGGCGCCGGAATGTCGGGGTTGATGGCAGCGACAACGCTGCTACCCGACGCCGACGTTGTGGTGCTCGAGTCCACCGATCGCACAGGTGGACGCGTCGACAGTGTTCGCCAGGGCGACTACTGGATCAACGTCGGCACGCAATTCACCGAGGGCACCGGCCCGCTCTTCGATGCACTCCAGCGGCACAACATCGAGATGGGTTCGCTCGCGGGCAAGGGTGTCGGGCTGTATCTGAACGGCGGATTGGTCGACACCTCCAACCCCGTGGAGCTGATGTTCGGTTCGCGGATGACAATCATGGACCGGATCGGCATGGCCATCGTCGGTGCACGCATCCTCGCTGTCACCCCGTTCCTGCAGTCGCAGAGCCGGACCGCGCGACGGGTTCGCGCCAAGCTCGACACCAAGCTCGCGTCCTACCTGCTCGAGGGAGTGCGATCGGAACTGGCCACCGCGATCGTGCGCGCGTGGTCGGCCCAGTGGATGGGATGCGAGGTCGAGGAAACCGCCGCCACCCAATTCGTCACCTCGGTGGGCCTGGCACTGTCCGACCCGGCCAAGGTCCCGAACTTCTCCCTGCCGGTGGGAGGCAATCAAACCTTGACCGACGTGTTGGCCGAGGATCTCGGTAGCCGGGTTCGGCTGAACTCGCCAGTGCAATCGGTGCGGCGCGACGGTGACGGCGTGGTCGTCGACTACCTCGACGGTGACCGTCCGGCACGCCTGCGCGCCAAGCGCGCGGTCGTGACCGCCCCCGCCGACATCGCCAAGAGGATCCTCCCGGATCTGCCTCAGCAGCACTGGAACGCGCTGAACGACATAACCTACGGCCGGTACGTGATCGTCGGATTCTTCACCGAAGAAACCGGAGAGCAGCGCTGGGACGACTTCATCGCAGTGTCGACCCCGCAGCTGTCGTTCCAGGCGATGTTCAACCATGCCGCGGCACAGCGTCGCGGTGATGACCGCAAACCAGGCGGCGCCGTAGCCTGCTTCGCCGGCGGCGCACAGGCCGACCAACTGTTCGACCTGTCCGACGAAGAGATCGTCGCGCGCTTTTCCGAGGACTTGCTCACGGTGTTCCCTGAGCTCGCAGGAAAATTGGGCACCAGCATCATCCGCCGCCACCGCCGTGTCGTGCCCTTCTGGGCACCCGGGCGCCGGAACTCGCTTCCAACGCTGCATAATCCGCTCGACACGGTCTATTTCGCCGGTGACTACCAAGGCGATTTGCCGACGCTTGCCGACGCCGCCACCTCAGGCCAGCACGCGGCCAAGGCAGTCCTGGCAAGCCTTGGCCGACAGTGGTGAACAAATCTCCCAAGGAGGAGGTAGCTGTGACAAGAACTTCCTGAGGTCGATGTGTCATTGTCGGTGACCGGTGGCATCTCGTATCTGCTGCCTCAGGCAGTCGGCGCGGCGAAGGCCAAAGAACGCATCCTGCTGGGCAGTCGCTTCTCGGCGGACGGAAGCGCAGCGCTCGAACCTGATCGACATCGTCGTGAGCGCCGAACGAGATCTCCGACGTGCTCGCCTATTCCGAGGCAGCGCCGCTCGTCACCGAGGCCGAGTTCGCCTCCTCGGCGAGGACCAGCGCGAGTTCCTCACCCGCACCCTGGACCCGACTCGATCGACCCACGCCCACCTGCGGTCTTCCAGACTGCAGGTGGGCGTGGAGGAATTGCCTAGGGTCTTTCCGCTACTGAAAAGACCGGCAACAGATCGGGCCAATCGAGGCGCAGTCGCAGAAATCTGCCGACCAGATTGGCGCTCTCGGCGACCTGCGTGGCGTGGCGCGATGCTAACCACTGGAAATCGTCAGACCGGGCCGTGAACCGATTCTCTGTCAACCGCCCGCCACCAATTTGCATCACAAATGTTGTGTTAAATCCCGGCTTGTGTTTACAGTGATCCTCGTCTGCGAGTTCGGCGAGAACGACAAAAGATTCACCTCGAGCGAACAGGCGAGCGCGTAGTAATCAAACTCTGGAGGAGTTGTCGATGCCTGCGGCGGTCATCGCGGCCGTCACGGTTCGCCGATCGACCCAGGTGGGCCACGGTTCATACGAGGAGAACAACAAATGAGATACAAGCCGGAAGGTGCGGTGGAGGTCGAGCTTCGGTGGACGGACATCGACGCGTATCGACATGTCTCGCACATGGCGCTCGTCACGATCGTCGACCAGGGCCGTGGTCGCTGGCTCGACAGCTTGGGGGAATTGCCGGATGACTGGTCCTACGTCGTCGCCCGCCTGGAGTTGGATTTCCGCTCGCCTGCCGTCCTCGATGACCGAAAGTTGCTCTGCTCGTTCGCGGTCGACCACGTCGGAACGTCCAGCATTCGGCTTCATGAACAGGTCACCACTCCCACCGGAACCGTGGTGCTGGAGGCGGTGAGCGTGATCGTCGCGTGGAACACGGATCTCTCTCGGAGCCGGGCGCTGACCGAGGAGGAGAAATCGCTCCTCAGCTCAACCCCCGATCACTGGCGCGGATGAAGGGTCGTGGCAGAAGATCCGGCGCATTGATCTCGGTAACGACGTGGCGAAACCGAACATAAACGGCCAGGTGCACCGTAGGGCACCCGCTCGGGATGACCAGCTCCCGGACCGCCAGTACCGGAGCGTTTGGACTCCCGGCGGTGGCATGAACAGGATGTTGCGGCGATGTCGGAACGCCATCGCGGCGGAGCCACTGGCTGTGCTCCGCCGCGGTCCTGCGGCGCTACGTGTTCGTGCTGAGCTCCTCCGCTGCAACACCTTCGAGTGAACGGTTGGTGGTCCGAGGTCCGAACATGACGACGATGAGGGAGAATGCGATGTAGCAGGCCGCGGCGGTGATCATCACACCGCCGAGGCCCCACCCGCCGTAGAGTGCTGCACCCAGAACGCCCGAGACGGCGCCACCGAACCGTCCGACGCCGATGATGATCCCGCTGCCCAGGCCGCGGGCCCCGGTGGGGATCGCTTCCGGGATGTAGGCGTAGAACACGGTGAGCACGAGCCCAGTCGTGATGGCGACGGCGCCGCCCGCCGACATCACGACCGGGCTGCTGGTCGAGACGCCCAGCAACACGAACGGAAGCGCACTGACGAGGGACGTGATGAGGATGAGGGTCTTGCGTTCCACTTTGTCCATGACCACTAGGGCAATGAGGGGGGTGACGCAGTAGACGACGTTCCAGATCAGCTGGACCTTGTATGCGTGGGTTTCGGAGTAGCCGAGGCCGTTGACGATTGCGTACAGAGCCCAGTTGCCGAACAGGTAGTAGCCCAGGGTGGCACCGAAATAGCCCAGGGATACGACGGTGATGACGCGCAGCACCCTCCGGTTCCCGAGGACCTGGCGGAGCGACTGCTGCTCGGTGTCGGTGCCGGTGACCACCGGCAGGTCGCTGAGGGGTCCGCGGCGCAGCGCACGGGCCTCGAGCCTTTCGACGATCTGTTCAGCTTTGTCGAACTGGCCGCGGGAGATGTGCCAGCGGACCGATTCCGGCAGGACCAGTCGGACCAGGGGTGCGATCAGCAATCCGACACTGCCGATGATGAACAGGTGCCGCCACGTGTCGGGCCCGCCGCCCGGGATCGTGACCAGGGCGAGCAGCGCGACGAGCGGGGCGACGACCACGAATCCCATGGTGAGAATCGATACGAACCGGCCGCGGGTCTTGCTCGGGAACATTTCGGCGACGTACACCAGCAGGACCGATGTCGCTGCCTGCACGCCGACGCCGGTGACGAAGCGGGCGAGAATCATTGCCTCGAAGTTCGGTGCGAATGCGGTGGCGAGCGCCCCCAGTGAGTAGAGGAGCGTCGACCACACGAGGACCTGCCGCCGACCGAACCGATCGGACAGCCACCCGCCGGCGAATGCGCCCGCAACCATCCCGACGAAGAAGGCGCTGCTGACCGTTCCGAGCTGTCCCAGGCTCAGGCCGGTGCTGTCCGCGATTGCCGGCATCGTGTAGGCGAACAGTGCGTTGTCGTAGTACTCCAGCGCCAGATTGAGGGCCAGGATCGAAATCCAGACGATGTGCGGCGCCATGACCGGGAGGCGGTCGAGCCGGGCAGGGATGTCCGCCGACTTCCTCTTTCGGACAGTGGTGTCCGCGGTATCCAACAGATCCATTGTTCTGCCTTTCATGCGACAGCATTTCGTCCTTGCGGGCGAGGAGGAGGGGGAGTAGCGCATGTGCGCCTCGAAGCTGGGAATGCGTCGTACCGATCGACTCCATCGAAGCACCCAGGTCGAGGTGACGTGGATCACTGTAACCGCGAACCAGTCTTTGCACAACACTTGTTGTGTCAATGTTTGGGTTCCCTCGGGGAGGATTGAGCAATGGCAAAACCAGGGGTTGAGGGAAGCGGGAAACGTTGGCAGACAACCGATGAGTGAAGCGGGATGGAACAATTCGCAGTCGCGGGTCGCCGATGGACGGGCGTCACGGATAGCGTTGACGATGCAGCGGGGACCCTCCGGGGCGACGTTCCCGCAGATCTGCTCGCCGGCAAATTTAATTCGGGTGACGGGTGTGCCGCTGTTATTCCTCCATCAACCCGGAAGTTTCACCCCAAGCCGGGTCAAGGCACTCGTCGACTCCGCCGATGATGCCTGGGTGTTGCGGTGATCGGTCGACACCGCCGGCTGGAACGCCGGGCCCCGATCCCGGTGTCGACAGGGATGGGTCCTGATCAGCGGCGTGCGTCGGCCAGCGCTCGGGCGATTTCGCGAGCCGCCCTGGTGCCGGTCTCGATGGCACCGTCGATACCACCGATACCGATCTCGGCGATGTCACCGCCGGCGAAGTGGATGCGGCCGTGGGGTTCCCGCATCCGCGGCACCGACTGCGTGAGGTTGCCCGGCCGGTGATGAACCCACGCGCCCTGCGAGAACTCGTCGGTCACCCAGTCGTGGCAGGCGGTATCGACCACCTCGATGTCGGGAACGAACAGCCGGAGCGCGCGTTGCACTGCCTCGCGATTCTCGCTGTCGATCGCCGAGGCGTCGGAGCAGAAGCACACAACCAGCGTGTCACCGTCGTGGCGGTATTCCACCCTGGCCGTGTTGATCGGATGCCTTCCGGCGGGGGCCATCGCGGCGAAGGCTTCGATCTCACCCCGGACCCGAGCCCAGATCTTCACGGTCTTCATCGGGTGTTTCTCTTCGACCATCGTGCGGACCGGCTCGGCGAGTGCGGGGGTGATGATCACATCGCCGAGTGTGTTGAGCGGAACCGCGGCGACGACGTACCGGGCGCGAAGGGTCTCGCCCCCACGGGTGGTCAGCACGGTCCCGCGCCCGTCGTCTTCGATCGCCGTCACCGGAGTGGACATGCGCAGCTCGGCCGTCGACTCACCGTTGATCGCGTCGAGCAGCCGCTTGGTCCCGCCGACGATCGGCCAGTGGCCGGCCCCTTCCTTGAAGGCGTCCCAGTGGCCGCAATTGATCGAGGCCCACAACAGGAACTGCGCAATGCCCTGCTCGCTCTCGGAGTGGACCAGTGACGCCATTGCGCCGCAGAGCACGTCTCGGTCGTGGGTGGGCAGGTTCAACGAGTCGATCCGGTCCGCCAGCGTCTGCTTCTCGATCACGCTGGTATCAGCGGCGGCGATGTCACTCGGCTGCGGAAACCACTCCCGCGAATCGGCCAGGCACCGGGCAGTCAGCGGACCGGCGATGGCGGTGTATTCGGCTGGGGTTCCCGAGTGCACAACTCCGCCGGCGAGCCAGTAGATCTTCTCGAGCTCCAAGGGTGTGGCCAGGCCGAGGCCGTAGCGCTCGAGCTCGTGCCAGACATGCGCCTGAGTCCAGTGCACATACGTGCCACCGAACTCCACCGACCGGCCGAATGCGTCACCGAGGAAGGTTCGGCCACCGATCCTGTCGCGCGCCTCGAGTAGTACCACCGAGTGGCCCGCGAGGCTGAGATCGCGGGCCGCGGTCACACCGGCAAAACCGGCACCGATTACTGCAACGTCGAACGTTTCCATCACGAGAAGCCCCTCACGGGTGTCAGTTGTATGAATGAAGGGACTGTGGTGGCACACTCCACCACTTGCATCACAAGTGTGCAAAAGGAAGAGAACGGAATAATCTGCATGGCAAGGCGTTTCGTGAGTCAGGCCATGAACATGGCTGGTCCTGTCGCCTCAACCCGGCCGGAGTGTCTGCTCTTTCCACGTGCCAGGTAGGCGCCACCGTTCATCCCATGGGCGGGTCGGCCCGGGCCAAGCGCCGGGGCTAGGTGGACGTCTTCTGCAGGCCGGTGCAGTCGATGTCGCGCTTGAGGATCTTTCCGGTCGAACCTTTCGGAAGCTGGTCCACGAAACGGACGATTCGAGGAATCTTGTACGCGGACAGACTGTTCCGGCACCAGGAGGTGACCTGTTCTTCGGTGAGGTCCGAGTCGGGCTGACGGACGACCACTGCGGCGACCTCCTCGCCGTAGTGGTCGTCGGGCACTCCGATGACCGCGGCCTCGACGATGTCGGGGTGCTGGTAGAGGACCTCCTCGACCTCACCGGGGTAGACGTTGTAACCGCCCCGGATGATCAGGTCCTTGAGCCGGTCCACGATGCGCAGGTCGTGGTCGGCGTCGAACTCACCGAGGTCGCCGGTGCGGAACCAGCCACCAGGGTCGAGGACCGCGGCGGTGGCGTCAGGACGGTTCCAGTATCCCTTCATCACCGTGTCGCCCCTGATGAACACTTCGCCCACCACCCCGTCCGGGCAGGGATGTCCGATTGAATCGCGGACCCCGACTTCAAGGCGTGGCACCGCGGCGCCAACGGAACCAATCTTGCCGCCGCGGTCCACATCGTTGAACGCACCGAGCGCGGTGGTCTCGGTCAGGCCGTATCCCTCGAGGATGCTGCAATCGAAACGGGATTCGAAGACCCGGGCGATCTCGCCGGGCAGTGACGCGCCCCCGGACACCGCGACCCGCAGGTGTGAGAAGTCCGTCTCGGCGTCGCCGGCGACGTGCAACATCGCGTTCCACATCGTCGGCACCCCGACCAGGATGGTGAGGTTGTCACGCCGAAGCATGTCGAGCATGCCGTCCGGGGTGAACGGGCTGAGCAGGGACAGGGAGCCGCCGCCGGTGAAGCTGGCCATCATCACCGATGCCTGACCGAACACGTGGAACAGCGGCAGTCCGGTACCGGTGCGATCGGCCCTGGTGCTCCGGCAGATAGTGGCGGCGATTTCACCCGCGGACAATAGGTTCCCCACGGTGAGCTGGGCGCCCTTCGGCCTTCCGGTGGTGCCGGAGGTGTAGAGGATCGCGGCCGTGTCGTCGCTCGTGCGGGCGACGGCGCCATGGATGGGGGCGGCATCGGTGGGCGCACCCGATTCCAGATGCCAGACCGGAACTCCGACTTCAGCGGCGGCCTCGGCGACCGCCGGGCCGAGACCGTGCCAACCGATGGCCAGGCGCGCACCCGAATCCGTGAGGTAATACGCGATCTCCTCGGTAGTGCACATAGTGTTGACGGTGACCGCGACTGCGCCGAGCGCTTGGATCCCCATGTAGGCCACGACGAACTCGGGAACGGACGGCGCAGCGAGGAGGATCCGATCACCGGCACCGACACCGGCGTCGCGCAGGGCCCCCGCGTACCGCAGGCTGGCGTCGCGCAGGCCCGCATATGTCCAGGGTGCGGTCGCGGTGCGCAGTGCGATGCCGGTGGGTGATACGGCCGCGTGACGGGCAATGGGGTCGAGCAGGTTGGGCATCGAAGAGACCTTTCAGAGGAGTGCGCAGGACGTCTGGCACCGACACGAGGCGACGAGCAGCCCTTGTTTTCGTGTCGGCGACAGTGGCGAACCGCTCACCAGGCCCGACGCTCGGGGTCGCCGAGGTGATCGACGAGCAAGGGGGGCGCCGGTCCGTGGAGGCGGATACTTCAGGCGCGTACATGAGCGGGTCTGCCTTCCTGCGAGGGGCGGTTCAGAGGAGCTGACGGAAGATGGGGGAGCGAAAGGGCTCACCCTCGTTCAGCTTCGCCATCTCGTCGGCGAAGAGGACTCCGTTGCGGGCGTAGTTCGGGTTCGCGTCCGGAAGCGTGCGGAAGGTGGCGTCGTCGCCGAAGAAGCGCAGCACCAGTGTGTGGCGGTCCGGGGTGGCTGCGTCGACGGGGGCGCCGCCGTGGAGTGAGCGAGGATGTAGGACAAGGACATCGCCGGGGTCGATGGCCCAGGAGAGCACGTCGTAGGCGTCGGGGTCGACCGCGCGTTCGGCTTCGATGTCCGGCAGACGAGGGTAGGTGCCGTCGCCGTAGAGCGGTTCGGTGGGGTCGTCGGGGTTCAAGAAGCTGGCCCCGTCGTACTGGATACCGCGGTGGGAGCCGCGGACGATCTCGAGCGAATTCTGTTTGGGGAGAGACTGAAAGGAGATCCAGGCGTTGCCCCAGTGTCGGCCTTCCCACGGCAGGTTGGCGGTGTCCTGATGCCACGGTCCGCGGCCGCTCGTCCCACCCTGTTTGAGGAAGATCTCCTCGGCGAAGTACCAGACGTGTTCCGAGCCCCATAGGTCGGCGAACAGTTTCCCGAACGGTAGCGACGACACCAGCTCGTCCAGTCGATCCTTGGCGAGGGGGTTGGCATTGTCGATGTGGGTGCGCAGTTCGGTCCCGTCGAGGGGACGGAAGACGTGGGGGCCGGGATTGTCGACGGCCCACATGAACGCTTCATGGCACTGCGCCAACTGCGTTTCGTCGAGGCAGTCCTCGATGAGGACGGCTCCGTCGTTCCGAAATGCCTGGCGCACTGACTCATCCATCTGTGGTCCCTTTCTTCTTCGGGAGAGGTCGCTTCTGCCGGAGGTGGCACAGGTCACTGTAACGAGCAACGGTATTTTGCACAACGGTCGTTCTGTAAAATCTGTGACACAATCAGAGAGTGCTGAAGAAGCAGACCCGACAAGCAAGCGGCGGCGGTGCCGAGATGGCGGTGCGTCGGGGTCGCCCGCCGGGTGACCCCGAGGTGAAGCGTGTGGAGTTGTTGAAGGCGGCGACATC
Organism: Rhodococcus oxybenzonivorans; assembly: GCF_003130705.1. Taxonomy (NCBI): domain Bacteria; kingdom Bacillati; phylum Actinomycetota; class Actinomycetes; order Mycobacteriales; family Nocardiaceae; genus Rhodococcus; species Rhodococcus oxybenzonivorans. Next base: position 5,334,914 of record NZ_CP021354.1, on the reverse strand, counting down.
GACGATCGCGGAGGAGGGCTACGCCAACGCGTCGTTGCGCAAGGTGGCCCAAAGGGCGGGATACACCACCGGGGCAGTGACGTACTACTTCGCCAACAAGGAGGAACTGGTCCTCGCGTTGGTCGAGAGCCGGTTCGACCGCTACGACGCGATGCTCGAGGGCATTCAAGCGGAAACCGCTATCGAGGCGCTGTTCGAACGCTGGCTGCGGCTGACCACCAGCGACCCCGAGTTCTGGCCCGTGATGTCCGAACTACTCGCCCACGCGCGACACGACCCGGCTCTCGCCGCGGTCTATAAGCAGCGCTACGGGCGGTTCCGTGAGGTGTACACCTCGATCATCGCGGCCGGGCAGGTGAGGGGCACCGTTCGGGACGACATTTCCGCGGACCTGCTCGCCGATCAGCTGAGCGCCATGGCCGACGGCTGGGCGTTGCTGTTCCCCCTCGAACCGGAGAGGTTCACCCCGGGCCGGGTTCGGGAACTTGTCGATGCCGCCGTCGCCTTGATTGCCCCGGTCCCGGGCGCGCGGCGCTAGTCGGCTGGCAGGGCGACGGGTGGTCCACGCACGCGGGGCCGGTGTCAAGCGGGATCGGTTCTGGAGGAGAGGGCTCAGCCGCGACGGTCGGTGAGCCGGTCCGCTAGCCATGCCAGCTGGAGTGTCTGCGAATTGACGAGTCCGGGCGCGAACTTCGGTTTTGCCCGCCACACGGCCTTCAGGTGGTCGTGCATGCCTTTGCCGCAGATGTAATCGGCGACGAGACTTCCGAGATATGGTGCTTGAGCCAGACCGTGGCCGTTGCACGCGCTGTTGTAGATGACGCGAGGAGACGCATATCCGGCCACCGGCAAGACCGACGGAGTGATGCCGATCCATCCGGCCCACGCCTTCGCCGGTTGAACATCGTGCAATGTGGGAAAACGCGTACGAAATGCTCGTATCAGATCGGCGACGATCGCCTGCTCGGGCTGGCGATCGGTGATCTTTCCGCGCGACATCTTTAGTTTGCGGGTGGTGACGACAATCGTGCCGCGCGGTGTCGTTCGGTAGCTTTCCATCACCATGTGCCTGGTCACCATCGGGGTGCGGCTCGTCCAGCCGGCCGCATCGAGAAGGCTTGGTGCCACCTGCTCGGTCTCGATGGCGGTCACCTGCACGGGGGTGGAGAGCCATCGGGGTGTGATCGATAGTTCTTTCGCATGAGCGTTGTTCGTCAGCACCACCTGGTTGGCGTGGACGCGACCACTGGACGTATCGAGTGTGACCGAGTCACCCGTGTCTTTGACGTCGAGGACCCGACTCTGCTCGAATGTTGTGATAGCCGAGGCCAGGACGGCATCGCGCAGACCGAGAGCGAATTTGCCCGGATTCATGATCCCACCGATGCGTGCGTAGATGCCGCCCAGGAAGGCATCCGGAACGCCCATGTCACGACCGTCGACGATCTCCGAGTCTATGCCGGCGTCGATGAGTATCCGGGCGCCGGCTTTCACCGCCTCGAGCTGGGACGGTGTCACGGCAGAAGCGAGAATGCCGGTTTGCTCGTAGTCGCAGTCGATCGAATGGTGGTCCATCAGGTCTTCGGTGAAGTGAACCGCCGAGTCGGCGAAGCGCACCAGGCCATGGAAACGACCCGCGTAGTATTTCGCGAGGATGCGCGGGTCGCTTCCCACGGTGCTCGATAGGTAGCCCGCATTGCGTGCGCTCGCACCCCAACCGCAGAGGTCGGATTCGAGCAGGGTGACGTCGCGGCCGTGCTCGGCCAGGCGCAGCACCGTGAGCATGCCGCCCACGCCGCCGCCGACCACGGCGATGTCACAGTGGTGCTCGCCCTCAACGGGCGCCTCGAGATGAGTGGGACGGTCGACCCAGCCCGTGCTCGGGTAGTACTTCATCGGCGATGTGAGAGTCTTCATGGGTTCCTTGCGTTTCTGCTGATTCGTGCTGAGGCCTGGAGCGGCGACAGCACGAATAGCGATGACATAGTTGCGCTGGTCGAGTGGAATGGGGTCGGCGGTTCAGTCTCCCGCGAGTGCGACGACGCGAATCTCGACGACGAACTCCGGCCGCGCGAGCTGAGTGACGCCGACTCCGGTCCACGACGGGTACGGCTCGCCGATGTACTGATCTTTCACTGCGGCAAAACCCGGACCGTCACCTTGCAAATCGGTGTGAAACGTCGTCAACTCGACGACGTTCTCCAAAGACGAACCCGCTTCTTCAAGAACCTCTTTGACGCCTTCGAACGCCAGTCGCGCCTGAGCCTGCGGATCTTCGGGAATCTCTCCTGTGGCACGGTCGATGCCCACTTGCCCGGACACCCAGATGAGGTTCTCGGCCTGGGTCGCTTGTGAAAAATGCAGTCGCTCGTAGGTGGCCCGGGTGGTGTCGAGGTTGATGGTTTTGCGCTTCATGGCCTTCTCGTTGTCGTGTGTGCTCGTGGGTGGGTCATCGGAGCTGGCGGAAGATCGGCGAGCGGAACGGGTCACCGTCATTGAGCTTGGCCATCTCCTCCGTGAACAAGAACCCGTTGCGGGCGTAGCGCGGGTTCGATTCGGGCAGAACACGGAAAGTCGCGTCGTCACCGAAGAATCGGAGCACCAGGGTGTGTCGCGTCGGGGTCTCCTGATCTACCCCCGCACCACCGTGCAGCGACGAGGGGTGCAATGCGACGATGTCGCCGGGCTCGACCGCCCACGACATGACATCCCAAGAATTGGGATCCTGGGCGAGGTCGCGGTCGATGTGCGGCAGGCGGGGCAGCGTGCCGTCGCCGAAGGCCGGGTCGGTCGGGTCGTCGGCGTTCGAGAAGCTGGCGCCGTCGTACCTGACTCCGTGGTGGCTGGCGCGAATGATCTCCAGGGAGTTTTTCTTGGGAAGGCTTTGGAAGCTGATCCAGGCGTTGCCCCAATGTTCTCCGGCCAGCGGCATCACCGAGGTGTCCTGGTGCCATGGACCGCGGCCGCTGGCCCCGCCGTCCTTGACGAACACCTCTTCTGCGTAGTACCAAACGTGTTCCGAACCCCAGAGTTCGGCGTAAAGATCCGCGAAGGGCATCCGGGCGACGAGGTCGTCGAACTTGTCCTTGGCGCGCGGGTTCGCGTTGTCAATGTGCGTCTGCAGCTCGGTACCGTCAAGCCGGTTGAACACGTGCGGACCAGGGTTGGCGACGCTCCAGAGAAATGCCTCGTGGATCTCGTCCATCTGCTGCGGATTCAGCCAGTTCTTGATCAGCGCCGCCCCGTCTTCGCGGAACTGCTGTTTGGTTGCCTCGTCGATCATGATCTCTCCGATCCTTGATGGATGTGGTGACGAGGGTCACGGTAAGCGATCGATACGATATGCACAACACCTGTTATGCGAATTGCTTAAAATTTCATGACGACCGTTGTCTAAAAGTTCGGGGAGACGCGTTTGCCCTCGCGGAGTCGAGCCGCCACGGTCTACCCGGACCTGCGGATGCCGTTCCAGCTCGGACCCTGGGCTGGGAGGCGTCCAATAACCGCAGGGTTCGTGTCGAGAGTCTGTTCGCGGCACCCCCATCCGCCACGCGCCACGCAGCATCGTTGGCTGCCACGGGACCGGGCGGATGACTGCTCCGCCCCGCCCACAGCGTCGAACGTCGTGCAGACTGACCGAAGATCCGCTCGAAACGGGCGTCAAAACTATCGGTGATAGGCGCAGCCGAAAAGTGCTGGGCTACAGCTGGGGCTGCAGTGGCCGACTCGGCGACGGGGGGATTCTGCGTAAATACAGGTGAGAGGCTGTAAATCGTGGAGCCGATGACGGGAATCGAACCCGCGTATTCAGCTTGGGAAGTAGAACCGAGTGGCATTCAGTGGTGTCGGGCTGTATCTTAAAACCATCTTGACCAGCGAAATTGATCCGCTGTTGTCGTTCTCCGTCCACCGCTATTCTCGCCCTGTTGTGACATTCTCTGTGACATCTAGGGCTGGACCGTGGCGGAGTAACGAAACCTTCAACTACTCGATATGAACCACGGAGCCGAACCCAGCTCCCCGCACAGAACTGAGACCTACGTTGACCATCACCATCGCGCAGCACGCCGAATTCCTCACCAGAATGCACACCGCCATCGAGGAAGCCGGCTACACCATCCCGCAGGTTGCAGAACACCTCGGATACTCAGAGCACCAGCTACGCACCCCGGTCCTGTCAGACGAGAACCCCGACGGGCTAAGCGTTGATGACGTGTACCGGATCTCCCGGCTGGTCGACGGCGAAATGGTGGAGTGGTTCCGCGCCTTGTTCGACTGATCCTCAACGCAAAAAGACGGCCCCGGAATCCCGTTCAAGGGAACCGGGGCCGCTCTGTATGGTCGAACACGATATGGACCATGACTGGCGTGAAGATTGGATGCTGTGGACCCTCGAGTTGCTGCACCACCGGCGAGATTACGCAGAAGGCGAGTACTGGTGGTCGTCGGCTTCCCTCCGACAACCAACCAGTGACTCGCCACCGGAGCCTACGTCAGACGACTGAATCTGTCGAACAAACTTTCGAATCAGCGTAGGCTCATGTCGTGGCAGCCAAGGTTGAGCAAGCACCCGACAACTGCCCGAACGGTCACCCACTCGTCAGCGGCGGATGCTTGGTCGGCTGGGCCGTCTGCTCATGCGACACCGCGTCATACGGCGGCCGCAGGACGACCTACTGGTCGGATTCCGATCGAGCTCGCAGAATCCCCAAGGTCACCAATCGATACGGGAAGGATGTGTCAATCGACAACGCACGCCGGGCATCTTTCGATGGCAAGTATGCCTCTAGCGCTCTGGTCAGCGACTCCTCCGGATCGGGATACTGATCGAACTCTCGCCACAAGGTAAGAAGCACCCTGATTAACTCTGGGTTCTTACTTCCCGCTTCCCGTAGCTGCGCCGGCAGCGACAGTATCTTATCGATGTCCCCCGGATCAGTTACGACCTCCAGCAGAGACCACGGCAACTCTTTAGCCATCTCGCCCCGTCGCGCTGGCACCTTACCCTGAAACGCAGACCGGACCGCTGACGTCGACCCAATGGCCGTCACGGCCCTCCCAGAATCGTGAGCACCACCAGTCCCCAGCGTTTCCCGTCGCGAGCCCTCGCCACGTGTCGCGCTCACCGGGACCCCAAACGCGATTCATGCCGCTCCACTCAAACCCCTGCGGTCCAAAGAACTGAAAATGGCCTACCCGCTGAGCACCTCCGTCGAGCCAACCTTGCATAAGCTGAACATTATGTGAGAACGGACTAAACCCATCGAACTCAGTCAAGTTGCATACACGGACGCCGCCGTCACACTTCTGCTTGACATAGCCCTGAGTCTCAGGATCGCCGGGTGCAGACATTTCCGTCGTCGTTGTTTCCGTCATCGTGGCGGCCGAGCCCGGTACCAGACCTGGCTCGTGAGACTCCGCAGCGATCGCTGGCCCAGCAGCACCCGCCAACATCAGTAGCCCACCGAACAGCCCAGTCGCGACACTCCGAAAGCGCATCCAACTTCCTCTCTTGTCTGTCTAGAAATATCCGACCGACGAATTTGAGTCGAACGCGGAACGAAGGTGCGAGGGAATGGGAATCTTTGGTTCGATCGCAGGAGAAAGTTCGTCCGATTGGACGACATAGGTTCCTGAAATCGTTCATAAGCGGGAGTATGGGGGTATGAGCACCTCGGACAAGAACGAGCGGGACGCCCAACGGAATCGCGCCGGGATGGTTGGTTTCATGGCCGCCGCCCAATCAGAGGGCGCTTCTCCGATGGAGTCCATCGCGTCGGGGATGGCCGCGCGTAGCTACTCAGGAGCGATGGAGGCCGAGCGGATCGCGTCGAATGAACGACGCGCAAAGCTAGCAAATACAACTGGGTTCTGGCGACGACTTTGGGTGCGGTTAGTGGGATAGGTTGCGGCAGGGCTTCATGCGTCTCGCCCGATTCACGCCGTTGCACGTGTGCAGTCCGGCGGGCACGCAGGGGCTACGGGTGGACCCCTCAACACATTCCTACGATCACGCGGCGCGGGCCAACATGGTTGACCGATAGTGTCGCGTAGTCACCTAGACCGGACTTCCTATGGGAGGTTGTGGCCCAGATCCCCGCCGGCTCTTTCGGGTTGGACCGGCGGGGAAACGGGCGCACCCAAAGAGAGACGCGATGAGAACCACATACATCCCAGGTATGACCCGCCCAGGACCCATATCGCAGCGAGACGAGGTAATCGCCGCAGCACGACGACTAATCAAGCTACACGAGCGCCGCGGCCAAACAGTTCCGGACCCGATCCGAGAAGTCGCCGCCAAATCTTTGTCCGACGAGCGCGACGACTAGACCAGATCCCCTTCCCTCATTCACAGTGGGGAGAGAAGCTGCCACATTTCGCGTAGCTCGTGTCACGGGGTCCAACGTGGTCCCGTCCCACCCCACCAAAATTGCCGACCCCTAGCCGGTTTTGGCTGCTATTACCACTCCCGACTGGTGGGCGGCTTCGGGTTGTGCTTGCGGTTGCGGATGCCATCGCCTCTTGAGCTATTGCAGCCCCGGTGCGCCGGTCGGAGTGGCCCGTGTACATCCCCGCCAGCATTCAAAGGCACGGAATGATCTGCCGTCCAACTGTCCCTGTCGGTGTAGGGGAGGCTGATGTCTATGTCTTTGCCGCAGAGCCAACAAACTTGACTGGAGCGCCGTAGTCGCTTGGCTGCGTTGCGGTAGCGTCTGCTATCTCGGGGGTTGCCTGCCATGACAGCATCAGCCCTCTAGGTGCAGGCGGTTGCCGACGTCGAGTATCAGCACGTCGTGGGGTTGGCCGGCGCAGCGTTCGTGGTGGTCAGCGGGCAACTGGTACCGGCGTAGCTCAACCGGTTGACCCGAGGCGAGCATTCGCACTGGCTTCGACAACTCGTTGAACACCTGTGCGTCGATGTGTCCATAGCGGTCACGGAAGTCCTCCGCTTCACGCAACAAGTGCTCTCGCAAGCCGTTCGGCGTTGTCCCTCTGGGCATTCGTGCCATGTCAGTTCCTCCATCTGGTGTTCGCCGCCTGCTGGTGTCGCAGGCTCTTCTGCTCCGGCACCGTCGTGTCCGGGTTCAACGTTGCTGACCAGCGCAACACGTTCGCCTCACATTGGCGGATCTCCGCTGCCAGTTCCGTAATCCTGCGCGTTGAGACGGGTTCCTTCGCGCCTTCTATCGTGAGTAAATCGGCCAGTAGTGCACCCCTATCAGCCGCTTTACGGATCGAATCGAGCACCAATAGTTCCCTCTCGTCCCATTCGGCCGGCGCATCGAGAAGCTTGTTCAACTGTTCTACGACGCGCATGCCCTCCGATTTCTTGGGTCTGCCCATGTCTAGTTTCCTTACGTCGATTGGTTACGAATTGGTGCTTCTGACCTGCACCGATACTGCACACCGATTGGTTGAGCCCTGAGTTGCCCTGTGCCGGAATCACCCACCCCGGTACACCTGACGCGCGTTCTGCTGCTTCACAGGAGCACCCACAGATCAGTGCGCTACCCCCTGGGATCTCATGCGCTTATGCGGCGACTGGTCAGCGCTATGGGTACCGACAGAACTCGCGGAAGCGGTCGGGGTCACCCCGGTGGGGGTCAAATTGAAGGCCCCCTGACGTGTTGTGTGCCGGGTGTCAGCGGAGTCCGGGGTGCTTCTGGACTGGTAGCTTGAGCTTGGCTCTGCGTTTGGCTCTGGCTTGGACGCCTTCAAGTGCAGATTTGTTGGCGTGACAGGGGTTGCATACTGCGCGGCAGTTTTCATCGCTCTCGGCTAGTTCGGGTTGGTTCCCGAATGCTTTGACGTTGATGATGTGGTCGCATTCTGTTGCTGTGCCAATGCATTTGGGTCCGCGTATTTGGCATTGGTGGTTGTCTCGTTCGAGTACGCGTCTGCGGCGTTGTCTGTGTGCGGCGGTGCTGGTGCGGCCACCGTTGCCGGTCCATGTCATGTGTTGTCCTTCGGGTATGCGTGAGGGCGGCGCCAACTCACGTGGAGTCGATGCCGCCCTCGGGGTGTGGCGCAGCTCTGGCTATGCGGAAAGGTGCAATCGTGACCAGGCTTGGCTCTGCCCAGACCGTCTGGTGCAGTGACCTTGACGCCGTGTCAGGTGGTCAGGTGGGGTTAACTGGAGTGGCTGGCTGCAAGCTGTGCCGCCATGCTTGCGTCCGCGTCCTCGAGGTAAGCGTCGAGGACCGTCCGTGCCTCACTGGGGCTGTTCAGGTGCAGAGGTGTGAGACTCATCAGTCGCCCCCAATGCCCAACACGAAGCCGGTTGGTTGTCACCGGTTCGATAGCGTTGGTGAGGTCCGTGAGGCTGCCACGTGGGGCGGGCATCACCATTACCAGGCGCAAGGCATCGGCAACCCGGTCGATTCGTGGCTGTCCGAGTACCTGGGGGCCGTCACCGGTTGCGACGACAAGCCAGCCGATGATGTCGTGCCACATTCGGTCGAGTACCAGTCGGTGGTTCGGGATGGCGTTGTATGCGTCTACGGCATCGTGTCCGAGTTCAAGGATCTGATCCGGGGCTGCGTTGAGGCTGAACATTCCGGCGGCGGTGCGCAGTCCTTCGAGTGCGGCATCGAATGAGGGGCGCAGGGATTCGACCAGTTCGTCACCGGCTGCACCCTTGATCTCCTGCTCGTACTGCGTGCAGAGTGCAAGGGTCGCGGTGCCGCGTACCTTCGCCACATGGTTGGGATCATGAACTTCGGCGAGAGCCCCGTCGAGGTGCTGTGCTGCGGTCTTGGCGTTGAACTTCCCGTTGGAAAGTGCGGCGGTGAGCGCTGCCCCTGCGGGTGCGGGCTGCCAGGCGTTGATGGCTTCCAAGTTGTCGGTGATGCCCAGAAGGGTCTCGGGGATGGTGCCGCCGTTGGTGGTGACCGCGTTGTGGAATCGCTTGATGCTGGCTGCGGAGAGGGTCATTTGGAGTTCCTTAATCAGACTGCGAATGGGTGAGAGTTTGAGAGGGGGGATAGTTCGGGGGTGCCGTTGCGGCGGTGCAGGTAGTCGAGTTGCCGGTTCCCGCGTTCCTCGTCGTCCCCGTGTGCGTCGGGCGTCGCAGACGGTTTCTCAGCCTGTATTGCTGCTGGGCTCACCCGATCCTGTGGTCTCGTCCACGACGGCGGATACTGCGGTTCGGTCATGTTCGGTCCTTCTCAATCTCGTCCGCGAGATCGTGGATACGGTCACCCAGGGCGCGGGCTGCGGCGACGGTGAAAGTGATGCCGGCGACCGAGATTGCGTCCTGTGTCCTGGAAACCGGAATGTCAGTGCGGTGCTGGAAGCATCGACCGGATATCGCTTGGGTTACCTGGTCGCATCCCGCTACGGCGCATGGCTTGCGGTTGTCCGTCTGCGGGTAGTAGCGGGCCGCCCCGCCGTACCGTTGTGGCGCTGTCATGTTGTGCCTTTCAGTTCTCGGCGCACCCGGTAAACCAGATACGCGCTGCAGTTCAGTTGTTGTGCGATGTCGACGGGTTTCTGCCCTTCGGCCAACAACGTGCGGATTTGTGGTCTAGCCGGATGTGGTGGTCGTCCGGGTCCTGGTTTCCAGTTCCCGAACTCCCTACGGGCTCGCGCAGCATCACGGGCGTCGAGTAACTCGTTGAACTCGAATCGACGTCCGGAACCTGTGCGCCGTACCCGTATATGGCCGGCGGCAGCCCAACTGTTGATCGTGCGTGGTGTGCGGCCTACCAGTCGGGCGGCTTCGTCGAGCGTCAGCCACCGCTCGGGCAGGCTCAGCATCGGACGTCCATCAACACATCCATCAGACTCGGCCACTGCTCGATGTGGCGTACCCGGCAATCATTCAGCGCCTCATGCATACCTTCTGGCTCAACCCAATCAGGCTGTGACATGGCGTGTAGCAATCGGTCAGCGACTACTTGTACTGGCGTGACGTCGTCGGAGACTAAACCGGCGACACGTCCGCCGACGCGCCAGAATCGGCCGGCACCGCGGACTTCGACGCCCGCATATGACGCCCACTCGACGAGCATCCAGGTCTCCAAATCGGACGCATCAATTGCCGCGACATTGCAGGGCGGTTTCGACTTCGGCTTACCTCCCGTGTCCACCTTGTCGCCGATGCCGTGCCCCCGTGCACTGATGAAAGTCCGCAGTTCACGTACGGTCGCCGGCGCTGACGCGACAAGCCCGTGCAGAGAGATTGAACCCAAAGCGTCCACCTTCCTCCCGGTACAACAGCGGGCCCCGACCTCCTAAGAAGTCAGGGCCCGCTGGGAATATGATTATGAGATCTAAAAGTCCGGTTGATCTTCGTCGACCGGCTCAGCGCCTAGCATCGCGCGCAGATTTTTATGTGCGGCATCCTCGGCGTCCATATCCGCGATCACATCCCGGAGAAGTGCAACCGCTTGGGTGAGCCTGGGATCGACTCCACCAGTAGGTACCTCTTGCGCGTCGAGTCCGGTAACGGTGTGACCGTGAGCGGTGAGCGCATCCACCAACCCTTGCACCACCTCGGGGTGAACCATCCACTGTTTGCCGTCGGGGTTGTACTTCCGGCGGTTCGACGGCAGCGCCTTCACGATCCCCACCACGTCGGGGTCATAGGAGAATGTCAGTGCGTGCCCGCTGCCGGTGTCGGTGAACCTGATCGCGGTCATGCGTTCTCCTGACGTTCGGTCGGTACCGAGCTAATGCGGAAGTTGCGATAGCCGTCGAGGTCTTCAACGAGACCACCGCAGTCCGTGTTCAGTGGTACGACGGACCCGTCCGAGCGGAGCCCCCAAGCAACGAGCGGCTCGGTGAACTCGTCCTCGGTGCCGTGATTGTGGGTGACCTGCCAGCCCGTGGCGGGGATCATCTGCACCACACGGTTGTCGACTGCCAGCGGGCCGTACACAGGAACGAGACGCCCTACCTTCGCGTCCAGGACGAGCGCCTCACCGTCATCGCTCCATGCAACGACATCGCGGCCCGTGAGGACGTGGTGGCAGGGTTGGTCATTCGGAATCATTCGGAATCCTTCGGCGCTTGGGTGGACGGGTGGACAAATGTCCACCCATGCTTGCGGTAGACGGCGAATTCGTTAACAACGTCAACGGCTCTACCTGCGTGAATGCAATCTTGAACCTCGGTTGGGTGGACAGAATCGGCAAATTCTCCGGACCTCGGGTGGACAAATGTCCACCCGTCCACCCATGGATAGCTCACCGTGCCGCCGTCAGAAGTCGGTACTCAGTGGCCGCTTTGTTCCCCGAACCGACCTCCCGAGTCTCGATCTCGCCGCTCGACTCCATGCGGGCAAGGAGGATGTCGAACGCGTCCCTATCACGGCTCGCGAATACTGCACGCAACGGCTTCCGCTGATGCCAGTCACCATCCGACAGCATCCCGCGAACCTTCACCCCGACCCGCTGAACATTCTTCTTCTCCTTGTGATCTTCTGCATGAAGGTCCGCGTCAACCTTCGCCACAGCCCGCGCCTTCTCCGACTGTGCACGCGCACCCTTCAAGGCTTCCTGAATTCCGTCGCGAGTCCGATTCGATACGGACATAACTTCACCGGCCAGATCCCAGTACTCGTCCGTGATCGCCATATCCGACTCGCCGCACAACACCGCCAGCCCGAACGCCACCTTCTCCCGCAACAGCAGTGCGTGCCCATCGAGCGGGTCGCCGATACCCCTGTTCTGATCTCGACGGTGCTGCCGAATGAGATCCTCGGCCCTTTTGCAGACCGTCACAGCGTTGGTCGGCGCGAACGTTGGCGTCGAACCGTCTGCACGGTTCAGCGCGTCGAACGTCGACTCGATATCGGGCGGCACCGTCCACTCGTACGGGCCCGGATCGCTAGGGGTGATGTCCGGCATCGCCTCATCCGCGCCAGGCATGTACAGGAACCGCTGAGGTAGACCAGAACCCGCCTGATCGAACAGAGGACCGCACATAAGCTCCTGCGCACCAACGACAAGCGTTGCCCGATACGTATGAGGCTGCAACCACACCGACCGCGTCTCGTCAGAGTTCGAGAAGCCGGCGACCTCGCCCATCGCGGCCTGTAGCAGAATCCCGCCCAGCGTCGCATTCTGCCGCCCAGTGAGCGCAGTCAGGATCGAGATCTCCGAGCAGTCGAAACAAACCCGAGTGCGGGTGTGCTCGATGCGGCCCTCTTCCCCCTTCTCGCCTGATCGGTAACGGGCAAAGGACTTCACGAACCCTTCACCGGACCCGGGCGGGCGCTGGTCGAAAAGCTGCGCACCCTTCTCGTCGACGAACGGAAACGCTGCCTGTGACGCCTTCATGGCGGCACCCTTGCCGCCACCGGACCTACTGACCGTCGCCATGTAGAAGTTGAGCGGTGCCTCACCGCCGACGATTGGCGGCAACACGACGGACGGTTCGATTGTCGCGATTACACGGGCGAGTGTGACGCCCAATGTCGCCCACGGGCTTGCCATACGTGAACGGGCAAAATCCCGGACATGGGCCAATGCGGGCTTTGCGTCCCAGAACTCGCCGTCAGGTTCGGTGTCGGCGTGCCGAAACTCTCCGATGTCGAATACACCGGCTGTCATCAGGCACCACCTCGTGCAGAGCGGATCGTGGAATCAATCTCGCGGACATCGAGACCGATGCTCAGTCCTGCACCTACGAGATCCTGTTCGATGTCGTCGAGGATCCCGTTCTCGTGTGCACGGCATGCAGCCCAATGGAGGGCACTGTTACGCCCCCCTTCCTGCGCGCTGAGGACCGTGTTCACCAACCCCTCACCCGAACCACCGACCTGCTTACGTTCGGGCACAGGACGCGGCACATGGGGCTTCTTGACGATCAGGTCACGGAGCCACCGGGGGCAACGTGCTATCGGTGCAGTAGAAAGCCATTCGTACCGGCGTCCGCTCGCATGCAGGGACGGCGGCAACACCACATACCCTGTCGCGCCGACCTTGATGTCTATACCGGGGAACGGCTTGGCGACGAACGGTCCCTCGCAGCCGAACCAGATGTGCAGGCCGTTTCCGCCAGTCCTTGCGCACCGCGTTGCTGGGAGACGGCCGTACTGGTTCTGCAGGTTGACCATTCGAATCAGACCGGACCGGTCCTTCTTCATCTCATCAGTGAGAACTTCACCGGGCTTCGCGCGCGCACGGTCCAGGTCGACGAGCACGGTGCCGACGGGTGGGCAGCCGAGAACATTCGCGTCGGGGAACCGTCCCCAGTAGTCGCGAACCATGTCGGCGTCAGTGGTGGCGGCTTTGAAGCCATTTGGGGTGAGCGGGGTCTTATCCTCGCCGGGGAAGACCGGGATGCCCGACCGCGCGTACGAAAGCGCGTGGGCCACCATCGGTTCTGCTAGAGTGGTCATCGATTACTTCGGTTCCTTCCTGGGACCACGAACCCCCGACAGCTGCAACTGTTTGGGGGTTCATCTTTGTGAGGATCACGCAGCCTCATTGGCGGCGCGCACATCGTTGTGCCGGGCGAACTGGACAGCCGACAGAATCCGGTGCCCCAGGTCCTCGGCATCGTCAAGGCTCATACGTACATTCCACGACGTCGTGTCCGTCCACGACTTGATCGAGACAACGTCACAACCCAACGGGTGATCGAACAGGGCGCGTACCGCGAATGTTCCGTGCTTCATGCGGAACCACGGGCGGCATCAGCGATCTCGGATACGAGATCCTCTGGGAACGGAATGCAGGACGTCTTACGAATTAACGCGATCGCGCGCTGTGCATGCATCACCGCACGTAGACGGTTGATCGTCTCGTCGTCTGCCGCGTTCTTATACGCAACTCTCAGTTTGCCGGCGGCACTGAGCACTGCATCAGGCATGGCGCGCCCCTTTCATTGTTTGATGCTGAGGGATAGGAATATGGCTCTTGCGAACCAAGAGGAATGCGGGTACGATGCCCGACACTTCTAACTCTACCAAGCGGGCACGCTACACCAACTGACCTGCGGGTTTACGCTGGGATGCCTTCTGGCAGGCCAACTTCTGATCCCTGCAATGCAACACAGAATCACGGTCGTAGCGGCGTTCAGCACCCATGCGACCGTTGTCGACGACATCACCGGCCTGACGCCACTTCGTGATCTGCTCAACCGACCTGTCCACCAACCGCGACGCTTCCGCGGCCGTGATCCACCGCGCCGACAAACCCAGCACCTTCTCCGACAGATCACGCGCCATCCGCAGCTCGGCGCCGAACAGAACCGCCCGCGGGTGCACCTCAATCCATGCCCGGTTCTCGTTGAACCAGTCGACGACCTGTCCGAGCGCCGACATGCCATCCGTCCGCAAGCCGCACGGTTCGCCCGACTGCGAGTACCAGAACCCCACCGGCAGCAATGGTGCATCGTGCTGCATGGCACCGAAGTGCAGTGCCCACCTGGCAATGATCGCGGCTTCGGTGTCGGACTGGTGCAGAACGTCGATGTCGAGCGGCGGCGTGGACCTCGGGCCGCTTGTGGCGGGGAGTCCATCGGGGTCGTAGGCGCGCGCCTTCGGGGTGAGGGCCTTCTCCCGTAGCCACGTCACGGTGTCGAAGGTTTCGGCAATCAGGACGTCGAAGAGATCAGACATTGGGGGTTTCCTTCGTGGGGAGGTTCTCGGCTACGTGGATGGCGTGGAGCAGTTCGTCGGGGTGGTCGACTGCGAGGGCACCGAAGAGTCGGTGAACACGTCTCTGGTCGCCGCCCAGGTATTCGGTGAGGGCGTCAAGTACCGCAGACGTGGTCACGCTGCGTTACCGCTCTTGGCCTCAAGGCCAGCAATCCAGTCATTGATCGCGGCATCCGAGATCAGTCGCCGCTTCCCGACCTTGACCGACCGAATGTCGCCAGCATCCATCAGTTCGTACAGCTTCGAGCGGCTCACAGCCACACGATCGAGGGTTTCTGTGATGGTATTCAGCTTGTTCTGCATCTCGTATCCTCTGTCCGGTACAGCACTCGTATTGTCTGCTGCTATCCAGCACAGTACACCTAGTGGCCGACGGAAACACTTATCCCGAGATGTTGCGAGCAACTTTGATGAAAGCTCGCAGGTGAATCACAAACGGTCCTAGGCTCCGGACCGTCTCCGGCGTGTCGCACGTTCGACGCACTGCAGAACGCATTCACCTAGAATTGCTGCTATGCCGAACACTTCTGAGCCAGATACACGCGGTTCCGTCACAGCACGCGAGTGGGCTCAGCGGCGAGCCGAACGCATCGGGCAAGAGGTACAAGCACTGCGGAAGGCAAAAGGGTGGTCAGCGCTCCGCCTATCCGAAGAGACCGAGGACCTCGGCTACCCACTCACAAGGGCCGCCATCGCCAAACTCGAATCGGGGGGCAGGTCGGGGAAGATGGACGTTGCTGAACTCTCGGTCCTCGCGGCAGCTCTTGAGGTACCGCCCGTCCAGCTGATGTACCCAGACCTCGCTGATGGTCAAGTAGAGGTGCTACCTGCGCGTTATGTTCGGTCAGTCGAAGCCGCGCGGTGGTTCGCAGGCGAAGCCGGGCTGCCATTGCTAGACGATGAAGCCGACTACCAGTCGTGGCTCACTCAAGTAGAAGCGTGGAAGGCGAATGCACTCCCGCTGATCCAATCGAAGCGGTTGCAGTCCATCCGTGACGACACCGATGGTGCTGAGCGGCGCATCAAAGACACCAACAACCCGCGGCTCAAAGAGAACTGGGAGCGCGAGCTTACGCTGCGCCTTGAAAATCTGTATGAGCTGGTTCTGGACATGCGCGCGGGTGGGTTGAAGGTCGACGATGAGTAGACGGCTACCGCCAGGGGTTCGCAAAATCACCCTGCCCAGCGGTGCAACCCGGTACGAACTGATCGTGGACGCCGGACCGGACCCCGACACGGGTAAGCGCCGTCAAACCCGGAAGCGGTTCAGGACAGAGAAGGAAGTGCGCACCGCGTACAGCGAGATCACGTCAAAGGTCGGCAATGGTGAGTACACCACCCGCAACATTCACACCGTCGACAAAGTGTGCGCCGACTACCTCAACGGGCGGCACCGACTGCGCCCAACATCATTGAGCAAGCTCGAATACGATCTACAGCCGCTTCGCCAGCTGTTCGGCGACCTGAAAGTTCAGCAGATCAAGAAGAGTCACATCGACGAGATGATCCGCAGACTTCGCGACGGTGGCACCGTGACCGCCGCAGGCAGGGTTCGGAAGCCGTGGTCCGCACGGTCCGTCAACAAAACGATCCTTGCCGTGCATCAGGTGCTCGACGACGCACGCAAGCAAGGACTGGTGATGCGCAATGTCGCGGATGGTGTCGACGCACTCGAGGTCGACCACGTAGAGATGAAAACCTTCACGCCAGACGAGGTAGAGAAACTGCTCACCGCCGCGGATCGGGACCGCAATGGGCAAGCCTGGCACCTCGCCCTGTGCGGCTTACGGCGCGGTGAAATCTGCGGACTCCGCTGGGCGGACGTCGACCTGGACAAGAACCTGTTGGCGATCACGAACACCAGGACCTCGGCGGGCGGGCGAACGACTGAAGGTGCGCCGAAGTCCAAAGCGTCACGCCGGGTACTGCCCATTCCCACCCGATTGCGGCAAGTTCTCGTCGATGCACGGGAACGGCAGGTGGGGGAGAAGGCGAATCTCGGCGTCGACTATGTGGGCGACGGCAGCTATGTCGTCTCGAATGAGGTTGGGCAGCCATACTCGCCGGCGGTCCTCTCGAGGTACTGGCGCGACATCACCATCACGGCAGGGGTCAGGCCGATCAGGCTTCACGACGCACGGCACACGGCGGCGACCACGATGCACCTTCAGGGTGTCCCCGTGGCTGTGATCGCGCAGTGGATCGGGCACTCTAGCGCCGCGTTTACGATGCAGGTCTACGCGCATAGTCAGGACGAGGCCCTGTTGCAAGCGGCAAGCGTCTTCGGGGCTGCTGTGACACACCCTGTGACAGAAAAATCTTGAGTGGTTTCCGCTGAGTCAATTCACCGAAGTAATGCCTGGTCAACGATATTTTCTGGTGGAGCCGATGACGGGAATCGAACCCGCGTATTCAGCTTGGGAAGCTGATGTTCTGCCATTGAACTACATCGGCGCGCATGATATTGGGCGCCCGTAGGCAGGCCCAACACCCTGCGGGGCAAACATTAGCAGATGGTGACAGTCTTGCTGGAGGCGCACACGCCGATGCTCAGACGAGTGGCCGGCCGGACTTGATTCGCCACCGCAGGTCGCGCATGAGCAGGTTGTAGGGGAGTTCGCGCAGGGCGTTGGGCAGGCGACGGCTGACGGCGCCGATGGTCCGGAGGATGCGGTCGAATCGTCGCTGGTCCTTCTCGCTCCACGTCAGCTGCATTTCGTCGCGGAAGTGCTGGGGGAGGAAGCCTCTGGTGAAGAACAGGTTCATCGGGCCGAAGAGGCGCGAGATGATTGTGGGTAGAAATTCGAGCCGTGCGATGGAGAGGACGTGTTCGCGGATGGTGTCGTCGATCGACACGTTGGCCAGCGAACGGTTCCAGTACTCCTCGAAGGCGGCGCGGTCGGCCGGCCACATCTCCGGTGGGACTTGCAGGGTGGTGCCGAAAGTGGCGCCTTGCTTGTAGAAGAAAGCGGATGCCTCGGGGGAGAGGTCGCCGTGCAGGGCTCGGGTGACGTCCTCGAATCCGCGGTAGATGCAGGCGGCTACCCACAGCTGCAGTTCGGGATCGAAAGCGTTGTACTGGACCGGGCTGTCTGCGGTGGACCGCACTTTGGCGTGGGCACGGTCGACCCCTCGACGGAAGACGGCTTTCTCCTCGTCGGTGCCCTTTGCGGCGACCACGAGGTAGGTCAGCGTGGTGCGTGATCGTTTGAACGGATGCCGGAAGAGCTGCCCGCTCTCGACCCGACTCTCGTACACGCCGTACCCGACCCCGGGATGCGCCAACTGCATGATGATGTTGGCAGCGCCCGCCAGTAAGCCGGCACCGTCCATGACCTGGTCGAGACGGTCGGGTGCCTCGAGTGACGTCGACATAGTTGCTCCTGTTGTCCATCCACGGGAAGTGATCTGAATACGACCGTACTCACATATATGTTCGTCGTCCAGAGTTCGGTGGAAAGATAGTCGCCATGGTTACGGCACCGTCAGGTTCGACAGGTGGTCGCATGTATGGCGGTCAGGAGGGCGATGCGCGCCGCGCCGAGCGTCGCGCGCAGCTGATCGAGGCCGGACTCGACCTACTGGGCAGCGACGACGGCGACCACACGCTGTCGGTGCGCGGAGTCTGTAAGCGGGCCGGACTGGCCACTCGCTACTTCTACGAAAGCTTCACCGACCGGGACGCGCTGATCGTCGCCGTCTACGACCATGTCGTGCAACGCATCGCCACCAGCACGTTGGAAGCTGTGTCGACGGCGGGGCCGGGCGAACGCGAGATCGTCGAAGCAGGCGTAAGCAACATCGTCCGTGCGGTCGCCGAAGATCCCCGGCACGGCCGCCTCATGTTCTCCGTGGCGCAGTCGAGCGAGGTCCTGGCGCAGCGACGGCTCGACAGTTCACGACTGTTCGCCGGCCTCGTGACCAAGCAGACCGTCGGGTTCTACGAGGTGGCGGAGAGTCCCCGCCTCGACCTTGCCGCGCATTTCATGGTCGGCGGCCTGGCGCAGACGCTGACGGCCTGGTTGAACGGCACCGTGACACTGCCCGAGGAAGACCTCGTGAACACCTGCACCGATCTGCTGCTCTCGATGGCAATCCACACCCGCTGACCCGTTAACCTCTACCTGTGCTTCTCTCCGACCGCGATCTCCGTGCCGAAGTTTCCGCTGGACGTCTGGGCATCGACCCGTTCGATCCCTCCATGGTTCAGCCTTCGAGCGTGGATGTGCGCCTCGACAGCTTGTTCCGGGTGTTCAACAACACCCGCTACACCCATATCGACCCAGCTCAGCGCCAGGACGAGCTGACAACGCTTGTCGAACCGGCCGAGGGAGAGCCCTTCGTTCTGCATCCCGGCGAGTTCGTTCTCGGCTCCACGCTCGAGGTGTGTTCGCTGCCCGACGACCTTGCCGGGCGACTCGAGGGCAAGTCGTCGCTCGGTCGCCTGGGTCTGCTCACGCATTCGACCGCCGGGTTCATCGATCCCGGGTTCAACGGCCACATCACCTTGGAGCTGTCCAATGTGGCGAACCTGCCCATCACGCTCTGGCCGGGAATGAAGATCGGGCAGCTGTGCCTTCTGCGGTTGTCGAGCGCGGCGGAGCACCCGTACGGCAGCTCGGCCGCGGGCTCCAAGTATCAGGGGCAGCGGGGGCCGACCCCGTCCAAGGCGTACCTGAACTTCGCGCAGGACTGAGCGAGCGCGGCCCTCACGCCCGCGCGTTCCATTCGGCGATCACCGAGTGCACTCCGATCGAGTCGATCGTCGATCGGAGTGACCCCTCGACGGCCGTCCGGCATTCGAGATACCGACGGCCGATGTCGGAGGCGCTCGGTGACTCGGCAACGCCGATCAAAATTTCCGGAAACATGGTGCGGCTGCCCTCGATGAGTAGGGCCTCCTCGTCGACTGCTCGCACGGTGACGGGCGCACTACCGGTCACGTTGCCGACGAGCAGCGCGAGGTAACTCGTATCGGTGTACTCGTCCCGGACGACGATCAGTCGTGCGTCGTTGTCGCCCAGTCGTATCGACTGGTCGAGTATCCATGGAGCCGAGCAGGTTTCACGGTAAGCGGCGCGGCCGGCCGGCCGCTCCGTGTTACTGGAGATTCGCTCAGGCAGAGTGTTCATGACCATCTCCTGCACCTCAGAAGTCCCTCTGCGGGGTCCTGAGTCCAGTCTGCCGAATGTACCCACTCGGATCATGGGTAGTGGACTACCTGTTCTCTGTGTATAGGTGCCAGACGAGGTCGTAATGAGACCGTACATTCGTTATGAATTGCAGCGGAGGGGCTGAGAACGAGGGCGTCGACAAACTAGACTTCGAGAATGAGTCAGAGGTGGCCCCTGATTCGAAGACAAGCCGAGTTCGACGCCATCACCGCGTCGCTGAAGGCCCGGTCCGAGTGTTGCGGGGTGGTCCTTACCGGCGATCCCGGCGTGGGGAAAACCACCCTCGCCAGGTTCGCGACCGAATCACTGCCCGGCGAGGTGCGCTGGGTTGCCGGGACGGAATCAGCCCGAAGCATCCCGCTCGGCGTTTTTGCTCATCTGGTCGGCGCGTCGACCTCCCGGGATCCGGTCACGCTACTGTCCACGGCACGGCAGGCCCTCATTCACGACGGCGACACCCACCAGGACATGGTGATCGGTGTCGACGACGCCCACCTGCTCGATCAGCTCTCGGCGACATTCCTGCACCAACTGGCCCTCGATCGGGTGGTCAATATCGTCGCGACCGTCCGGAGCGGTGAGACCGTGCCCGACGCGATCACGTCCCTGTGGAAGGACGGGCACCTTCTTCGGCTGGAATTGATGCCGTTCACGCGGGAGCAGAGCATCGAACTGGTCGAGTCCGTGTTGGACGGCCCGCTCGAGGGGCTGAGTGCCGACATGATCTGGGAGGCGTCGGGGGGCAACGCCCTGTTTGTCCGGCATCTCGTCGAGGGCGCGCTGGAAGCGGGGACACTCCGCCGGTCCGGCGGTGTCTGGCAGCTGCGGGGTCGCGCCGCGATCACCTCCGAGCTCGCGTCGCTGCTGGAAACCAGGATCGAAAAGATCCCGTCCGACGTGCTGCACGCGCTTCAACTGCTGACCTTCTGCGAACCGCTCGATCTCGATGTTCTGTGTGCTCTCGCCGGTGAAAACGCAGTGGAAGAGGCGGAACGACGCGGCTTGGTCAGGATCGTCGAAGAACGACACCATCTCGATGTGCGCTACACCCATCCGCTCTTCGCCGAGGTGATTCGCCGACGGGTCGGTCGTGCGGCAGGACGCCGGTTACGCGGGAAGTTGGTGCAAGAGCTCAGTAATGGCGCAGTGACGGGTGCGGCGCATCGGATACGTCTCGCCGAGCTTGCACTCGACAGCGACCACTCCGTCGACCCGGCGCTGCTCGCGTCGGCGGCTGCGGATGCCATCGGACTGGCCAACGTCCCGCTCGGCGAACGACTGGCACGTGCAGCGTTCGAAGAAACCGGTGATTTCGGAGCGGCCGACCTCCTTGCCCGGGCATTGCTGTGGCAGGGGCACGCGGCCGAAGCCGAGGCACTGTTGCTCGCATTCTCCCCCGACTCGTTGACTCAGGCGCAGTTGGTGCGCTGGGGGACATCACGCATCGCGAACCTCTTCTGGGCACTCGGCGATTCGGAGAAGGCGGACGACGTCCTCGCAGTGCTACGCGAGCGTGTTACCAAACCGAGTCTCCTTCCGGTGGTCGAGGGCATCGGATCTGTGTGCGCGGTCTTCGAGAATCGACCGCAGGAGGCGGTGGACGCCGCGTGCGCTGTTCTCGCCTCGGAGCGGCCGTGGGCGGTCGAATGGGCGTTCTTCGGCGGGGGACTGGCGCTGGCGTTGATGGGACGCGGCGACGAGGTTCCCGCGTTGGCGGCGCGGAGCGCGGCCGTTGCCGAACAGATCGACGGATTGCTGCGCTTTCCCGCCGGGCACGGCGAGATTCTGGCCTTGACCATGACCGGGCACTTCGACCGGGCGCAGCGCCGAGCCGAACAGTATCTCGCCTTCGCGTCGAGTGGCCGCTACCTGGCGTGGGGACTGGCAAATATCCTGGTCGGGACGGTCGAACTCGTCCGCGGACGGTTCACCGCCGCGGCCCAGCGCCTCGAACAGGCGATCGCAGCACTCGACGTGGGCGACACCGCCGACGCAGTGTCCTGGAGCGTCCCTGCCTATATTGCCCTGGGGCAGACATACGCCGTGCTCGGCCGCATCCACGAGGGACAGCGCGTCGTCTCGGAGGCGCGAGCCCGCAGTGGCCGGCACGTGGCAGTGTTCGGGCCCCAACTCGAACTGTCTGCCGCGTGGCTCGCCGCGGCTCAGGGTGAGACTTCGCAGGCCATCGCGCTCGCACGGTCCGCCGCCGAATCAGCAGCAGCTGCGGGACAGTTCGGTGTCGAGGCGGCCGCACTGCACCTTGCCACTCGATTCGGTGACCATTCCACTGCTCCGCGACTGGCGGCCCTTGCCGAACAGTGCGACGGCGAACTCGTCCGAATCGCGGCCGCACAAGCATCCGCGTCAGCCTCCTCCGACGGACCCGGGTTGGCGGCGGCAGCGGACAGATTTCGAACGGTCGGTGCACTTCCCGATGCCGCCGATGCCTATGCGCAGGCCGCGATCGCCTTCCTCCGCGCGGACATCAAACGACTCTCGGTCGAGTGCGCCGCCACGGCGGCAGCACTGGCGGACGAATGCGACCGGATGTTGTCTCCTGCTCTCGTGGAGGCCGCACATCCACTGCCGCTCACGATTCGCGAACGTGAGATCGCATCAATGGTCGCGGCAGGATTGTCGAACCGGCACATCGCCGACCGTCTCTTCCTGTCGGTCCGAACCGTCGAGGGACACATTTACCGCGCGTGCATCAAGCTTGGGGTCGCGGACCGTAACGAGCTCGCCCAGTTGATGAACCTCACGACACGACCAACTAAAAACGAGTAGTCGGCTACTCGTGTGCTGCCTCGCAGACCTGAGAACACTGGGGTCGGAACAGACCGTTGCCGGTGTTCGGTGTGGAGGCCGCCATGAAAGACGTCGTTGTGTTGATACCAGGGATCACGGGATCAGTTCTGGCACGGGACGGCAAGGACGTGTGGGCGTCGACTCCAGGGGCTGCGCTGCGGGGAGTGCTCTCGCTCGGCAACAACATCAAGCGGTTGCAGCTCGACGGCGACGATCCAGAAGTCGACGATCTCGGCGACGGCGTGGTAGCCACCCGGGTGATGCCGGACTTCCATGTACTTCCGGGCTTGGATTGGAAAATCGACGGCTACACCAAGTTCCGCGTTGACCTGGTGCGCCGGTTCGGGGTGGTACCGGGCGAGAATTACTTCGAGCTTCCGTATGACTGGCGGCGTGACAATCGGGTGGCGGCCCGCAAGCTGGCGCGGCACGCTCACGGATGGTTGACGCGCTGGCGGGAGAAGTCGGGCAATTCCGATGCACAGTTGATCCTCGTGGGTCACTCCATGGGTGGCATCGTTGCCCGCCTCTACCTCGAATTGCTCGAGGGGTGGAAGGACACCCGGACACTCATCACGTTCGGCACGCCGTACTCCGGGTCGATCAACGCGCTCGAGTTCCTGGTCAACGGATTCCGCAAAGGATGGGGCCCGTTCACCGTCGATCTCGGCAACCTCATTGGTTCCTTCACCTCCGCCTATCAGCTGCTGCCGTCTTATCGGTGTCTCGAAAGTCCGAATGCGTCGTGGTCGAACCTGGACGACAAGATGGACGACTGGACGGGGACCGGGCTGGACGCCGCCCGCATGAAGGACGCGGTGACGCTGCACCGGCAGCTGCGCACACAGGTTCAGGAACGACTCGAAGCAGACAGGGACGAGGGCTACGACATCCGTCCCATCATCGGCGATTTCCAGCGCACGCACTGGGCTGCCCGGTTGGTAGACGGAAAGATCGTATCGCTGCCCGTGCGCGGACCGGGCGAAAGCGGCGGCGACGGCACAGTGCCGAAGTTGTCGGCGACCCCACCCGAACTCATGAAGGGGTGGAAGAACGCGGCCTTCTTCAGCCAGAAACATGCGTCGCTGCAGAACGACGACCCGGTGCTCGACCACGTCGGCGGGGTATTGAACATTGCGGTGATCACCCCGCCGAACGTATTTCCTGCGGTGAGCGAATCGGTGTCGCTCGAAGTCGACGACGTGACGACCGCCGAACCACTGGTGATCCGTGCGCGGACCGACGACCCTGGCGCCGAACTCGTCGCACATGTCGAGCCGGCCGTCGGCGGTCCGGTCCGGCAGCATCGGCTCTCGACTTCGGTCGACGGTTGGCAGCAGGCGACTGTCGAGGACCTCGCAGCTCAGGACTACCGCATCACGGTCGGTGCCCCGGGAGTGCACCCCGTCACGGACCTGGTGAGCGTCGTCGACTTGGACGAGGTAGCACGGACAGTGGATATGTAGGAGCTGGAAAGCATGATTCCGCCATCGAGGCGCAGTTTCGAAGAGCTGGAAATCAGTGTCCTCGAGGCCGGGGACTACATGTGGCTCTCGGCGAGATCCCCGCAGGGTTCGGTTTTCGCGGTGAAACGACCTCTGCCCGAGTGGAAGCTACCCCGCGAAGTCACCGGCAGGCCGGTCGACGAACCGGGTGAATGGCTCACCGATGCCGTCCGGCACGCTCGCCCGGACGCCGGACCCGAAGCACTCGAGGTGGGGAAGGTGCTGACAGACCTGGTGTTCGGTGTGCCGGAGATCGTCACGCTTCTGCAGCAGACACGTGGCACGGCAGGGACCGCGGGGAACCAGTTGCTCATTCGGATACTCGCGGCGCCGAACCGCATCGCCGCATGGCCGTGGGAGTTGTTACTGGATCCCCAGCGCCCGGACAGGTTCCTGTCCATGGCGCGGGACGTCCACGTGGTGCGGTCGGGACGAAGCCGCACCTACCCGATCCGGCAAGCGCCGATCGATCCACCACTCAATCTGTTGCTGGTCATGTCGAGTCCCCTTCGCTCGGGCCCGGACGAGTCCGAGGCACCGTTCGACCTCTATGCTGAAAAACGCAGTCTGCTGACGGAGTTGCAGCCGATGGTCGATCGAGGCCTGTTGCGTGTGGTGGTGGAGGATCGCCCCTCGGTCGAGCGTCTGCGGACTCGTATGGGGATGCAACGCCGCGGCTTTCATCTGTTCCACTACCTCGGGCATGCCAATCCCCACGGACTGAAGCTGGAACGCCGCAACGGTCGTGGGACACTTCTGCGGAGCCAAGAATTCGCTCTCTTGCTACAACAGCTTCCGGATCTTCGACTCGCTGTTTTCGCGGGATGTGAGACGGCGCGCGCGCCGGGTGTCTCGGCGGCGGACGAAACGTGGCCGGGCCAGCTGTCGTCGGCAGACTACTGCGTGCGGGATGCGTGTCCGATGGTAATCGGGATGCAAGCCGTGCTGCCCTTCGGGACGGAGCGACTGTTCACCCGCTTCTTCTACCAGGGACTCACCGCCGGGCAATCCGTCGCCGAGGCGCTGCGGTTGGCGCGTCTCGCGATCAACGGCGACGAGAACAGCGGTGATCCTCTGCTGAACTGGGCCGTGCCCTGTCTGTTCGTCGGCGGAAGCGATCCCGGTGCGGTCATCGACCCGGACGCGAAGGCGCGGCCGAGGCCTGCGCCGCGCAAGGTCAGTCGCCACCTGGGCGTACGTCAGGGTGAACTGCGCTTCATCTCCCGGCTCACCGAGTTGCGTGAGGCCGTGGACGTATTGTCCGGGAACACTTCGGCGCGGCTTCTCCAGGTGGTCGGCATGCCGGCCACCGGGAAGACCTCACTTCTCGACCGGGTGCTCGAGGAACTCGACCCGGACATCGCGCAACTTTTCATCAGCGCCAAACGTCTGCTCGCGGAACCCGAACCGGTCCGCGAACTGGCCTGCCTCGTCAAGGAACTTATCGACGGCAAGGGTCTTCGGGCGGTGCCGGCGGGTAGGTTCAGCGCCGACGACTGGTGGGAACGGTTGATCGGGGATCTCGGGGCCGTGCCCGCCGCGATTGTGATCGACGATGCGGACTTGCTCGCAGCTGATTCCGCCGGAGCATCTGACCTCGTGAACGCGCTTGTCACCCTCACCGGACGACGCGGCCGCGCACGGTTGGCGGTGGCCACCACGACCGATCTCGATCAACTGACGCAGTCGCTGCGACCGTCCGAAGTGCGCACGATCCGCCTCGAGGCACTCTCCTGGCCCGAGGTGTGGCAATGGATCCGCCGCAATCTGCCGACACTCACTCGCTTCTCCGAGACGGAACTGTCCAAACTGTACGGCGAACTGCGCCACCTCGAACTGTGGGAACAACTAGCCGATCTGGTTGGCCAGAGTAATTCCTTCGATTCGGACGATCTGCCCGCCCTGGTCAAGCAGGTCGCGGTTCCACCCGGAAAGGTTCCTGCGGCAGCGGCGATCGGCAGCGACTTCTTCGGGACGTCGGCCGAACTCGAATCCGACATGGAGCGACTGTGTCCCGCGACTCCGGTAAAACGCCCATTGCAGTTGGCGGTCGCCGGGCCGTTCACTGCCCGGCGCCGTCAGGAGGTCGCCGTCGCACTCACCCAGTGCGCCATCAACCATGGAGTACCAGGACGGGTCGTCGCCGGCGAAACAGGAGTCGATGAATCTGCTCTTGCCGAACTGCTGTCACACGAGTTGGCGTTTACCGACGGCGCGCCGTCGGAGCGCGAAGTCTGTCTGTGGTTGGAAGAAGCGGGGCGAGCGGGAGCCGACATCATCGTTCTCGACTACGGGAACGCGGAGCCGACCGACACCCAGAACACGATCATCGCCGATCTGGTCAGAGAGGGTCGACTGGTGATCGCGTCAGGTGATCACTCGGACGAACCCAGCTTCCCTGCGTGGAGCACCGACGCACTTGCGATCGGTGCGGTCGAGGACGACGGCTCCCTCACCCACGAGACGCCGTACTTCTCCCGAGAGGGCAAGCCGGACATCTACGCGCCGAGAACCATCTCCGGGACCACCTGCGAACAGATTGTCGAAGAACCGGAGATGGAGGGGACGACCTTCGCCGCGCTGTACGTGGCTGCCGCTGCGATGCTGGTGTGGGCCACCGACCGGAATCTGACGGCCTCCGAGGTCCGTGCACTGCTGCTGGACACGGCAGTCCCGATACCGGCGGGGCGTGGTGAGTCCGCGAAGCGGCTGGACATGGAAGCTGCACTGGATCGAGCCCGCCGCAGGCTCATCGTCGGCGCGCTCGGGTCGGAGGCGCTCGAACTCGGGCAACTACTCGCCGAAACACCGATCCGCCCAGAATTGGCGGTACCGATCCTCGACGCCCTCGTGGCCGAGGGCGGTGCCGTCCGCAAGGTGGTCCGCAACGGTGTCGAGCAGTTCGAGCGTAGCGATTCCGCGGTGACGCCGAAATACGAGTAGCGGACTACGCATGACTGCCGTGCCGGACGGGACAAGGCTGGTAGCAACCGGCCAGTACTACGCGAGGAAAAGTAATGACCACCGTCAACAGCATGGGACGCCGTAGAGTTCGACTCGATTCGCCCGCAATGACATTCGCGAGTGAGAAACAGCGGCAGGCCGAAGCGGCCGAGCGCCGCGCACGGGAGAGGGTCGCGCAGAGACGCGAGCATGTGGACGCGCTCGCCGGTCCCGGTGGAATCGCGGCCGTCGAGACTCCCGAACGAATCGCCAAACGCCTGGATCGGCTCACCCGCTATTACACAGGCGAGGACGTACCGCAGGCGACCCCCACCGCAGCGTCGGGTGTCCTCGTGGAGGAGGCGCTCGACCGGGTGAGTGAGTGGGTGGATAGTGACGCCTCGGCCGATCAGGTGCTGGAAAAAATCATCAACACCTCCGATTTCGTGGGAGTACGCTATCTCGATGCCGGGGTGGCGGCTGCACGGTCGATCGGAAGGGTGAACATCCGCGATTCCCGGGGAAACCTGCAGGGCTACGGCACAGGCTTTCTCGTTTCGCCGACCTTGCTTCTGACGAATCACCATGTGCTGCCGAGCCCCGAAACAGCACGCAGCAGCGTAATCGAGTTCGATTACCAGGACGGTATCGACGGCAACCCGCTTCCGGTGCAAGTCTTCCCGCTGGATCCGGGCCGGTTCTTCCTCGCCGATCGGGAGCGCGACTTCGCCTTGGTGGCGGTTCGGGCACCTGCGCCGGTTCTCGCCCAGTTCGGATTCAACCGGCTGTTCGCCGCGGAGGGCAAGGCCGTCATCGGAGAGTTCGTGACCATCGTGCAGCATCCGCGCGGAGACAAGAAGCAAATTGCCCTGCGGGAGAACCGCATCGTCGATATTCCCGAACGATTTCTGCACTATTCGGCGGACACCGAGCCAGGCTCCTCGGGCTCCCCGGTGTTCAACGACCAGTGGGAAGTGGTTGCACTCCACCACGCGAGCGTACGAGCACCGCAGCACACCGAGTTCGGTGGGATCCTCAACGAGGGGGTGCGGATCAGCCGCATCCTGAAGTTTGTCGCCGACCAGGACATGCCGCGGAAGTGGCGCGCTCTCGTCGACGAGATCGTCAGCGCGGAGCAGGAATTAGCGACACCCTCTTCATCGCTCCGGCAGGACGTGGTGCCCAGGGAGGAAATCACCGTGCGCGTTCCGTTGGAAATTACTGTCCGCCTCGGTTCCGCCGAACCTCGCAGGGCCGCCGGCGGTGAGCCTAGTGACTCCGAAGCAATTTCGATCGACCCCGACTACAGCAACCGCCGTGGTTACGACCCGGGCTTCCTGCGAGTTCATCTACCCTTGCCGGTGGCCGGCCCGCAGGTGGCTTCGGTTGCGTCCGAAGAGCTCCGCTATCACCACTTCAGCGTAGTCATGCACACCGAGCGGGCTCTTGCGCTGTTCACAGCTGTCAACATCGACGGCAAGCAGTCACAGAATCCGAAGCGGGACCGTGACCGCTGGATCCTCGACCCTCGACTCCCGGCACGCCAACAAACCGGCGAGCGTGTGTACGAGAACAACCCGCTCGACCGAGGGCACCTCGTGCGCCGACTGGACCCCGCCTGGGGGCCGAATGCGAAGGCGGCAAATGACGACACGTTCCACTTCACGAACTGCACTCCGCAGCACCACGACTTCAACGCGGGGAAGACGCTGTGGCTCGGACTCGAAGATTACGTGCTGAAGAACGCCGACAACGCCGATCTTGCCGTGAGTGTCCTGACGGGCCCGGTGCTCGCCGCCGACGATCCCCGCTACCGTGGTGTGGCGCTGCCGCGTCAGTTCTGGAAGACCGTGGCGATGGCCAAGCGAGACGGCGGCCTCTCGGTTACCGGCTACCTGCTCACGCAGGCGGCACTGCTCGACGAGTTCACGGAAGGGGAGGAGTCGTTCTCCTACGGCGCGTATCGCACGTTTCAGGTTCCGGTACGGAGGATCGCCCAGTTGACCGGGCTCGACCTGGACGCCTACGTCGCGGCTGATCCACTCGAACAGGTCGAGGGCACCACTCTGCCCCGTGAATTGATCCGCCCCCAGGACCTCATCCTCTGACGTCGACGACAACTGGCTCGAGAATCGAGTACCGGACTACTCACGACGAACCCACGCGGCAGGGGAGAGGATCGAACTATTCAGCGCAGTCGGGTGATTGGTCCGACATGGAGCACCCCGGCGTTGTCGCGGACCGCAGTTCCATCTCACCGGTGAGGAAATCATGAATCGCTATCATCCGTTGGCCCCCGGAACCTACACCGGCGTGAGCAGCGGCTACCGAACCCCGGACCGGCCGGATCATCGCGGCGTGGATATCGCCGCGAACAACGGCACGCCCATCTATGCACCGACAGACGGCACCATCGCCTATGTGGGAATCGACGACGACCCTCAGGGCTACGGCTCCTGGCTGGTGATCGACTCCCAGAATCAATGGGGTTTGGATTTCACGTTCGGCCACACGCCGCCATCGTCGTTCATCAACCCACACACTGGGGAACAGTGGAAGTTCGGCGATCCAGTGCACGCGGGTGAGCAGATAGCCGTGGTCGGCTCGGAGGGTGGTTCGAGCGGCCCTCATCTACATTTCGAGACATTCGGTGCGCCGGGCCGCTTCGGCGGACCCGATCTGGATCCCGACTCGACATGGCTGAAGGAAGCCAAAGATCCGCGTCAGGCGCCGAAGGACAACGGACACACCTCATTGGTGGGCAAGCTTCTGGTCGACTTCTCCGCTGGTGTTCCCACAGCTGCTCAGATCCAGTCGGGCGGATTCGCCGGTGCCATTCGTTACATCTCCGACCCGAGGGCGGGATGGATGCTCGGCAAACCGCTGCGGAGGGAGGAGGCCGACGCCCTGCGCGCAAGAGGTATGGTCGTCGTCTCCAACTTCCAATTCGGTAAGTCCGACTGGCTCGGTGGAGCGGAGCAGGGTCGACGGGATGCAGAGCGGGGAATACAGATTCACCGTGAGGCCGGTGGCCCCGAGACGGCGGCAATCTATGTGTCGGTGGACGCGTCGCCCAGCGAGGAACAGTGGAATACGCTGGTTCGCCCGTACCTGCTCGCGTGGCAGGAACGGCTCGGCAAGACGAGGATGGGTGTCTACTGCAACTATCCGACCATCGAGTGGGCGCTCCGCGACGGCATCGGCACCTATTTCTGGATGCACAATTGGGGCAGCAACGGCCGTGTACACCCCGCGGCGCACCTGCACCAATTCGAGATCGACAAGCAGAAGGTGGGAGGCGTCGGCATCGACCGGAACCGTATCCTCAAAGAGCAGTTCGGCCAGTGGGACGGTGTCGCCGCGGACGTTCCGACGCCGGTCGTCGAACCAGCGCAACCGCAGCCGGTGACGTCGCCCAGCGGATACCCGATCACGTGGTACGGAGGCCCGGGGTATGACACCGGTCACGGCGCATACTTGCGTATCTACCTGCACACCACCGAGAACCAGGACTGGGTGGCCCGCGCCGAGAATGTTGCCAATTATCAGGCCGGAGCGCAGAACGGCAGCTACCACTACCTGATCGACGACCACCACATCATCAACACCGTCAGCACCAAGAACACCGCGTGGGGCGTGCTCAGCGACAACCGCGTCAGCGTCCAGATCGCAATGGTGGGCACTTCGGGAAGCACTGAAACCTGGAGTGGCGCCAATCCGAACCGCGAGGAACGGCCGAAGTCGCGTGAGCAGTGGCTCGCTCACACGAAGATGCTCGACATGGTGGCATTCGTCATCGCCAAGGTCGCCACGGAGTACGACATTCCAATCGAGCGCGTCGACATCGGCGGGGTGGGCCACAACCGCAAGGGAGTGAGCAGCCACAACAACTACACCTACGGTTCGCGCGTTCTCAGAGGTTTCAAGGATGGGACGCACTGGGACGTCCCCGACACCTTTCCCTATGACGTCGTGCTGGCCGCGGCGAAGCGGTACGCGGGACTCCCCGAAGATCCCGATCGCTTTCCGCTACCTCCCGGTCACTACTGGGGGCCGCTGGACGGGCCCACCGAATCGTGGTCGAACACCTTCGGCAACGAACCGCAGTCCTCGAAAGACGGCCTGAAGCGCTGGCAGCAGACCATCGGTATGCCCGGGACGAGTATTTTCGACAAGGCCACCAAGGATGTAGCGACGCGAATGCAGCAGCTGTGGGGATGGCCGGTCACCGGAAACGTCTATGAGGGTGAATGGAACGAAGTCATCCATAACGGGTGGCGGCTGCCGGCGCCGGAGCCACCCCGGCCGGCGGTCCCGATCGAGGCCGGGCCCAAGGTGCACCACTCCAAGAAGATCAAAGAGGTGACGGGTCCCGGGCTGACCGACCGGTTCGGCATGGCCGCAACCGATCTCGGCGTGATGGCACGTACGCCGTCGGGACGAATACTGGCAATATTCGGCGACACTTTCCGTGGACCCCGAGTGGGAGACGGTGACTGGCGTTCGCCGGTAGCGCTGTTCTCCGACACCAAGAAGCTCGACGAGGGAATAGTGTGGAGTGAGGCCGCCGGCGGCGATCCCCGCTATGCGCGACAGCTCTGGGACTACCAACACGACAATCCGTTCTTCTCGACAGTTCTCCCGTCCGACGTCGTCACCATCGGCGACACGATGTACCTGCATGCCATGGTCAACAAGGGCCTCGGCAACGTCGTCTGGACCGAAATCTGGAAGTCGACCGACGACGGACAGACGTGGCAGCACACCGGGGCGAAATTCGATGCGGGGCTTCACCGTGGACTTGCCCAGCTCTGGACGTGGGATGCTCCCGGGGACGGATGGGTCTACGTATTCTCCACCGGCTTCCAGCGCGACAAACCCCTGATCCTCAGGCGTGTGCGCGAGGACAGGATCACCGACCGGAATGCGTACGAGGGGTGGGGTTGGAAGGACGGCGCTTGGCGCTGGGGCAACGAGCCGACCCCGGTGCTGGAAAGAGCGCACTCAGCCGCCAAGTTCGGTGAAATGTGTCTGCGGGCAATCCAGGGTAAGTGGGTACTGGTCACGTTCGACAGCTCCGACGTGGGCGGTTACGACATCGACGTGCGCGTGTTCTCCAAGATCACCGACAACCTTTACGAGGCACACAAGAGCACACCCTTGCGCGGGGTCGGCTGGGGACAGGAGGGAGACGACGCGGTGGCCCAACTCTACGGTCCGTCGATCGTCCCCGGATCGAAGTTGGACGGCGGGTTCCATATCTTCGTGAGTCAGTGGAAGACGGAGGGCCCCGACAAGGGATGGCCGTACAGGGTGCTGCAGTTCAAGATCCCCGTGTCGAGCCCCGGGTTCCGTGACGACGGGGGCGTCAACCCCCACGACGGCCGGTAGCGGGTCGCCTCCCGACCTGCGGATCGGGAGGCAACCCACCTCCTTCCCCCACGCTTCTGCCACACCTAGACTGGTTCCATGGTCCTGACGTGGCCATCCATCCCGCGGGGGCCCGAGATCAGCGCCCTCGCGCGGGATTCGACGCGTGTCATCGTCATCGTCGGCGCGGTTGGGGTGGGAAAGACCACCTTGGCACAGAAGATCGTGTGCGAACGTGACTGCGAGGCAGTCTGGGTCGTCGGGACGGACTCGTTGCGCGGCGTTCCGCTGGGTGCATTCGCTTCGGCCGTGAATATTGGTGCGGCAGCGGATCCCGACACCGCACTCACGAGCGCTGTGATCGCACTCCGGGAATGCACGACAACCCTTGTCGTCGACGATGCGGACCGGCTCGATCCGCTGTCCACCACTCTGCTCCGATGTCTGATCGACGATGGGAGTGTTCGACTCGTCGTGACGCTCGGCGGCCGCGGATCACGACCGAGTACCGCGATTCTCCCCGACGGCGTCCTGCATCGAGTCGAACTCGACGCGTTCACTCGTGACGAAGCGATGAGGGTGATCGAAACTGCTCTCCGCGGGCCGATGGACGACGTCGGCGCGCAATGGTTGTGGAATATGTCGGAGGGAAACCCGCTCTACCTCCGGCATCTCGTCGAAGGATCATGGAAGTCCGGCCTGTTCGAGCGGTCCGACGGCGTGTGGAGATTGCGATCGCGGCCCGTTGTCAGCACGGAGTTGGCATCGCTGCTCGGGTCGCGGTTGCGGAACGTGCCTCCCGACGTGCTCGACGCGCTCCGGCTGGTGGCTCTGGAAGAGGGCATCGACGTCGACGTCCTCCAGCGCGCCACGTCACCTGACGCCGTTGCTGCCGCACACTGCAACGGACTTCTGCGGTTTCGCTCCGAGGGCCTGGGCTGCGTCGCGACACTCAGCCATCCGATCCTGGGCGAGGTGCTACGTGAGCAGCTGGGCGCTCTGGCCGCCCGCGTACTGCGAGGACGGATTGTTCGCGCCCACCTTGCAGGTGATTCGCCGAGCGACACGTTGCGGCTGGCGACGCTCGCGCTTGACAGTGACGCCGAGATCGATGTCGCTCGAACGGTAGAGGCGGCGGAATCCGCGCTCGAACTGTGTGACTATGCGCTCGCCGAACGCCTCGCCCAGGCGGCCCTGTCCCGAGGAGGCGGAATCAGAGCGGCCATGGTCGCGGCACGGGCGATGACGTGGCAAGGACGGGTGAACGATGCCGACACGCTGCTCGCGGCCGTTGATCCTGCGGAGATGTCCGAAGCCGAATCACTCACGTGGGGGATGTGGCGTGCCACGGCCTTGTTTTTCGCCGACCGTGAGGCCGCCGCGCGGGAGAAGCTAGCCGACATGCGTGCTCGCGTGACGGGCCGCCACGGACGGGATGTTGTCACATCCGTGGAGTTGACCTTCGACTTCTTCGCCAATGACGTGCCGCGATCGCTCGAGTTGACTCGAGGCCTCTTCGGGCCTGGAGAAGGGACGCCGCCGGCTTTGGCGCTTGCAGCGTCCATCGGTGGCGCAGCGCTTGCGCGAGCGGGTCGCACAGATCAGGTCCGAGGTGTCACCACGCGTGGTGCGGAGGCGGCAAAGGAGGTGGGATTCATGCTCGGGCACATGCAGATCGGTGTTGCCGAGGTCTTCGCCGCCACCGTATCGGGACAGCTCGACAGCCTCGATTCGGTACTCGAACGCTACGTGCCCACCCACCGAGGCAGAGCAAACTGGGTGGTCGACATGTACATTCGCGGGCTTGCTCATCTCGCAGTGGGTCGTGCGGCCGACGCAGAGGATCAGTTCCGGCGCGGTCGGGCCGCGGCGATGGACGGGGACCCCCGATCTGGCTGACGTTGAGTGTAATCGGACTGTGTCAAGCTCTGGGCATGCAGGAGCGGACCGATGATGCCACCGAAGCACTTGCTGCTGCGGAGTCGTCGTTCGGTGCCCACATGGCGTCGTTCGAACCCGATCTGTTGCTCGCACGCGCCTGGATGCTGGCGGCGCGTGGCGAGCATCGTGAGGCAATCGCGGCCGCACGCAAGGCTGCGAGGCTGGCTCACGCCGGGTCGATGTTCGGTGTCGAGACGGTGGCGTTGCACACCTCGGTCCGATTTGGAGACCGATCCGCCACGGGCCGACTGCGGGCATTGACCCATTCGGTGGACGGTCCCTTGGTGTGTGTGGCTGCCGCTCAGTCGCACAGCTTCGGTGTGCGAGACGGTCACGGATTAGACCGTGTCGCAGCGGAATTGGAAAGGATGCACGCCTACCTACTCGCAGCTGATGCGGCCGCGCAGGCTGCAATCGTGCATCGGCGGCATGGTGACGATGCCAGTCGGCAGTTGTCGACGGCAGCAGCCCGTAGGCTCGCCGGCCTGTGCCCCGGTGCGAAGACACCCGCGATACGTGCTCTCGATAGTCCTTCGTGGCTGACACCTCGTGAAGTCGGCATCGCCTCGCTCGTCGTGATCGGTATGACCAACCGGGAGATCGCTCAACGATTGACGTTGTCGGTACGCACCGTCGAAGGTCACGTGTATCGGATGTCCACAAAACTCGGCGTCGACAATCGGAAATCGCTGGTGAGCAGACTCATGATCGGACCCGACGCCTAGCGGCAGGTCCCCATCGCGACAGTCTCGGCCATCTCTTCGCGATCGCGCACATCGAGTTTCATCAGGACGTGGTAGACGTGTCCTTCGACTGTGCGTGCCGATACACCCAGTCGTTGAGCGATTTCCTTGTTCGTGAGCTCGCCGGCTGCAAGTGCAGCGACGGCCCTTTCGCGGGGTGTCAGCGGTAGCGGGGCCGCCGATGCGAATATCGCGGGGGTCCAGGCGTCGTCACACTTCTGCGCCAGTGCGTACGCCCGCGTGGAGGAGCGGAGTTCCTCGCGGCGATTACCGGCATGACGGTATGCCCCCGCAGCGTGGGCGTACGTGTCCGCAGCCAGAAGAGAGGCACCCAGGAATTCGAATTTGTGGGCAGCAGCGACCAATCCATTACCGTCGGAGTCGGCGAGTGCGGACGCGTGGTCCACCATCGGGCCGATCAGCAGCCCGTCGACGGCAGTCGAGAGGGCGTGCAGCTGAACGGCCGAAGCGCTGTCTCCGAACCGGACGGCCGTATGCGCTGCCTCCGCGGCAACGGCTAGGAGACCCGCCTCCTCGGCGTCGGCGGCAGCGCGACGTGCCAACCCGATCGCGCGGCCGAGGTTACCGGAAGCGGCGGAGATCCAGGCGCGCGAAATCGCAACGTCAGATCGGTAGAGATGTCGGTGTTCGCCCAAGGATGCCTCTGCCTGCGCGAGCGCATTAACCGCCTCCTGGTTCTGTCCAGAGACAGTGAGGACCCTGGCCAGGAGAAGGTTGGCGACAACGCGCCGTTCGGGACTGGATGTGTCGAGGACCGCTGCGGCTTCCGTCAATCTCTTGTGTGCGTCACCGATTCGTCCCCTGGCCAAGTCGAGTTTCCCGACCAGCGAGCTGATGCCGAACCATGCGGCATCGTGGTGTCGCGCCAGCTCGAGGTAGCGGTCGGCAGCCAGTTCCGCCTCAGCGAATCGACCTGTGTAGATGAGCGCCGTGATATGACCGTGGCCGATGGAGAACCGCAGCACAGCTGTGTCGGGTTGAGTGAGGTGGAGCGATTCATCGGCCAGGAAGGCTGCCTCATCTCCGTGTCCCATCATCGCGAGACCCATGCAGCTCGCGCTCGCCGCCCACATTCTCGCGGCTGAGGGAGCGTTCGGCGAGTGGCGAACCTGAGCTGCGGCCTCCGTTGCTGCGACTACCCGTCCGGCCGAGACGTCGATGGCCGCGCGCGCCGCCTCCACACAGTGGCGTCCTGCTGGACTGGCGACCTGTGCGTAGGCAGTTTTCAGGATCCTGTATGCGCTGGGGAGCGCGTCGAGGTTCCAGAACAGGTTTCCCGCCCTCAGCACTGCCCACCGGGTGTAGTCGGATTCCGGCCTGTTCACCGGATCGAGTGAGGCCAGGACTCGTTCCGCCTCGCCACCTCGGTCCGTCCACGCCAGTGCGCCTGCGCGAAGGAGTTGAGCCCGGAACCCGGCGCCCTCGGCAGAGGCCGCACGCGCGAGTTCTTCAGCGTTGGCGAAGGAGCAGAGCGCAGTCGCATCCGCGGCAGCCGCGGTGAGCGACTGCGGACTTCGACGATGGTCGGTACCGATGGAGAGTGCAGCAGCCCGAATGCGTGCGAGCGGTTCCCTGGCGTCCGCGCCGAGTAGCGTCGCGAGGTCCCCACGAATGCGGCGTGCCTCCGCACCATCCACCTGCTGTCGCACAACCTCCCCGAGGAAGGGGTGAGCCAGCCGAGCCACAACAGTCCCGCCTTCTGCGCC
Source organism: Rhodococcus oxybenzonivorans (assembly GCF_003130705.1). NCBI lineage: Bacteria > Bacillati > Actinomycetota > Actinomycetes > Mycobacteriales > Nocardiaceae > Rhodococcus > Rhodococcus oxybenzonivorans. The sequence goes on along the minus strand of NZ_CP021354.1, from coordinate 5,298,092 downwards.
GAAACGGACCAATCCGGTGCATTCGACCGCCAGCATCGACTCTGTGCTGGTCAGCGCCTCGAGAACTGCCACGTTGATAGGTTCGCCGAAGGCTACTACTTCGAGAGCCCGCTTGGCGGCCGCCGGTACTGCTGCACACCGGTGACGCAGCTGCAGTGCGCATTCCTCGGTGATGGTCGGCTCGCCGCGCAGCTGCCAGATGCCGTTGCAGCAGATCAGCCGGCCGTCGGCCAACGAACCCTCCACCAGGTGACGGAGAAAGCGGGGATTTCCCTGCGATGCCGCCGCGATCCGCGCCGAACTCTTGCTGTCCACCGGGCCCCCGAGTGCGGCGATCAGGACGGTATCGATTTCGTCACGGCCGAAGCAGCCGAGGGTGACTCGGGAGAATCCGCGGTCCTTCCAGAGTGCCGAAATTGCCTCGGGGACCGGCACTCCCGTCTGAAGCGCGACTACCAGTGAGAGGGTAGGAGTGGTGGCGATCTGGTTCAGAATGTCGGCCGAGAGCGGGTCGAGCAAGTGTGCATCATCCACCACGACGGTCCCGTCCCTATTTTCCTCTGTGACCGTCCGGCAAATCCTCGACAAGGTCACTGCCGCATTCCAGGGGTCCGGGCTGTCGATCACACGCGAGAAGGCCCCGAACGGAGTGCTACTCGTAGTCGCGTTGCCGGCCAGCCGGGTGGTCGGGCCATCACGAAACTTCAGGAATCCCGCCATCAGTGTCGTCTTTCCCGCGCCCGAGGCACCGTCGACGATCACTCCGCGGGGGCCGGTGGCGCAGCCTACGGCCTCGGCGATCGCTTGTGCCTCCGCGCGCCTCTCGATCACCGGCCAGGGCTGGTGCATACGAACGAGCCTAGTCGGTTTGTTTCCAGTCCGAAACCGTGCCGACCTCGGTGGACGCCAGATACGACGCAGCACACTCACGCGAACGTAGCGGCGAGAAATGCGGAGACGTAGGCAAGCCCGAAGAGGATCGGGATCCACTGCTCGATATGGGACAGGGGCCAGTACCGGGACCGGTCGTTCCCCTCACCCAAGGCCCACCATTCGGCACGCCAGAACGGCGAGGCCGGTAGGCGTTCCTCGAGGGCGCCGACGACCTGATATTTCGCGCTGTTCAGGAGGCGGTAACTTCGAACCAGATAGAACCAGGCGAAACACTGACCGAGCACCGCGATCAGCGGGATCACCAGCCACCACGTCCGGTCCGGAAGTGGGATCTTTCCGAAGGCAGCCACGAGGGCGAAGATGCCGGTGTTGAGGCTGAGGAAGAACGAGTTGGTCAAGCCTCGTCGGGCGCTGACCCGGTCGGCCATCTCTACGTAGATCCGGTATTGATCGAGCACCGCGCTCTCATAGGGGATGGCGCGGCCATGAGATCCCGGTTTGTCTTGCGGGTCGTTCCAGAGTCGGTGACACAGCTCGGATCGGCGATCGTCGGCCTGCATCGTCTACCTCCTACTGGCATCGGCCGGTTTTGTGCGCCTTCACTTCCCGGTGGGGGCGTCGTCGGTGGGAATCGGAAGCCCGGGGCAGACTTCGACATAGTCGATGTCGGGTGAAACCCATTCGCGCCACTGCCGGTGGCTCATATTCATGGTGAGCTTGCCGCATAAATTGGCTGCCCACGCTGCCGGTGTGATGGCCCATTGCCAGATCTGGCCGTCGAGACCGCCGGAGACGATCGACCCTCCGTTCGGGCTGAATGCCACACTGCGCACCATGTCCGCATGTCTGCTCATGGGCGGGCCGATCGGCATGCCGATGTCCGTATCCCACAGCCGTACCGAGCGGTCGTAGCCGGCGTAGGCGATGCGGCGGCTGTCCGGTGCGAATGCCACGCTCGCAAGCGGACCCGCCTGCCCGTTCAGAGGTTCGCCGGCCGGTTGACGGGTTTCGGGATCCCACAGTCGGATGGTGCCGTCGATACCGCTGGAGGCGATGCGCTGCCCGTCCGGGGCGAACGCCACGGTCGTGACCTCGCCCTGGTGTCCGGTCATCGGTTCGCCGATGGGTTGGCGGGTGTCGGCGTCCCACAGTCGGATGGTGCCGTCGCTGCCGCCGGAGGCGATTTGCCGACCGTCCGGGGCGAACGCCACGCTCACCACTGCATCCCGGTGTCCGGTCATCGGTTCGCCGATGGGTTGGCGGGTGTCGGTGTCCCACAGTCGGATGGTGCCGTCGCTACCGCCGGAGGCGATTTGCCGCCCGTCCGGGGCAAACACCACGCTGAATACATGATCCTGGTGCCCGGTCATCGGCTCGCCGATGGGCTGGTGAGTGTCCGCGTCCCACAGTTGCACGGTGCCCGACTGGAAAGTCGTGCTTTCGGACGCTGGGGCGAAAGTGCCAGAGACGATACGCCGTCCGTCCGGGGAAAACGCCACGCTCATCACCACGCCTTGTCCGGATATCAGTTCGCCGATCGGCGCACCGATATCCGGGTCCCACAACTGCAGGGTGCCGTCAGCACCGGCCGAGACGAAACGCCGCCCGTCCGGGGCGAACGCCACGCTCATCACACTGCCTTGGCCGGCTGAATAGATATCGACGTCCCACACCCGTACCGTGCCTTCGTCGCCGCCGCCAGAGACGACCCGTTGGCCGTCCGGGCTGAAGGTTGTAGAGACGACCCAACTTTCGTGTCCGATCATGGGTTCCCCGAGCAGTTCTCCGGTGTCGGCGTCCCACAGCCGTACGGTGCCGTCGGCGCCGCCGGAGACGATCCGTGTCCCGTCGGGGGCGAAGGCCACACTCGCTACTGCACCAGCGTGTCCGGTCATGGGCTCGCCTATGGGTGCTCCGGTGTCGGCGTCCCACAGCCGTACGGTGCCGTCACCGCCGCCGGAGGCGATGCGCTGACCGTCCGGGGCGAATGCCACGCTCACGACCATGCCGTCGTGCTCGGTCATGGGTGCGCCGGTGGGTACTCCGGTGTCTGCATCCCACACTCGTACGGCGCCATGGACGGGTCCGCCGGAACCGACAACGAGGCGGCGCCCGTCCGGGGCGAATGCCACGCTCAAAATCATGCCGTCATGCTCGGTCATCGGTGCTCCGAGCGGTGCTCCGGTGTCCGCGTTCCATACCTGAACTGCGCCGTGATTGACCAAGCCGCTTGCAGCTACCTCACTCGAACCAGTGACGATCCGCCTTCCGTCCGGACTGAACTCCACGCTCGACACTTCGCCGAGGGCCACGGTCATCGGTGTGCCGAGTGGTGCTCCGGTGTCCGCATCCCACACCCGCACCGTGGTGGCGCCGCCGGACGCAATGCGCCGCCCGTCCGGACTGAATCTCACAATGACCACCTCGCCCTGGTTTCCGGTCATGGGCGTGTCGATCGGCTTGCCGGTATCGGCGTCCCACAGCCGTACGGTGCCGTCGGCACCGCCGGTGACGATGCGCTGCTCGTCCGGCGAGAGCGCAATGTCCTTCACGTCCGTTGCTGTGGTCTCTGCGATGTCGAGCAGTTCCTTCCGTGCGAGCACCGCGTCGAGCAGGGCAGCCTGCTCTGGTTCGGAGCCGATCGACTGCGCGGCCAATATCTGTTTCAGCGCGCGTGCGTCACCGCCGGGTCGGGCGCCCGCGAGCATCGACTGGGCTTCCGATACCAGCCGCAGGGCAATCGCCTGGTTCCGCTGGCGTATCGACTCCTGCCGTTGCACGAATGCGAGCGTCGCCGCGGCGACCGCGAGGACAGTCAACAAAACCAGGCCGGTGATGGCGGCTCGCCGTAGGCGCCGGAAGCGTCGTTGTTCGCGCAAATCCTCACCGGCCAGGGCATATTTGGGCTTGCCGTGGATGGGAGCGGCAAGATCGGTAATCTTCTCCCGGAACATCGGTGACGCGGGATCCCACGGCGCGTCCTCGGTGACGTCGACATAGAAGGGCTCGGCGGCGAGAATCCCCGGCTGCGTCAGGACCGGCAGGGCCACATCGGACCGGTCCGGGTCGAACCGTCCAGACGCCTCGTCCCAGGTCAGATGACCGCCGGTAACGACGAACAACAGCCGGTCCGGTCCATGCCGTTCGAGCCAGTGGGTGACCTCCTTGTTCACCCAGCCCGACGCGACGGAATGAGGCGACAGCACCACGATCAGGTACCGGGCGCGGCCCATCGCCTCGGTCACCCTGCCCCACAGGTCGGGACTGGCGATCAAATCGGTGGCATCGCGGAATACCCGCAACGCTTGCAGCTGGCCCATTCGACGGCCGATGCGGTGCAGACCCTTCTGGATGCCGGCGGCGACCGGCCGATCATCGTGGGCGTAGGAGATGAAGGCGTCGTACTCGAACCGCTCTTCTTCTCCGCGAGTTTGCTGCTGCCGCGGAACCTGCGCAGCCTGAGCACACATCGGTGATTCCTCCGCTCTCGAGCCTGTGCCGAGTCACGTGGACGGGACTATTCGAGCCTGACGTAAACGAGCCCGGATATCGCGAGTAGTCGACTACTCGGCTTTTCGCGGCGAGCTTGTCGATGGTGAGTTTCGCCAGGTCGTGACCAGCGGGATCTGGATCGGCGCAGTTGCGGTGCCCTGAATCCACAGTGGTGAGTGAGAACCCACCCCATTCATCCTCGGCGGCGTTTGGCGCGGGCGGCGAATTCGTCGAGGACGCTGACGACGTCCTTGGCTTGCCAGATTCGGTTGCGTCGTCCGTCGGTGATTTGGGTGAGTATTCCGGCGTCGACCAGGCGGTCGATCGCGATTTGCGCGTTGGCGCCGGTGACCCCCAGCGTGGAAGTGACGAGCTTGCTGTGGACGACCGGTTGGCGAAGGAGGAGTTCGGCGAGGCGGTGTACCGCCGCGTCTCGTCGCGCCGTCACCCGGGTGCGCCAGTCGGCTCGAACCGTTTCCAGGTCCCGGACGAGGGTGCGGCCGTTGGCGACGGCGGCGAATGATGCCTCCGCGATCGACTGCACGATCAGCTCGAGGTTGCCCGAACGGTACTCGCCGAGGGCTTCGAAATAGGTGGCGGTGTCGTGCAGCAGGCCCGCGGACACCGGTACGGCGACGCTGCGGGTGAGCTGCCCGCCGCGCAGCAGCGCCTGGATCAGGGCGCGACCGACGCGCCCGTTGCCGTCAGGGAACGGGTGGATGGTTTCGAACTGTGCGTGTGCGACCGCTATTTGGGCGACCACGGCTACGTCAACCCGGTTGGCGAAGGCGACCAGGTCGTCGATCAGTTCGGGAACGCGGTCGTGATGTGGGGGGACGAATTGTGCGGTGTGTGATCCGAGGCTTCCGCCGCCGATCCAGACCTGCTGTTGCCGCCATCGGCCGCCGGTGTTCGAATCGCAGTGTTCGAGCAGTGCCCGGTGCATCTGCAGGATCGCGTCGGCGTCGATGCGGTCGGACAACTCCAATGCGGCCTGCATGGCCCGGACGTTTCCGACGATCAGGCGGGCGTTGCGGGAGGCGTGCTCGCCGAGTTCGGCCAGCGCGATCTGGCGTGCCCCGCTGGTGAGGTTCTCGATCTCCGAACTCGATGCACTCTCGGTGCGCAGCAGAATGGATGCGAACGGGGCGGTGATGTGGCCGACCTCGGCGTCGAAGCGGGTGAGTTCGGTCGCCGCTTCCTCCGTCAGCGCCTGCAGTTCTCCGTTCAGTGAGATGGTCCGGTTCGCGATGAATGGCGGTACCGCCGCGCGGTAGGGGCCGGCGGTGAGGCGACGTTCGCGTCGAGATCCGTAGTCGGTGGTGCTGACCCAGGGATGGTCCTCGTAGGCGACGGGCGGCCATCGCTGTCCATCGCCAACCGATGTCATACCCGGACCATACTATTGGTTAGTAATCTATCCAATGGTATGAGTGGTGTACTCGGTGAGAAACGGATCATGATGAACAGGCGTAAACCGCTGGGTGTTCGCAGGTTGTGACCCAGCGGGATCAGAGCCTCCTTGTTAGCGTGACAGCGTGAAAGCTCGTGAGGAATCCGCTGTGCCGCTCGAGCGGCACACGGCCGGCCTCACGCGGTACGACGAGTACGCGATAACGATTCCGGCATCCGGTGACCGCGCGCTCGTCCTGGTGCCGCAGGGAGTGGCACCAGCCGCAGCCGTCTACTACCTTCACGGACGCACGGCCGATGAAACGTCGATCGATGAACGGGCCGGCGTACGCGACGGTCTGCTCGACGCCGGGTTTGTCGTTGTCAGCCCGTACCTGCACGGCGATCTGTGGGGAAACCGAGATGCCCAGGACGCGTTGGGTGCCCTCCACGACTGGGTGTCGTGCCGGTGGCCGGTGTCGCGCCGGTTCCTGATCGGCGAGTCGATGGGTGCGACCACCGCCGCCAACGCGATCCGCCTGCGGGAAATGCAGTGGAAGGGAGCTGTATTGGTCGCTCCGTCATTGTCGATGCGAGCGGTCTGGGAGCGGGGAGAGCATGGCCGCGACACCCTCGCGGCGGCGTACGGGCTGTCGGCCGACGAGCACGACCTGGAGTCGAAGACTGAAGCATGGGATGCCGTTCGCCACGAGCCGGACGCCTATGCGGGCGTGCCGATCCGCGTGTACGCGTCGCCGGAGGATGCGGTGGCGAACATCGACGAAGTGACCGGGCCGTGGGTGCAACGGCTGCGCGCCGCGTCGATGACCGCAGAGTTGGTCGTCGTGAGCGGCGAACACGTGTCGTCCGACCACTTCCGCGTCGACGACATCGTGGCCTTCTTCACGAACCAGTCGTGAGCATGCGATAGCGCTATGACCGTTGGCCGGTCCCAGGCGGCTAGGTCGCCAGTCCGAACATCTCAGCTTCGACCAACGCGGTCAACGCCGCTTCGCCGACCGGCTCTGTGGGCTGCATCGGCACGACCGCGACCCGCGGGTGCGCGACGACATCGATTTCCGATTGCTCCGCCGCAGCCCGCCGCCGGAGCAGGTCGGACATCGGCTGTGCGGCGGCAAGCGAGTTGTTGATTATCCACGCCGACGGCGTGATTCCTGCGCGTTGCAGGTCGGCTTGTAAGCCTTCGGCCTCGAGCCGCGGAACGGTTTCGGCGAGGGTAACCAACAGGATCTTCGTCTCCTCCGGGTTCTGCAACCGCATCAAGGGAGTCGTGAAATTCGTGCTGTCACCCATCTGGCGGGCGATCTCCCGGTGGTATGACCCGGTGGCGTCGAGGAGTAGCAGGGTGTGTCCGGTGGGGGCGGTGTCGACGACGACGAACTTGCGCCGAGATTCGTGGATGACCCGCGAGAAGGCTTGGAAGACGGCGACTTCCTCGGTGCACGGGGAGGCTAGGTCCTCGGCGAGGGTGGCGCGGCCCTGTTCGTCGAGGGCGGCGCCTTTGGTGGCCAGCACTCGATCCCGATACTGCGCGGTGGCCTCGGCCGGATCGATCCGAGACACCTCGAGGCACGCGAGGTGTCCGTCGAGCGTGTCGGTCAGATGGGCAGCCGGATCGGTGGTGGTCAGGTGCACGTCATGTCCTCGCTGCGCCAGGGCGACAGCGATCGCGGCGGCGAGGGTGGTCTTGCCGACCCCGCCCTTGCCCATGCACATGATCAGCCCGTGATCGGCTTCGGCGAGTTCGTCGATGAGGGCGGACAGCGGCGCCTGCGGCACCGGTGTTGCTTCTGCTGCGATGGCCTGCGGCGTGGCGGCAGGATTCGCCGTGAACAGGCTCTCGAGTGCGCTGATGCCGACCATGTTGGTGGCCTTGAGCTCGACCCGGTCGGAGGGCAGAGCGCACAGCTCACGGGGAAGATCATCGAGGGCGGCCTGTTCGCGCCGGTAGATCGCGGCAGAGAGCTCGTCCCCGTCCTCGGGAGCGGGGAGGACACCGTTGATCACGACGTACTGGTGGATTAGCCCGATGTCGGCGAGTTCGATATGGGTGCGGGCGATTTCGGCGAGCGGGGATCGCTGCGCCCGGGCGACCAGAACCAGCCGGGTGCGCTGCGGGTCGGCGAGGGCGGCGACCGCGTCCGCGTAGATGCCGCGTTGCTTTTCGAGCCCGGACATCGGGCCCAGGCAGGAGGCATCGCCTTTTCCGTCGTTCAGGAAGTCGGTCCACGATCCGGGCAGTTGCAGCAGCCGGATGGTGTGCCCGGTGGGGGCAGTGTCGAAGAGCACGTGGTCGAAGTCGGCGACGGTGTCGTGGTCGGTGAGCAGGGCGGTGAACTCGTTGAACGAAGCGATCTCGGTGGTGCATGAACCCGACAGCTGCTCGGTGATCGACGCCAATTCCTTCTCCGGCAACAACCCCCGCACGGGTCCGATGATGCGTTCGCGGTAGGCGTCGGCGGCCTGCCCAGGGTCGATCTCGAGCGCCGACAATCCGGGCACGGCGAGAACGTCGGTAATGGTGTTGCCGATCGTCAGCCCGAACACTTGCCCGACATTCGACGCCGGGTCGGTACTGACCAGCAGGACCTTGCGGCCGGCGCGGGCGAGGTGAATAGCTGCGGCGCAAGCGATGGAAGTCTTCCCGACCCCGCCCTTACCGGTGAAGAACAGGAAGCGGGGCGGGGAGTCGAGAAACTTCATAACAGGCAGAGCCTTTCAGCAGCAGCTGGAACCGTTGTCGTCTGGGGCGCAGCAAGATCCGGCGTCGGTGAGCCCGAGCATGGCGACCCCGGCCGGAGCCGCGGACGGAGCCTCGGTAAGTCCGGCCCACTTGGCGAGCTGGGCGCGGTCGGGATAGCGGCCGGTCTGCGCGGTGACCCCGTCGACGAGCACCAGCGGTAGACCCTCGGATCCGGAAACCTGCAGGAACGCTTTGACCGGTTCCCGCTCGGCGAATGCGAGGGGTTCGCTGGCGAGGTTGAACCGGGCGATGTCTCCGCCCTGGGAGCGGACCCAGTCCATGTCGGCGGAGAAGGTGACCAACGCCTGGTCGACGTCGTCGCCGCAGACGCCGGTATTGCAGCACAGGGCGGGTTCGAATATTTCGATGGTGCTCACGAGCAGGTTCTCCTCGGATATCAGGGCTGGGTGGTGCGGAGTTGGGCGGCGAGCTGATCGACGCGGGCGGCGATGTCGTCGCGGACCAGGCGCATCCGCTCGATCCCGTCGATGCCGCGGTCGGACGGCTCATCGGTGTCCCAGTTCTCGAACCGGGTCCCGTCCACGGGGGCGACGTGGGCTTCGCGGCCGAGGGTGACCACCACGTCGACATCTCGAACCAGCTGCGGGTCAATGGGTGTCGGAGTTTCACCGGCGATGTCGACACCGACCTCGAGCAGGGACTGCGCTGACAGGGCGTTGACGGCGGTGCCGGGCTTGGTTCCGGCGGAGTACACGTCGACGTCGTTGCCGGCTGCTTTTCGCATCAGCCCGGCAGCCATCTGGGATTTGCCGCCGTTCTTCACGCACACGAACAACACGGACGGTTTCGTCATCGGTCGGTCTCCGTCTCAGGCGGTGGCGGGAACGAGTTCGGCGATCAGCGCCTCGACCCGGGAGCGAATGTCGTCGCGGATCGGACGGACCGCCTCGACGCCCTTACCGGCCGGGTCCTCGAGTGCCCAGTCGCGGTAGCTGACCCCAGGAAAGACGGGGCAGGCGTCGCCGCAACCCATGGTGATGACCACGTCGGAGGTGTGGACGGCGTCGGGGGTGAGGATCTTCGGCGACTGGCCGGAGATGTCGATGCCGATTTCGGCCATGGCCTCCACAGCGGCGGAGTTGATGGTCTCGGCCGGGGCGGATCCGGCGGAGCGGACCTCGATCTGATCACCCGCGAGGTGGGTGAGGAATCCGGCGGCCATCTGGGAGCGGCCGGCGTTGTGGATGCAGACGAACAGCACGCTGGGTCGGGAAGCCATGCGAAATGCCTTTCGGAGGTAGGTGTCGATCAGGAGTCGTGATTGTCGAGCGTCACGGCTGGCGTGGGCGTGCGCTGCTCGGCGAATCTCCTACGCAGAGCGAGCGAGACGTACACGAGTCCGACGAGGACGGGCACCTCGATCAGTGGGCCGACGACACCGGCGAGTGCTTGGCCGGAGGTGGCGCCGTAGGTGGCGATGGCGACGGCGATGGCGAGTTCGAAGTTGTTGCCCGCGGCGGTGAACGCCAGGGTGGTGGTGCGCTCGTACCCGAGACCCATTGCGGCGCCGAGGGCGTAGCCGCCACCCCACATGATGGCGAAGTAGGCGAGTAGCGGGATCGCGATGCGGACGACGTCGAGCGGCTGGGAGGTGATCTGCTCGCCCTGCAGGGCGAAGAGGATGACGATGGTGAACAGCAGCCCGTAGAGCGCCCACGGCCCGATGCGGGGGATGAACTTGCTCTCGTACCAGATACGGCCCTTTGCCTTTTCGCCGTAGCGGCGGGTGAGGTAGCCGGCGAGCAGCGGGATGCCGAGGAAGATGAGCACCGACTTCGCGATCTGCCACGGAGAGGTGTCGATGGTGGTTTGCTCGAGGCCGAGCCAACCAGGCAGGACCGAGAGGTAGAACCAGCCGAGGACGGCGAACATGATCACCTGGAACACCGAGTTGATCGCCACCAGCACGGCGGCGGCCTCGCGGTCACCGCAGGCGAGGTCGTTCCAGATGATCACCATGGCGATGCAGCGGGCCAGCCCGACGATGATCAAGCCGGTGCGGTACTCGGGCAGATCCGGCAGCAATAGCCAGGCCAGGGCGAACATCAGCGCCGGGCCGAGGACCCAGTTCAGCACGAGGGACCCGATGAGGAGTTTGCGGTCGCCGGTGACCGTGTCGAGACGGTCGTAGCGGACCTTCGCCAGCACCGGGTACATCATGATCAGCAGACCGAGGGCGATCGGCAGGGAAATTCCGTCGACCTCCACCGCGGACAGGGCATCACCCAGACCGGGGATCATCCTGCCCAGCAGCAGCCCGGCCACCATGGCGACGCCGATCCACACCGGCAGATATCGGTCGAGGGTAGACAGTTTGCCGACGACGGCCGGGTGGTGTTCGGTGGTGGTTGCCTCGCTCATGCCGGCACCTCCGCCGCGCATGTCTCGGACGGTACGACGGGTCCACCTTCGGTGAGTAGCACCGCGGACAGCTGCTGCAACGCGGAGGGGACCACCCAGTAGTAGACCCAGGTGCCGCGGCGTTCGCAGTCCAGCAGTCCCGCCGACCGGAGCACCTTCAGGTGATGGGAAATCGTCGGCTGGGACAGGTCGAACGTTTCGGAGATGTCGCACACGCACGCCTCCCCACCTGCGTGAGAGGCCACGAGGCTGAGCAGGCGCAGGCGGACCGGGTCACCGAGGGCCTTGAACATCCGGGCCAGATCGCCGGCCCAGTCCTCGGTCAACGGTTCGCGTACCAGCGGTGAGCAACACGCACCACTCTCCGACAGTTCCTGATTCGACATAAGTCGATATTGACAGACATCGAATCAGTGCACAAATGAACAGTCGATGAATGGGCTTGAGTACATGCTTTTCTGGATACAGAAGCAGATGTATCGTTTGGGTGTGGATACTCTCGTGCACGGTGATGCGCTTGCCCGTTTCGGGTATGCGCTCTCGGATTCGACGCGCACACAGATCCTGCTGCGTCTGCGGACAGCGCCGGGCTATCCGTCCGAGTTGGCCGAGCAGATCGGGGTGTCGCGGCAGATCCTGTCGAATCATTTGGCGTGCCTGCGGGGCTGTGGACTTGTGGTCGCCGTTCCCGAGGGGCGACGGGCTCGCTACGAACTGGCGGATCCTCGTATCGGGCGTGCGCTCGACGACTTGATCGGTCTGGTCCTGGCCGTCGATCCGTCCCATTGCCCGACGGCGGATTCCGACGGGTGCTGCTGATGGCGTCAGATCTCGGCACCCCGGGGATGCGGCCACCCGGTCTCTCGGCGGATCGTCGCCAGTTGCTCTCGCGCCGGATTCGGTGGTTGGTGGCCGCGACGATCAGTTACAACGTGCTCGAGGCGGTCATCGCGTTGACCGAGGGCGCTAGGGTGTCGTCTGCCGCGCTGATCGGATTCGGGCTGGACTCCGTGATCGAGGTGTCCTCGGCGTTCGCCGTGGCCTGGCAGTTCGCGGGCAAGGATCCCGAAGCGCGCGAGAAGATCGCGCTGCGGATCATCGCTTTCTCTTTCTTCGGACTCGCGCTGTATGTGAGCGTCGACGCTCTCCGGTCACTGGTGGGGTTGGACGAAGCGCAACATTCGAGTATCGGAATCGGTTTGGCTGCTGTGAGTTTGGCGGTCATGCCGGTGCTGTCCTGGGCGCAACGGCGAGCCGGGCGTGAACTCGGCTCCCTCTCGGCGGTCGCCGACTCCAAGCAAACCCTGCTGTGCACCTACCTGTCCGCCGTCCTCCTGGTCGGCCTGCTGGTCAACAGCCTGTTCGGCTGGTCCTGGGCGGATCCGATCGCCGCGCTGGTGATCGCGGTGATCGCCGTCAAGGAAGGGCTCAACGCCTGGAAGGGCGAGAGCTGCTGTGTCGCGCCGGTCAATCCCCGCCCCGATACTGCAGCGCATGGCTCCGAGTGTTGCGGCGACTGAAGTAAGGCGCTCGAAATCCGCCGCCGCGGATCCCGGCTCAGGCCGGTGCGGGTGAGGTATCGGTGGCCGCGGGCAGCAGACGCGGCACCAACCGGACGTAGATCACCATGCCGACGACCTCGACGAGGGTCTGGGTGACCACGACCACCGCGGCGACCGCGAGATGGTCGGGCAGGGCCAGCGCGAGGGGCAGCACGACCAGGGAGTTGCGGGTCGCTCCGCTGAACAGCACGGCCCGCCCGGACGGCGGGTCCAACCGACACAACCGGGCGACCAGCAGTCCCGCGAACGCCATTACCACCAGGAACGCCACGTAGAAGGGCACCACCGCGGCCACATCGGCAACCTGGCCCTCGAGCTTCGGCACCTGGGAGGCGACCACCACCAGCAGGGTGGCCGCCATCAGCGGCACCATCGTTGCGGTCGCCGCCGCCGATGCGCTCCGCCCCGATTCCGCACGCGCCGACCAGAACTGGGTGGCCCACGCCAACGCGAGGGGGATGACGATCAAGACGATGAACGCGGTGACGAACGGTCCGACGTCGACGATATCGGACAGATCCGAACCGAGAAACAGCACGAGAAACACCGGGAGCAGCAGCATCTGGGTGAGCAACAGCAACGGGGTCGCAGCGAGGAGACGGCTGCTGCTGCCGCCGGCTAGCCCGGAGAAGACGATCACATAGTCCACGCACGGGCACAGCAATACCAGCAGCAGACCGATCCGCACCGCCTGGTCGGCGGGCAGAAAGGTGAACATCGCGGCGACGACGAGCGGGGCGAGCAGGAAGTTGACCGCCAGGACGGCCGCCAGGAACCGGCCCTCACGCAGGGACCGCAGCAGTTCGGCGGCCGGCACCTGCAGGAACGTCACGAACAGCAGCGCGCCAAGGACCGGGTTGATCGCGTGCTCGAGGCCAGGGCCCGCTGCCGGTGCGGTCCAGCCGATTCCGGCGCCGGCGACCATCGCCGCGAGGTAGATCGCCACCTGGTGCTGTTCCATTCGCGCGACCACGCCCTGCGGCTGTGCAACTGCTCGTCTCCCTCGCGGTTCGTTTCTGCCTACTCCAAGGCGCGGTCATTGTCGCGCACGTGGGTCGGCGACCGGTCATCGTCGGCCGGTCGCCGTCATGCCCTCACTCCGAACAGCTCGGTCACCAGCGGTTCGGCCGCCTCGGGGGCGCACACACTCAACACCAGGGTGCCGGGGGTCAACAGCAGAGTCGTGGCCGGCACCGCGGCGAGCGCCGCGAGCTAAGAAATCCTGTACGTGCTCATGTCATCGACGGTAAACCTTCAACTCGACTCGAAGGTCAAGTCGAAGGTTGGGAACACCGTTCAGGTCGTCGCTGCGCTGCGGCGTTCGAGGAAGACGGTGTCGCGCCACACACCGTCGAGTTGGGCGATGCGTTCGCGGACGCCGACGGTGCGGAATCCGGCGGAGTGGTGCAGGGCGATGCTGGCCCTGTTTTCCGGGAAGATCGACGTCTGCAGCGTCCAGATACCCGCGTCGTCGGCGGCGATGACCTGGGTGCGCAGCAGGGTCTTGCCGACGCCGCGCCCGCGCATGCCGTCGGCGACGTAGATCGAGTTTTCGGCGACGCCTCGGTAGCAGTCCCGTCCGGACGTCGGGCTCAGCGTGGCCCAGCCGGCCACCGTACCGTCGATCTCGGCGACCCACCGATGATCGGGGAGCCACTGTGCGTCCAGGGATTTCCGGGTGGGCACTTCGGTGGTGAAGGTGGCGGTGCGGGTGGCGATGCCCTCGCCGTAGATCCGGCGCACGTCCTCCCAGTCCTCGTCTGTCATGGGACGGATGGTCACGTCGCCGGGTAGGTCGTCCGGGCAGCACGGGCGCGAGGTCAGCACACCCATGACCGCGTCCGCGGCGTGTGGCAGTCCGGTGCAGCAGGAGGGGTTGACCGTGACGACGGTGCTGGTGCGGCTTTTGTTCAGGGTGACGAAGCCGACGTCCGCGAGCTTGCGGACGTGATGCGAGACGGTGGGCTGTCCTATTTCGAGGGCGTCAGCGAGCTCACCGACCGTGATCCCGGCAGGCCGGGATGCGACCTGGTGCAGCAGCCGAACCCGGGTGGGGTCGGCCAGGCAGGCGAACCAACCGGCGTAGGTGACCGCATCTTCGGTGGCCAGCGCATCGTTCGGGCGGGTAGTCCGGACGGCCGACATCTCCACGGAGCTCATGACTTCACTATATCGATATACATCGATGGTTGCATTCATCGACGAGCATCGATACTCTCCGAAATCAGTAGATCGATGAACGTCGATGGAAGGATCTCGAGATGAGTGCTTTGCCTGTAGTCGTAGTGGGTGCAGGGCCGATCGGCCTCGCCGCCGCCGCCGAATTGCGTGAGCGCGGCCTGACTCCGCTCGTCTTCGAGCGCGGTCCGGTCGCCGGTGCTGCCGTCGCCGAGTGGAACCATGTGCGGTTGTTCTCTCGTTGGGAGGAGCTGATCGACCCCGCAGCTCGCCGCCTGCTCGAGGCGGCCGGCTGGGCAGCCCCCGACGATGACGCATATCCGACCGGCCAGGACTGGGCCGAGAACTATCTGCAGCCGTTGGCATCAGCGCTCGGCGACGTGGTGCAGCTGGGCACCGAGGTGATCGGGGTGGCCCGCCGCGGTCGGGACCGGGTGGTCGACGCCGGCCGCGACACCGAACCACTGTCGGTGCACCTGCGCCGCTCAGGCGGCACCGAGGACCGCATCATCGCTCAGGCGGTCATCGACGCCTCCGGCACCTGGGGCACGCCGAACCCGCTCGGCGGCGAAGGCCTGCCGGCACTCGGCGAGAAGGCTGCCGCGGACCGGATCGAGTACCGGGTCCCGAACCTCGCGGACGAGGACGCGTGGGCCCGTTACGGAGGAAAGCACACCGTCATCGCCGGCAGTGGCCACTCGGCGCTGACCGCGATCGTCGCGTTGGCCAATCTGGAGAAGCAGGCCCCGGGCACCCGCATCACGTGGGTGTTGCGCCGCGGTGACGTCGGCTCCACGTTCGGCGGCGGCGAGGACGACCAGCTACCTGCCCGCGGCGCCCTCGGCCTGCGCGCCAAGGCGGCCGTCGATGCCGGACTGTTGCAGGTGGTTCCCGGGTTCCGCACCGCGACAATCGAATCCGACGGTGGGCAGATGGCGTTGGTCTCCGACACCGGGGCCCGCATCGAGAACGTCGACCGGGTGGTGGTGCTCACCGGGTTCCGCCCAGACCTGTCCTGGCTGTCGGAGATCCGCCTCGGCCTCGACCCCGTGCTGCAGGCCCCGACCCAGTTGGCGCCGTTGATCGACCCGAACGTACACTCCTGCGGCACCGTCTACCCGCACGGGGTGGCCGAATTGTCGCATCCGGAGCCGAATGTGTTCCTGGCTGGAATGAAGAGCTATGGCCGCGCCCCGACCTTCCTGGCAATGACGGGGTACGAGCAGGTTCGCAGCATCGCCGCCGCCCTGAGCGGGGATCACGACGCCGCGGCCCGAGTCGAGCTGACCCTGCCCGAGACGGGGGTGTGCGGCGGCGCCGGGGTGTTCGACGAATCCGAATCCGCCACCGTGGGTGGCCGCGGCGCCGCACCGACTCCGCAGATGGTCACTCTGTCTGCCCGTCCGAACGGATAGCTCCTGACAGAGGTCGCGCTGCCGCCGACGGCCGCTCGGCGGCGGTTGCGTCCGAATCGCGGTCGCTTCGTCTGAGTAAGCGGACTTCCACCCACCACCGGGTGGGAGCGCATTCTCCGCGAGAGGAACCGTTCCGATGACCACCCACTTGTCCGCCCATCCCGACGCCGACCACGCCGGGGGTGTGCGATGACCGCCCCCGCCGTCCTCGTCGAGGACCTGCACGTCGCCTACGGCAAAACATGGGCCCTCGACGGAGTCGACGTCGCCGCCGCGGCCGGGTCCACCCTCGGGGTACTCGGCCACAACGGCGCCGGTAAGACCACCTTGATCCGTACCCTGACCACCCTGGTGCGCCCCACCATCGGCCGGGTGGAGGTCGAGGGTCTGGACGTGGTGGCCGACGCCACCGAGGTGCGCCGCCGGATCGGGGTGACCGGCCAATACGCCGGCCTCGACGAGTTTCTCACCGCCAGAGAGAATTTGGAGCTGATCGGCCGCCTGACCGGGTTGCGTCGCACCGCCGCCCGCGCACGGGCCGACGCGCTGATCGACCGACTCGGGTTGCACGAGTATGCGACCCGGCGGATCGGGGAACTTTCCGGTGGCTCCCGCCGCCGGGTCGATCTGGCCGCGAGCCTCGTCGGGTCCCCGTCGGTGCTGTTCCTCGACGAACCGACCACCGGTCTCGACCCGATTGCCCGCGCCGGCCTGTGGGACGTCGTCGACGAGCTGACCACCAGCGGCACCACCGTCGTGCTCACCACCCAGTATCTCGAGGAAGCCGACCGGCTCGCCGACCACATCGTGGTCCTGAGCCGGGGTCGCGTCGCCGCCTGCGGCACCCCGGCCGAGCTGAAACGGATCGTCGGCGGCAAGGTCCTGACCGCGACCGTCCCCGCCCACCAGCTCGGCGGCCTGCCGTTCATCCCGGACACCGATCACCATCTCGACGACGGCCGGGTTCGGGTGTCGGTCACCGTCGACGATGCGCCCGCCGCGACCGAACTGGTCGCACACCTGCACCGAGGCGGTATCGAGGTCACCGACCTGGACGTGACCTCACCGAGCCTCGACGACGTCTTCACCCACCTCGCCCACACTGGAGCCCACCGATGACCACCATTCGCACCACCACGACGGGGCGGTTCCCGATCGGGGACCAGCTCGCCGCACTCACCGTTCGCAACCTGCGCACCAGCGCCCGCGTTCCGCAGCTCCTGATGTTCTCGTTGACCATGCCGATGGCGATGCTCGTCCTGTTCAGCCAGGTCTTCCGCAGCGTCGCCGCCGGACCGGGCTTTCCGCCCGGGGTCAGTTACATCGTTTTCCTCACCCCGGCCATGCTCGCCGTGTCCACCGTCATGGCCGGCACGAATGCCGGAGTGTCTGCGGCGATCGATCACACAAACGGCCTGCACGATCGCTTCGCGGCCCTGCCGATGCGCGCGGCGTTGCCGGGGGTGGCCCGCACCATTAACGAGGCGGTCTTCACTCTCGCCCGGGCCGCGCTGCTCGGGATTGCCGCGGTCGCATTGGGTTTCGAGTTCTACGGCACCGCGCTCGATGCCGCCGCCGCGGTCGTCGTGCTGGTGGTGCTGGCCGGGGCGATGAGCGCCTTGTTCGGGCTCATCGGGGACCGGCTCCGCCGCCCGGATGTGGTGCAGTTCGCCGGAATGATGGTGATGATGCCGCTGATGTTCATCTCGAGTGCCTTCGCGCCGATCGAGACCATGCCCGGCTGGATGCAGGCCATGGCGACGGTCAATCCGGTCGCGCACGCCACCGACGCGCTGCGAGGGCACGTGCTCGGCACCGCGACCATCGGTGACACCGCCGCAGCCCTGGTCGCGGCGATCGGGTTGTGGGCGGTGGTGACGGCCGTCCCCATTCTCACCCGCCTGGTTCGGTCGGCGAACGCCCGCTGAACGAAGACTTACCCGCCCCGCCCTTTCCCTTCCGCAGGGAAAGGGCGGGGCGGGTTTTGTCGTGTGCACTGCTGATCCGGAGCCGGGCACTCTTCTGGCCCCCACCCTGCGAGAGGGTAGGGGCATGTTCGGGGGTGCTGGAATCAGTGGATACGCCGGAGCGGGGCGACGACAGCGCTCATGCGGCGGCACCGAGCAGATGCAGTTCCTCCGCCACGATCAGATCGACCTCTTCGCTGGTCAGACCCGAAAATAAATGTGTGGTCAGCATCGCTCTCACCTCCTCACAGGCTTCAACTGGTACGTCGAAGCGGAGAACCCGTCATCGACATCGACACCCATACAGACGAGGAACTTGGCTTTCGGACGCACGATGCGTCCGAAGGTGATGACCGTCGTCCGTACCTGAAAGATGACTCAGGGGGTCGTCACCGCGCCGTCAGGCGAGGATGCTGGAGACGGAGAGGAACCGGAACATCATGAGCGAGGACACTTCCACCACGACGACATCCCAGGCGCCGGCTGATCTGGACCAGCTCTGGCGCCGCTTCTCGAGCGACTTGCGGGCCTTCATCGCCCGCCGGGTCTCGCGTCCCGAGGACGCCGACGACATTCTGTCGATCGTGTTCCTGCGGATGGCCAAGAGTCTTGACAATCTACGCGAGCAGGACCGCCTCCTCGGATGGATGTATGCCATCACCCGTAACGCGATTACCGACTACTACCGGTCGGCGCCTCATCGGCGGGAACTCGCCGTCGACGCCGTCCCGGACAACCCACTCGGCGGCGAAGCCGATCCCGACGAGGCGGCGGCGAAAGAACTCGCGTCGTGCTTGGTGCCGATGCTGTCCGGGCTGCCCGCAGAGCAGGCCGCGGCGGTGAAGATGGTCGACCTCGACGCCCGAACCCACGCCGCCGCGGCCAGCGAGGCGGGAATTTCGGTGTCCGGGATGAAGTCCCGGGTGCAGCGCGGCCGTGCCACTCTTCAGGCTCGGCTGCACGCTTGCTGTCAGATCAGCCAGGATCGCACCGGTCACGTGCACGACTATCAGCCGCGCGGCGGCGGAGCTTGTGCCTGCGGAACCACGCCACCGGACGATCAGTAGGCCGGCAACCCAGTGGGGTGACGCCGGTCATCCGCGCATCACCACGCACAGACGGCGGTGCGGTGCGAGCCCACTTTCGCTCGCACCGCACCGCCGTGTGGACTGGTCGAGAGCTATTGGCAGCCGCATCCGCCGCCGGCCGTCGCCGCCGGACCACAGCACGTCGACTTCTCGCTCTGATCGCAGCAGGTGGTCTGCCGTTCGGTGCTGCAGCACGTCGGTGCGGCAGCCTGGGATGGTGCGTCCGTCCGATCCGTCGTCGGGGTCTCGAACTCGTTGGTGCCCGTCATGGTGACTCCTTGATCCGTAGGGATGGGTACCAGTTCAGACGGAGAAGGACGAGAAAGGACGCAACGCGGCCACGACGGTGGTGGCAGACGGGCGCGCTACTTCGCGGTGTCCAGGCGGAAGATGTGGGTGAAGAAATCCTTGATGGCCTGAATCTTCTCGTTGGTCAATTCGATGGCGTGGCGACGTGATTCTTCGAGTGCGGTAGACATGGGAACTTCCTTTCACAAGGCGGGCACGATCTGACGATCGACATTGTGCAGTTCGTCGGTGACATCGAGATGACGAGACGATGGCATCGGTGTAGATTCGTCGGCTCACCAATCGGCAAGCGTCCGAGTGAGTTCGGGGCGCCTGGTCGGCTACATTGTCTCGATGACGACGAGCAGCCCAGGTAGCCGGGTCGAGATCACTTACTGCACGCAGTGCCAGTGGTTGTTACGCGCAGCATGGATGGCGCAGGAACTTCTCGGCACCTTCGGGCAAGACCTCGGCGAAGTCGCGCTCGTACCAGGCACGGGCGGAATCTTCCGTATCACCGTCGACGGCGAACTCATCTGGGACCGCAAGGAGAAAAGTGGATTCCCCGAGATCACCGTCCTGAAGCAACTGGTCCGTGACCGGGTGGCTCCCGACCGCCACCTCGGGCACAGCGACCGCGCCGAAACCTGACCCGTCAGATCCCCAGCGACTCCTCGAGGTCGCGCAACTCGTGGCCGAGCCGGGCGATCGGACCGTCGGGTCTCTCGGAGTCATCTCCTGCCCGCCCACTTGGCGCGGGGATCGAATCCGGATGCTCGCTCGGCGTGCGCGTATGCCCGCAGAGCTTCGGCGGCGGTGGCGTCCAACTTCGGTGGCACCGTGACCTCGGTCCGGATCAACAGATCGCCCGCCGTGCCGTCACGTCTGGGCGCTCCGCGACCGCGAATCCGAAAGGTTCGTCCGGCTGCCGTGCCCGCCGGAATCTTCATTCCGACGGTTCCCTCGAGGGTGGGAACGGACATCGTTGCACCCAAGGCCAGCTCGCTGAAGGTGACCGGAATCGTGACGGTGAGATCATCGCCGTCGCGGCCGAACACCGGGTCCGCGGTGACGTGTACGCGAACGTACAGATCGCCCGAAGGGGCGCCCCGCAGGCCCGGTTCGCCTTGACCCGGGAGCCGGAGGCGTTGGCCATCACACACGCCGGCTGGCACCCGGACGTTGACGGTGCGGGTGCGATTCCCGCTGCCGGTGCCTTGACAATCTGGGCAGGGTGCGTCGATGACGAACCCGGTGCCGCGGCAGTCGTCGCAGGGTTCGCTGAACCCGAATGCTCCCAGATTGCGGGTGACCAATCCCATTCCATAACAGCGCGGGCAGGCTCTCGCGGTGGTTCCGGGAGTCGTGCCGCTGCCGTGACATGCGGTGCATGTGGAGACGCCGCTCACTTGTAGTGGCACCACGGTGCCGCGGATGGCCGCTCGGAACGTCAGCTGTGTGTCGGTCTCGACGTCACTGCCGCGCCGTGGGCGCGTGCCGGTGGTCCGATCGAACAGGTCCCCAGTGCTGGTGAAGGGTGAGCTCCGCCCGAACAGGTCGCCGATGCCGAAATCTCTGCCGCTGCCGCCGGCGCCCGACCTGGCGCCGGCGTGGAATCCGCTGCGACCGAAGGCTCCGGGGGTGAACAGCCTGCGTGTCTCGTCGTAGTCCTTGCGTTTGACCGGGTCCGAGAGCACGGCGTGCGCCTCGCTGACCGTTTTGAAGCGATCCTCGGCTCGGGAGTCGTGCGGGTTGGCGTCCGGGTGCAGCTCCCGGGCGAGCTTGCGGTAAGCCTTCTTGATGTGCTCGGTCGATGCGTCCGATGGCACGCCCAGGTCGGCATAGAAGTCGCGTTCCACCCACTCTCGCTGCGTCACTGGTTATCACCTTCTCCCGTTTGGGATCCTGGTCGATTCCCGGCGTGAGAAGCGCCAGGGAAGGCGGGGTGGCCTTCGTCGAGTGCGGTGCTCCGTTCAGGCCGCGGATTGGGCGAGCGCACGCTCGGGGCGCCGACGATCCGTGGTGACGACGTACCCGGCGGCGATCACGAGGGCGACGGGCCAATCGATGATCTGCAGTGCGACGAGAAGCGTCAGGGCGGCCAGATACGCGGTCTGTTCGGGGGTGGGGATTGGAAGCTGCCCACCGCGGGGCAGCGCGAGGGCGAAGCGCTCGGCTCGGTGGACCTGGTCGCGAAGTGTTCGGTGGGCGTCGTCCGGGTGCGGGCGGTTGCGGTCGTGTTCGGCCAGGGGGTCGTCGAGGGTCCGGCGTGCCAGGCGGTGACCGATCCACAGTCCGGCTGCGGCCCCGCCGGTCACGGGTTCGGTGCCCTGGAACGGAATGCTTGTCAACAGCAGCACTGCACCGAGTAGTGAACTGCCGGTGGCGAGTTCGACGCCCCGGCGGCTGGCGGCTCGCGCCGCCGGTACGGCGCACAGAATCCTCCAGGCGGTCGACGGGTCGTCGACCAACAGATCGGCATACCAGGGCGGTTCCTGGTCGTCGACCACGCCGATACCCACGTCCGCCGCTGCCAGGGCATGCGGGGCGTGCGCGGCGATCACCGCGACGATGGCACCTCGGCTCTGTAGCAGCTCGACCGCGTCGTGCAGGGCGGTGTCGGGGGCGTCGGCGGGCTCGTGGAGTTCGTCGACGTTGTTCTGTCCGTCGCCGAGGGCTGGGCTCCGGAGCGAGATCGTGCGGATGCCGGCGCGCCGGATGTAGTCCAGCACGTGTGCATCGGGTACGACCGGGGTGAGGACTTGCGGATCGATCACGACGGCGTCGACCCGATCGAGGCGGCGCAACGCCGGTGGCCGCAGCGGCAGCACGGCGTGTCGGTCGGCCAGTCCCCGGCCGAGGGTGGCGGCGAACGACTCGCGTGCGGTGCGGGCTGCGGCCGGGGCGGCGACGATCAACGCGGTACCGGCGAGGCCGGCCTCACCGGTGGCCGCCCCGGCGACCGCGGCGGCTGCCGGGGCAGCGAGCGCGGAACGGTCGGCGTGACGTTCGACCGGTCCGACCGGAAGCGAGCGCGGACGGTGGGGGTGCTCGGGTGGATGGTCGTCGCCGGCGTGCTGCGCCAGGGCGGGTTCGTGTCGATGCCAGGCCTGCCGGGCCGACCAGGTCTCGGCCGTCAGTGTGGCCCGGATCAGCACGCTCACTGCGAGTGAGACCGGGTTCTGGGTCAGTGTCAATATCGCCGCCCCAGCGGTCGCCAGCACCACATCGGTGGCCTCGGGCCCGAGCTGGCGCTCGACGAGACGCCGGATCCGGGGCTGGTAATCGGCGGAGATGACGGCCGCGGCCACCGCCGGTGGCAGTTGTGGCAACCGCAACGCCGCCGCGGCCAGCGACACACCGAAACCGACTCCGGTGGTTGCCAGTGCGGCTATCCGCCCGGCGAGGACGACGTCGTCGCCGGGTAGATCGAGCGGCCGTTCGTGTTCCGGTGCGCGAACCGAGTTTTCGGCGCTGCATACCGTGTCGCAGAGCTGTGTCAGAGACGGTGCCTCATCGTCGACGGCGACGACGATCCGGGAGAGTGCGTAGTTGAGGTCTGCCGCAGTCACGCCGGGCAGGGCACGCACGGCGGCGAGGACGGCGGTGCCGACCTGGGGCCCCTCGGGGGCGTCGAGCCCGCGGACCTCCATCCAGATTCGGTCGAATCCGCACCAGTATCGGCGGGACGGTGCGCCCCCGAGGAATTCCCGTGCCATATCCCGCGCCGACACCGCGCCTCCCCGCAGGGGGGCGGTGGCCAGGCTCATCCCGACGCCGGCCACCGCGGCGGCGCCGGTAACGGTGGTGTCGACGAGACTGATGCCGATCGAGGTGCCGGCCTGCAGGCCCCGCCGGGCTACTCGGACCGGCAGCAGAACCGATCCTGTGAGGTACGCGCTCAGGCTCATGTCGACGGAGGTCGAGGCGACGAAGGACTTACTGGGTGCGGGGCTTCGGCCCCGTCGCGGACTTCGACTTCGACTTCGGCTTGGCCTTTGACGTCGACGTGGAGGTGTCGCCTTCGGTGGACTTCGTGCGTGTGTGTGCGGGGCGTGTGTCGGAGTCTGGGGTGCGGCCGCGGATCTTGTCCACCGACCTGATCCCCAGGCCGGCTCCGCCGCGCAGCCCGGCTCCGGCGCCCTGAAACACGCCCTTGACGGCTCCCAGCGTTCCTCCGACCACGCTGCCGCCCACCGCTCCCGTCGCCGCAATCGCGATGTCCGCAGTTCGACCGACGGTACGGGCGGCGCGATCGACGATGTTCATGACAACCTCCCGACGGGGTTACGGGTGTCGGTCGCGCGGCGGCGACCGCCCTTCACGTTACGCGCCAAAGGAGAACGCGGAGTTCAATTATTCAGGCAGTCCGGCATTGTGTTGTTGCAGGGAGAAACCGACTCCGCGGATCGTCTGAACTGTGTGTTGGGCACCGATTGACGCCAACTTGCGCCGTAACGCGCAGATGTAGGTGTTGAGGACCTTCCTCGCCCTCGATTCACTCGCGGCTCCCCACACGATCAGGAGGAGGTGCCGGCGCAGAACAATCCGGCCGGCATTCATGGTCATCACCACCATGAGATTGAATTCGGTCTGGGTGAGGGCCCTACGCAAGCCGTTGCATTCGACAGTTCTGCACCCCCAATGCAAGGACAGACCCGGCACCATCGGTGTCATCGGCGGATGCTGCACGGATTTGGCACGGCGAAGTACCGCGCGAATCCGCGCAACAAATTCCTCCTCGCCCATCTGCACGTCCAGAACATCATCCGCGCCTGCCTCGAGAGCAGTGATTCGCTCGTGACTGGCATCACGCTGGCCGATCACGACGAGTGCCCCGTTGAATCGGGTTGCCCTCAGCGTCCGTACCGCGTCATGTGCGCGACGTCGTTCTGGCCGTAGGTCGAGGACCGCCAGGTCGGGCGCGTCGAGGTCGGCCAGTCGAATGCGGTCGATGACGGGTCGTGGGACACCGGCGTGGACGAGCACCACGCACGCAGGGATTGCGGTCGGGACGCTGAATGAGTTCACGCGCTTTCCTTGGATCGCTTCGAGGTCGCCTGCTTCGGCACACCATGTGCAGCAGTCGTCGCGGATGTGTCGGAGCAGGCCACTTCGCTTCGCCGATACGATTGCATGGATGCGGACTTTTCGCTCTCCGACCGGTGCCGGTGGTGTCGGGGTGAAGGTTGATGGCTGAGACCGACCCGGCCCGTTTCCTCGAGGAGATTCGCCTATTTCAGTGAAGTCGTCGCCCTGGGACGCTGCCGATCAGGCTTCGCGCGGCGAGGGTGAGTGTTCGAGAACTGCGTGTGTACGGATGTGGCTGCGTTGGTGGATATTTGGTTAACGGTGCAAGCGCTGACGCGGTTCGGCCGTTCCCACTCTCGTCCGTGTCTGGATACGCCCTGCTGCCTGCGAGCCCGCGGTCTCAGTGGGGCTCGATCGAGCATCGCACCCCACTATCGTTCTGTGTCGGCCCAATCCGCCCGGGAGTCATGATGTCCGCTTGAGGGCGTCACCGATCTCTTGCCCGGTGCGGTGATGTTCCTCGGCGGCCAGAACATGGCCTGCGGCGATGATCACGGCGACGGGCCATTCGATGATCTCGAGTGCCGCGAGGGTGCCGAGGGCGGCGTAGAAGGCGAGATGCTCGGGCGGCGGGATGCCCACCCGTCCGATGATCGGGAGGTTCACGGCGAAGCGCTCGGCGTGGCGGACGCGTTCGACGGTGTCCCGGTGGGACGGGCCGGTTTTTGGGGTGTCGGACATTGGTTGCCTCCGCACTGTGTGGCGTTTACCGGGAGTTGGTTTCGGGTCGGCATCGTGGCGGCGTGGCGAAAACAGGAATTGACGTCGGTGCGGATCCGATCGTGTCCGTGGTGGCGCAGGCGTTTACTCCGCCGTTGCGCGAGTTGTACGCGCTGCTGGTACGGGCGGGTGTGGTCGAGATCATCGACTGAACCTCAATCCTTCCGCCTGTCCACGAGATCGCCGGGAACCGTCGTGAAAGACAGGGTGCGGTCGGTGCGGAGTACTTTGCCGATCGTGCGGCTGATTCCGGGTGTGCGAGCGAGTAGGTCGGGGGCGATCGCGGCCGCGGCCGTTGCCGCTGCGGCCGAACCGAGACCCTGCGTCCACCCCAGCGGCCCGAGGGGCACGCAACCGAGGAATTGGCTCACTCCCGGGGTGCTGATCAACGCGGCCATGACGGCGAGTGACCCGACGGAGGTAGTCACGACGAGCGGGCTGCGGGAGTCGAGCAGAATCTGTCCGAGCTGGGTTCCGATCAGTGCGACCAGGGCGACGGTGGAGGCACGCTGCGGACCGCCGGTCAGGCTGGCCATGGCCCAGGCTGCTGTGGCTCCGGCGGCGGTGGTCGTGCCACGGAATGCGACGGTGCGCAGCAGCGCTGCCTCGTCCGGACCGTGGGCGATGCCGTTTCCATTGTGGTTGGTCGCGCTGACCGCCAGGGCCGCCGCGGGGAGCGCGTCGGTGAGCATGTTCACCAACAACAACTGGCGCGCGTTCAACGGGGAGCGGCCGGTGGCGATGCTGCCGATGAGGGCGAACGCCACTTCCCCGGCGTTGCCGCCCACCAACACCGCTACGGCGGCCTGCACCCGCCGCCACAACTGGCGGCCCTCGTCCAGTGCCTCCAGCAATGCCCCGACCTGGCCATCGAGGAGGACGACGTCGGCCGCGCCGCGGGCGGGAGCGCTGCCGTGTGACGCGACTCCGATACCGACACTGGCAGCCCGGATGGCGGCGGCGTCGTTGGCGCCGTCGCCGACCATGGCACACACTCGCCCGATCCGCTCGAGGGTCTGCACGATCTGCACCTTGTGTTCGGGGGACATCCGGGCGAAGACCAGGCAGCTCTCGACGGCGCGTTCCTGCTCGCGATGCGAGAGGTCGTCCCAGTCGATGCCGCTGATCACCTGGTCCGGAGTGACGGGCATGCCCAATTCGTCGGCGATGGCGATGGCGGTGACGGGGTGGTCTCCGGTGATCAGCCGGATGCCGACACCCTGGTCGCGTAGCGCGGGCAGCAGGCCGGCGGCATCGGCGCGGGGAGTGTCGGCAAGGCCGAGTAACCCGACGGGCACGAGATCGTGCTCGCATAGTCGTGCCAAGGCGTCGGGGTCCTCGGCAGCCGCCGCCGCTTCGGCCGCGGTGAGGTTGCGCTGCCCGACGGCGATAACCCGGAGACCGTCGGTGGCCATCGACTGCACCCGCTCCGCAAGCGGACCATCGGATGCGCCGAAGGACTCGAGCATCACCTCGGGTGCACCCTTGACCGCGAGATGGGTGCCGGACACCGCGGCGGCGTAGGAGCGGCCGGAATGGAACGGCAGGTAGGCCTGCCGGGTCCGGTCGCCGTCGGGCGCGGATTCGGTGTCGGCGGCATCCACGATGGCGACATCGGTGGCGTGATCCGGCGGTCCGCCGTTCGACGACCACCCGGTGCGGGCGGCGTAGGCCAGCACCTGTTTCCGCGAGCATCCGGGTACCGGTTCGACGGCGGTCACCCGTAGGCGGTTCTCGCTGAGGGTCCCGGTCTTGTCGAAACAGACCACGTCGACCCGACCCAGTGCTTCGACCGAGCGGGGTACGCGGACCAGCGCCGAGGACGTGGTGAGTCGACGGGCGGCGGACATCTGCGCGAGCGTGGCCACCAGCGGAAGCCCTTCGGGGATCGCCGCCACGATGACCGCGACTCCGCTGGTGACGGCGGATCGCACACCGGCGCCGCGGAGCAGACCGATTCCGGTGACGATGGCGCCACCGCCGAAACTGATCGGCATCGCTCGCCGGGTCAGCCGGCTCAGCTGGGCATTGAGGCCGACTTCCCGCACCTTCGCCGGTGCGAGGGCGGTGGCGCGTCGGGTTTCGGTGCCGCGGCCGGTCGCGGTCACCAGGGACACCGCGGTTCCGGTGAGCACCGTGGTGCCGGCGTAGAGCATGCAGGTGCGTTCGGCCAGCGGCGCACCCGGTGTGGGAAGTGTCTGCTTGACGACGGGAAGCGATTCCCCGGTCAGCGCCGACTCGTCGACCTCTACCCCCTCGGCGGCGAGTAGCCGCCCGTCCGCGGGAACCACCTCGCCGGGGCGGACCTCGATCACCTCGCCCGGCCGGAGCCGGTCCGTGGCGATGTCGACGTAGCGGCGGTCGGCCTCGACGTCGGCGACGTCCCCTGTGTCATAGGGTGTTCCGAGCTCGGTGAGCTTCCGTGCCGGCGCATCCTGGACAGCGAGAAGGCGATTCAAGACCTCTTCGGCGCGCAGTCGCTGGGTTGCCGAGATGCCGGCGTTGAGCACGAGTACGGACCCGACGAGTACCGCGTCGATGGGTGAGCCCAGGACCGCGCTCGCCGCGGAACACGTCGCGAGGATCGGTGTCAGCGGATCGTCCAATTCGTCACGTACGGCGCGGAGCAACCCCCAAGCGGACAGGACGGGCCGGACGCCGATGCGACCGAGTGCCCGTGCGGGTCCGGTGGCGAGCCCCGAGTATCGGCTTTTCGGAAGCTGGGCAGTGTGGTCGTCCCTACGCGGCGGGGGTAACAACTCGCGCACCTCGGCGGCGGGAATCGCATGCCATTCATGCGCCGGCCGGGGTGCGGGCAACGGCGCGGCGAGCACACTGCGCGCCTTCGATCGTCCCATCCATAGCCCCAGGGCCGCCCCGGCGGTGACCGACTCCGGTCCGCTGCCGGGCACACCGGGCAGCATCAGCAGGGTGCCGAGGGCGGACGCCTGCGCAGAGATTTCGATACCCCGACGGCTGGTCGTCCGCGCCGCCGGGATCGCGTGCAGGATGCGCCAGACCCCGGTCAGGTCGGCTGCCCACAGGTGTGCACCGCACGGCGGCGGAGCACCGTCGCGGGTGACACCTATTCCGACGTCCGCACGCCCGAGGGCCTGCGGCGCCTCCGCCGCGACGACCGCGACTGCTCGACCTTCTCGTTGGAGCTCAGTCACGGTGTGGCACAGGGTGTCATCGATCGATCCGACCAGCGGGACCAGCCGGTCGAAACCGTTACGCAGCGAACGAAGGGCGTCGTCGTCGACCGAGACGACCTCGACCTGCGCTCGCCGGGCCTCGGCGACGACCGCGGACGCGTACGGGTCGTGGACCGAGCTGACCAGCACCCGGGCATCGTCGTCGGGTTCGTTGACCGCGGCGCCGGGCACGGCGTTGACCGGATGCCAGCCGGGACCGATAACGCCGCGCTGGACCGCGGTCCGGGCCGATTCCCACGCCCGGGTCCGATCCCGGTCGCGAACCCCGAGAATACGGCTGACGGTCAGCGCCGGAGTGTAAAGGGCGCGGGGGTCGATCACCACCGCCTCGACCCGGTCGAGGCGGCGCAGAGCCTCGGGGTGGAGGGGCAGCACGTCGTGCCGGTCGGCCACTCCTCGGCCCAGGGTGCTGGCGAACAGCTCTCGCGCGGAGCGTGTCGCCTTGGGGGCGACCACCATCGTCGCCGTCCCTATGTTGACGGGGTTGCGGGTCAGGGCGCCGAGTGCCACGTCACCCGCCAGCCCCGCCACGCCGGCGCGTTCGGCGTACCGCTCGACCGGGCCGGTGGGACGGACCTGCCGGGGCAGGGGAGGGGGCGGACCGCCGACGGCGGCGGGAAGAGCCGGCTCCACCCGTTGCCACGCCCGCCGGCCGGACCAGGCCTCCGCGACGAGCGCGCCCCGCAGCGCGGCCTCGACGGCAAGTGAATCCGGCGACAGGGTCAGTGTGTATACGGTCGCGGTCGCGGTCGCGAACAGAAGATCGGTGGCGCCCGGGCCCACCGCCTTCTCCACCAATCCGCGCAGCCGCGGTTGGTAGTCGACGGAAATCACCCCCGAAGCCAGGACGGCAGGAAGCCGGGGCAACCGCAGTACTCGCCCGGCCAGCGCAACACCCAAGCCCACGGAGACAGCGGCGGCACCGATCGCCCGGGCGAGAAGCACCACGTCGTCGCCGGGCAGGTCGATCGGGCGCTGACCCGAAGCCTTTGTGATTGCTGCGGTTTCGGCCGCGGCGACAACTCGGCACAGCGCTTCCGGGCTCGGAGCAGCAGTGCCGGCAGTCACCACGATCCGCGACCACGGGCGATGCACTTGTGCATCCTCGACACCCGGCGCTGCCCGTACCGCGGACAGTGCCCGTTCGGCCAGCACAGATCCGTACGGACCGTCGAGACCGCGCACCTCGACCCAGATGCGCCCGGACCCCGAGCCGCACCGCCGCACCGGTGTGCCCCCGGCGGCCTCACGGGCCACGTCCATAACGGATCTGGCGACCGCACGGGGCGACGGCGACCCTGCCGACACCGCGGCCGGTCCTTTGAGCAACACCGATCCGACTCCGAGGGCGGTGGCGGTACCCACCAGGGTGGCGTCGAGGGCGGCCGCTGCGCCGAACGTGGCCGCCCGCGTCCCGGTATGCACACACCGACTGGGAAGGGACGCGAGTCCCTTCACCAGTGTTCCGGCACTCACGGCTCCGGCTGCGCCGAGACGGTTGACAGCGTTGATCCGGATGCCTTTCCGGATGTGGTCTGCTTGGCACGACTTCTCGTAGTGGGTACAGCGGTGGGCTTGGTCGGGGTCGACACGGCCGCCGGCGTGCCGGCATCCTTCGGCCGCGCGGGCGTGAGTTGACGCAGCACCAGCGCCGTGCCACCGGCCGCGAGGACGAGCGGCCACTCGACGAGGCCGACGGTGCCGACCGCGCCTAGGGTCAGCAGCGCCGCCGGCGTCGAATGGCTCCCGTAGCGTGCTCCGCCGATGGCACCTTCGGCCGTACCTCGAAGACTTCCGACGACGCTACCCACGGTGGCGCCACCCACCGCGCCAACCGTGGCGACCGCGGCCTCTCCGGCCCCGGTGACGACCCGTGCGGTTCCCGCGAGAATGTTCATCTGCACTCCACCCAATCCGCCTACGCACGCCCACCGCGAAAGTTCCGATGCGAAGTGGGCTCGAATTACCCCACCCGCAACCCTATTCTTCGGTGAACGGAAAATGAACAGATAAAGTCCAACAGATGTACGACCTTGTGCCGGCGTCGGTGTTTCTTTGCGAAAGTCGAGCCTTCCTTTTACGTTTCGTTGACCATTGACCACCGCGGGCCCGGCCGAGGACGATAGAGGAGTGATAAGCGCGGATGAGGAAGGTCAGCTCATCGAACAGGTCATCGAGAGACTGACCCGGCAATACCCGCACATTCCGCGCCGCGACGTGAGCGTCGTCGTGATGTCGGCGCACAACCACTTCCGCGGCCGCAAGATCCGCGACTTCGTGCCCCTGCTCGTCGAACGCTACGCCCACGAACAGCTCACCTCGATGACCGAACCTGCGTTCTGAGCAATCGACACATTCATGGTGCCCACTCCACCCGTACGCGCGAATGAGATTCGGCCACCAGCGATCCCCCTGTCTCACCGCCTGCTGGAGAGAATCATCCTTCACGAATTCGACACCGCTGTGCGTGCGCTCACTAGAGTGTCGCGAAGGTCAGCAATCGGCGGGTCGCGTCCTTGCTGCCCCTACGGGTTGTCGGTTCGTGTCCACCAATGGTTCCGCGGAGGGGCGATGTTCGTACTCGTACGCCACGCGCACGCGGGCAACAAGGCGCTGTGGCACGGCCCCGACGCCGACCGCCCGCTCAGCATCGTCGGACGCAGGCAGGCCGCGGCCCGGGGACTCACTGTCGAGGATCACTGCCTGCTCGCCCCAGGCGCCCCGGTCGATCGACTGTTCGCCGCGCTGTGCGCCCCGGACATCGATGGAACGCTGTGGTGCGCCCATGGTGAGGTTCTCGACGACCTTGCGGCGACCGCACCCACACACCGATCGGCCCGGGTGCCCCCGACCACGAAGACCGCCAAGGGCGGTGCGTGGATCATCGACCCCGCCGCACCCCCACCGTTCACCTTCCGCTACATCGCTCCCGACCCCACGTCCTGAGCTGGCGGGCCGGTCTGCAGACAACGCCGCTGCATACGCGATCGGTCAGGGGGCACCGCGGGCGGCGCGGTCGCCGCCGGAGGTGGGTACGTCGGGGACCGAATCCTCATTTGCAGTCAGCCGTGCTGCATGTTGGGTGCCTGACGTCGAGAGTGTCGGGCGCGGCTCGACGCATCGCTTCCGGCCGCCTGTGGCCATGGCAGCGTGCCGGACTGGGACTGGCAGGAGACAAAGGGCGCCGACCAGATGCCGATCAGCCCGGCGCAGCTATTCAGTTCCGGGAAGCGCTGCTCGCGAACGCCTTTCGTAGAACTTTCGGTTTCCGGACGCGCGACGGTTACCGCAGCGCAGGGCGGGGTAGTCAGGTGGCGGTGCATCCTGCGCCGACCGACACCGTCCACATCGAAGGGGCAATCACGTATGAGCACATCTGACACCGCCACGCTGCTGACGCAGCTGCGCACGATCCTGGACCTGACCAACACCGAAATCCAGATCGCCGAGACCCGAGTAGCCCAGGCCAGAACCGAAGCCGTACGCCGCGAACTCCTCGAGAACGCCGAGAACGCCCGCGGCCGGGCCGAGGCCATCGACGCCGCGATCCGCGACCTCGGCGGAATCCCCGAGCTGATCGGACCGTTCCTGGGACGTGCCGCCGCCGCGGTGAAAACGGTGGTCGAGCAGGCCCAACCGTTCGACGAAGCCCTACTCGGTGACCTCGCCCTCGAACACCAACTCCTCGACCGCGCCCGCTACATCAAAGCCCTCGCCACCACCGCGGGCCGCAAAGACATCGAGAATCTCGCGTTCCGGCTGATCACCGCCCACCAGGCCACGGTGGACTGGCTGACCACCGTCCTGGCCGAAGATGCCCTCGGTGGCCCGGCCGCGTTGCGCCGCACCCCGTTGCAGGCGGCCACCGGCACCGCGGTACGGCTGATCAACGTGCCGGTGTCCTGGTCCGCGCGCGGCCTGGACCGGGCCCTCGACACCGTCCGCACCACCCCACCCTCGTTGGAGGAGCTGTTGAGCCGGGGCGCGCACGCCGGGGACGTCGCGGTCAAAACACTGACCGCGAGCCGCGACGCGGCCCTCGAGACCGCCGAAAGGGTCAGTCGCCAGCAAGGTGCGGAAGGTGTCGCCGACGCTCTGCGTTCGGTTCGCACCGGCACCGGTACCGGCACCGCCACCGGTGTCCCGGAATCGGGCGAGTTGCCGATCGAGGACTTCGACGAGCTCAACGTCTCCCAAGCTGTGGCGGCGGTGAAGGAACTCACCGATCCCGCCGATGTGCGGGCGATCGTCGCCTACGAGGAAGCGAACAAGAACCGGCACGGGGTCGTCTCGGCCGCGCAGACCCGGCTGGCTGCGATCGCCAAGGAAGTCGCCGGGATCAGCTGACCCCGGACGCAACCGGGTTCCGGCCGCCAGGATGCGCGGACCGGGGACCGGTTTCACGGAAATACCCCCCGCAGCCTCGAGGGGTCTGCGGGGGTATTTCTCTGCAACTGGGGTCTGGGCCGTTGCCGGCCCGGGCGCGGGGTCTATTCGGCGAGTTTCGCGTCTGCCTGCGCCCAGAGGAAGAACTTGTTGGTGCCCAGGTCTGAGTGGTTTCGGACCTATTGTGCCCCCAACCATTTTCTAAAGATTCAGCGAACGTAGAATTCCGCGAAAAAACGGAGTCCGGCGAAGAAATCCGTTACCGTCTCCCGACCGCCACCTCGGGCACAGCGACGACGCCGAAACCTGAACCCGTCAGATCCCCAGCGACTCCTCGAGGACGCGCAGCTCGTGGCCGAGCCGGGCCGGGATCGACTTCAGGTCGGGTACCGCGCTGCGGCAACCGGTGACTCCGAAGGAGATGATGTCGTCGTTGCTCGTGCAGGTGATGTTCAGCGCCTGGCCATCCACCGGTATGGACAGCGGGTAAATGGCGTCGAGCCGTGCGCCGTTCCAGTACAGCGGGGAGCTGGGCCCGGGAACGTTCGAGATGATGAGGTTGAACGGCGGACGCAGCCGCGAGTTGTGCCCGAAGAGCATGCTCGCACCGACCGGCGCCGCACCGACAGCGCTCATCGCCAGGATCTGGGTGGCGCTCATCGACTCCAGCGCCTCTTTGCCTTCGCACATGCTGGTGCGAATCGTGTCCAACCGATCCGCGGCATCCGGCTGGTGCGTGCCGAGGTTGCACATGAGGACACCGATGTTGTTCCCCGTCGCCGCCTGGCGTTGGTTCTGCAGCGACACCGGCACCATCGCGACCAGGGGTTCCGCCGGGAGAGCGTCGTGATCCTCCAGGTAGCTGCGCAGCGCCCCCGATGACATCGCGAGGACGACGTCGTTGATGGTGGAGTCGGACAGTTTCGCCACCAGGCGCAGGCGTTCGAGCGGCCACGACTGGGCGGCGAACTGGCGTGCACCGGTGATCGGAACGTTGAAGGGAGTCTTCGGAGCGGACAGGGCGAGGGGACCGCCCTTGTCACGGAACGCCCGAGTGATCGTTCCGGCGAGCGCGGGAACGAGTCCGGCAACGTCTCCGGCGGTATCGCGCGCGGTGCGCAGCGTGGCGCCGGCAAGGTTGGAGAGGCTGAATCCGCCCGAAGACTGCGCGCGAGGCGGTCGTGCATGTGCCTGCTCCCACGGAGCGGGCATATCGCGCTCCTCGGAGTTTTCACTGAGCGCGTTGCGCAGCATCTTCATCGCGGTGACGCCGTCGGCAACTGCGTGATGGATCTTGGTGTAGACAGCGAAGCGTCCGTCGCTCAAGCCCTCGATGAGGTGCATCTCCCACAACGGCCGGCTCCGGTCGAGGAGCGATTCGTGCAACCGCGAGCACAGCGCCATCAACTCGGCCTCGGTGCCCGGAGCGGGCAGGGCGTCGTGGCGGATGTGGTGCTCGAGGTCGAGTTCGTCGACCGTCTCCCAGCTCCACTGACCGAACGAGGACAGGGACCGGCGGGCACGCTTGGCCAGTTTCGGGGCAATTGTCCCGGTGCTTTCGGCGAGCGCGCGGTCGAGCATGGCGCGGATGTCGTGCGTGTCGGCACCCTCCGGCGGCTGGAAGATTTCGACACCGCCGACATGCATCGGATGCTCGCGCGACTCGCCGAGGAGGAACATCGAGTCGAGAGGTGACATGGGGAGCGGCATCTATTGCCCTTTCCATCCCGGGGACGTTTCCCGGATCGCGGGAGGTTTCGTCTCTGGTTTGAGGTGACGGCGGGGGACGGTGGCCCCCTTGTCGGGCGCCACCACTAAATAACTAATCGGTATGGGACGGGTCACGAATCAGTGACGCTGGTATTTGTACCAGGTTTTCCGTGAGCCATGCCACTAGACAAGCGTCCAACTCCTGGTGGCAGCGCGGGGTATGTGACACACACGTGAACACGCGAAAATTGTGCACTCGGTGCGGAATTCGAGTGAGTGTGCCCTGGCTAGAGTCGAAAGTCCCATATCAGCGACAATCACGGCATGGACAAGCCGTGGGCGGTAGTGAAACACTTGTCGTTCGAGGGGCCGGGATTGGTTGGGGCCCTTTTGAAGAACCGCGGGATTTCTTTCGTCGAGTACCCGATGTATCACGCCTTCGAACTTCCCGCCGCCGCCGACATCGGCGGTCTCGTGGTGATGGGCGGTCCGATGGGTGCGTTGGACGATGTTACCCACCCGCAACTTCCGCGAGAGCGAAAATTCATCAGGGATTCAGTCGACGCCGGGCTGCCGGTTCTCGGAATTTGCCTCGGCGCTCAACTTCTCGCCGCTGCTTTCGGCGGTGATGTTCGGACCGGTCCGGTTCCGGAGCACGGTGCCGGACTGGTGACAGTGACCGACGAGGGCGCCCACGATCCCGTGTTCGGTTCGGCCGGAAGTCAGTTTGCCGTCGTTCACTGGCACAACGACACCTTCGATCTTCCGGAGGGGGCGACACGGCTCGCGAGTAGTGAGGCCTACGAGAACCAGGCCTTCAGGCTCGGTCGCCGCGCATACGGGTTGCAGTTCCATGTGGAGCTGACGCGCGAGCACCTGTCGGTGATGCAGAACCACATGCCCGCGGGCACGGCACCGTCCGGAGAGCAGATGGACGAGGTGGCTGCCGTCGGGCGAGTGGTGATCGGCGCGTTCCTCGACCTCGCCGAAAGCTAGAAGAAGAACTTTCCGGCGCACCGATGAGTTTCGAGGACGACGGCAGTCTGTATCGATGACCTTCCGCTGGGGAAGGACTTCGAGAAGGAGATTGCGATGTCCCGGATGCTCTTCGTCAACCTGCCGATCAAGAATCTCGACGCCACCAAGAAGTTCTTCGGTGATCTCGGGTTCGAGTTCAATGCCACTTTCAGCGACGATTCGTGCGCCGCGATGGTGATCAACGAATCCACGTCGGTGATGTTGCTCGTCGAGCCGAAGTTCCGGGACTTCATCGAGGTCGACATCTGCGACACCTCGAAGGCGGTCGAGGCCCTCTTGTGCATCTCGGCCGAAAGCCGCGAGGAGGTCGACGCCCTGGTGGACAAGGCCCTCGCCGCAGGCGGAAGTGCATGGGGCAAGTTGCAGGACGAGGGCTTCATGTACGGCCGGGCGTTCCGCGACCTCGACGGTCACGTCTGGGAGGTCATGTGGATGGATCCGACGGCCGTACCCGCGTAAGGATCAGGTCGGTGGAGTCTGCGGCAGCCCGAACTTCTCGAACAGGTCGAGATCGAAGAAGCAGACGACGTGCGCGACTCCACCGGCCGTGACGTCGAGGACGTGGAGCTGGAACGGCCGGTGCACGCCGTCCTCGCCTCGCATGTAGAGGCCGAAGGCGGGCTGGCCGTTCGCCCATGAGGGGAGCAGGCGCATGTCGCCGGCACGTTGTGCCGGACAGTTGTTGCTGATGAGCCGGCCGATGTTCTCACCACCGAGGTACCAGCCGTCGAAGGGCGGCATCTCCCACACGGCTTCCTTGGTGAAGGTCTCCACGATCGCCTCGACGTCGTAGTTCTCGAAGGCCGTGACGTACCGCTCGAGGAGGGCCCTTTCCTCTGGGGGATTCCGGTTCGACGAGGGTGTCGGTGGTGGGCATGGCCAGTTCGAGCTGCGCGCGGGCCCGCTGCAGCAGGCTGTTGACCGCGGGAGTCGTGCTGTCGAGAGCCGCGGCGACCTCGGACGCCTTCCACTGCAGCACGTCGCGCAGAACCAGGACGGCGCGCTGGCGGGGAGGCAGGTGCTGCAGGGCGGCGATGAACGCCAGCCGCACCGATTCGCGGGAGGTGACGATGTTCGCGGGGTCGCTGGCGTCGTCGTACACGCTGTCGGGAATCGGCTCGAGCCAGGGCACCTCGTGCCGTTGGACCAGCTCGGCGGTGGGATCCGAATCGGGCGCACCCAGCCCGCTGGGCAGGGGTCGCATGGACCGGCTCTGCAAGGCCGTCAAGCAGGTGTTGGTGGCGATCCGGTAGAGCCAGGTGCGCAGCGACGACTGCTGCTTGTAGCCCCCCGTACCCGCGCCACGCGCGGATGAACGTCTCCTGCAT
The DNA here is from genome assembly GCF_003130705.1 of Rhodococcus oxybenzonivorans. Taxonomy (NCBI): domain Bacteria; kingdom Bacillati; phylum Actinomycetota; class Actinomycetes; order Mycobacteriales; family Nocardiaceae; genus Rhodococcus; species Rhodococcus oxybenzonivorans. The sequence continues at coordinate 5,261,182 of NZ_CP021354.1, read as the reverse complement.
CTGGTCTTCGGCATCGTGGAGCGAACCCATCATGCGGTAGCAATGGGCCAGTAACTCACGTCGGTAAGGGTCGGCGAGGGCGAGGAAATCCTCGTCGAGCGACTGCGCGGCCGTCATAGTGGGCAGCTTACTGCTGCCCACCGACGAGTGTCGGCACTCGCGCGCACCGGCCCGAAGTTCAGCCCCAGTTCACCATCGGCTCTCCCGTCTCGAGGAGTGTCTTCAGTCCGCTCAGGACCTCGTTCCAGCCACCACCGGCGCCTTCCGCTTCGTGCTCGCCCGCGACCATCCGTGCCATCTGCGGGGCGTTGGTGAGGTCATGTGTCACAGTCAATTTCGTGACTCCGGGTCGACTCGACGGCGCAATGTCGTAGGTGAGCGTGGTGAATCCTTCGATGTTGTCGGGGTCCATCAGCATGCGCCACGTCTGGACGAGCTTCTTCGGCGGATCGCACTCGAGCACCTCGCCGTCGACGACGACGTCGGGCACCCCGGGGTGGGCCTTCATCTCATCGCTGGCGCGCGACTCGTACTTGCCTCCGGGTCGGAGGTCGTAATGCACGTGTCCGCCGTACCCGTACCTCTCCGACCACTCCGGCTTGGTGACGGCCTCCCAGATCGCCTCGGGCGTTGCCTTGATGTACACGGCATAAACCTGCACGATTTCAGTCATTTCTCTTCCTCCAGTTCGGCTTTCAGCTGAGCGAGCGCCGCGGCGTGACGCTCGGTGTACTTGTCGATCCACCTCTGGTGGATCAGCTGGATCGGCACGGGGTTGAGATAATGCAGCTTTTCCCGGCCGGCACGACGCGTGACCACCAGGCCCGCGTCTTCGAGTACGCGCAGATGCTTCATGACCCCGAATCGGGTCATCTCGACCTGCGACTCGAGTTCGGTCAGCGTCTGACCGTCATGGGCGAACAATCGATCGAGGATCAGGCGGCGCGTGGGGTCGGCCAGCGCCTTGAAGACGTGATCGTCGTCCATTACTCCACGATAGGTGACCATTTGGTCACATGTCAACGAATTCGCGTCCAGTTCACCTCGGTGACACGGTGCGACGCCGAAGTCGGACACGTTCGCTCCCTAGCGTCCGGATGTCCCGTTGGCATGCATGGAGGTAACAGACAGTGACCACAGCACCACTCAATCGCCGCGGCTTCCTCGGCAGGACCGCGCTGACCGGCTTGGGCGTGGCGCTCGCCGGTAGTGTCGAGGCCTTCGTCCGACCTGCTGTGGCGTCCGCGGTGCCCGGTCGGGCGATCGGCTACGGGCCGCTGATTCCCGACCCGAACAGAATTCTCGCGCTCCCGGCCGGATTCTCGTACACGGTGGTGTCCCGGTCCGGCGACACCAAGATGGACGGCGGTGAGTCCGTGCCCAGCGACTTCGACGCCAACGGCGTGTTCGCCCGGCAAGGTGGGGGATCCACTGTGGTCAGCAACCACGAGATCGGCAAGGACGAGCCGTTCGGTGTCCCCGCAGTCGAGGGGCTCACCTACGACACGGGTGCGCGCGGTGGCACCACCACCACAACGGTGGACGCGGAAGGGAAGTGGCTGGGCCAGTACGTGAGTGTGGCGGGGACGGTGAACAACTGCGCCGGCGGTATCACGCCGTGGGGAACGTGGCTGACCTGCGAGGAAACCGAGGCCCGCGCGGGAACGGGCGGATTTTTCCTCGACCACGGATACGTCTTCGAGGTCGATCCGGCCGGACAGGATGCCAACCGGGGCAAGAGCCCGGTGCCCTACAAATTCCTGGGCCGGTACGCACACGAGGCAGTCGCCGTCGATCCGGCGACCAATGCCATCTACCTGACGGAGGATGCGTCCGATCCGAACGGCCTGTACTACCGCTGGACGCCGCCGCAGGGTTTCCGCGGGGGACCCGGCGCGCTCCGCGGACTGGCGCAGTCGTCGGGCGGGGATACCGCAGGCGCCCTACAGGCCATGGCGTGCTTCCAGGACGGTGTCCACGTACGCGACCTGTCGCAGGCGACGGAACCCGGTGTCCGGTACACGGTGCAGTGGGTGGACGTGCCCGACCGCGACGCCAAGAGCACCCCGGTGCGCAAGCAGTTCACCGACGACCAGGTGACGCGCAGCCGAAAGTTGGAGGGGCAGTGGTGGGGTGACGGTGGCGCCTACTTCGTCGCCAGCTTCGCGCGTACCGGCGACGGCAGTGCCGCCGAGCACGACGGCCAGGTCTGGTTCTACGACCCGGCGACGGAGACCATCACGTTAAAGACGTTGTTCGGCGTCAACCCGGACCCGGCCGTGGACACCGGAAACTACGACGGCCCCGACAACATCACCGTGTCACCACACGGCGGTGTCATCCTCGCCGAGGACGGCGACGGCATCAGCCATCTGGTGGGGGTCACGGCGGAGGGAGAGCCGTTTGCGCTGGCCCGTAACGAGTTGAACGACAGCGAGTTCTGCGGTCCGGCGTTCAGCGCGGACGGGAAGACGCTGTTCGCGAGCATTCAGTCGCCCGGGTTGCTTCTGGCGATCCGTGGTCCGTGGCGTCGCCCCATGCTGTGAGTACTTGTTAACAGCGGGGTGTTAACAAGTACTCACAGGGGGTCATTCAGCGGAGGAGGACGCCGTTGCCGGTGTCCGTGACCGGGGTGCCTCCGAGCACGCCGGCCACCTGGTCTTCGCTCAGCCCGAGGTCGCGTAGGCGATCCCAGACCGCATCGAATTCGATGAGCTTGGCGTTGAGATCGTTTCGGAGGCGGTTCACCTCGTCACGAATCTTCTCGGCCTCGTCGATCGCTTCCAGGGTCTGCTCGGGCTGAGGCAGGAGCAGGGACAGGAGCCGGTCACGAGCGTCCGCGCTCAGGCCTGCGAACGGCTGCTGGTCGGCGGGCGCCTCGTGCCTGCCTCCGCGGGAATCGGCGGACGGGATCGGCGTGGTATCCGACTCCGATGCCCGTTCGGCCGCCATGGCGTAGTCCGGTTCCTGCACCGGATCCTGGTCGCTCGACAGGTCGATGGTGCGACGCAGCGGGCGGTTGGGCAGCAGGATGACGGCGAGCAGGGTGACTAGGGCGACGAGCGCGGCGATGAGGAAGATCCGGCCGGTCGCGTCTCCGTATGCGGCACGAATGACGCTCTGCACGGGTGCGGGCATGGACGTGAGGTCCAGGCTGCCGCCACCGCTGCTCGACCCTGCCGGGATGCCGAGCGTGGCGAATCCGTCGGCAGAGAGGTCGGAGACCCGTGTCGCCAGGACCGACCCGAGAACCGAGACGCCGATGGCACCACCGAAGGTTCGGAAGAAGGCGACCGAACTCGAGGCCGCACCGATGTTCTGGACGCTGACAGTGTTCTGCACGGCGAGCACCAGGTTCTGCATCAGCATGCCCATGCCCAGACCGATGATGGCAATGTAGAGGCTGACGAGGGTCAGGCTCGTCTCGTGATCGAGGGTGCTCAGCAGCCCGAAACCGATGATCATCAATACTGCGCCGCCGACAACGAACGACTTCCACTTGCCGAACCGGGTGATGAGCTGTCCCGAGCCGACCGTGCCGATGAGCATCCCGGCGACCATCGGAATGGTGAGGACGCCGGCCATCGTGGGGGTGTAGCCCCGCGAGGTCTGGAAGTACTGGCCGAGGAAGGTGGTGGAACCGAACATTCCGACACCGACGGCGACGGATGCGATGATCGCGAGGCCGGTGGTCCGCTCGGTGACGATCTTCAGCGGGATGATGGGAGCCTTCGCCTTGGCTTCGACCAGGACGGTTGCCACGAGGAGGAGCACGCCGGTGCCGACGTACAGCGCCGTCTCGCGGGAGAACCACTCGTAGTAGCCGGCCTTACCTGCGAACGACACCCAGATGAGCAGGATGGACACGCCCGCGGTGAGCAGCAGCGCTCCGAGCCAGTCGATGGAGACGTTGTCCTTCTTCTCGGTCGGGAGGTGCAATGTGCGCTGCAGCAGGAACAGCGCGACGACGGCGAGCGGGACGCAGACGAAGAACGTCCAGCGCCAGCCGAGGGGGCTGTCGACTATGACTCCGCCGAGGATCGGGCCGCCCGACATCGAGACCGCCATGACGGCGCCCATGTAGCCGGAGTACCGGCCACGCTCGCGGGGCGAGACGATGGTGCCGATGATGGCGACGACGAGCGCGGTCAGACCGCCCATGCCGACGCCTTGGATGACCCGCGCGGTCAGCAGAAGCGGCACGTTGTGTGCGAATCCGGCGATCACCGAACCGATGACGAAGATGACGATCGCGCTCTGGACCAGGACCTTCTTGTTGAACAGGTCGGAGAGCTTGCCCCAAATGGGCGTCGAGGCGGCGTTGGCCAGCAACGCGCTGGTGATGACCCAGGCGTACGCGGTCTGTGTCCCTTTGAGGTCGCCGATGATCGTCGGCAGGGCGGTGGAGACGATGGTGGTGCTCAGCAAGGCCGTGAAGAGGGCTGCGAGCAGGCCGGTGAGGGCTTCGAGAATCTGACGGTGACTCATGGCCTGCGGTTCGCCGACCGGCGTGCGGATATCTGTTTCGGTCATACGCTTTGTGTTCCAATCGGGTTCGAGCTCGATACGATCCGGTGCTCGGCATCGAAGAGTGTTTCCTTCAGATGCCGGATCGAGTCGAGGGCCGTGGCTGCCTCGGTTTCGTTCCATCCGGTCAGCATTTTTTGCATGCGTGCGGCACGTCGTGCCCGTACGTGTTTCACGTACGCCAAGCCGTCGTCCGACACGCGTATTCGGAATGCACGCCCGTCCGCAGGGTCCGGGTGCCGGGTGACGTACCCGGCGTCGACCAGATCGGTGATCTGGCGACTGAGGGAGGACTGACTGACGCACATTTCCGTGGCCAGTTCGTTCTGCCGGCATTCACCCCTCCCGGCCAGGACGAGGAGAACTCCTGTCAGGGCGCGGGGGAGGTGGTCGTCGGCTTCCGACGCCAGGGCATCGCGAAGCACCCGACCGAAGAGGAATACCTCGTCGATCAGAGCTTCGGTCGTGCCGAGCGAAACGGACGACACGGAAGACGCGGCTGGCGTGGACATGGCAACAACCCCTGAGGACGACTTACTTTCTGCATGCAACTATATACATCGTTACCCCAAGCAAGTAACTCTTTTGGCTGTCTTCCTCGTCACAGAGCGTTGGACGAGGTTGTGACCGCGTCGGCCCTAGGTGGGGGTGAGACGGTAGTGGAGGCGCTGCGGTTCGCCGCCGACGAGCTGGCGAGATGCTGCCTGCACGCCCTGACCGCCGCCACCGGCCTGTCGACCCGGGAAGCGGTCCAGCGGCTGGTGCAGGTCACCATGGATGGGTGGCGCCCGGCGCGCTGACCGAGCCCGACCCGCCGGGTGGCCTGGTCTGCAGGTGGCCGGAACGGGTTGTAAGCGACGGCCGCCCGCGCGGGCATCGGCGCCCTGCTTCTGCGGGTGAACACCGCAGCAGGGCGCTTCGGTCGGACGCTCAGCGCCATACGAGCCGGGCCGGGTCGAGGTCGAGTCGGCGCAGAAGTTGCACGTTGAGCGGTACGACGATGGTGGAGACCGACATCAACACCGCCGCGTGTCGCGCCTTAGAGGGTCGACAGGATCTGTTCCATGGTGGTGATTTCCTGCTGCTGGGTGGTGATGATGTTTTGCGCCATCGCTTTCGCCTGCGCGTTCTGGCCGTCCTCCACCTCGGTCTGGGCCAGGGTGATCGCACCCTTGTGGTGCTCGATCATCTGGGTGAGAAAGAGTTTGGCGGCATCGACGCCCTGGGCGTCGCGCAGGGCAGCCATGTCTTCGGCCGACATCATCCCCTCCATGTCCTCGCCGCCCTCCATGCCGGGCATGTCCATTTCACTGGTGCCCGCCGGTGGGATCACCACCGGTGCCTCGGGCATCTGCATCCCGGTGCCCATGGGCATGGACTCGGTCATGTTCATGCCGGTCGTGGTGGTCGCTGCGGCGCCTTGGCCCCACGCGGTCAGCCAGGCGTTGAGTTGCTCGATTTCCGGGCCCTGCGCGGCCTTGATCTGCTGCGCGAGGTCGACCACCCGGGGGTCGATCCCCTGTTTGGCGAGCAGCACGTCACTCATCTCGATCGCCTGGCTGTGGTGGGGAACCATCCCCTGCGCGAAGGCGATATCGGCGTCGTTGTGCTCGGCGGCACCGTTTTCGGCACTCACCGAGGTGGTGGCGGCCGAGTTGGTGGTCGCGGCGCTCTCCTCGGTGCCGGAGTCACCGCACGCTGTCAGGGCCAGCAGCAGCGCCGCCGATGCGGCGCCGAGGGCGAGGGACTTGTTCATCGACAACTACCTTCTCTCTTCGGCGGATGCGCTGACAAAGACGGGGGTCACGCATCCGCGCAGGCCGTGCATGTCTGCGCGCACTCGGCGCGCGCCCCGATGCAGGCCAGAAGTGTCGCCTGGTCGATGTGCCCGCAGATCCTTCGGATAGCTCTCGAGCATCTGCTCGGCTGTGCTCACGATGACTCCCTTTCCACAAGGGGCATTCGGCGGCGGACGCCGCTGAAACAACGTCGGCCCGTCACCCCTATACCCGTAAAGCCGTACGGGTAAACAGTCGGTCGGTCCGCGGGGCGGCGCATGCCCGTGAGCGGTTGCTCAGCCGCGACGACGCCGCCCGGTTGAGCAGCATCTCGAGCCTGCTCGCCGACCCCACCCGGGCCCGGGTGATCAACGCCCTCGACCTGGCCGAAGAACTGTGCATGGGCGATATCGCCCTGACCCTCGACCTCGGCGGACACGCCGTAGGGTACGCCCTGCGGATCCTGCGCACCGCCGGTATGGTCACCCGCCGCAAGGCGGGCCGCACCGTCTATTACCTTCTCGCGGAAGGGTTTCCGGAACCGTTGCGGATGCATTGCCTGCGCCGCCTCGTCGAGATTTCCGACGAGAACGCCGGGGTGGACGACGACTACTGATCCTCGAGCCGGGCTTGTGTACCGGGTTTTCAGGAGCGGACGAGCCGGGCGATCGCGTCGGTGGCCTCTTTGATCTTCGCGTCGGCTTCGGGACCGCCGGCAACGGCGGCGTCGACGACGCAATGACTGATGTGGTCTTCGAGCAGTCCCATGGCCACGGCCTGCAAGGCCTTGGTCATCGCGGAGACCTGAGTGAGGATGTCGATGCAGTACTTGTCTTCCTCGACCATCCGCTGCAGTCCGCGGGCCTGGCCTTCGATGCGCTTGAGGCGCTTGAGGTAGGCGTCTTTTTCGGTGATGTAGCCGTGCGCGGCATGGTCATGGCCGTCGGTCTCGGCAGGTGCCTGGGTGGCCGCGGGAGTGGTGGCCATGGTGTCCTCCTGGAATCCGAGTGTCATGCCGAGCACCCCCGATTATGCCCGCCCGGGGTATGCGGGGCGGGGTGTGGGCCCTCGACCCGGCGGCCGATCGCCGATGCGGCGCACATCACCGCGCACCGGGCCGCCGCCCGGGTCCCGGGATGCCGGGCTATGCGCACCAAGGTCGTTGTCACCGTTGCCATGATCTTCTCCTTTCGGGACCGGATTCGGGTTGACCGGCGCGAGGTGGGCTGCACGCCCCACCCCGCGCGTCCTGATGCGTTGCCTGCGGTTATCCGGTGAGGGACCGGAATCGGCGCAGCCGCAGGCTGTTGCTGACCACGAACACCGACGAGAACGCCATCGCCGCACCGGCGAGCATCGGGTTGAGTAGCCCGGCCGCGGCCAGGGGGAGGGCGGCGACGTTGTAGGCGAAGGCCCAGAACAGGTTGCCCTTGATGGTGCCTAACGTCTTGCGGGCCAACCGGATCGCGTCCGCGGCGGCGCGGAGGTCCCCGCGCACCAGCGTCAGGTCGCTGGCTTCGATCGCGACGTCGGTGCCGGTGCCCATCGCCAGACCGAGGTCGGCCTGCGCCAGGGCGGCTGCGTCGTTGACACCGTCGCCGACCATCGCGACGACCTTGCCCTGATCCTGCAGCCGTTTGACGACGTCCACCTTGTCGGCGGGCAGCACTTCGGCGATCACCTCGTCGATACCGACCTGGTCGGCGATCGCGCGGGCGGCGGCGGTGTTGTCGCCGGTGAGCATGATCGGCGTCAGGCCCAGCCTGCGCAGCTGTCCGATCGCCTCGGCAGAGGTGGCCTTGACGGCGTCGGCGACGACGAGCACGGCTCGGGCTTTACCGTCCCAGCCGACTGCGACGGCGGTCTTGCCCTCGGATTCGGCTGCGGTCATGGCCGCTTCGAGATCGGCGGGTAGGTGCTGTGCCCAGTCCGCGAGGAGCCGGGCCCGGCCGACGACCACCGCGTGCTCGTCGATCATGCCCTGCACTCCGAGGCCTTCGATGTTGATGAACTGCTCCACCTTCGGCAGGGCGCCGACCTTGTCGCGGGCGCCCTTGGCGATGGCCGCGGCGATGGGGTGCTCGGAGGAATCCTCGAGGGCACCGGCCAGGCGGAGCACCTGCATGGTGTCTTCGCCGTCGGCGGTGATCACATCGAGCAGGGTCATCTTGCCGGTGGTGACGGTGCCGGTCTTGTCGAGCACCACGGTGTCGACACGGCGGGTCGATTCGAGGACCTCGGGCCCCTTGATCAGGATGCCGAGCTGGGCGCCGCGGCCGGTGCCGACCATCAGTGCGGTCGGGGTGGCCAGGCCGAGGGCGCAGGGGCAGGCGATGATCAGCACGGCGACGGCGGCGGTGAACGCGGCCGCGAGGCCGCCGCCGGTGCCGATCCAGAAACCCAGCGTGGCGACGGACAGGGCGATGACGATCGGGACGAAGATCCCGGAGATCTTGTCGGCCAACCGTTGCGCCTGCGCCTTACCGGTCTGGGCGTCTTCGACGAGTTTCGCCATCTGCGCGAGCTGGGTGTCGGACCCGATGCGGGTGGCACGCACGGTGATCCGGCCGCCGACGTTGACGGTGGCGCCCACGACCTGGTCGTCGGGTCCGACCTCGACGGGCACGGATTCGCCGGTCAGCATCGACGCATCCACCGCGGAAGAGCCGTCGGTGACGACACCGTCAGTGGCGATCTTCTCCCCGGGGCGGGCGACGAACTCGTCACCGACGGCCAGTTGATCGACCGGGATGCGCTGCTCGACACCGCCGCGCAGCACCGAGACCTCTTTGGCGCCGAGTTCGAGCAGGGCCCCGCAGGGCGGCACCGGCGCGCCGCTTGGAGCGGGCCTCGAAGTAACGGCCGGCGAGGATGAATGTGGTGACCCCGGCGGCGGCCTCGAGGTAGATGTTGCCGGCCCCGTCGGAGCGGGAGATGGTCAGCTCGAACGGGTGGGTCATGCCCGGCATACCGGCGGTGCCCCAGAACAGCGCGTACAGCGACCAGCCCAGGGCGGCGAGGGTGCCCATCGAGATGAGGGTGTCCATTGTGGAGGTGCCGTGCCGCAGGTTGGTGAAGGCGGCCTTGTGGAACGGCCACGCCCCCCCACACCACCACCGGGGCGGCGAGGGTGAGTGAAAGCCACTGCCAGTGGGTGAACTGCAGCGCCGGAACCATGGCCATCGCGATCACCGGCACACTGAGCACCAAGGACACGAGCAGCCGTTGACGCAGTGCGGCCGTGGGGTCCGGCTCCGCGGCGGGGCCGGCCGCGGTATCGGCGGCGAGCGGCGCCGGGATCTTGGCGGTGTAGCCGGCCTGCTCGACGGTGGCCACGAGATCCTCGGTCGACACAGCACCGACGTAGTTGACGCGGGCCTTCTCGGTGGCGTAGTTCACCGTGGCGGTGACGCCGTCGAGTTTGTTGAGCTTCTTCTCGATCCGGTTCGCGCACGAGGCGCAGGTCATACCACCAATTTCGAGCTCGACCTGGCCGTCGGCGGTCGGGTGCTGCGTGACGGAATTCATCGTTCCTCCTTCCGGGTGTGGTGGTGTTCGTCAGTGTCCGTGTCCGGCGGGCATCGGTTCCGGGGCGGGGGGCGCCGCGGCGCCGGAACTCTGCCCGGCGGTCAGGGTGAATTCGGCGGTCCGCACCACTCCATCGTGCTGGAAGTCGAGGAACAGGCGGTAGTCGCCCGCGCTCGGGGTGGTGACATAGAAGTCGATGCCCGGACCGGGTGCGGTGACCCCGTCACCGGGATGGCCGTCCGGGTGCACGTGCAGGTAGCCGAGGTCGGCGGCCCGCAGGGCAACCAGGTGACCGTACGCGCCGAGGTAGGGCTGCAGATCCGTCACCGGCTGCCCGCCGCGGGCGACCGACAGGGTGACCTTCGAGGCCTGACCCGGGGTGAGGGTGCCGTCGAGGGTGACGGTGTACCCGTCGACCACGGTGGCTGCGGCCACCGGGGGCAGGGGCTGAGGATCGTAGGCACCGGCGACCTGCAGGTCGGCGCCCAGGGTCACGCCGTCACCGCCGTCGGGGGTGAAGTCGGCGAACACCCGGTACGCCCCGGCGCGAGTCAGATCGAGCGGAACGGACCACGTTCCGGCGGCGTCGAGCACCGGGTGCACGTGCTGGAACCCGGCCATGTCGCGGCGCACCGCGATCAGATGTAGTTGCTTGTCGTGGCTCTCCACGTAGCGGGTGACCGGCTGCCCGTCGGCGCCCAGGATGCGGAACCGTAGTGGCACGTTAGCGCCGGCGGGAACCTGCGCCGTGTCCAATGCCAGGGTGTATCCGCTGTCGGTGACCATCAGTCCTCCAGGTGACTGTTCGGCGACCGGTGCGCCCGTGATCGAACCGGGTCCGGCGTCGTGAGTTGAGGTGTCGTGGGTGTCGGCCGGTGCGGGCACCTCGGGGCCGAGGGCGGCCCCGGCCCCGAGGGCGAGTGCGAAGACCGCGGCCAGGCCGACGGTGAATCCGGCGAACTTCGACGATGCGTTCATCGTGGGAATCTCCTGTCCGGGTCTGGGCGTCGTCCGGTCAGCCGGCGAGCTGGTAGCCGGCCTCGTCGACTGCCCGGGCGAGCGATGCCTTCTCGATCGGGGAGTCGGAGTCGATAGCGACCCGGCCGCTGGCGAGGTCGACGTCTACGGCGGTCACGCCGGGGAGGTTGCCGATCTCTTCGCGGACCGAGGAGACGCAGTGCCCGCAGGTCATACCGGTGACGGTGACGGTGGTGGTGCTCATCGATGTCCTTCTTTCTTCGGTTCGTGCGGAGTCCGATCGAGGTCGTCGCGACCCATCTACAGATTTACTATACCCCCCTACCGTATGCAATGCCCGGGGTTGCCGTACCGCTCCCTTTGCTGCATACCCCCCGCTGGTGCGCCTTGGACCCCGAACGGCACGTCCACCGGGCGCCTTGTGCGGCGCGGCCGGGCTTGCGACCGAAACGGTTTCGGCGATATCGGGGCTACCTCTTGCGCCCTCTACGGTACCCCCCTATGGTATCGATATCCGCAGAGGGTTCGAACAGCATCTAGGAGGCCAGTGATGTGCACAGAGGGCGGGTTTCGACCCGAAAGATCCAGCGGCACCGTGATACCTACAGTGATCCAAGAGTTGGGGCCTCGATGTTGTGTGGTAGGCGCGCCGCTGCACTCCTCTTCGTTTACATCACGATAGATACCCCATACCCGTAAGGACGGATCGTCATGTCTACTCAGGCATCATCCACCCGCAAGTGGTGGGCGCTGGCGCTGATCGCCGCCGCCCAATTCATGGTCATCATGGACACCTCCATCATCGGCATCGCGCTACCGAAAATGCAGACCGACCTCGGCTTCTCCCAGGAAAACCTGACCTGGGTGTTCAACGCCTACGTCATCGCCCTCGGCGGACTACTCCTGCTCGGCGGACGCCTGTCCGACCTGTGGGGAGCCCGACGCATCTTCGCCACCGGCTGGCTGGTTCTGCTCGCCGGGTCGATCACCGCCGGCGCCGCCGGCAACGTCGGCACCGAACTGGCCGGACGCGCCGTTCAAGGCGCCGGCGCCGCACTGATCGCACCCTCCGCGCTGACTCTGCTGATGATGCTGTTCGGTTCCACCCAGCAGGAATTGACCAAAGCCCTCGCCGTCTACGGCGCCGCCGCGCCCGCCGGCGGCACCGCCGGAGTGTTCCTCGGTGGGGTGATCACCGAATACCTCAGCTGGCCGTGGGTGTTCTACATCAACATCCCCATCGCGGTCATCGCCCTCGCCGCGACACCGCTGCTGATGCCCAACGCCCCTGCCCGATCCGGTTCGATCGACATCCTCGGCGCCCTGACCGTCACCACCGGGCTGGCGCTTGCCGTCTACGCCATTGTCCGGGCCCCCGAGGTCGGCTGGGATGCGGGTCAAACCTGGGGGTACCTCGCCGTTTCGGCGGTGCTGCTGGGCGCGTTCGTGCTGATCCAGTCCCGGCGCCGCGAACCCCTGATGCGTGTGGGGATCTTCACCGCCCCCAACCTTGCCGCAGCGAACCTCGCCCAGTTGCTGCTCGGTGCGGCGTGGATCCCGATGTGGTTCTTCCTGAACCTGTACCTGCAGCAGGTCCTCGGCTACAGCGCATTCCCCGCCGGCGCAGCACTACTGCCGATGACCACATTGATCATGCTCGGCATGATCGTCATCGCGCCGCGGGCGATGCAGCGGTTCGGGGCGAAACCGATGATCGTGACCGGTCTGATCGTGCTCGCGGCAGGGCTCGGGTGGATGGCCCTGGTCCGGCCTACCGGCACTTTCTGGGTCGACGTGCTCCCCGCCTCCCTCGTGGCCGCGGCCGGCATGTCGCTCGCCTTCATTCCCTCCCTGGGCACGGCGATCTCCGCCGCCCGCCCGGAAGAGGGCGGGTTGGCGTCGGGCATCGTCAACGTCAGCTACCAGGTCGGCTCCGCGGTCGGTCTGGCGGCCATGACCGCCGTCGCCGCCTCGTTCGGGGCCAACCAGATCGGCGACCTCCCCGAGTTGACGAACGGATTCTCCGCCGCCTTCCTCGGCGCCGCCGTCATCGCCCTGGCCGGTGCGGGGGTCACCGCGGTGTCGATGCGCACCCCGACGACGCAACCGGACCTCACCCCGGAGGCGGCGCTGAACTAACCGCCGCAACCGCTCTGGTGGGATTCGGACACCGTCCGAATCCCACCAGCGACGCCTGTACACCCTTGGGTGATGACGTGCGCACGCTGCGTTCGCCACCGAGGACGCCGGCCCGGCGGATCGAGGATGATCCTCCCGCGATCCTGACGGCGGCACCCGCGGTCGTGGGTCGGTTTGCGGTCGATCCGCCGTAGTCATCCGGTGCACCGATCGCGCTGGTGTCGGTCCCTCGGTCACATGCCCGACATCGGCGAGGACATATCCGGCATGGGGGACAGCGACTGCAGCAGCGCCGGGTGGACGAGGACGGCGACCCCGAGCAGGACGACCGCGGTCCCGACCACCCGGGTGAGCGCGACCGAATGGCGGGAGTTCTTCTCGGCCAGGAAGATTACGGCGATCGCCGCCATCCAGGTCAGGTTCATCAACCCGACGACGAGCAGGACCGCCATCAACGCCCAGCAGCAGCCCAGGCAGTAGAGCCCGTGTGCGCCGCCGGCGCGGAAGGTGCCCCGCAGACCGGTTCCGAAGTCGTGGGTGGCGAGGAACGTCAAGGGGGTGCGGCAGGCCCGCAGGCACGCCTGCTTCCACCGGGTGAACTGGTATCCGCCGGCGATGACCAGCACACCACCGGCCGCGATCTCGACCCACGTCGATCCGTGCGAGATCCGGCGGAAGCCGAGCAGCACCGTCAGCGGAACGATCCCGACGGCCGACCACACCGCCAGGTAGCCCGCAGCAAAGGTGACCGTCGGGGCGAGTCCGCGGGCCTGCCGGCGCATGACCAGGCGGTGCAGCAAGACGATCGGGGCGATCGTCGGAAACATCATCGCCACCATCATCGTCGTCCACATGGCGAGAAAGACGGCGGCGCCCATGTCGAAGGGCATGGCCGTGCCGACCCATGCGAAACCCTGCACCATCGAGTTCATTCCGCCCGCAGTACCGATGGTGCGCCACCACGCCACCCCGGCCAGGGCGAGCAGAATCCCCACCGTGGCGAGCGTCGCCCGGCGTTCGAGGACGCTGTAGGCCATCCGGGGAGTGTCGATCCTCGGCGGCTGACTCATCGGCACTCCTCCGTCACACCCCACCGCCTCGCCACTGCCGAGCTGGGCCGCACCACCGCCGCGTTATCGCGGTGCACTGCTGCGAGTCAGAACTTGCCGGCCGCTCCGGCGGGCGCCATCCGGTTCTCACTGGACCACTCGACGCGCGAGTAGTACGCGTTGTTGCCCGGATGCTCGAATGTCACTCCGTCGGCGTCGAGCCGCAGCACCGAGGTAGTGCCGATCTGACCGTCCTGGAAGATGAACCCATCCTTGAGCACCATGTGCGGTTCGTGCTTCTCCCCGGTCACCGGGTTTGTGAAGCTCTGCATCTGAACGACCAATTTGTCGCCGACCTGGACTCGGGAATCGGTGTCCCGGTCGTCGATCTCGATCGTCTCGAAGAACGGACCATGAATCTCGCTGACGGTCGCGGCGAGGATCTCCCAGGGCAAACCGGGATCCTCGGCGGTGAGAATCGGCAGCAGGGCCTGTCGCTGCTCGGGGGTCGCGTCGATGAACAGGGCCATTGTTCCGTTGCCTTCGTGGATGGCGCCGGGCCATTTCACCGCGCTCGCGACCTTCGCCCCGGCCAGATCGACGCCGTCGCGTTCACCTCCGGTGACCTCGAATCCGACCACACCGTCACAGTTTCCGTGGGTGGGAAAGCCGCTCATGTTGCACGGGCACCCCAGGTCGCAGTTGCAGGCCTCGTAGTAGTTCGCCGAGATTCGCCAGGCCATGTCTCTCACTCCTCGTCGCTGAATCGTTTCGGTAGGTAATCATGCGCAGCCCCCGTGGGTGCAATTCATCCGTTCAGCGCACAGCCGACAGCGTCTACGTAACTCTCATACTATCTGCCACTGACGTGGCCGACGTGGGAGATATAAGTACGTCACGGCTACCCGTAACACCGTGCGATGTGACGGGTTTGACCGTGTCCCACACCGACGCTCGAGGTGCAGAAACAATTCTTATCTGTTTCACCCCCACCTGAGGTATCGCGGTGAGAACACTGCGGCGGACCCGGCGATGCCGTGGCCGGCTCGGGGTGGGACTGGTCTTGTCGCGGCACTGCCGGACCGGCGCATGCTCGATGTTCCGAATCTCCGGGTTCCGACCGCGCTTGCGAACAACTCTGCTGCGCCCCAGTAGTGCACGTTTGGCGAGGTTCACACCTGCCACGTGATCACGATTGCCGCCGACCTTGCACCGTGCGCACCACGCCCGGTGATAGCCGCCCGGCCGGGAGAGCGTGTCGTTACAACTTGGGCACAACGCCGACGTGCCGCGGGCCGGTACCGACACCACCGTCACACCGACCCCCGCGGCGGTGTGTGCGAGAGCGTCGACGGCTTTGCGGCGCGCGGACTGCGCGGCCCGATTGTTGTTCACCCGGCCGTGCCCCCGGGTTTCGAGGGTGCTGAGGTCTTCGACCCCGATCACGGCCGCCCCGGCCGCGGCGGCGTACTCGACGATGTGACGGGCGAAATGGAAGGCGAGTTCCCGGTTGATCTTGCCCCGTTTGACACCGACCGCGGTGCGGTGGGCGTCGAGGACCGCGATCTTCTCTTCCAGTTCGGCGCGCACCTCGGGTGGTGCGGTCGCAGCGAGCCGCGTCAAACGCGCAGCTTTGCGGTGCAGGTGTTGACCTTCCGCTTGCAGCCGGGCCAGCCTGATTCCCAGGCCCCGGTCGTCATAGGTGAAGCCCCGGTAGTCCGAGACCAACCCGGCTGGGCCTTCGGTGACGATCGCGGCCGCTCCGAGGGTGGCCGGTGACCAATCCACTCCCACCGCGGTTGCTCCTCCGCTCAGATCGGCAGTGGGTATCTGTTCGGTGGCCGCGCAGCGCAGCAGCAGCCCTCGGTGGTCGAGGACAAGGGTCGGCAGATGCCACTCCGTGATTGCCCTGGTCTGCAGGTGTGGTGGGATCGCCGCGGTCAACCGGACCCGCCGCCAGTGCGCCCGACCGGTCGGGGCCGCGGTGGTGGGCAGTTTCACCGTCAGCACCATGACACCGTCGGTGACGGTGATCTGCGAGAGTTGGTGATCGGCAGCGGAAAGCCTCGCCATCACCGACGTCTGCGGCGGTCTCTGTACGTCGGTGATCCGCAAGCAAGTGGTGGGATCACCCCCGCTTCCAGGGCCGCGCGAGCGCGCTGCGAGTTGTCGTACCACGCCGCGCGCGAAACCGGACGGCACATACTCGCCGGCCGTGGTGGGCGGCGTCAGTCGGCCGGTGACGGGGTCGAACCTGGCCGACAGCGACCCGATGGCGGTGTCCCGGTACGCCAAGGTCCGCAGCGTGCCGACCGCCTGGGAGGTGACCACCCGGGTCACCCGCGACGGCACGTACACACCGGTCGGGTAGGACGGGTTCCACCCCAGACGCGCCGCAGCGACATGCCCCTGCACCGGGAGCTTCCGGCCTTGGCTGTCACGGCCGGCGGTAAGGGCATCGAAGGTGGCTGGTTGCCACAGCCTCGTCACCAACTCCGATTGCGCGGCGCCGATCAGGTCGAGCATCCACCGCACACGAATATCGATCTCGTCGAGCCCGAGCGGGGCGTCGGTAGCGTCGTCGATCGCCGCGTGCGGGCGGGTGGTGTACGAGAACTGGCGCGGCACGGTACATCCGGCCTCGGCAACGGTCATGCCGCCTCGCCGAGTACCAGAGTCAGCGATGCGCGCGGGACGTCATTCCTCGGACAGCAGCAATCTTCTGTTCCGTCGCAAGGTCCAGCGTGCACCGACCGGTGGTCGTGGGGGTTCACTCCGACCACCCGCAGTGCCGACAGCTCCCCCGCACGCAGATCTTCCGCTGCAGCTCCCTTGACGAGGTCTTTCGACGCGCGGACCACGACGTCGTCGATGGTTAGCATCTCGTCGTCGGGCGACCGTAGCTTCCCGGCGTCGAGTAGCCGATACACCCGATCGGCGTGGACTAGTTCTTTTCGCTGCCGCTTCTGCGTGTCCACCGTCTTCATCGGATTACCCCCCCGCAAACCGTGCTGCCGCATCGGCCGAGGAGACGGCGTTGATTCAGCCTCGACCGCAACTGATAGAACCGGCCCGAAAACGACGCCAGCAACGCCATGAAGTCATCCATCAACTCTTCCCCCACCGATGTGTCGCCATGCTCCCGCAGGACCTCGACCGTAACCCCGACCACCGACATTTAGCCTCGGAGGGAGTCCGCAGGCGGGCCGAACGTCCGACCGGGACACCTGGTGATCCCTGGCTTTCTGAGTGGTCGTCTGCGGGCTCGGTGTCTGGTCGAGCGGTGTCCTTGTTCGGGAACTTGGAGCCAGCCCGGTAGGCGTGGACTCCTGCTTAGAGAATGTCTGGGCCGTGGCCGCGATGGTCAGTCACCTGGTGAACAGGGATGTGGACCGACAGGAGCAATGACGATGGCATTGACGTTGGGGATCGACGTGGCTGTCCGGGCGGAGCATCAGGCAACGCTCGCCCGTGATGGCGCCACGGTATGGCGTGGTCGGAAGTTCTGGACACGGCCGGCCGATCTGGAACGGTTGTGGGCGGACTTGGACCTGCCCGATCCGGCTGAGCTGACCGTGGTGGTCGAGCCGACCCGGAACGCGTGGATCGTGTTGGCGGAGTGGTTCCGTCGCCACGGTGCACGCGTGGTGATGGTCCCGACCACCCAGTCGGCCGACCTGCGTAAGTACTACTCCAAGCACACCAAGAACGACCGGATCGACTCCGAATTGCTCGCCCGGCTGCCCTTGCTGCACCCCGAAGGCCTGCGGGAGTACTCCGGGCAGGGGCCCGCCGACTCGCTGCGACGGCTGGTCAAGCAGCGCTCCACGATGGTCAAGCGCCGGGTCGCGGTCTTTGCCCGGCTCGATGCGTTGGTCGAGTTGCTCGGGCCGGCGTGGTACGCGGTACTCGGATCCAACTACGGCATCGCGGCGCTCGAGTTCCTGGCCCGCTATGCCGATCCGCATGCGGTGATCCGGTTGGGCCGAGCGCGGCTGACCAGGTTCCTGATCGCCCGGTCCCGCGGTGCGTGGCGCGACGATCACGCCGCCGGGCTCATCACCGCGGCCCGAGAGACCCTCGCCCTCTGGGGCACCGGCGACGGGTCTGACGGGATGGACTTCGCCGAGCTCGCCGAGGACATCGCCCACGAAGCCGAGCAGGCACTGTTCCTGACCCGTCAGATCAGGCAGATCGACGAGCGCGTCGCGAACCTCTACGCCGACGCCGACCCGGCCGGCATCGTTGCCTCCGCTCCCGGTGTGGGGGCGGTGATCAGCGCGGTTATCGCTGGACGGATCGGCGATCCGCACCGGTTCACGTCCCTGGCCGCGATCCGCGCGTACACCGGTCTGGTTCCCAAGGTCAACCAGTCCGGGGTGAGCAAGGTCGAGTCCTCGATCACCAAGGCCGGGGATCCGCTGTTGCGTGAGACGTTGTGCACCGCCGCCGACCAGGCCCGCAGGGTCGATCCCCAGTTCGCGGCGAAGTACCAGCGGTTGATGGTCGGCGACCGGCACCACGAGTCTGCGATCTGTCATCTGGCCACCCATCTGGTCACCCGGATCGCCGCCTGCATGCGTGCCGGCCAGCCGTACGCCTTGCGGGACGTCGACGGCACGCCGATCACCGAGGCCGAGGGCCGGGCGATCGTCAAGGCGCGCTACAAGATCGACCCGCGGCGGCGGGAAAACGTCCGATACCAGCGGATGCGTGAGCGCCGCAAGCAGGCGGCGGGCCAGGAGTCCCAGGAGTCGCGATGCGCTCCAACAGCCCAGCCCGCCAATACCAAGCCTACGAGCCGCCAGGTGGCTTGACCTCGGTTAGGAACTCAAGTAACGCTCGATCCACGCCACGCCACGCCACGCCACGCCACGCCACGCCACGCCACGCCACGCCGCTTCGATACGATCGGCAAAGCGGTCCATCAACCCAGTCTCGGCCAACTTGGCGTCGTCGTCCTCGATATCCTCGGCACTGATCACCACGACAGTTCGCACTCGTGCGGGGAAGGCCAGAGCGACGCGCAAGGCGATGGTGCCGCCCAGTCCGGTCCCGCCGACCACCGCCTCCGGTACGCCGAGATGGTCGAGTAGGGCGATCACGTCGGCGGTGTAGCGACTCCATGTGTGCAAAGCCGGATCCCGGCACACCGAGCGGCCGTACCCCCGCACATCCGGAACAACAGCGGTGAACCGGTCCGCGAGACGATTCGCCATCGGGAGCAAGCTGTGATGATCCGGACCGCCGCCGTGCAGCAGCACGCTTTCCCGGCGACCGCATCGAACGAAAACGGTTGTCCTGCAATTCCTATTGAGCGCAGCGTGGTAACGGCGCGGCGGCATCGTTGGGAACTGACTACCGCCGGGGCGGGTTCTAGTCGGTTCCCCAGGTCGCCGAGACGCCGCGGTCGCGCAGCCATTGGCTCGGGTTGAGCCGGTTGCCGCCTGCGTCCAACACCTCGAAGTGCAGGTGCGGACCGGTCGACTGACCACGGTTGCCGACGGTGGCGATCTGCTGACCCGCCGCGACCCGCTGGCCGACGTTGACGATGAACTCATTGATGTGGCCGTAGACGGTGACGGCGCCGTCGTCGTGGCGCACCCGCACCCACAACCCGAACCCGGAGGCCGGGCCCGCGGAGATGACCTCACCGTCGGCCGCGGACTGGATCGGGGTGCCGATCGGGGCCGCGATGTCGATGCCGCCGTGGTGCGCGCCCCAGCGGGGGCCGTAGCCGGAGGACAGCGTGCCGGATACCGGCTGCACGGTGCGGGCTTTGAGCGGAGCGGGGGTGCCCGGGTTGACCGGCCCGAGCACGCCGCGCGAGGGCGGGGCGGCCGGGATGTCGGGCAGCTCGATCGCGGGTAGGTGAACACCGGCGGGCAGCAGGCCCGGCGGGATCTCGAGCGGGCGGGCGGCCGCGGACGCGGCGCCGAACTGCGCTCCGCCGATCAGAATGGCGCCGGTCGCAGCGGCGACAGTCGCGATCTTCAGGCGGCCGGTGATGGAATGAGAACGATGTGCCGTCCTGCGGTGCTTCGCCACGGTGTCTTACCTCGTCTGTGTTGGCTAGGCGCGCGCTCCTGAGATTCGCGGCCTCGGACCCCCGTCGAGAAGGAAAGTAACAAAACGGTATCGACTGCGCCATCGTGACCCAATCGATACTCAAATATGATCTTGCTCGAATACGTCCACGTCAGCGGCCTGGAGTGACCAGCACCGCCAGATAACGACCCACGGGATTGCCGTCCCGCATGCCTCGTTGAGCAGTGCCGCGCAAGGCGAAGGAAACCAGTACTGACCTCGATATTTGCGAGTCGGCGAGAGGTGTGGGGGATCGGCGCGACGACATCCCGTGACGCGGTGCCTGGCCGCGTAATGGCTCAGCGCAAGCGGACACGCCGCCAGGACTCACAAATGTGACGAACACCATAGTAATGTTCGGTCGAAGGGTGGGGCGCGTAGATCAACTGTCGCGGTTTCGTGGTGTTCACCGAGGTGGCCCACCTGCGACGCAGCGATTCCAGGCGGGCTGTGACCTGTGTGGCGATCTTGGTGGTCGTGAGGTGGTGGTCGAGAGTGGCGTCGGCGACGATGGGGGTGGGCGACGTGCTACGAATTGCGCCGACGCGGGCCGAACCGGTGGGGGCGCCGCCGAGGTCCTTCTCCTGGGCGCCGAGCGTTCTGGGTGCATCAGCTGGCCTGCTCGTCTCCCGGAGAACAGCTGGCGGGAGTTGCGGTTGGTGGCGGTGTTACGGGCGCGTGAAACTGTCTGGGGGAGCGGTCCTTTCGCCCAGCGTCCCGGAGATTTGAGCGTGTGAGCTCGGCACTGCGCCACAAAAAGAACCGCGGATCGCCTGGGTTGAACAGGTGCGCGCGTGCGGTGATCGGGAGGCGGAGAGAAATACAAGTCCCAGGACCTGGCGGCCGTCACGTTCAGGCAGTTGCGGTCGTCTGACGCCGGGCGGCAGCATGAGCCGCTGCCGATACTCCGCCCGGCCAACCTTCCCCGCGAGGTCTGGGACCGACTACTGATCGAACACCACGCCGCGGTCGGGCAACCACACGAACCTGCCCAGCGACACTGAAAAACAGGTCGCCACACCCCAACCGATCTGAGGAGACTCCACAGATCAGGACCATGAACGATCCATGGTCTTTGTCAGTGTGCAGCGACCTGTTGCTCGTCGCGGAAGCCACCATAAACCGCCACACCGACAACACCGCGACGGCCACAGTCATCGCGACATGTGGGTCGCGGTGGCGGCCAGCCTCGAGATCTTGATGCGCTTCTACGGTCCGACGAAGGCCTTTATCGACAAGACGTGGCAACTACCGGACATCGAACTCACCGAGCAATGATCACCGAACGACTCAACTCGGAGCCGGGCACGTCGCCGGCGGCGCACGACGCGGAGTCGGTCGGCTAGCGGCCGGGCCCGGTGGCTGCGGGCCGGTCGGGGTCGTTCGACCACTGCGACCACGACCCCGGGTACAGCGCCGCATCTACACCGGCGAGGGCCAGCGCCGCGATCTGATGGGCGGCGTTCACCCCGGAACCGCAATACACGCCCACACGTGCGCCTTGTTCCGCTCCCACTGCGGCGAATCGATCTCGCAGCACGTCGACCGGTGCGAACCGGCCGTCGGCGGTCAGATTCTGGCTGGTGGGAGCGCTGATCGCGCCGGGGATATGACCGGCTCGCGGGTCGACGGGTTCGGTCTCGCCGGTGTAGCGTGCGGCGGCCCGGGCATCGAGGAGCACTCCGTCGTCGGCTAGTGCGGCGGCGTCGTCGGCGGTCAATGTCGGGAGATGTCCGGCCTCGAGCACCACATCACCGGGTGCGTCGGGATGTTCGTCGCCGGAGCGGGTGGGATTGCCGGACTCCGTCCATGCGCGGAGACCGCCGTCGAGTAACGCGACCTCGGTGAGACCGGCCCATCGAAGCAGCCACCACACGCGGGCGGCCGCGAGGTTGCCCGTGTCGTCGTACGCCACGACGGCACTCCCGGCGCAGACACCCCAACGGCGCGCCGCGTCCTGGAGCGCCCCGACCGAGGGGAGTGGGTGGCGACCGTCTGCCGGTGTCGCGGGGCCGGCGAGTTCACTGTCGAGGTCGACGAACACGGCACCGGGAACGTGCGCTTCGAGGTAGTGCCGACGGCCTTCGGTGTCACCGAGTGCCCATCGAACGTCGAGGAGCACGGGCGGCGCGTCACCGGTCAGCGCCTTCTTCAGTTCGTCCACGGTCACCACAGGTCGCATCACTTGTGCCCTTCCGGTCGGTCCACCGATGTCCGGACCACTGTGACACGTCACCGATCGGTGTACGAGAGCAGACGCGGCTGGCATCCTCAGACGAATGACGAGACGGCGGTGGGCGGCCCTCATCCTGGTCGTTCTCTTCGGGGTGGTCGCCTGCGACACGGGGACGTCCGAACGAACCGTCACGCCGACGGCCCGGGTGCAGGCCACGGCGGACGGGCTGACGCTCGACGGTTCCCCGTGGTGGCCGGCCGGCCTCAACGCGTATCAACTGGCTACAGATTGGTCGGTCAATCATGGGTGCGGCGCCGAGGTCGACCTCGACTCGTTCTTCGCGAGCTTGCCCGACGCCTCGCTCACCCGGTTCAACGCCTTCCACTGGCTCGCGATCGACAAGAAGACGGGGGCACTCGACTTCACCGGAATCGACGCCGTGTTCCGGGCCGCCGAGGCCCACCGACAAGTGCTGATTCCGGTCCTCGCCGCCCAGGACGGCGCATGCGGTGACGAAATTTTCAAGACCAGCAACTGGTATGCCGGCGACTGGAAGACCGTCGCGCCGGGCTCGGTGCTGAGCTACCAGGACTGGGTGACGACGGCTGTCCGCCGATGGCGGGATTCACCGTCGCTGGCGATGTGGGAACTGATCGGAGAGCCGGAACCACTACTGCCGGACCGCACGTGCACCCCGCAGGCGGCGAGCTTGTTGCGCGCGTTCGTCGACGAGGTCGGCGGCAGTGTCCGCGCGCTCGACGGCGAGCACCCGATCACCCTCGGGACGATCGGTGGTGGCCAATGTGGCACGGCTGGTGAAGATTACGCGTATGTCGGCGCCTCGCCTGCACTCGATGTCCTGCAGTACCACGACTACGGCGCCGACGGAGTGCCGCTGCCGGGTGACCGCTACAACGGCCTGGCGGTGCATCTTCAGCAGGCACGCGGTCTCGGTAAGCCACTTCTCGTTGCGGAGATCGGTCAGAGCGCGGGGGCCGGTTGCGGGTCCGTGGGGGATCGAGCGCGCGATGTCGCGAACAAGCTGGACGGGCAGCGCGAGGCCGGAACTGCCGGAGCGCTGTTGTGGGCGTTCGTCCCCGACCCCCGCCCCGCCGAATGCACCTACGACATCGGTCCCGACGACCCCCTCCGGCAGGTGCTCCGCGAGCGCAACGGCACCCGCTGACCGGACTACAGCACCCGGTACAGCCGCCACGTCGGCTGGTCTTGCCCGTCGTTGGGCACCTCGAGTTCGAGGGTTGCGATGTCTGCGCCGGTCTCGTACAGCGTCGGGTAGCGACGGTTGACCGCATCCGATTCGCCGCGACCACTGTTGGGTACCGCCAGGAGGAACTGCACACCATGCTCGGCGGGGCGGTTCAGCACCGAGGTGAAGTCCTGATCGGACGGGATCACGAAGGTGCGGGGACGTTCGGTGGCGGTGTACACCGCGAAGCCGTAGACCGTATCCATCAGGACCGAACCCTCGGGCAGCGCCAGAGCATCGAGGTACCGGGCCAGTTCACGCTCCGTGGTGAAGGAGGCCAGGATCCGCCGTTCCGTCGCCCGGTGGTCCGAGGTGTCGGTGCTCGACGGGAACACGACGGACCGCAGCGCGTATTGCTGACTCGACAGCGTGGGTGAGAGCATCGACGCCCCGGTGACTGCGGGTGTGAGGACGACGAGAGCTGCGGCGAGGGCGGCCGGAACGGTTGGGGCGCCGGCGAACCGGGCGCGGACGAAACCGGATGGGCCGCGGCGCCGTTCGACCAGCGGGTCCCCGGCAGGGACCAGCTGCAGCGCGAGCACGGCCATCAACGGCAACGCGCACAGGTAGAAGCGGAGAAAGGGGAAGGTCATACCGCGCGCGTAACTGTAGGTGGCGAAGCCGAGGACGGACGCCAGCACCACCACCGCCGCCAGCACTTCGAGATCACGACGACGCCACGCCAGGGCGGCCGCGATCGGGACAAGCAGGGGAAGGGCGGGCCCGAGTACGAGACTCTCGGCGGCCGAGAACAGCACCGCGTAGACGGTATCGGTCGAACCGCCGCCGCTCTGAGCAAGAATGCTCGCGTTGCCGTATGTGGACGAGAACTGTTGCAAAGCCTGGCCGGTGATCAACCAGCTGATGGTGGCCCAGACGAAGAAGGCCATGGCGGTGGGCAACCCGACGAGAACGGCGTCGAGAAGGGCGGGCCGCATCTGTGCAAAGCGGTTGCGCCACCCGCGGCGCAGCACTGTGACGGCGAAGACGAAGACGGTGACGGCCAGCCCGGCGGCCAAGGCGTCGTATCGTGCGAGGTAAGCGAGGCCCAGCGCAAATCCCGCGGCAAGAAGATCATGGATGTCGTCGGTGGTGCACCAGCGAATGAGCCGCCGGGTGGCCCAGCACATCATGGCCAGGAACGGTGCCTCGCTCATCCCGTTGCCGCCGTAGAAGATGATCATCGGGTTGAGCGCGAATACGGCGGTGACGGTCCAGATCAGCCAGACCGGGCAGCCGCGGTCCGCACCGATCTTGTAGATCTGCACCACCGCGCCGGACATGAACGGCGCCGACATCAGCACCCCCGTCACCGCCCACGAGGTGAGGTCCGGCCACCAGTGGCTCAGCAGGACGGTGGGTAACTGCACGAGTGCGGTGAGCGGAGTGAAGACGAACCCGATGGCCGCCAGATGCGGGTCGCGGCTGAACCACACACTGCGCGCGGCCGACACCCGGCTGAGAGCATCACCGAGTACGAAACCCTGCCCCACGGTGAGATACAGGCCGACACCGAGATAGAGAGCGGTACACCCCCAGAACAACCAGCGCGTCGGCCTCAAGAAGCGTCCCCCGCCCCGGAACTCGTCGAACCGGATGGGTTCGGCGCACTGAGACCGTGGAACGTCTTTTCCCAGTACGACGGGTTGCGCACCAACTGGTAGGTGCCCTTGAGGGCGGCGACGCTCATCATTACCCAGTACAGCGGTGTGGTGAGTGCGGCCACGAGTAACGCCGAGTTGTGCGTTTCTCGGCAGGCGATCAGATTCATGTACAGCACCGCCGCATTGCCGAAGACGAGCGAGATCAGTGCCGGAAAATACACGTAGGCGGGGAAGATCTGCTGAATCACGGACGGCTGCCCCAGGATCCACGCGAGGCTGGTCAACCAGAACACCATGTTGAGGCAGGCGATGAGCGGAGTGCCCGCCATCAGGGTGGTGAACCGGAAGAACCCGACCGGGCCGAGTCCGCGCCACAACCCGATCGGACGGCGCATGTGAACCAGCCAGGTCTGCAGATACCCCTTGTACCAGCGGGACCGCTGCCGCACCCAGTTGATGGCGTCGCTGTTGGCCTCTTCGAGAGTCGTGGAATCCAATACGGCGGTCCGATAGCCCGATTCGGCGATGCGCACACCGAGGTCGGCGTCCTCGGTGACGTTGAACGGGTCCCAGGAGCCGATCTCGTCGAGCACGCTGCGACGCAGATGATTCGACGTCCCCCCGAGCGGAATGGGTGCGTTGCTGCGCATCAGTCCGGGGAGGATGAACCCGAACCACAGGGCGTAGTCCGCGGTGAACCAGGCGGTGAGCAGGTTCTGCGTGCCGTTGTGGAACGCGAGTTTGGCCTGCACGCAGGCGGTGTCGTCGGGCAGTCGGTCGAAGGCGACGACCACTCGCCGCAGTTGCAGAGGATCGGGGTGGTCCTCGGCGTCGAAGATTGTGATGATCTCGCCGGTGGAGAAGTGCAGCCCGTAGTTGCACGCTTTCGGTTTGGTTCGCGGGTCGGCCGGCGGCACGAGGAGGATCGTGACCACATCACCGACGCCCGCTGCTCGGGCCGCTTCGATGGTGACGTCGTCGTCCTCTTCGAGCAGCAGCAGAACCTGGAGTTTGTCCGCGGGATACTTCAGCGCGGCCATCGCTCCGATGAGGTCGGCCACCACTTCCGGTTCGTCGTACGCCGGCACCAGAATTGTGTAGGGCGGCAGTTGCTCGTCCGGGACGGCGAGCGCTTCGTCGTCGCTGACGGTGACGATGGTGCTGCCGTCGAGCCCACGGCTGAACAGCAGCAGGCGATCGAGCATCGTCCCCACATAGCCGAGGGTGCACAGCAGGGTGAGAACGATCAGCGTGGGCGTCAGAAAGAACACGGCAGACAGGACCGTCAGGGCCGCAAGCGCCAGCAGCGTGTTGCGCTGCCACGGGTAGAACGCCACCGATGCCGAGGAGAGTGGATGCTTCTCCCGCAGCCCGTTCACGGCATCGTGCAAGGCCGCCGCCCGAAACTCGGCGTCGGAGTGAACGTCGTCGTCCAGGGCGTACGCATTTTCCCGGGTCACCATTGCTGCTCCTTCACGATTTCCCCCGCCAAGGTCACCAGCATGTCGCGGTCCTTGTATTCCGGCTCGGTGTCGGACACCGCGTTCTGTCCGCGGAGCAGCACGGCCAGCGTATTGGCGCCGTTGGTGGCCATGGACGGCGCCGGTTCGGGGAACTGGGCGTCGGGCTCGTGATTGTCGACGCTGACGAGCGTGATGCGCTGGGTCAGCTCCGGGCTCCGCACCCACACGAAATTGAGGTTGCTCCAGGTGAGCAGGAGATCGTCGTCGACGATGGTGTACATCTCCGCCACGACACCCCGCCCGATGTCGATCGCGACCTTGGGGCTGACCCGCGCGTTTTCGAGTTCGTACATGGTCTGGCTGGGATACACCTCCAGCGTGCTGGGCCTGCGGACCGAGAGCACGTCGACCTGAACGGTGCGGTTGCGGTTCTGGGTATCCCACGCGGGATTCGGCTCGGTCGTGCGGATGGTCTGGCGGGTGAGTTCCGAAGTGACACCGAAGTATCGACGCGGCCACGAATATTCGGTCACCGCATGTTGCTCCCATCCGCTGGGGACGAGAATTCCCGCGGCGGCGGACGGCGGTGGGCCGGGGGAGACTGGGGTGAGGTTCTGGTCCGGGAGCGGGGGGATGAACATCACGAGCGCCACCGCGAAGACGGCGACCGTCGTCAACCCGCTCGTCGGTGTCGTGGGACGCCGCACCGGCCGGTCCAGCGGTGTCATCGGGCCACCGCGCCGCGTGTACACATAGAACGCGATCCCGACGAGAATGGCGCTGCCCAAGGCCGGACCCAGTTGGACGACGAACAGCGGGGCGGTCGGGAAGTGCTGCACCGTGAAGTGCAGGGCGATCGTGCCGAGCAGGACGGAGGCGGCGAAGCCGGCGACCGCCCGCCGGTTGCTGCGGTTGACTGCGATGGCCGCGGCCCCGGACGCGAGAACCACCATGATGAGCCCGAACGCGAATCGGTTGCCGCCGAGCAGGACCCCGAGAGTGCGGTAGGGAAGGGGGAACAGCCCGATCCCGAGTAACCACACAGGCCAGAAGCGGCTGACCGACCGCAGTCCGAACACCAGGACCGCGGCGCTGAACAGGAACACCCATGCCGCGACCACGTCGAGATGCATCAATTGGTAGTTCTCCGCGTACCGGGGCATCAGCAGCATGCGAATGCCCAGCGACACGAGCAGACCGATGCCGCCCACGATCTTGTCGGTCTGACGGTCGTGGATCGGTAGCTCGTTGTTCCGTCGTAGCGAAATTCCGATGGCCGCGGTGATGCAGAGAAATGGCACGACGAAGACATAACCGATGGCCGTGCCCTCGACTGCGCTGAACCAGACGTCTTGCCAGGTCTTCCAGAAGCCGAAGACGGTGGCCGCCCCGATCAGGATCCAGCGGAGGCCCAGGCGCCAGGATGCGTCGAACGCGGGATGTCGAGTAACCATGGGGGAGTCGTCACCGCGGAGCCGTGCGCGAGCGACGTGACCGCAGGAGCACCACCACGGCCACCACGATGCCGGCCAGGAAGAGGGCCCCGCCTACCGCAAGTACCCACACCAGGGCCGCGGATATCCCCGAAGAGGTGGAACTGCTGCCGCTGTCCGGCACGGACAGTTCGACGGGGTCCCGGTCGGCGGTCGTGAACAGGACGTCGCCGTCGAGGCCCGCCCACCGGTCGGGCGAGCTATGCAGCCATTCGAGCGTGCGGTCGAGTTCCCCCGGCACACCCGTGGAGCCGGCGACCACCAGCTGCCGTTTTCCGTCGAACGTCGTTTGCAGCGACGCGAAGTCGATCGGTGCGCCCAAGGTGACCGCCGCCGATTCGTCGGTCGACGGGTCCGTGAGCTCGAGCGTGGTGTTCTCGGTGCGTTCGAGTGGCAGCGGCACACTGTCGGGCAGAGCGCCGTCGGCCGCGATGAGAATGGCGGGCTTCGCGGACTCGATCGCCTCGTCCAGGGACACCCAGCGGGGGTCGAGTGGGATGGTGGTCAACGACTGCAGTCCGGTGACGACGGCTACCGCCCGGGCTGTGTCGTCGAACCCACCGACCGTGCCTGCGACGTCGACCCCCGGCAGCATTGACTGCGGCAGAGCCTGGAAGCCCGTAGGGTTCGGCTCTTTCGACGGTTCGCTGGTGACCTCGCTGTCGGGGTCGATGGTGAGGGTGACGGGTTGCTCTGTGCCACAGTGGTTGGTGGCACCCGTGGTGTTCAGGGCGACGGTGAGGGTGGTGACCCGGCGCAGGGCGTCGTCGGGGACGTCGATCCAGCGATCGATGACTCCGCTGGGTTCGGCCGCCCAGCTGTCGAGTGTGTACTCGCCCGCGGTCACCGACAGGAGACCGCTTCGGTCATCGGGCAGCGGGGTGTACGAGCCCTGCAAGTTGACCCGCAACGACCCCGACGCCCGGCCGAGTCGGCTCTGATCCAAGCCCACGGCCACCTCGGCCCGCCCACTGGACGTGGCGACGAGATTCGTTTGGCCGAGATTCCGCAAGGTGGTGGAGGTGGGAGCAAGTATCGGCGGGCGATCCATCGACCCGGCGATGGCCCGGGCGTCGACGGCCACCGCAGCGACCTTGCTGGTGACCAGTCGAACCTGATCCTGCAGGGTGGCGTCGTCTCCGTTGAGGCGTAGGGCCGAACCTCCACCGGGCAGGGGAACTAGTTCTGTTGCGGGCTCGCCGCTCTCCCGGATGATCACCGACCGTTCGAACGGGCCGCCGGAGGGAGGCAGCAATGGCAGGCCCTCCGGTAGTTTTCGGACGTCGACGCGTACGGGCTGGGCGCCGTAGTACGCGACGACCGCCCCGGCGAGATCGAGGGCGGCGGCACTCTCGGTCTCGGTGGGGTCGCCGGGGATGTAGAGGACGAGCTGCTGCAGAACCGGCGGCAGGAAGTCGGCCACTACAGCCGGATCCGTGGGTGCGCCGCTGTAGCGGACCGTGACGTCCCGCAGGGTGAGGCCGCGGCTCGCCCACGCCTCGGGGCAGAAGTTGTCGATCGGGATGAGCGTGCTGCGCAGGGTGACTGCCACCGCCTGATCCGTGATCTCGGCGCCGGTGAGCGGAATCGATATCGGCGCATTGGCAGCGGGAGCACCGGGAAGATCCACTCGGGCCAGAGACCGGTCTGCCGATTCGACGTCGATCCAGGCACGTCCCACGTTGCCCGGAAGATCGGCCACCGCCTCGAGCGACGTGGGGGTGAGGCCCTGTGGGACGGGCACCGTGACGGTGACCTCGTCCTGATTTCCCTGGAACGGAACAGCGGCACCGAAACCGAGTGCGCGGGAACCGAGAGTGACCGACTCGGCGGGTGCGGGCTGGTCCACCGGGTCTTGCGCGTACGCAACCGGCATCGGCAGGAGGACGAGTCCGCACGCGGCCAGTACGGCAACGAGTCGGGCAACACGCGGTCGTGCGGGCACTGCGACGGGCATCGGCGACTCTTTCGGTGCAGGACTAATCAGTGGGTGGGGCATTCGGTACAAATGGGACGTCCGTCCAGGACGCTACCCTGTGACCTCGTACCCCGACCTACCGAACCTGAACCACCACCTCGCCGAACGTCGTTCCACCGGGGCGGAGTGCGAGCTTCCGATGAGCGTTACCCGCGACGAACGGGAGCACGACCGTACGGCTGCCGGACCGCTGGGCTGTCCGGTGCGGTGGGAATCGGTTTGGTGACCGGGGAGGCGTCCAACGTGAATGTGCTTCCGTGGTGCGCCAACTGGAGGGGCTCGCCGGAGATCAGCCGATACGTCGCCACCAGCGGACGGACATCGACGTGTATTGCGCTGCCGCGCACGGTCATGCGGAACGATAGTCGCGTCAACTGCGGCGGGATCCGGGGTGCGAACGTCACGTCACCGTCGTGGTCCCGCATGCCGCCGAATCCGGCGACGCAGGCCGTCCAGGTACCCGCCAGTGAGGCGATGTGAAGTCCGTTCTCCACGTTGGCGTGGAGGTCGTGGAGATCGGTGAGTGCGGCCTCGGCCAGGTAGTCGTAAGCGAGTTGCAGGTGCCCGACCTCCGCGGCCATGACCGCCTGGACGCACGCCGACAGGGACGAGTCGCGGACCGTGAGCGCCTCGTAGTAGGCGAAATTGGCGATCTTCTGCTCGGGGGTGAAGGCATCACCACGCAAATACATCGCCAGCACCAGGTCTGCCTGTTTGACCACCTGTTTGCGGTAGAGGTCGAAGTACGGGTAGTGCAGGAGCAGGGGGTAGTGCTCGGGCGGGGTGCCCTCGAAGTCCCATTCGTCGTGATGGGTGAAGCCTTCGGACTGCTGATGCACGCCCAGTGCGGCGTCGTACGGAATGCGCATGTGCTCGGCCGAGTCCCGCCACCGTGCCGCTTCCTCATCGTCGACGCCCAGCTCGCGCGCCTTTGCGGGTCGCCGCTCGCATGCGGTGGCCGCGTCGCGCAGATTCTTCTGCGCCATGAGGTTGGTGAACACGTTGTTGTCGGCGATGGCCGTGTATTCGTCGGGTCCTGTAACACCGTCGATGCGGAATTCGCCGCGTGAATTGTGGTGGCCCAGGGTGGCCCACAACCGTGCGGTCTCGACCAGCAGCTCGAGCCCGCATTCGTCCTCGAACTCGGCGTCGTGGGTGGCGGCCAGGTACCGCGACGTCGCCACCGCCACATCGGCACCCACATGGAACGCGGCGGTTCCGGCGGGCCAGTATCCGGAACACTCGTCACCGGTGATCGACCGCCACGGAAAGACGGCACCGCCCTGGCCGAGTTGCAGGGCCCGCCGCTTCGCCTTGTCCAGGGTGGAATGTCGCCAGCGCAGGGCGTCGCGGGCAGAGTCGGGCACGGTGTAGGTGAGCAGCGGCAGCACGAACGTCTCGGTGTCCCAGAAGGCGTGCCCGTCATAGCCGGGGCCGGTCAGGCCCTTCGCGGGAATAGCGCGCGACTCACCGCGCGCACCGGCCTGCAGCACGTGGAAGAGGGCGAAACGCACCGCCTGCTGGAGTTCCGCGTCACCGTCGATCTCCACGTCCGCGGTTTCCCAGAAGTCGTCGAGGTATTCGCGTTGGCGGCGCAGCAGCTCGTCCCAGCCGGTTTCGAGCGCTCCGGCCAAGGCGCCCTCGACCTGCCCGCGCAATGCTGGTGTGGACCGTCGGGCCGACCATCCGTAGGCCAGATACTTGGTGACCCGTAGTCGCTGTCCGCTCGGTACATCGGCGGCGACGGTGAGGCGGGCAAGGTCTTCTTCGGTCTCGATGCCGCAGCGGGCATTTGCCGGGAGGTCGATCTCGTGGTCCATGCCTGCGGCCATGCGCAGACCCGAGCTCCGCGTGTGGTGGGCGAGGACTGCTCGGAAGTCGTGGGCGGCGGCGAAATCGGAGACCAGCGGGTTGTCCAGGGCTGCCGCGACTCTCGGGTCGTCCGTCCGCGCCGGGATCGGCTCGTTCGCCAGGAGGTCCGATTGCAGGACGAGTTCGATGTCCCCGTCGAGTGGTTCCACCTCATAGTGGATGGCGGCGACCGCACGGGAGGTGAACGACACCAGCCGCTCCGAATGGATGCGCACCCGTCGGCCGGTCGGGGAGGTCCATTCGGTGGTGCGGCGCAGTGTGCCGGACCGGAAGTCGAGCACTCGCTCGTGGTGTGTGGCACTGCCGTACCGCATGTCCAGTGGCTCGTCCTGCACCAGCAACCGGATGATGCTGCCGTCGGTGACGTTGACTACCGTCTGGCCGTCCTCGGGATAGCCGTAACCGGCCTCGGCATAGGGCAGCGGGCGTTGCTCGTAGAAGCCGTTCAGGTAGGTGCCGGGCAGGCCCCGTGGTTCACCCTCCTCGAAGGTGCCCCGAATGCCGATGTGCCCGTTGGAGAGCGCGAAGGTCGACTCGGTGGCGTGGAGTGCCTGCAGGTCCAGTCCGCGCCAGCGCAGCTGCCACGGCGATATCTCGTAGCCCTTGTCGTCTGCCATGCTCACCTTTCCAGCAGTTCGGCCAGGTCGTTGACCACCACGTCGGCGCCGTGCGCGCGGAGGGCTTCGGCTTGATCGTTGCGGTTCACGCCGACAACGAATCCGAATTCACCGGCGCGTCCCGCTTCCACCCCGGACAGGGCGTCCTCGAACACGGCCGCCTGATCGGGATGCACGTTGAGTGCGCGCGCTGCGGCGAGGAAGGAATCCGGTGCAGGCTTGCCACGGAGTTCCTGATCGCGGATCACCACGCCGTCGATGCGCACGTGCACATATCGGCTGAGATCGGCGGCGTCGAGGACTTGCTTCCCGTTCGCCGACGACGTGACCACCGCGATCTTCAACCCGGCGTCGTACGCGGACTTGATGTATCGCACCGAACCGGGGTACGGGCTGACCCCCTCCTCGTCTATTACCCGCAGAAGGCGGACGTTCTTGGTGTTTCCGACACCATTCACCGTCTCGGCGCCCGGCGGATCGTCGGGGAGTCCCTCCGGCAACGTGATCGCGCGGGAGGTGAGGAAGGTGCGCACCCCGTCGGCGCGGGGCCGGCCGTCGACGTAGTCGTAGTAGTCCTGGTCGGTGAACGGCCGGAAATTCGGGCCCTCGCGATGCTTCAGAAACTCGTCGAACGTGCGTTTCCAGGCTTTGCGGTGCAGCACCGCCGTGCCGGTGAGCACACCGTCGAGATCGAACAAACAGGCCGAGATCGCATCAGGCAGTCCCATCACCTTCTCGACGGTACCGCCGTCGCCGGTGGTTTCGCCGAGGCGCGCGCGGGTGTCGGCAGATCGGAATCGGGTCGGTCTCGATTTCGGTCGAAACCGGACAAACCATACCGATCAGACTGTAGGTTCCGCCGTGACTGGTAAATAGATGTGCAAACGAAGGAGCTGTCTTTGAAACGCTTGGTGATAACCGCGGCAAGTTGCGCACTCCTCACCCTGTCGGCGTGCGGATCCGACACCGAACCGACACCGACCTCCGAAACCTCCAGCTCCACTACCAAGGCCACGAAGACCTCGGCCACCTCGACGACGAAGACCTCGGAGTCGGTACCGCCCGCCGTGCCGCCCGGGTCGAACGACGGTGGCGGCAGTGCGCCAGGCGCAGGGTCGGGAGGTGGTGGCGGCCAAGCCCCCGCCGCAGGTCAGCCGGCGCCCGTGAATCCACCACCCGCAGGCGTCGCGCCGCCGCCGGCGCCGGTGATCCCGCCACCGCCCGTCGTGCCACCGCCAGTGGTGCCGCCGCCCGCGGAAGGTGAGGATCCGCCTCCGGCCGAGGGTGAGGACCCGCCCGCGGAGGGCGAGGACCCGCCGGTCGAGGGTGAAGACCCGCCGGTGGAGGGCGAGGATCCGCCGGTCGAGGGTGAAGACCCGCCCGCCGAGGGCGGTAACTGAGGCGCCTCTTTACGACGCACCCCTCCCCGCGGATACGCATGAATCATGCCGTGTCCTGGGAAGGGTGCGTCAGAGTCGTCACAGATCGCCGACGCGATCGGCGAGTAGTTCGCAGTACGCGCGCGCAAGTCCCGGCGCGGTGCGCACCCCGTACCCGGTGTGATGAGAGATAGCCTGACGTCGTCTTCCGCACCAGTTTGCCTCCGGGTCTTTCCTCAGGCGGCACCGGCGGCTGCTGACCGAGGCGCAGCCTGAGTCGTGATCTTCTGGTTGACCAGCATGTTGAGCGAGACCCCCTGTTCCTCGGCTTCGATCGCCAGGGTCCGGTGCACCTGCGGGGACGTGCGGACCATGAACTTGCCGCTGTAGGGCCGATCCGCGATGGGGACTGGTGGTTGCTCACCGGTCAGCGCCATGTCCTCGAGCACTTCACGGACGAGGCCGATGACACCGTCGAGTGCTTCGGCCTGTGTTTCCGCCAGCCAGGACAACGACGGGAATTCGGCGACGGCCCCGACGAATTCGCCGTCGCCCTCCGACCAGGTCACCCGATAGGTGTAGTGCGATGCGTCAGCCATTGTTGTCAGCCTCCTTAGTGAGCTTGTCGTATGCGGTGACGATCTGGCCGACCTGATAAGCCGGTGTCGCAGCAGAAGTTAAACAGCTCGGTATACGTCACGCTCTGCGGACCTCATCCTCGCGATCAACTTCGCTTGTATCGACCCCAATAGTATCGCCAGCGATACCACTTAAGTAGGTGCGCGTACTGCTCATCGCTCATGGTGGAACCGTGATCATGCGACGTTTCCCGTGAGCGCCGATGTGCACTCGAGCGTACTTTCGCGCCCACCTCGGGTCGGCCGATCGGGGGACGACGAATTCAACCCGAATGGCGCCCGATCGGTCGACAGACGCCGGCCGGGAACGGCGGGAGAGTTGTGCCATGCGTTATCGCGCATCGGATCACTCATCCTCGTGGACAGGAGCACCCGTCATGTCACCCATTTCCGATATCCGGACGGCGCGGTGCCGTCGATCGCGGCGCGTGCTGTTCGTCGGTAATCCCACTCGACGTTCGGACGTGTCGCAGTGGGCGATGGTCCGGCAGTGGGTCGTTCTTCAGGGGCTCGAACCGATCCGGTCTTTCGGCGACGACGTGCTCTGCGTGATCGTGACCGAGGATGTGCTCGACGGCCGGTGCTCGTCGGCGGAGTCGCTCGTCGTGCGGCAGGCCCGGGACAACGCTGTGCCCTGCATCAGCGTCCACGACACCACCACGATCTGGCACACGACGGCCCGGGTGCGAGCCCGTATGTCGCTGTCGAATGGGACGCCGCGGGAAGGTGCGTGAAACCGGGTGTATTTCCTGTTCACAGCGGTTTTGGAAGGTTTCGGCGCGGGCACTCCCACGGTGGGGAACCGTTTCGTTCTTGGAGGTGAATGAGTCATGTCGACGACATCCGGAATGTCGATCGAAAGACACCCCGACATTGCTGCATTGCGCGATCGCTACGACAGAGTCGCGGAGAGGCCCGTCACGCAGGTGGCCGAGGGTCTGATGTTCATCGCGGCGCTGTATGTGGCGGCGTCGCCGTGGATCGTGGGCTTCGGCGATCAGATGGGGCTGGCGATGTGCAACCTGATCGCGGGCATCGCTGTTGCCCTGCTCGCGGTCGGATTCACATCGGCGTACGGCCGCACCCATGGGATGACCTTCGTCGCGCCGTTGCTGGGTCTGTGGATGATCGTCAGCCCGTGGCTGGTGGCCGACGTCAGCACAACCACAGGCATGATCTGGTCGAACGTGCTCGGCGGCGCCATCGTGTGCCTGCTCGGCCTCGGTGTCACAGCGATGGGGATGCGCGAAGACCGCGGAGACCGCATGAAGTAACTGGTCGACTACGTACGAAAGGAAATCCGGAGACAGCGCCCGCCCATCAACGGCGGGCGCTGCCGCATGTGGGCAGCATTTCTCAGAGCCGCCGACGGAGGATGTTTCGCGGCGGCAGGGGGGGTGATTCTCAGCGGTTGAGGAACGCGTCGTGGTCCGCGTGGGCGCGCTTGATCAGATCGAGTAGCGCGGTCTCCTCGCGCACCATCTTCTTGAACTTGGGGTCGAGGCTCTTGAGCTGCTGCTCCTCTTTGACCAGCTTGCTGTAGATCCGTTCGCGCTCGTCGGCATCTGCCGTGTAGTCGAGGTCAACGTAGTTCGCAGCATGGTGTCGGGCGCCGGCGATCGCCGCTTGGGCCCGGCCCTTCTGGCTTGTCAGGGAGGCGATGACGGTGACGATCAGAACTCCGATGATCACGCTGAGTGACAACGCGGTGCTCACTTCCACCACGTCGACGGGTTCGCCGTCGTTGACGAACGGCAGGTTGTTCTCGTGCAGCGCGTGCAGGATCAGCTTGACGCCGATGAAGCCGAGGATGGCAGCCAGGCCGAACGAGAGATAGATGAGGCGGTCCAGCAACCCGTCGAGGAGGAAGTACAGCTGCCGAAGTCCCATGAGGGAGAACACGGTGGCCGTGAAGACGATGAAGACATTTTGGGTGAGGCCGAAGATCGCCGGGATGGAGTCGAGGGCGAACAGGATGTCGGTGCCACCGATCGCGACCATCACCAGCAGCATCGGCGTCATGGCCCGCTTGCCGTTCTCGATGGTGAATAGCTTGTCGCCGTCGTAGTGCTCGGTGGTGTGCATGAACTTCTTCGCGATCCGGATGATGAAATTGTCGGCCGAGTGCGACTCCTCGGTCTCGGGGCGGAGCATGTTGCCGGCCGTGATGAGCAAGATGAGGCCGAAGATGTAGAACACCCACGCGAACGAGTTGATCAGCGCGGCGCCGAGGAAGATGAATGCGGTGCGGGCGAAGATCGAGAACACGATGCCGAACAGCAGAACCTTTTGCTGGTCTTCACGTGGCACCCGGAAGCTGGACATGATGATGAGGAAGACGAAGAGGTTGTCCACGGATAGGGCCTTCTCCGTCACGTAGCCGGCGAAGTACTCCGCCCCCATGGTGACGCCACCGCAGATCAGGACAACCACACCGAAAAGAAGCGCGAGGCCCACGTAGATCGACGACCAGATCGCTGCTTCCCGGAGGGTCGGTACGTGGGCATGGCGGACGTGGAAGAAGTAGTCGAACGCGAGCAGAGCGACGATCACGACGATCGTCAGGCCCCAGGCGAGCGGAGTTACATGCATCGTCTCTGCCTTCCAGCCGGGAACGCGGTTGCTGTCGTCAGCCTAACCGCGGACCACCCGGTCGGCAGGGGCGTTCGTCAGGCGACCTTGCCGTCGGGTGGTTCGGTCTCGCGGCCGTCACCGGACGCCGGCGCGGGGCGTTCGCGCACGTCCTTCTGCGCTGCCGCCTTGCCGATCAGTATCGCAATCGGAATCGACAAGACGATCCACGCCGCTACTGCGCCGATAATCCACCACACCGCTCAAGTATGCGACGCCTACCTTGGGGAAAGCTGAGAGCGCAGCGCCGCATTACCGCGCGTGCGAATCGCGTGGTTGAAGGGCGCGCTGGGCGGCGGGCCAGAACTCGAATCCGGCGGTCATCAGCCCACCGAGCCCGATCAGGGTCACCGCGGCGTCGACGCTCGTCCGCCCCTCCTTCGCCCAGTAGACGTCTTCCAGGTCGAGTAGGAGCGCCAGCTCGTCGACAATGAGCGCCACGGCCGCGCCGTACGAGAGCGCCACGGTGGGGTGGTGTCGCTGCTTGTCGGAACCCCGGACGGCAATCGCTCCGATCATCCCCAAGGTGCCGATGCCGATGTTGTAGTGATGGAAATGGTGCCCGCCGAGTTTCATGCCGCCGCTACTGGGGCCGTGGCCGTCTTTGATCCAGTGCGTCAGCGCCCGCACCGCGCAGAAGGTGGCGGTGAACGAACTCCATGCCCAGACGGCCGACCGTTCACCGGGGGCAAGTTTTCGTTTCCAGGCCGCCCGCAGGCGGTGCCATCGACTGCGAGGATGCGCGTACTGGAGTTCGGACATCACAACGGCAATGGTGCCACCCCAACAGTGGCGGTGGTCGGTCTTTCATGGCCGTCGGCTTTCGCGACAGCGCGAAGATCGTGTTTTGAACGCGCCCGCGGACTCTAAGGGAGGATTCCCGGCAGATTCCATCGCAGTCGATCGCTAATGCTGCTTTCCGAACGGCGTTAGGGACTAGGCCGCTGGTCGTGCCGTCTAGGCGTGGCTGCCGGATTACCGATTAAGTTCGACTCACACAGATGTCGTACCCCCACAAAATTGGGGATGTGAAGTTGCAGATCCCGCGGACAACACCAACAACCCTCTACGGTGGAGAGGTCTTCTACTTTATTCTTTTGCGATCGCCCTGTCGGAACCTGGGGCGGTTTGGGGGTTCCCGCCGTCTACCGGATGCAACCAACACCGCCGGGCTGTTACCTGGAATCGACTTCGCCAGGATTCCGCTGATCGAGACCACCGGCCGCCCTGCTCATCCGTAGGCTACGACCTCTCGCCCGCACCCTGCTGGCTGTTCGCCCCGCTCAGGGTCGGCACTATGTCGTACATCGCGTGACGGTATGCGCCAAAGTCCTAAGTCTCTGTCTCATTGTTGAAGGCGCTCGACGTTATGGCGCTCGACGCACGGCAACAGGCAGGCGACAGGGAGAAGCTGAGAGACTGAGATACTGAGATGCTGAGGAAGGCTGTCGGCTCATCAGCGTCCGTGGATCGTCGGACGCTCCGGCGTCTCCTGCCCGTCCCCATCCCATGCTTCCACGAGGGGTGGCAGTGCCGAAGCGCACAGCCACTCGCTACCGGGTCCGCGAAAACCCGCTGCATCGAGCACTTTCGACGGCTGCATCAATTCCGGTCTGCGCACTGCGAGCGGCGAATATTCCTGCAATTAGAGCGTTCGACCCAGGTGATGTTGCGTGACGAATGTGAACCCTGGACGATCCGAAGTGAAGCCGCGGACTAACAGATCCGGTATGGCTCCAGTCAGAGCCGTTGTCATCGATCCGTCAAGATCGTCGGCTGTTTCGATCGCCGACCACTTTCGCGCTGAACTAATCGCCACTGCGCTGGGCGACGTGGCCGCATCGACGCACATCGAACCGGAGGCGGTCTTTCGCGCCGACCGCTGCAGTCAGTACAACTTCGGGTCCGTTTCGGCGCCCTGTGGCGGAGTTTGGGGATGAGGTCCGTCCTTGTTGCCCGTACCGGAGTGTGTAGAACAGCGGTACTGCCGAGATTCCTTCGCGAATTTGAAGAACCAAGTGCATCTACCGCACGGTCTAATCGACGAAACATCAAACAGGCCAACATTTAGTCGGTACTAGCGAACGCTTCTACAACCCAAGGCGTCGGCATTCTGTGCTCGACGATACTTCCGAACGAGGTCCAGCGGGGTTGCTGGATTTCGTCATCTCGAGGGGTCCGAGATCATCGCGGTGGAACAGTCGCGTTCGCGAAGCGCTCCCTTGCTGACAGCGACAATGGGATCAGCCCGGCGGGCCCGCCGTCGGTCCGTCGGCTAACCTTCCGGTATGTGGATAGCGATCGCTGTGATAAGTGCCTTGGTTACAGTTGCCGCGGCGATGTTCTTCGCGACGTACACGGTGCTTTTTCTGATCGCTGTGTGCGGGATTCTTCTGCTCCGAAGGCGGTATGAGCTCCTAGTTCCACTAACGCTCTTCCTGGCGGCAACGACGTTGCCCAACGGAATACCCGCGGGATTCGCCGCAGGTGGGTACGCGTTCAAACTTTACGAACCGGTGCTCGTTGCCGCATTTATTTGGGCGGTCACCAGGCCCGTCGCGAAGCCCACCACGCGTGTGGTCGCCGCGCTCGTGGCCTGGCTGGGAGTTGGCCTGATCGGCGCATTACTAGTGTCCGCACAACTGGGCAAGGTCATTGCCGATATCCGATACCCGGTCGAGATGGTGATGGCCGTCGCCGTGGCGGCAGCAGCGGTCACAACCCCAGATCTCAGCCGCATGTGCGCCCGCACTATGAAGTGGTCACTTTGGATCTCAGCTGCTTTCATCATGCTCGCTTCTGCCGGAGTGCTCACGCTAGTCGGGCGTTCTGAGATTGCCACTCTGTTTGAGACAACTAGTGACGGCGGCGCGACAAGGTACCTCACGGCAGCGACGTTCTTTGCACTGACCACCCTGTGTGTCTGCCTCGCGCTCGCGGTGAGCGGAACTTTCTCGCTTGCGCAAACGTGGATGTGGACCGTCCCGGCACTCCTAATATTGTTCCTAGCGTTTTCGCGAAACCACATCCTTGGAATCGCTGTCACGCTATTACTGGCAATACTGGCCGCCCGATCCGCTGGCGCAGTCGGTCGTACAACGATCCGCGTTGCTGTCGGTGCTCTGGTGATCTTCGGCGTCCTTAATGTCAGCCCGATGCTTAGTGGCCTCCCTGGTGGAGAGTGGTTTGCAACGCAGATCGACGGGTATTCCTCACGGGTTGTCGATGGACTCAGGTCTGACGCGCTCGCTCGCGATGACTCCGCCCGATATAGGGAGCGCGAAATCGGCAATCTCGAGCGGGCGTTCTATGAGGATCCGGTCGTGGGCCACGGTTTCGGATTCGCGTATCAACGGCCGCAAGGCTCTCAAGGGACATTCTGGTACGACCGCGCACCTTATTACTCGCACAACTTCTACTGGTGGATGATGGTAAAGACAGGCGTGGTTGGCCTGCTCCTGTTCTTGCTTGCCACGTTGGTTCCGGTCGTGAAGGGAACCGTCTGGTCAAAGAATCCGGTTGCGGTGGCGCTCGCAGCGTCTCTAGGCGGACTACTGGCGATCTGTTGGGTGGCACCCTTGCCGTTGGACTCGCCGACATCGGCGCTCGTCGGGAGCGCGCTCGGGGCGCTTGTCGGACTACTCATCTCGCGGCAGCGGGATCGTGTGACCACCGTCGAATTCGTCGACCAGTACCAAGGCCACGTTACATCGGCAGGTCGAGAGCGTAGATGGAGTGACCGCAGGCACGTCTGCGATGAGGAACTGAAGCACGCATCCCTACATGGTAATGCGACTGGCGGCAAGTGAGCCCTGGGCGACTTCGTCTCCGTTTCCGCCGTAACCGAAGTTTGGTGTGCCGTTTTTGCCATCGACCTTTCTGTCATTCGCCGTCCATTTCCGCTGCTCGATGACTCAGTTCCTAGTCGGAGGAGACCCTTGATGCCATAAGCAGTTCTGCCCGGCCAATCCTGCGACCTCGCCTGTTGTCGATCGTGCCCAAGTCTGTTGTCAGCGAGACGGTCAAGATTCCCGCAGCGAAACGGCACCGACCACTAAGGTGTTTCTCCAATCCCCGCTGCTCCAATCAGGTGCGCTGAAGCTTGTCGACCGGTTCCGCTACTGCAAAATCGAGCGCGACGAGGCCCGCCCGCACAAGTGCCTTTGCCGTAGCGATCACGGGGAGTGCGCCTAGTGGTGCGGGGAAGGTCGACTCCGGGCCGATTGCGAAAGCCGAAATGACGATGCCCGCGAGTCCGCCGAAGCCAAGTGCTTGCCTGATGGCCAGCCGCATATGGGCGAGCCGTGTGGATAGGGCGGCTAGAATGGCGCCAACTCCGAGTTCCCATGCGCGGGTAAATGTTGAGAAGTAGGCGATGGTGGGGGCCGCCTGCGATTGATACATCGCAAACACAAACGTTCCCGCTGTGACAGCTACGGCGACGGACAACACGATCATCGGCAGCGAGAAGCTGACGCCCCACCTCTTGCGTGCCCAGATGATGCTAACGATTAGCACTGGCCACACGACATAGAACTGTTCTTCGACCGCTAAGGACCAGTAGTGCTGCAGCGGGGATGGTGGAAGCGCCGACTGGAAATAGTCGGTGCCCGCAGCAGCCAAATGTCAGTTCACCAAGAACACCAGCGACCACCATGCGTCAGATGCGACCGATTGGAATCGGCTTGTGAGCATAAGGAGGTACGAGGTAGTGACGACAACTCCGAGGACCAAGAACGCGACAGGGAAGATCCTGCGTATTCGGCGCCTGTAGAAGTTGCTGATTGACAATGACCCCGACTTTTCGCCTTCGCGTACCAGAATCCCAGTAATAAGGAAGCCGGAGATCACGAAGAATGCGTCGACTCCGATGAATCCTCCGCGCGGCCATCCGAAAAGGTGGTCCAAGACGACGAGGATTACTGCGACCGCGCGCAATCCTTGGATGTCGAGCCGCTTGTTGCCGGCAAGTCTCCTGACCCGCTTCTTGCGCGCCGAAGTGGAGCGGGTAATGGTTGCCACGGACTTCCCCTCGAAATCTCAGCCCCCGCAGGAAGAAGGGGATGGGTGCAATATCGACCGCCCGGTTACTACTCGCCGGTTGTGTCGGTCGACTGACTCGACCGCCCGCCATCAAGTTGTGTTGAGCCCCTACGACACGAGCAACCCGGTGGAGGTACGAGGCGGCGAGTGATGGAACCCGACTCACCTGCGAGAAATGTATCGTGCAGCGCAATAACATACCGAAAGATCGATTAAAGGCCCCAATTCCCGCCATCCCAACAGTCGTACGAGCAGCGTAAGCGGATGCAGTTCTCTTTTCGGGTAGGTTCTCCGCTCATCGACTCGTCAGTCAACCCGATTCTGGTGCGCGAGGGCTTCGATCTCTGAGTAGATTGTCACGTGTTCTACTGCGGCACTTGGCCGTTGCGGTTGCAAAGTCCGGCCGGTCGTGTAGAAAGAACGAGTGCCCGACAGGGTGCAGATCGAGAGTTCTCCCCCTAA
This sequence comes from Rhodococcus oxybenzonivorans, assembly GCF_003130705.1. Lineage (NCBI taxonomy): Bacteria > Bacillati > Actinomycetota > Actinomycetes > Mycobacteriales > Nocardiaceae > Rhodococcus > Rhodococcus oxybenzonivorans. The sequence goes on along the minus strand of NZ_CP021354.1, from coordinate 5,218,473 downwards.
ACGCCTCGACAGGAGCAAACATGTCTTCAGCTTTCGGCAGCCTCACGGAACTGGTCACCTTCCTCGCGCAGTTCCTCACCTTCGGTTCAGAAGCTGGATCCAGCGGCGCATAAGTCCGCACCTTTCTGAACTGGGGCTCACGCGGTGTGGGCCCCAGTTCAGGTTTCGGGTGACACATGGATTACGGCGTTGTCATCGCGCGCTGGGCGGCGGGCCAGAACTCCAGTCCTGCCGTCATCAGTCCACCGAGCCCGATGATGATCACTGCCGCGTCGACACTGGTACGTCCCTCCTTGGCCCAGTACACGTCTTCCAGGTCGAGTAGCAACGCCAGCTCGTCGAACAGTGAACGCGAGTCCGGCGCCGTACGGCAGCGGGGCGGTCGGATACCGCCGCTGCTTCTCGGAGCCGCGTACCGCAACGGCCCCCACACCCGCCAGTGCGCAGATCCCGAGATTGTAATGGTGAAAATGGCGCCCACCGACTGCGATCCACCGCTGCTGGCCCATGCCCGTCCTTGATCCATGGGTCAACGCACGTACCTCACCGAAAGTCAGGGTTGACGCGGTCCACGCCACGACGGCGGGCTGCTCGCTGGAGTCGAGGTTCTTCCGCCAGGCGATCCGTACCCGCTGTAGTCGAGTCCGCTTCGGAGCAGTTCTGTCAGGACGATTTTCGGTCACGACATCGATCGTGCCACCGGCCCGCGGAGATCATCCTCTGTTCGGTTCCATCAATTCTTATGACGGCCACAATCCGCCGTTTGTAACAAAACGAGACCTAACTAGGTAGTAAGTCTCGTTTTGGCAAAAAAACAGACCGGACGTATGTTTATCGGCATACTGGACGGCATGTGGTGGGTCATAGGAATAGTCGTGATATGGGGACTCGGGGCGATACCGCTTGCCGTTCTGTTCGGTTCGGCGGCGCGGCTGAAGGATGAGCGTGAGCTACCCCAAGACGATCGAGTGGCCTGGTGGTCTTCGGTTGATTCGACGACAAGCCGAGCACTCCAGCATGGGGCTTGATTCCGGTTAACGCACGCCGTCAACGACGACGTATGTGTTGGCGGCATACCCATCCCTCTGCTGCGCCGTGGAGCTTGCTCGTCGAAAGGAACCTCACCATGACTACTGTTTCCCGGATAGAGGTGGCACGGGCCCGACGATCTCGATTGGTTCTGTTCGTCGGAAACCCGACGAGTTATCTCGAAGTTACCCAGTGGGCGAAGCTACGGCAGTGGGTTACGGCCAACGGTTTGAAACCGATACGGGAACTTAGGCGGGACGTCCTCTGTGTAATCGCGACGGTCGACGTCATGGATGGGGTCGGGTCTGCGAAGGATTCCGCGATGCTGCAACGTGCGCAGGAGGCCGGCGTTCCTTGTGTCGGCGTCCATGAGACCAGTCGCATCTGGAAGCTCACCGCTCGCGCGCGAGCGTTCAGCGACCAGGCCGTCGAGGGCCCGCTTGCCCGTACCCGTCACGAAGGGGCATAGGAGCCCAACGACGGGTTGTTTCCAGCTTGACTGGCCTGGCTCGTGAGAAGCAGGTGGTGTGTCATGCCACCGTCTGGTCTGGTGGATCGTGTCGGTGGTCATCGCTCAGCGGGGGCCGGTTGCTCCCGCACATCCTTCAGCCGGGCCGCTCGGCCGAGCATTATCGCGAGCGGTACCGACAAAACCACCCACAGCAGCACCGCAGCCCCTAGAATCCACCACCACACCCTTCGAGTATGCCCGCGGTTGGACGCTCGTTAAAGACCTCGCGCCTGTGCATATCCTGTGGAAACTCTGACTCGACGGACGGCGAAGCCGTCGGACGCCCGGCCCTCCGCCGTCGTCCTCACGACTCCACTGGCCCCAAGCGAAGCCGACCGTAGCCCACCCGCCAGTCCGCATGGTCCAGCGCGCCAATGCGCTCGGTCCAGTCTGCGGCTGCGGCTCCTCGTCGATCGCAAACAAAATAAGAACCTGTTCACGGTCGCAGAACGTGAAGGGGGATACGGTTTCGAACGTTTAACGCGGCGGTGAACTATCTGAGACGCGAAAACACAAACATTGACGCCGGATTGGCAGCGGCATCCCGTTCGTCGCCCGCAATCGCTGCTGCGTTCCATTGTCCGCGTGTACAAAGGAAGGGCGGACTAAGCTCAATCCCGGCTACATGTGCCGCGCTCCGTCGGCGGGTATCTCTTCCGCGTTCTTGGACGACGGTCCAGGAATCCCCCCAATATGTCTGGAGTCAAGGGCCTTTAGACCCTTACTCGCGAGTAGGCGGGACGTAGCGAGCGCGAAAGTTCCCTTGCCGCTTGTGATTCGCCTCACAATTCACAGCGATGCAGTGCGATTCTGGCGCGGCTCGCGATAACCGAATTGAGTTGACCAGCACTTTTCTGCAGGATTGCATTGCCGGGCCGATCTGGGCGCAGTCCGCGCTCGATAGGTAACGGACGGCCCATGGGTGCGATCATTTAGACGGCAGCAATCCGGGGGGACGGTTTCTCTTTTTCCGTCACACATCACAAGTCATACGGGCTGCCGACGCGCGTAACGGCTTCAGGTGGAAGGTGTGCGATGGTTACGGCATTCAATGTGCCCCTCAGCCCCGCAGTGGGTGTGGAGGGTTCGGCGACTGCGCCAGGGGCCGGAAGGGTCGGCAGTCGCAGGGACTGGCAGGCAGCCTACATTCGACGACTGAGGATTTCGGACACCCTGATCGTGATCGCGGCCGTTGCGCTCGCGCAGTGGGTTCGGTTCGGAGACCGTGAGGTTCTGGCGTCGTCGAGTTCGATCCCGGATCTCAGCTACTCGTTCATCTCCGCGGCACTGATCATGATGTGGCTCGCCACCTTGGTGATCTTTCGAACCCGCACAATACGTGTGATCGGGAGTGGCCCGGAGGAGTACCGACGAATTTTCTCCTCGACGATTCGTCTCTTCGGTTTGATCGCGATCGTATCTCTGCTGTTCAGAGTCGACTTGGCGCGTCTGTACCTCGGCATCGCCTTTCCAGTCGGATTGGCGGGCCTTGTCATCAGCCGGTGGTGCTGGCGTCGTGTAATCGCGCGCAAGCGTGCGCAGGGCGAGTTCCAAACCTCCGTGCTGGTGGTCGGCGGCGAGCGAGCGGTCCGAAGCCTCGCGGAGTCCTTTTCGCGTGGTACCGCCGATGGATACCGTGTTGTCGGGGTCTGCACACCCGGCCGGGGCGTCGAGTGTGGGCAGAGCATTGTGGTCGGTGGACGCGAAATCCCGGTGCTCGGGGACGAACGGCACGTGTTGAGCGCACTGAAGTTCTGCGGTGCCGACACCGTGGCAGTCACGGCCACCGAGCATCTTGGTCACGACGGGATGCGCGCGCTGGCCTGGGCGCTGGAGCCTCACCATGTCGATTTGGTGGTAGCCCCCGGGATGATGGATGTTGCCGGTCCGCGTCTGTCAATGCGGCCGGTGGCCGGCCTTCCCTTGATACATGTGGAGAAGCCTCAGTACCACGGGGCCCAGAAGTTCATGAAGACCGGATTCGACTTCGTCTTCGCGAGCTTGGCGCTGATCGCGATCAGCCCGCTGATGCTCGCCGTTGCGGTCGCGATCAAAGTGACGAGCAAGGGTCCCGTGTTCTACAAGTCTGAGCGAATGGGGTTGGACGGCAGACCGTTCCCGATGTTCAAGTTTCGAAGCATGGTGGTGGACGCCGACAAGCAGGTTGCTTCACTGATGAAGTCGAACGAGGGCGCCGGCGTTCTGTTCAAGATGCGCGAGGATCCGAGAGTCACTAAGGTCGGTCGGATCATGCGGAAGTTCAGCATTGATGAACTGCCGCAATTCATCAACGTTCTCCGCCGGGAGATGAGTGTGGTCGGCCCCCGTCCACCTCTCCGCCGGGAGGTGGAGGCATACGATGGAACTGTCCGGCGTCGGCTACTGGTCAAACCCGGCATCACAGGGCTGTGGCAGGTGAGTGGTCGGTCGGACCTGTCTTGGGAAGAGACCGTGAGACTGGACCTTTCGTATGTCGAGAACTGGTCGATGACCGGGGACGTGTTGATCATCGCGAAGACGCTGAAGGCGGTGGTGGCGGGTGATGGTGCCTACTGAAGGTGGTAGTCAGAGCACGGCTCGTCGCCATGCAGTTACAGAAGGCTCGGGCACAGGTTGGAGCGAATCGAATGTCTGATACTAGTGCGGAAGAAGTGCCGAGTCGTATTGCTGCCGAACGGGGTAGCGATTCCAGTCACAATTACTCAGCGGTTGTCCTGTACTACAAACTAGGTTCTTCGGTAGCCGACACAATCGATGCGCTAATGAATCAGACTCACCCTCCATCGAACGTCATTGTAGTTGACAATGCGTCCAAAGATGGTGTCCTTGCGACAGTCGCCTCAAGAAGGCGCGACTTAACGGTTCTAGAACTCGACGAAAATCGGGGTTACGCCGGGGGTATGAACGCCGGTGCTAAGGCAATCGGTGATTCAACGCCGTTAACGCTCTTTCTCACCCACGAGGTAGTCCTTGATCCCAATTGCCTGAGGAACCTTACCCGGGGGATGTCCGCCGGAAAACACTCGCTCGTCGGCCCCGTACTGAAGCGCGGGACGACCGGTAAGGTCTGGTCGAGGGGGGGCGTATTTACACGGTGGGGCGGCGTCAAACATATTCTAGACGATCGATCGCAACCGGAAGTGCAATGGATTGATGGCGCGTGCCTCCTGGTCGATACTGCGAAGTTCCGCGATATTCGCGGATTCGATGAGGACTATTTCCTCTATTGGGAGGACGTCGATGTGTCTGCTCGATTGCGGACTCAAGGAACGATTGGATGCGTAGATACAGCGCGCGCCTCGCAAGAGACCGCTACGACGCCGATATACTTTCAAATAAGGAATCAGATTTTGTTTTGGCGAAAGCGCGGCAAATGGGTTCCTGCATCTCTGGCAGCCGCCGCGGCACTAGCGAAAATCTTCATCCGGGATATCCCACATTGGAGAATCAAGGTTATCGAGGCGAGGGTGCGAGGGTTGATCGATGGCTTGACCGGAGAACTCAACTTGGATCTAGCCTCGCTAAGGGAGGTGTAGGCCAAGTGCGTGATGAGGCTCAAGCCATTGTTGTGGTCAACCCGCTTCCCTCAACACTCTCCCGATATCAGACTGAGCTCGTCGAAACAATCGGCAGAGCCCAAACGGAACGCCGGATTGAGCTTTATCTTGAGCCCGGTGACGGCAACCAAAGCGTGGCGCACAAAATTCTGTCGGCCATGCGCATCTTGGCTGGCCGCTCCGTCATGGGGCGGAGATACAGAGCGGCTACGATACTTGTAACCTGGCCACTCTTCGGCTACTTCGATGTTCTTTCATGGATTTTAGCAGCGCGACGTAACACAGTCATATGTCTCGTGCATGATCCACTTCCGCTGCGACGGCAGATCGGGCATTCATGGCTCGCAAAGAAACTGTTCCACAGTATTGTTGCTCGTTTCAATATCGTACCTGTCTGCCACACTGAGCTAGCGGGGCATGCGCTTCGAGAACAGACCGGGGTGGATAGTATTGTCGCAAGCCATCCAATTGCTAGCGCCAGATCGGTCACATCGAGTGCCAACCGATCGGAACTAGCCGCAATCCGTGTCATGGGGCAGTTTAAGGCCGCGCGCACTTTGAACCCCCTGAACCAGATAGCCGATTCATCTTCGATGCGACTATTCAAGCTGGAGATTCATGGGAGTAAGTGGCCAGCCGTGCCCGGTTGGGAAGTGTCTGGGGTATTCGTTTTGGAGGACGAATTCGATAGACTTGTACGTACAGCAAACTGCGTTGTCATTCCATATTCCCACTTCTTTCAGAGTGGGGTAGCCGTAAGGTGTTTAGAAGCTGGTGTACCGATTGTCGCTCCCCGCCACGAGCATATTGAAGGTTTATATGGAATTGATTGGCCAGGTATTGTAGACACCGAGGGAGATTGGCCCGCAGCTGTCCTACGAGTTCAGCACACTACTTCCGGCGAGCTTGAGCGCCTTGCGGAGAGAGCTCGGAACACTTCGGACGCCGGTTGGTCGAAATTAATGGATGTGGCCGTGGGTGGGGATAGAATTAGATGAGAATTTTACACGCAAAAGCCACCTTTATCCGTATAAGGCGCCGGCTTCGGGACCGAAAACACTCCATCGCACGTGACCACTACTTATCGCGACCCTACTTGCGTGGACCACGGTGGTTGCACTTTTCCGCCTCGCAAACTTCCTTCGATGCCGGGGGGGTAATGAAGACTTGAGTGGGAAAGAGAAGAACAGTTGGGTATGCCGCAGGCACTCTCCGGGCCCCGATTCGCATAGGCTCGTCTGATCAGATTTTATGCTTGATGGGAGGTGAGGAAAATGTCGAAAGATAGCGTGCAAAAAGTCTTGATTCTTTGGGCTGACCAATATAGCTCGAACTTAGGAGTCCAAGCACTCGCGGAGGGGACCCGCTGCCTAGCTAACGTAATTGCGCCCGGTGCTGAGATTGTGTTCCGGAGTTACGGACACGAGGAGGACCGTCGCCTCAGGCTGGGCGCGCGAACGATCGGATCGGCGCTCGTCGGCGCTAATCCCGAACTTCGCCGTTGGTTAGCACAGTTCGATTTGGTGATCGATACCGGAGCGGGCGATAGCTTCGCAGATCTTTACGGCATCCGGCGCTTGGCTGAGATGAGCGCGTTGCGCAAGCTGATTTCCAACGTAGGTGTCCCATTCATAATGGGACCGCAAACGGTAGGTCCATTTCAGCACTGGATTTCGCGCGTACTGGCGCGTGAATCCGTACGGGGCGCATCGGCGGTCATTGCGCGGGATTCGACTAGCGCAGAACGCGCATCGAGCATCTACGAAGGTAAGATTGCCCTAGGGTCTGATGTCGTATTTCTGCTTGACCAGCCCGAAATGGGACCGAGTCTCGATGTGGTGCTGAACGTGTCCGGCCTCCTTTGGAATAAGAATCCTCACGTGGATTGGAAGTTCTATAGGGAATCGACTTATCGCTTCGCGGATGCCGTGCAGTCGCAAGGCCGCGGTTTGGCGCTTCTTGCTCACGTCATTGATTCTCCATCTGCTGATAACGATCTTCACGCTGTCGAGGGCCTGCGGGGGGAGTTGAAGGGCGACGTCGAGGTAATTTGGCCCGACTGCCTCAATACTGCGAGAAGTGTCTTGGCTGGGGCGAAGGTTGTGGTTGCCTCTCGAATGCACGCGGCGTTGAACGCCCTGTCGACCGGCGTTCCAGCAGTTGCATGGGCATACTCAAGGAAGTTCGAACCACTGTTGAGCGATCTCGGTTGGCCACACCTCCACGATCTTCGGTCCCTTGACCCGACAATCGTAGACAACACGCTGGTAGTTCTCGACGAGCTCATTGCAGGAAGAAGCGAGGTCGATCTAATTAGGGAGAAAGCCCGCAATCGGTTCAATCGGATAGAGAGTCATCTGAGCGTTGAGGGTGTGAAATGACGATACTTAGGCGGATGGTCGATATTGTGAGGGGATTCCGCCTGTATGTCGCTTTCATCACCGGACGAATTCCAAATCATAGGTTTCGGCTCTTGATGTATCGCTATATATTTGGGGTGAAGATTGCCGAGGGCGCATCCGTACATTGGCGGACGGTGTTCTTTGCGCCTGAAGGAGTTGAAATTGGGTCGAATTCTATCGTAGGCAACGACTGTTTTCTAGACGGACGAAGAGGCATCAAAATCGGGTCGAACGTCAATATCGGTGGGCATGTGCAAATTTACACTCTCGAGCATGACCCGAATGCGCCTGATTTCGGGACGAAGGGCGGTGAGGTCGTCGTAGGCGATCGCGCATACATCGCAACGAGGTCGACAATCTTGCCTGGTGTTCGCGTCGGCGAAGGAGCAGTTGTTGCCGCAGGTGCGGTTGTAACGCGCGATGTGGAACCATTCGTGATGGTCGGTGGCGTTCCTGCCCGACCTATCGGCGGTCGGCAGAGCGATCTAGCGTACGAACTTGGTTATCATATGCCATTTCAGTAATATTCCGGCACGTGGCCCCGCTGTGGTGGCGTCGAATATGAGCATGATTGCAGTTCTTTCGAGCCCGCGGCCTCGATCGCTTCGGTACGCACACAAATCGCTGTATGGGAGGACTAACGTGCGGGATGGCTTGCAACGGTCGGTCGATCGCGTTGTGCGGAATGACAACTGTACGGGATGCGGTGGTTGCGCGCTTGTGTCAAGCCGTATCACGATGACGCTCGGCGATGACGGCTACCGAAGGCCCGTTGTGGCGAACGATGTGAAGGCCACCGTCCAATCGAGTCGCCGTGAGGCTGAGTTCTTCAAGGCTGTATGCCCGGGAGTTCGAATCGTTGCGCCGCGTCGGGATGGGCGTGAGTATCACCCAATTTTTGGAAGTTACGTCTCTGCTTGGCAGGGTTGGGCGTCTGACGAGGAAACTCGCTACTCGGGCAGCAGTGGTGGTGTGCTGACCGCCTTAAGCTCCTGGTTGGTTACAAGTGGACGGCGCGCGAGTGTGACTGCGAGTGCGGCAGATTCGAAAGATCCGAAGCTTACTCGCCCAGTTGTGCTAACTGCGAGCGATGACTTCACTATCGCCTCAGGTTCTCGCTACGCTCCAGTATCGAATATGGTGGCTTACGACCCGTATTCAGAGTCTTCCGTCCTAGTTGGAAAACCATGCGAGGTTTCCGCGGCCGCCCGTCTCAGCTCGGAGTTGGGTTTGGAGAGATCTGAATCCCCACTCTTGCTCTCATTTTTCTGTGCAGGAACTCCGAGTCAGAACGGTACGGAGAAGTTGGTGGCACTGATGGCGGAGGACCCGGAAGGTGTCAGTGACGTTAGGTATCGCGGGAACGGATGGCCGGGAGACTTCACGGTCACGACCGCATCGGGGGATGCCTTCAAAATGTCGTACGACGAATCCTGGGGCCATCACATTGGCAGGGATATTCAATGGAGGTGCAAGCTTTGCGTAGATGGAACTGGCGGCGACAGTGATATAGCAGTCGGTGACTATTGGTACGCGGATGCGAACGGGTACCCCAAGTTTGATAACGCGGACGGAAATTCCGTGATTCTCGCGCGAACATTACGAGGACACGAACTGCTAACAGCGGCGGCATCGCAGGGTGTGGTGGTAATTGCTGGAATAGATCTGGATTCGGTTGCTAAGATTCAACCTCTGCAGGTGGAACGAAAGGTAACCCTAGTGGGCCGTTTACTGGGGCGTTTGGTGAGCGGAAAACGGGTGCCGGTCTACCGGGGTTTCGGTCTGACTCGCCTTGCAATGGGGCGACCGCAGCAGAACCTGCGAGCAATGGCGGGTACTGCAAAAAGGTCGATTAGCCTCCGCCGTTGGAAGCGACGATCGTGAGTCCCGCTTCTGCCGGAGTTAATAAGCTTAGGACTATCTATGGTTCTAATTCAGTGTCACTCATAGCGATAAGTAGGGTTGGAGCCACTGTCCTGACCTTGCTGAGCGCTCCGATTATCGCACGCGCAATTGGGCCTGCGGGGCGGGGTGAAACAGCTACAGCTTTGGCGGCCTTCGCGCTAGTGCCTATCATTATTTCTCTCGGCGTACCGCTCGAAATAAGAAGGGCGTCGGTCAAGGGCAATGATGGTCCGATCATTCGTGCCGCTCGCGACATATGTTTAGTGCTTTTTATTCCGGCAGGTTTCATCTCGGCATTGCTATGCTACTTCATATTCGCTTCAATGCCTCAGTCTGTACTTCTTGTTGCTGCCGTAGGAGTGCTGGCGGCGCCGCTGACGGTGAGTTGGCTATGCGACCAAAGTGTGTTGATCGCGCGAGAAAGCTATCGTGGTGTGGCCGTAATGCAACTGTGTCAGCCTTTAGTGTATGTAATTCTCATATTCGCAGCCATGGTCGTGAATAGAATCTCAGTTGCTTTCGTGCTCTCTGCCAACCTTGCAGGAACGGTGGCCACGTTTTTTCTCGGTTTATGGCTTTGCCGGGCCTCATTACGAGGCAGCCGGCGGAATCGACGGTCGGTGCTGCGGGGTGGTGTGCGTTATTCGGGAAGTGCAATTGCTGAAGCCGCATCCAACCGATTTGACCAGCTCCTGATTCTTCCGCTGATCGGTGCATATGGTGCTGGTTTATACTCTGTCGCGGTGACGATCAGCGCTATCCCACTGAGCATTGGGCACGCTCTAGGGGCCCACTTCTTCAACACTACTGCGCGCGCGAGTAGCGATCTGTTGAACTCGGTATCCAGTTTCGCACTACGTGCTGGCTTCGTTGCATCCGCAGCATTCTCATTGGCCCTATGCGCCGTCGCACCATTTTTGGTTCCGCTTGTGTTCGGCCAGGACTTCAGTGCCTCTATTCCCGCCGTTTTGGTGAGTCAGTTTGGTTCCGTCGCGATGACAACTGCTTATGTGGGCTCCATGGTGCTAGCTGCTCAGGGAAAGGGGTCACTTATGACTGCTGCTCAGTTGATGTCACTCGTCACCGGGCTAATCGCGCTTTATGCGTTAGCCCCTCGTTTTGGTGCCGTCGGAGCATCTATGGCATCAGCTTTAGGCTACGTCGTGCTGCTGACTGTCGTTATATGTGCCCTAAGAGTGCGGTTAAGCGCGCTCATTCCTAAAGTCGGCGACGTTCGGAGCGTAATCTCCACTCTGCGTTAAGCGCTAGAAAAAAGTAACGTTGATTCGAATTCGCAAAAGACGATATTAAGCGCAGACTGAGTTGTTCCGCGGCAGGCGCTTGGTAGCTCGAAAACCTTCACTCATTTGGTGGTCTTTTGTGCGATCGATGGTGATTTTGTCCACCGGAGTTAGACTTCACGTGAAGAAAGCGAGGTTTACGCCGAATGGGATTGCAATTGCGTAAACGCATAATGTCGATTCTGAGGATTTTATGGCCAGGGCTCTGGCGGGATCTTGTTCTAAATTCTCTAGTCTCATCAAGTTTCTTCCCAAAGCCTCTTCGCCCGTACGTCATGCGTGCGTATGGCATGAACGTCGGGAGGTGTTCAATCTCGCCGAGTGTTTGGTTTGGGAGTGCTCGGATTTCAATTGGCGACGGTACCTTCGTGAACTATAATTGTATGTTTAATACCACTGCGAGGGTTGTGATTGGTTCGAACTGTGATATCGGTATGGGGGTCTTATTTGTGACGAGCAGTCATGAATTGAATGGGAGTCAGCGTCGGGCGGGGCAACCTTACGCGGAGGAGATAATTGTCGGTGATGGGGTTTGGATCGGAGCACGCGCCACCATCCTTCCTGGAGCGAGAATTGGAAACGGTGTAGTGATCGCTGCTGGTGCCGTCGTGCGTGGCAATATTGAGTCCGACGCGATTTACGCCGGCGTACCCGCTAGATTGATCAAAAAGTTGTCCGTTACTCGCGGCGGCGCGTAATCCGAGTTCGTGCGGGTTGTTATTCTAGTGACAGCATTGAGAGTCTCAAAATAACTTCGAACATGGCAAGCCGAGTACCGGATCGTTTGGGAAGTAGTCCTAGTGTCAGGAGCTACACGAGAAAAGCATCGGATGTTTTGTCGACTTGCGACCAACGTTTATTTTTAGGTCGGTAGTTGGCTACGTGTTTCGATGTTGTGCCCTCATTGTTGATTAGATGCTCCCAAGGCACGGCGTCTGCTCACATCACGCCGTCCGGCCACGCGGAAAGGCGGCGATGCACCGGGGCAGACCCCACGGAATTCTCTTCACTCGCGATTATTATTGCTGCGTGGCACCGAAGATTTGGTTCCGGTCACGTCGAGAAGCGTAGTTTCGTAAGTGCTGCAGACGTTACGCCATGAATAGTGAGTCTCACCGCGGTGCCTAGCGGCGGTACTTAGTTCCTGCTGTAGCGAGCGATTAGCCAGCAGCTGGTCGATCTTTTCGGCGATATCTGCTGAGTGCGGTTGTGCGAAAATCGCCGAGCCTGCAAGAACCTCGCGATTGAAGACAGTATCGCGTGCGACAATAGGCGCACCGCAGGCCATAGCTTGGACTAGTGCCGGATTCGTGCCACCAACACTATGTCCATGAAAGTATGCGCCTGAATGTTGCCAAAGCGAAAACAGACGCTGGTCATCGCTAACATGTCCGAACCAGTGGATCCGTTCATTCCTCGCGGCGAGATTGGCGACCCGATCGTCAAGGTCACCGCCGTATCCGGATGAGCCCACGATGGCTATGTCCCATCGCTCGCTGAGGTGTTCGGCGGCGTCGAAGAACTCGACAACCGTATTTTCAGGCACAAACCGTGCAACCATGAGCGCATATGGGCGCCCTGCTAACTCGGGGACAGGTTCAAGAGGACCCGGGTCGGTGCCGCCGTACGGGATGAATATGCCATCGCGCTTGAACCCTGCCGCCCATCTCCGAGCGATTTCTTGGGAGTCGTACACCAGATTGTCACCGAACTTGGCGGTCAGCCTCGCTCCGCCGCGAAACACCGCCTTCGCTTGCTTACCCCACTTAGCGCGTTCCCACTCGATCCCGTCTACGTTCACGACCGTGGGAATGCCTCTTGCCCTGAGGAGGGGAAGCCAGTACCCATTCGCAACATTCATGACCAGTGCCACGTCGGGGCGATGTCGAGCCGCATGCACTGATGACGTCAGACCATATGAAAGAGTGCTGAGCGATTTACTTTCCACGCCCCTGGTGACGATTGCGTGTACCCGGGGATCATGATCTGGCGTGTCTTTTTTCGTAGAACCATCTCGGCCGTAGACGGTCACGTCCCACCCCTGGTCTGCCAAATAGGGAGCCAGTTGTCGCACCAGCGTCTCAAATCCGCCATAAAAGCTGGGGTAGCCACGAGTTCCGATTATCGCAACTGATTTGCCCACGAAGGTTGTCCTTTGGTCGGTTCGTAATCCGTGCGCGGTCATCCGCGGACTTCCGGTGTCGCAAAGCGGTTGGCGGGACGCACAGCATCTTATTACGGCGATTCCACCTACGCCCGACTGAACCCACCCCGTGGGCGCGCGTCCATCAAGTTCATGGCGTAAACTCGCTTCCAGCCCGTGGATTCGTCTCGGCAGCATCGCAGCGCTGAGCTTAGCTGGCGTGTATCGCATTCGAACTTCGAGGGGACTCTATGCGGATTGTCGTCACCGGCGGCGCCGGCTTCATCGGATCGAATTTTGTTAACGCGACTGTGCGAGATCGCCCGGACGTCAAGGTCACCGTGCTGGATGCGCTCACATACGCAGGTTCTCTCTCGTCGCTGTCGGCGGTACGAGAATCGATCGACTTCGTCGAAGGCGATATCACCGATGTCGGCTTGGTCGACGCGCTGGTTACGGAGTCGGACGCAGTTGTCCACTTCGCGGCCGAGTCGCACAACGACAACTCGCTCGCGGATCCATGGCCATTCCTTCAGACGAACGTGAGCGGCACCTACTCCCTGCTTCAAGCGGTGCGGAAGCACGACGTTCGCTACCACCACATTTCGACAGACGAGGTGTACGGCGACCTCGCGTTGGACGATCCAGCCAAGTTCACGGAGCAGACCCCCTACAACCCATCCAGTCCCTATTCGTCCACAAAGGCCGCGTCGGACCTGCTCGTCCGGGCGTGGGTGCGATCTTTCGGTGTGCGGGCGACATTGTCGAACTGTTCGAACAACTACGGGCCGTACCAACACGTGGAGAAGTTCATTCCGCGGCAAATCACCAACATCCTGAACGGTGTGCGGCCCAAGCTCTACGGTGCCGGTAAGAACGTGCGCGACTGGATCCACGTTGACGACCACAATTCGGGAGTGTGGCGCATCCTCGAGGCAGGGGAGATCGGCCGCACCTACCTCATCGGTGCGGACGGCGAACTCGACAATCTGTCAGTTGTTCGGATGATTCTGGAGTTGATGGGCAAAGACCCCGATGACTTCGATCACGTCACCGACAGAGCCGGGCATGACCTGAGGTATGCCATCGACTCGTCCACGTTGCGCACCGAGTTGGGTTGGGAACCGCGGTACACCGATTTTCGGCAGGGCCTGCAGGCCACTATCGAGTGGTACCGAAACAACCCCACATGGTGGGAAACAGAGAAGCACGATGTCGAGGTTCGCTACGCGGCACAGGGGGCGTGAAGGTGAAGATACGACAGTTGCAGGTACCGGGCTCGTGGGAGATCACTCCGGAGCAGTTCGGGGACGCCAGAGGTGCTTTCCTCGAGTGGTTCAAAGGGTCGATTTTCGAGGATAGTGTCGGGCATTCCCTCAACCTGGCCCAGGCAAACTGTTCGGTGTCGGCCGCCGGGGTCCTGAGAGGAATTCACTTCGCGGATGTGCCGCCCGGACAGGCGAAGTACGTGACCTGTGTGCGAGGCGCCGTACTCGACGTCGTCGTCGACATACGAATCGGATCACCGACCTTCGGCACGTGGGACTCGGTGCTGCTCGATGATGTCGACCGGCGCGCGATCTACTTGTCCGAGGGACTAGGCCATGCATTTCTTTCGCTCGAGGACAACTCGACCGTGGTCTACCTGTGCTCCACGGGGTACACGCCGGGCGCAGAGCACGGTATCCACCCGCTGGATCCAGAGGTCGGGATCGAGTGGCCTATGAAGACACGGGCAGGTGAGCCAATGAAATTCACGCTATCAGACAAGGACGCTGCCGCCCCGTCGCTGCACGAGGCTGTACAAGCAGGCATGCTGCCCAGCTACGACGAGGTGAAGGAGTGGGTCGGTGGTCTCGCTTAACGAACTGGGCAACTCGGGAAGCGCCTCCGGTGCTCCAAATGAGTCCCGAATGAGAGGCATCATCCTTGCAGGCGGATCAGGTACTCGCCTTCACCCGATCACCATCGGCGTCAGCAAGCAATTGGTGCCCGTATACGACAAGCCGATGATCTACTACCCGCTCAGCACACTGATGCTGGCCGGCATCCGCGACATCCTCATCATCACCACCCCTCACGACGCAGAACAGTTCCAGCGGCTCTTGGGCGACGGCTCCCAGTTCGGTGTCAATCTCAGCTACACCATTCAGAAAGACCCCAACGGACTTGCGCAGGCCTTTGTGCTGGGTGAGCAGCATATCGGCCATGGTCCGGCGGCGCTGGTCCTCGGAGACAACATCTTCTATGGGTATGGGCTCGGACAACAGCTCGACCGGTTCGACCAGTTGGACGGTGGCTCGATCTTTGCCTACTGGGTGGCCGATCCCTCCGCGTATGGAGTGGTCCAGTTTGATGATCGTGGCTATGCGCTGTCGCTCGAAGAGAAGCCGGCAACACCCAAATCGAATTACGCGGTGCCGGGGCTCTACTTCTATGACAACGACGTTGTCGACATCGCGAAGAACCTTCGGCCGTCGGACCGAGGGGAGTACGAGATCACGGATGTGAACCGCGCCTACCTCGAGCAGGGGCGTCTCAACGTCGAAGTTCTCCCCCGTGGGACAGCCTGGTTGGACACCGGGACCTTCGACTCGCTGCTCGAGGCGTCGAACTACGTGCGCACCATAGAGCAACGGCAAGGACTGAAAATCGGCGTGCCCGAAGAAGTCGCGTGGCGGCAAGGGTTCATCTCCGATGACGAATTGGGTAAACGGGCAGAGGCGCTGCTCAAGTCCGGCTATGGTTCGTATCTTCTGCAGCTTTTGGACCGTGGACGCGCCACACCTTAAAGCGTCCGGGAGAAGCGACTCCCGTTGCATCCCGGCACTTTCTTCCACACGGCGAGCTGAAAGGTCAGGGCCTAGGCTGAAGCCGTGCGACGGTGGAGAGGGTTTGCGGTAAGCCTGGTGTGTGCCCTCGTCCTTGCGGTCGCGGGGGTCGGAGTAATCGGCTACTTCGTGTACACCGAAGCGCGCGTCGACGACGTCGAATCCGTTGACGCCATCGTCGTACTGGGCGGTGAGCACGACGGGCGTGAGCAGTACGCCATGAGTCTCGCTCGGCAAGGCGTATCCGAGAATGTCGTTCTGTCCAACGCTTACTGGACCGGCGATAAGCAAATGGCCGCCTTATGTGCTACCACGGATCCACAGTTCACCGTGATATGCCTGCCACCGGAGCCCAGTACTACCCGCGGCGAGGCGATTTTGACTCGCGACCTGGCGGTCCAGAATGGGTGGAGGAGCGTGCTGGTGATCAGCTGGCGCTACCACCTACCCCGGGCCCGCTATATCTTCTCCCAGTGCTTCGACGGGCGAATTCTGGTGCGGGACGTGCCGCGCCGGTACGACTTTAGCCTGGCCGAATGGGAATATACCTATCTCTACCAGACGGTGGGCTTTGCGAAGGCAGTTCTTCAGGGTGAATGCTGACCGAGTGGTTCTAGCGAAGGCGTCCTGGGACCTTCTCGAATGCAATGCTGCTGACGTCCGCCAAAATGTAACCCAGAATCGCCATCGATACACCCGCCAGAACTGTCCACGCCGCCAGTATCGCCTTGCGACGCCACGGCTGTTGCGGAGCCCGGTCCACCACTGACGCGACCACAGCGGTGAAGGGTACGACGGAACCAAGAAGACCAACGCCCACCAAGGCGTAACCGTCACCCTGACGCCCGGAAGCAACGACGATGCCCAAGACAGCGCAAACGGACATGGCGAGTGCCACGGTGAGACGACGTACTTCTACGGCCGGGCCGACCACGGTAATGGCGAGGTAATACAGCACCGCTCCCAAGGCACCACCCACGGCTACCCACCATCCGAAGTGAGCCGAAGTTGAAACGTTCACCGGGACAACCGCCCTACGCGCGCACCCGCCATTGCCGCAGCCAGCGCGGCCAAGGGCGTGACCAGGAGATACACCACGCCCACACGGGGAGACGTGAGCGTGACGCCTTGCACCGCGAAGAAGCTGAACGTGGTGAAGCCGCTCATGACACCGAAAAGCAGGAAGGGTCGAACCAACGCAATGGGGCCGTGCGCGCTGGCCGGAACGACACCGAACAACAGTCCGAAGGCGAAGCAACCCATCACGTTGATCGCGAAGGTGGTGAACGGAAACTCGTCGATATCATCAGGCCACCAGCGCCACACCTGATAACGCGTTGCGGCGCCCACCGCGCCACCCGCCATGACGGCGAGCAGCGTGGCGGGCCGCAGCTTCGTATCGATCGCTCAACCTCCGCAGACGGGAACGTTGACGGTCACCGGCGGATCATCCACCAACGGCTGGACAGGCACGCGAGCCTCACCGGGCACGGTCGGTTCCGTCAGCTCGTACTTCACCTCGGTCGTGGCGCCCAAACGGATCGGGACGAGCGTGTCGAACACCGGATGCCCCAACTCCTTACCGGTGAGGAACATCGTCGGCTTCCCGTCGATGGTCACATTCCGGAGCTGCGCGCCCTGGGTGGCGAGAAGCGACAACGCAGACACATTCGTGCCCTTAGGCACGTTGAGGGTGTTGATGAAGGTGCCCGCCACATAGTCGGGAAATTCCGCAGAGGGCACGGTGTTGGTCAATCGCACCGTCACCGTGGACCGTCGTGTATCACCCTCACAGCTCTCCGCCGTGTAGTCGATCTCGCGCGTCAGGTAGTAGTCGAGCTTGCCGCCCGCCTGGTTGTTGATCACCACGCCGGCGAAAGGGGCAGGGTCTTCGGGAACAGTGTGCCCGAGCGGGGTGCCGGCCAGTACAGCCTGCTCGTCCGCGTGCGCGCTCCACACTGCGATGCGTCGCTCACTCACAGCGCGGCCCAAAGCGTCGAGCAACTTCTGCGGTGATGTGATCTGGCCGGTCATCTTGTCGATTACACGCGCGGCGACGGTCTGCAGATACTGCTTACGCGCGTTGTTGTCGTTCGCGAAGCGGACATAGGAGGTGGATTCGGTGAGTTCGACGACGTTGTCGGCGTTGATCACCTCGCCGTCCGGCATGGTGACAGGTCCGATGGCGCCGAGAACATAGCTCAGGGCTACCGGGTCGGTGGCGATGGCACCATCTACCTGCTCACCCGAATCCTGCGCCCACAGCGATTTCCAGATCTGCGCGGCGTACGGGAAGTGCGAGCTGAGATTGCTGTTGCGCGAATCCGTGGTGGGGCGGCTACGTCCGTACTGGGCGGCGAACTCCGGACCTAGATCGAGCGGTTGACTATTCATCGGCAGGTCGGAGTTGCGGCCCAGGCTGTCTACCCGCGCCACCCCGTCGTTCGCGCGAACGACGCCGTATCCGCCCAGCAGGCCACCGGTACCGCGAGCCTCAGCGTTGGTCTGGAAAGCCATGAAATAGCTGCGGGGGCCGTCGGCACCGAGCATGCCCGGTGCGATTTCAGCGGCAATGGCGGTATTACCAAGAAGTTTCGCCAATTCTTCGGTTTGTACCTGAAGTTGGGTTCTGGCATCGATAACAGCGTCGAGGTACGCAGGCTCAGAGATATTCTGTGCCTCGATATCCAATTGCTCAGCGGCAGCAGCTGTCTCGCCGAGTACGGGGGCGGCATCCCGGAGCGGCTGCAGGTTTACCTTCCCGCCGGCGGCGATCAACTCATTAGGGGCCAAGGAGGTTCCTGCGGCTACCGCCGGTGTGAGCACCTCCGACGTGAGACCCCTTACGACGGCCGAGATTTGCTGCGACGTTTCGAACGGGCTTCCCAGCCACGGTACGGCCGCCGCGACGCTCCACGGGATCGAGTGGGTGTTGTCGAAGGCACGGGACGCGTACTTGTCCGCATCCGCCGACGAACGCTCCGCGTCAACTGGATTACCGTCCAGTAGGGCGTCTTTCGCGCGCTGCGCGTGCTGCCGAGCCTCGGTCAGATTTGCCTGTGCCTCGCGGGCGGTGTAGCCGAGCCAGGCCCCGAAAGCCACCACGACCAGGGCCGCAACTGAGCCGCCAGCGATAATTCGGCGCCGTCGTTTGTAGGCTTTGCTGCGCACCGTGGTGCGCTTACGTACACGCCTGGGGGCGTCTGCTGGGCGAGTCGCGTCCTGGGGGTCAGGAATCTCGTCTCCCGATGTGCCCGTGACGTTGTCATCCATGCAGATCGGCTCCTGTCTAGTCGGTGGGGTGAGCGTAGCGTGAAGTGCGATGCTCGTCCGACCTCAGGTAGAGGACAGCTCTTCGGCAAAGTATTGTGCCCCTAATAGAACCCGCACTTCTTCCGATAACGGGAAGGCGTGCCACGGGAGCCGGTGGCGAAAGAAATAGATGGGGTTCGGTGACGGGGTGACGGCTCGATGCGGTGCATCGCTGATAAGGGGGTGGCGCTTGTGAGTGCCTTCCCTCTTTCGCGTGCCCAGCAGGGGCTCTGGTTCGCCCAGCAACTCGATCCGGACGTCCCCTTGAACGTGGCGCTGTATGTCGAGGTCCGTGGGCCGGTGGACGTCGGTGCATTGACCGAGGCGACCACCCGTGCGGCGCGCGAACTGCAGTCTCCGTTCGTCCACGTCGTCGAGCGTGACGGTGTGCCCTCGCAATCGTTCGATCCATTCGACCCGAACGCCCTCAGCTACCTCGACCTGCGGGGATCCGCGGACCCCGAGGTCGAGGCCAGGCGGTGGATGACCGAGCGATACAGCCGCCGGCTCGACCCGACCGCCGATTTGATGATCGCGTCGACACTCCTGCACCTCGGTGAAAATCACTTTTACTGGAACACGTTCGCGCATCACCTGATCGTCGACGGCTACGGCGCGATGACTGTGGTCGAGCGCATTGCGGAGCTGTACACCCACGCAGTGCGAGGGACGGAACCACCGGAACCGCGGGCGCTGGGTGTGCGCGACATATTCGACGCCGAAATTGCGTACGAAGGTTCTAGTAGGGCGGCCGTCGACCGGGAACACTGGGCAAAGCGGCTGACCGAGCTGCCCGCGCCGTCGCGGCTGACTCGTCGTGAGGCTCCGCCCGCCGCCGTCTCCCGGATCGCCAGCCGTACTCTCACGCGCGAATCCACCGAACTGATGGACGAACTCGCGCGCCGATCCAACTCGTCCGAAGTGCCGATCGTGGTGGCCGCATTCGCGGCATTTCTGGCTCGGATGACCGGCAACACCGACATCGTGCTGAGCCTTCCGGTGTCCGGGCGCACCACCGCAGCAATGCGCCGATCGGCAGGCATGGTGTCGAACCTCGTCCCGGTTCGCGTGGCAATCGGCGCAGAAGATGACACCGAGAATGTAGTGCGCCGGGTGCAGCTCGAACTCACCGGAGCATTGCGTCACCAGCGGTATCGATACGAAGACATGCTGCGCGACCTGGGGCTCGAGTTCCAGTCGCGTGCTGCGTTCGGGCCGGTGGTCAACATCATGGCCTTCCTGCACGACGTCACCCTCGGTGACGAGGCAGGCGAAATGCACCTCCTTTCCGCTGGACCGGTCGACGATCTCGCCGTCGACATCTACCCCGGAGTCGGCGGCGGCCCGCCGCGCGTCTGCTTCGAGGCCAACCCCGCCCTGTACGAACAGGCCGAGGTAGAACGGCTTCTCGAGCGATTCGTGGCCTACCTCACCGACTTCGTCGGAGCCGGGGCCGATCGCCCAGTCACCGATCTCGAGGTTCTCGACGAAGCCGAGCGCGGAGTCCTCGTGCCGGCCTCGGGGCCCAGCGCCGCCGAACCGACGACCCTCGCCGCCCTGCTGACCGTGCCCGAGCACGCGACCCACTCCGCAATCCGCTGCGGGAAAACGGATGTGACATATCTCACACTGGATGAGCGGTCGAACCGACTGGGGCGCAGGCTGATCGAACGAGGAGTCGGGCCCGAAGATCGAGTCGCGGTGATCGCGTCCCGTTCCGTCGAATCGATCGTCGGGTTGTGGGCCGTCGCGAAAGCGGGTGCGGCTTTCGTCCCCATCGACCCCGGCTATCCGGCCGAGCGGGTCACGCACATGCTGGCCGACAGCGCGGTCACCCTCGCGCTCGCCGTAGATTCCGGCGTCGTACCGGACGGCGTCGAGTGGATGTCGCTGCTTGACGGTGACGGCTCCGCCGCGCCGATCACGGACACAGACCGCGTACGTCCGCTCCACGTCGATCACCCGGCGTACGTGATCTATACGTCCGGGTCGACCGGAACACCCAAGGGTGTGGTGGTCACTCATCGCGGACTGTCGAGCCATGCGGCCGCACTGCGCAGGCACTATCGGGTAACTCCGGAGTCGCGGGTACTCGCATTCGCGTCGCCGAGTTTCGACGCGTCCATTCACGAAATGCTGTCGGCCTTCACCGCCGGCGCCACCTTGGTGATCGCCCCGGCAGACGTGTACGGCGGCGACGAGCTGACCGCATTGCTGCGCCGGGAGCGAATCACGCACTGGACGGTGACCCCCGCCGTACCGGCCATGACAGACCCCGACGGGCTCGACGACTTACAGGTCGTAGCCGTGGCCGGCGATGTATGTCCGCCCGAAGTGCTCACGCGATGGGCGCCGGGCCGAACACTGCTCAATCTCTACGGGCCTACCGAGGCCACCGTATGGTCCACGTCGACGGCACCGCTCGCACCCACCGACGCCGTCACGATCGGCGCCCCCATCCACGGTGTTTCCGCGTTGGTGCTCGATACGCGGTTGCGGCCGTTACCGGTCGGCGCAGTAGGGGAGTTGTACCTGTCCGGGCCCGGGATCGCGCGCGGATACCTGGGACAACCGGGGCGCAGCGCCACCCGATTCGTCGCCAATCCCTACGGAGACGGGCGCCTGTATTGCACTGGCGACCTGGTGCGCTGGACTCCCGACCTGACGCTCGAGTTCATCGGTCGCGCCGACGACCAGGTGAAAATCCGAGGTCACCGAGTAGAGCCCGGCGAGATCGACGCCGTGCTGCGGACGTATCCCGGTGTGGACCTGTCTGTGACTGTTGCCGCCGTGGGTGTGAGCGGCCCGCAGTTGGCGACCTATGTGCACGGGCGGAACCTCGAGCCCGCGCGGATGCGCGACCATCTCGCGCAACGGTTGCCGGACCACCTCGTACCGTCGTCGATCACTGTGCTCGATTCGGTGCCTCTGACACCGGCAGGCAAGGTGGACAAGGCAGCACTGCCCACCCCGTCACCGCGCGGCACCGGTGATCGCGCACCGCGGTCACCGATCGAGGAACTTCTCGTCGGAGCATTCGCCTCGGAAACGGGACTGGCCACCGTCGGAATCGATGCCCATTTCTTCGCACTGGGTGGAAACTCGCTGGGCGCAGCACGTCTCGCTTCGCGGTCCAGCGCGGTGCTGGGCCGCCGCGTCACGGTGCGCGACATCTTCGACCACCCGACTGCAGAAGCCCTGGCCGCTCACCTCGGCGCGCCCGACACCGAGTCGCGACCACCGCTGGTGCCGCGGACCGTGGACACAGCGGCGCCGCTGTCCGCGGAACAGCGACGGCTGTGGCTGGTGAATCAGCGGAACCCCGAGCGCGACCCGTACGTGGTGACGTTCTCGGTCGACCTCTCCGGCGATCTGGATGTCGCTGCCTTTCGTACCGCGATCGACGATGTGGTGCAGCGGCATCCGGCGCTGCGAACCGTGTTTCCCGATGACGGAGCCGGTCCACGACAGGTGGTGCGCAGCAAGGACGTCGAGCTGGCGGATGCCGAAACCGCCGCCGTGTTCGACCTCACGCGCGAGATTCCGATCCGGATGCGGCTGCGCCGAGTAGCCCCCGGCCAGTACACGATGTCGGTAGTGGTGCACCACATCGCAATCGACGGTCTGTCCCTTCCCCTCTTCGTCCGGGATGTCTCGGCCGCGTACGCCGACCGTCGTCGAGGGCAAGCGCCGGTGTGGGAGCCGTTGCCGCTGCAGTACACCGACTACGCGTGGTGGCAGCAAGACATTCTCGGTGATCCGAACGACCCCGTCAGCCTCGTCCGCCGCCAACTCGACTACTGGGCAGACACTTTGCGTGGCTTGCCCGAGGTGCTTCCGCTTCCCCTGGATCGTCCCCGGCCACCGTCCGCACAAATTCTCACCGCCGGAAGCGCCGAGTTCCGGGTCGACCCCGAGCTGCACCGGCGCCTGCTCGCCCTCGCGCGCGAGCACGACGTCACGGCGTTCATGGTGCTGCACGCCGCGCTCGCCGTACTGCTGCGCGGACTGACCGGCACCGAGGACATCGCGGTCGGCACCGCCACCGGCGGACGCCCCGACCCCGCGCTGGACGGCATCGTCGGCATGTTCGTGGGCACGGTGGTACTGCGCACCCCGGTGGCGGCAGACGCGACTTTCACCGACCTGTTGCGCACCGTCCGCCGCGCCGACCTCGAAGCCTTCACCAACGCCGACGTGTCGTTCGACTCGGTGGTACAGGAGGTGCTCTCCACCCGGACCACAGACGCACACCCGCTGTTCCAGGTGATGCTGGCCTACCAGAATTCGATCGGCCCGGAGATCCAGCTCGACGGGGTCACGGCCCGTGTGCGGGAACAGGAACCGCACGTCCGCGCCTTCGATCTCGACATCACCGTGGACGAACTCCCGGCCGGCGACGGCGATCCGGGCGGTCTGCGCGGCGTCATCACGTACCCACGTGAACTGTTCGACGACGGGACCGTGAACCGGTGGGCGGGACAATTGGAGACGATCCTGGCCGCCGTCGCGAGTGACCCGACCCGTCCGGTCGGTGACATCGACCTCCTCGGTCCGGCCGACCGGGCGGCACTCGTGCCGGCGTCCGGCGGTGCCGCGGTTCCCGCGCGAACCTTGCCGCGACTCCTGCACGACGGGCTGAACCCCGACGGTGTCGCACTGCGGTTCGACGGCAACGACATGACCTACCCGGAACTCGACCAGCGTTCGAACCGATTGGCCCACAGGCTGATTGCGCGTGGCATCGGGCCTGAAGATCTGGTGGCGGTGATGGTGCCCCGGTCCGCGGAGTCCGTCGTGGCAATGTGGGCCGTCGCGAAATCCGGTGCCGCGTTCGTGCCGATAGACCCCGGCTACCCTGCCCCGCGCATCACGCACATGCTCCGCGACTCCGGAGTCGACGTGGTGCTCGCGCGGGATGCATCGGTGGTTCCGGACGGTATCGACTGGATCGGCACGGCAGATCTCACGGGCGAGAGCACCGCGATAGACGACCCGCACCGCACCCGCGTGTTGCACCTCGACCATCCCGCCTACGTCGTCTACACCTCCGGCTCCACCGGAATGCCGAAGGGCGTTACGGTAACCCACCGCGGACTCGCCGCCCTGGTGGCGGCAAACGCCGAGTACCGCAACCTCGGACGCGACTCCCGGGTGGCGCACGTCGCCTCCCCGTCTTTCGACGTCTCCGTCGGAGAACTACTCCTGGCCTTCACGGCCGGCGCCACCGTGGTGATCGCGCCTCCCGACACCTACGGTGACGACCTCACCGAACTGTTTCGCCGCGAGCGCGTCACCCACTTCCTCACCACCCCGACGGTGCCGCGCCTGATGAACCCGGAGAGCCTCGCCGACCTCCGCGTCCTCGAGGTCTGCGGCGAGCCGTGCCCACCCGAACTGGTGACCAGATGGGCACCGGACCGGGTACTCCTCAACAGCTACGGCCCCACCGAAACCACCGTCGTCTGCACCAGCGCAGAACCGCTCCACATCGGCGATCGCATCACCATCGGCACGCCCTACGCGGGAACCTCCGCCGTGGTGCTCGACGAGCGACTGAGGCCGGTACCCGTCGGCGCCGTCGGTGAGCTGTACCTCTCGGGTGACTGCCTCGCCCGCGGCTATCACCGCCAATACGCCTTGACCGCAAGCCGATTCGTCGCCAGCGCATACGGAAGTCCGGGTTCCCGGATGTACCGAACCGGTGACATGGTCCGGTGGACCAGCGACCATCGGCTCGAATTCGCGGGCCGAACCGACGACCAGGTGAAGATCCGCGGATTCCGGGTGGAACTCGGCGAAGTCGACGCCGCGCTGGCGTCCGCGCCCGGAGTCGACACCGCGGCAACGGTGGTGCGGACCTCGGCCGCGGGTGAACCGGTGCTCGCGTCCTACGTTCACGGCGCGGAACTCGATGCGCAGGCACTGGTGGAGTTTCTGCGCGAACGCTTGCCGGGCTACATGGTGCCCGCGTCGGTGACCGTGCTCGACGAGGTGCCACTGACCAGCAGCGGGAAGCTCGACCGGAAGGCCCTGCCCGCACCCACACCCGCGCCGGTTCCGGCCCGGGCACCGCGCGGGCAACTGGAAGAGCTCGTCGCCGGGGTGGTCGCCGACGTGCTGGGTCTGCCCTCGATCGATGCGGACGCCGACTTCTTCGCCCTCGGCGGAAGCTCGCTCACCGCAACCCGATTGGTGTCGCGACTGAGGGCGGCGTTGAACCGCCGGGTCAGCGTCCGCGATGTGTTCGACGCACCGACCGTCGCCCAACTTGCGGGCCGACTGGAGGACGCGCGCTCCGCCGCTGCTCTGCCGCCCCTCGTCGACGAACCTCCCACCGGAGACCGAGGTGCCTCACCCCTCGCACCCGCGCAGGAGAGGCTGTGGTTACACGAGCAGATGAACCCCGGCTCACCCGACTATGTGGTTCCCTTCGCGATCGACCTCGACGGACCGGTCGATGTGGGTGCTCTCGCCGCAGCCGTACGCGACGTGGTCGGGCGGCACGAGCCGCTGCATTCGGTGTTCGAGGACACCGCATCCGATGTGGTACAGGTGGCGCGGCCGGTCGATCTGGACCTGTCGCCGATCGTCGTCGCCTCCGGCACGCTCGACGACGCACTCGCGGCCCTGGGCAGCCGCGGATTCGACCTCACCCGCGAAGTGCCCGTACGGATTCGGATCTTCGAACGCGCACCGGAGTGCTACACCGTCGCCGTCGCGGCGCACCACATCGCGGTGGACGGACTGTCGTTCGGCCCGCTGACCCGCGACTTGATGACGGCGTATGCGGCGCGGCGTGCCGGACGCGAACCGGGGTGGCCTGAACTGCCGGTGGGCTACGGGCGGTTCGCACAGTGGCAGCGATCGGTGTCTGCCACCACGGCGCCGGCGGACGTCGCGTACTGGTCCGAGCGACTGCAGGGAACTCCCGAGCTGCTCGAGCTGCCGACCGACCGCCCACGGATGCCGGCGGCCACCCGGACTGCCGGACGGGTCGCGTTCACGGTGGACGCCGAATTGCACGGCGCCGTGGACGCCGTGGCCCGTAGCTGCGGGGTCACCCCCTTCATGGTGGTGCACAGCGCGTTGGCGCTAACCCTCGCCGTACTCAGCGGAAGCGAAGACATCGCCGTGGGCACCCCAACGTCCGGACGACCGGACCCGGCGCTCGACGACCTGGTGGGGATGTTCGCCGGAACGGTAGTGCTGCGCACACGCGTCGATCACCGACAGACGTTCACCGAGTTTTTGGCGGCCGTCCGGGACACCGACCTCGAGGCGTTCGCCCACGCCGACCTGCCGTTCGATCAGGTGGTGGACGCCGTCGCTCCCGTGCGGTCGGCAACCCATCACCCGCTGTTCCAGGTGATGCTCGCGTACCAGAACTTCGGCGAAACAGAGTTGCTGCTCGACGACGTCGCCGTCCGTCGCCGCAACATCGAGAGCGCCGTCAGCCGGTACGACCTCGAACTGTCCCTGCGCGAAATGCGGGCCGACGACGGGGCAGCTGCCGGACTCGACGGTGACCTCGTGTACCCGGCGGAACTGTTCGACTCGGCCACCATCGCCCGGTGGTCGGAGCTGCTGCACCACATTCTGTCCACGGTGGTGGCGGATCCTTCCCGGACACTGGGCGACCTCGAGTGGGTGACACCCGCCGAGGCGGCCGCCCTGGTTCCGTCCCGTGGCCCGAAAGCCCCGGCACCACAGACGCTTCCGGAGCTGTTGGCGGCTGACCGGACCGGGGTCGCTGCCCGGTGCGGAAGCGAAGAACTGACCTACCGCGAGCTGGATGCCCGGTCCAACGGGTGGGCCCGCCGCCTGATCGCCGCCGGTGTCGGGCCCGGTGACCGGGTCGCAATCATGATGCCGCGCTCGCTCGACTCGGTGATCGCGGTGTGGGCGATCGCGCGCAGCGGTGCCGCATTCGTGCCCCTCGACGTCGACCAGCCGGCCGAACGCACCGCACGGATTCTTGCCGACGCGGGCGTCACCACGGCGCTGACACTCGACGCCTCGCTGGTGCCCGGCGGTATCACTCCGCTGGTCCTGTCAGGCACCGGCGCGGATCCGATTCCGGTGTCCGACGACGAGCGGGTTCGGCCGCTGTCCGTGGATCATCCCGCCTACGTGATCTACACCTCCGGCTCGACCGGCACACCCAAGGGCGTCGTCGTCACCCACCGCGGCCTGTCCGGTCATGCCGCCGCCCTGCGCCGCTTCTACGGGGCCACCCCGCAGTCGCGGGTGCTGCACGCAGCGTCCCCGATGTTCGATGCGTCGATCCACGAGATGCTCCTGGCGTTCACCACCGGCGCCGTGCTCGTGATCGCTCCACCCGGCGTCTTCGGCGGAGACGAACTGCGCGAGCTTCTGCGGCGCGAGCGGATCAGTCACTGGACATCGACCCCGGCAGTGCCGGCGACGATCGACCCGAGCGGACTCGACGCCCTCGAGGTTCTCGCGGTGGCCGGGGACGTGTGCCCACCCGAACTGGTGTCGCGGTGGTCAACCGGACGCAGGGTGCTGAATCTCTACGGCCCCACGGAAACGACGATCTGGGCGACGGCGGCGGAACTGTCGGGCTCGCGCATCACGATCGGCGGCCCCGTCGACGGGATGTCGGCCGTGGTCTTGGATACGCGACTTCGGCCGGTTCCCGTCGGGGTAGTGGGGGAGCTGTACCTCTCGGGCCCCGGTCTGGCTCAAGGATATGTCGGCAGGCCGGGTACAACCGCGCGCACCTTCATGGCCGACCCGTACGGCGGCGGACGCATGTACCGGACCGGGGACCTGGTGCGGTGGAACCGATTCGGCGAGCTCGAGTTTGTCGGGCGCGCCGACAGTCAGGTGAAGATTCGTGGGTTCCGCGTAGAACCGGGTGAAGTTGATGCGGTGCTGGCTTCAGCGCCAGGAGTTCATTCGGCGGTGACGGTGACGGTGACGCGCCGCGGCGAACTGGCGTCGTACGTCAGCGGCGGCACCCTGGAGTCGGCGGCACTGCGCGCCTACGTCGCCGAGCGACTGCCGCGCTACCTCGTGCCCGCATCGGTCACCGTGCTCGACCGGTTGCCGTTGACGGTGAGCGGAAAGGTCGACCGGTCCGCGCTTCCCGACCCGGAACTGCCGACGTCGTCGACGCGTCCACCGCAGACCCCGCTCGAACAGGTGGTGGCCGATGCGGTCGCCGAGGTACTCGGTGTGCCCGAGGTGGGAGCCGACACCGACTTCTTCGCGCTGGGCGGCAACTCGTTGTCCGCTACCCGGGTGGTGTCGCGGCTGTCGTCGGTGACGGGAGTGCGCGTCGGGGTGCGTCACCTGTTCGACCAGCCGACCGTCGCCGGCCTCGCCGCGCTGATCGCCGAGGGCGGGGACGCGCGGCCGCCGCTCGTGGCCCGCGACACCGACGGTCCGGCGCCGGTGGCCTTCGCGCAACAACGGTTGTGGCTGCTGGGCCAGCTCGCACCGGGGTCTGCCGCGTACAACGTGCCATTCGCTGTCGACCTCGACGGTGCACTCGATGTCGAGGCATTGCGGTGGGCGCTCATCGATGTCGTCGAGCGGCACGCCACGCTGCGCACCGTGTTCACGGTCACCGACACCGGCGTCGTCCAGACGGTCGGCCCGCCCGGGGTGGAGCTGACACCGGTTCGCATCTCGGAAGAAGCCGTGGACGAGGCCATCGCCTCCCTCGCCGCCGAGGGCTTCGACCTCGCGGTCGAGCGGCCCGTGCACCTGGCCCTGTTCGAAAGGGCTCCGGAGCGCTACACCCTTGCCGTCGTGCTGCACCACGTAGCCGTCGACGGGTTGTCGTTCGGCCCACTGGTCCGGGACCTCACCACCGCGTACGAGGCCCGGCTCGTCCGGCAGGCGCCTTCGTGGCCGGCGTTGCCCGTGCAGTACACCGACTACGCGCGTTGGCAACGTGAGGTGCTCGGCGACCCCGCCGATCCCGACAGCCTCGCGCACCGCGAGCTCGAGTACTGGGCCGGGGCGTTGCAGGACATGCCCACACTTCTGCCGCTGCCCACCGACCGGACACGTCCCGGCACCCTGCAGGGGACCGCCGGGATCGCTCCGTTCGCGGTGCCTGCCGAACTACACCGCGCACTCGAAGAGCTGGCGCAGCAACAGAACTCCACCCTCTTCATGGTGATGCACGCGGCGCTGGCCGTGTTGCTGTCCAAGCTGACCGGGGCGGACGACTTCGCTGTGGGAACCCCCACGTCGGGTCGCACCGACCCCGCGCTGGACGACGTGGTCGGAATGTTCGTCGGCACCGTTGCCTTGCGCAGCCGGGTGGATGCGCGCTCGACGTTCGCGCAACTGCTGGCGTCCGTGCGGGAGACCGACATCGCGGCGTTCGCGCACTCCGAGGTGCCGTTCGACCTCGTGGTCGACGCGCTCGCCCCGGCCCGGTCAGCGGGTCACCATCCGTTGTTCCAGGTGATGCTGGCGTTCGAGAACTTCGGGGACGGCGGCGCAGACCGGCTGCCGGAACTGCCCGGTCTCGTCGTCCGGGGCCGCGAGGCAGGCACCGGGATCAGCCGCTTCGACCTCGAGGTGTCGTTGCGCGACCGGCGCACACCCGACGGAAGCCCCGCCGGTCTCGACGGCGTGTTCACCTTCCCCACCGAGCTGTTCGATCAGCACACCGTCGAGCAGTGGGTGCAGCGACTGCTGCGGATCCTGCGTGCGGTCACCGACCGACCCCATGCCGACGTCGGCGCCATCGACGTGCTGACCGCGGACGAGCAGAGGGCCCTCGTCGGAGGCGCCGAAGGCGTCGCACCGACGGTGGAGTCGCTGGCGGAACTCTTCGCGCAGCGCGTCGCCGAGAACCCGAACGCCGTCGCCGTTACCGACGGCGACACCACCCTGACCTACGGGGACCTGGACCGGCGGTCCGCCGAACTGGCCGCAGCGCTGTCGGAGGCCGGGGTGGGGCCCGAAGACGTCGTCGCCGTGGCGCTGTCGCGGTCGGTGGATCTCATCGCGGCGCTGCTCGCCGTTGTCCGTGCCGGCGGGGTGTACCTCCCCGTCGACGTCGACTACCCGGCCGAACGCGTGCGTTACCTCCTCTCGGACGCATCACCCACCGTGCTGCTGACCTCCGCCGCAGACGCCGCGAACCTGCCCGAGGTGTCCTGCCCGGTTGTCCTCCTCGAGGCTGCGCCTGTGAGTGGTTCACGAGTGCAGGGACTCCTTAACCACTCACAGGCGCAGGGCGCCTACCTGATCTACACCTCCGGCTCCACCGGAGAGCCCAAGGGTGTGCTGGTCTCGCATGCCAATGTGCTGTGGCTGCTGGCGAATACGTGCCGAGAATTCGACTTCGGCGCCGGCGACGTGTGGACCATGTTCCATTCCCACGCTTTCGACTTCTCGGTGTGGGAGATGTGGGGAGCGCTCACCACCGGTGGGCGGCTGGTGCTGGTGGATCACGACGTGGCCCGTTCGCCGCGCGACTTCGCGGAACTGCTGAGCCGCGAGGGGGTGACGGTGCTCAATCAGACGCCGTCCGCGTTCGGCCAGCTGGCCGACTACGACGTGACCGACACAGTGCGACTGCTGATCTTCGGTGGGGAGGCGCTCGACCTCGCGCTGGTGTCACCGTGGCTCGCGCGGCACCCGTCGGTTCGCGCTGTCAACATGTTCGGAATCACCGAAACCACTGTGCACGTCACCCACACCGATCTCGGTGTCGGCGACGGTAGGGCTTCGCTCGGCCGGGCCATCCCGGGAATGCGAACGTACGTATTGGACACCTCGTTGCGGCCCGTGCCACCGGGAACCGTCGGCGAACTGTACGTCGCGGGCCCGCAGGTGTCCCGCGGCTATTTCGGCCGGCCGGGCTTGACCGCCCAGCGGTTCGTGGCCGACCCCTTCACGCCCGGTGCCGGCATGTACCGCACGGGAGACCTCGCCCGCCGGCGTGCCGACGGAGAACTCGACTACCTCGGCCGGGCAGACTCGCAGGTTGAGTTCCACGGCTACCGCATCGAACCCGGCGAGATCGAGGCGGCGCTACTGCGTCACGACGACGTCGACGGTGCGGTAGTTGTGTTGCGCTCCAGGAGCATCGGCGAACAATTGGTGGCGTACGTGGTGGCCGCTGCGGAGCCGGCCGCACTCACGCGGCACCTACGCGCACTCCTGCCCGAGTACATGGTGCCCGGAGCGATCATTGCGGTGCCGTCGATCCCCCTGACGCACAACGGCAAAGTCGACCGGCGCGCACTGCCAGAACCGGACGTGACCGCCGACGAGTGGCAGGTGCCGCACGGCCCGATCGAGGAAGTGGTCGCCGGCATCTTCGCCGAACTGCTCGGCTCGCCCGAGGTCGACATCCGCCGAAGCCTGTTCGAACTGGGCGGCAATTCGCTGATCGCCACCCGGGTCGCGACTCGGGTGAGTGCCGTCTTCGACACGGACATCACGGTGCGCGACCTCTTCGAAGCACCCTCCGTGGCCGAGCTGGCAGCCCGCGTGGAGGACCGCGCGCACACCGGGCGTCGGCGACCCGCCCTGCTACCGGATCCGTTACACGGCCGGGTGCCGCTCTCGCCCGCACAGCAGCGGATGTGGGTGCTCAACCAATTCGACACCGGCGCAGCAGGATACAACATACCGATCCTCCTCCGCCTCGACGGCGAACTGGACACCACAGCCTTTGCGGCCGCGGCCCGGGACCTGCTCGAGCGGCACCGGACCCTGCGCACGGTGTACCCGTCCGACGCCGAGGGGGTGCATCAGGTGCTGCTCGCGGCCGACTCGGTACCCCTCGACCTGGCTCCGGTCGCCATTCCCGCCGACGCACTCGACGCCCACGTGCGGGCACTCGTCGACACCGGATTCGACGTCGCCGCCGCACCTCCCGTTCGGGGGCGTGTGTATCGCGTCGGTGCCGACGCACACGTGCTGGCGCTGGTTGTCCACCACATCGCCGCCGACGGTTGGTCGCTCGGCACCCTGATCCGCGACACCGCCGTCGCCTACCGTGCGCGGCTCGAGGGTCGCAGCCCCGAGTGGTCGCCCCTGCCGGTGCAGTACAGCGACTACAGCGTGTGGCAGCGCACCATGCTGAACGATCCCGGCCGGGAGTACTGGCTCGAGACGCTGGCCGATCTGCCGGAACAGGTGACGCTGCCCGTCGACCACCCGCGTCCCACGGCACCCTCCGGCCGCGGAGCCGTCCACTCCGTGGAGCTGGACGAGGCCTTGCACGACGGCATCGTCGCCCTGGCGCGTACCGGACGGGCCACCACGTTCATGGTGTTGCATGCCGCGCTGGCCGTGCTGCTCTCGAGGTACAGCGGCAGCCGGGACGTCCCGATCGGCACCGCCGTCGCAGGGCGCACCGACCCCCAACTCGACGACGTCGTCGGCATGTTCGCCGGAACGCTGGTGCTGCGCACGCAGATCGATCCCTCCGCCAGCTTCGCCGAGATCTTGGCCCACGTTCACACCCAGGACGTCGCCGCGTACACGCACGCCGACATGCCGTTCGAGACCCTGGTGGAACTGCTCAATCCCGCCCGCTCGACGTCGCATCATCCGCTGTTCCAAGTGGCGCTGTCGATGCAGCGGCATCGTCCGGGACACTTCACGTTGCCCGGCGTCGACGTCACACCGATGACGCCGACAGCGCATCCCGCGAACTTCGACCTCCAGCTCACCGCCACCGAGGCAGCGCCGGGTGCGCGCATGCACCTCGAATTCGGGTATGACGCAGCGCTGTTCGACCGCTCGACGATCCTCGGTTTCGCCGACCAACTCGTCCGACTACTCGGGTCGGTCACCGCAGACCCCGATCAGCGGGTCGGCGACGTGGACCTGTCCAGTCCCGCCGAACGCGCAGCCCTCGCCCCAGCCCGTGGCCCCGCCGCACCCGCACCCGTCCCGCTGCACCACATCCTCACCCGCGGGGCGGTGCTGGCTCCCGGCGCAGTCGCGGTGCAGGACGGCGAGAGGTCCGTCACCTACCGGCAGCTCGACCTGCAGTCGGAGGGGTTGGCGCGGGAGCTGCAGAAACTGGGCGCCCGTCCCGGCACGACGGTGGCATGGTCGGTACCGCGATCGACGGAGTCCGTGGTGGGGTTGTGGGCGATCGCGAAAACCGGTGCGGCACCCGTACTTGTCGATCCTGATCTGCCGAGCGCGCGAATACACGCAATGCTCGCCGCGGCGGGTACCACTCTCGGCGTGGGCTCGGCGACCCTCGGCGACGAGATCACCTGGGTGGAACCCCACACGCACGCGGACACGTCGGCGGGTGCGATGGTCCGACCCCGCGTCCACCCGGACCAGCCCGCCTACGTGGTGTTCACCTCCGGCACCACGGGCGCTCCCAAGGCAGTAGTGGTGACGCACGGCGGCCTTGCCGCACTCGACATGGACGTCGCCCAGCGCTATGCCGCCGGCCCTGGGTCCCGGATGCTGCACCGCGCGGCCGCCGGCTTCGACATGGCGTTGCTCGAGATCCTCGTCGCGGGTGCGTCGGCGGCCACCCTGGTCGTCGCCTCCGACGCGGAGTTCGCAGGCCCCGCACTGGGCGATCTGCTGGAACGGGAGCGAATCACACACGCCTGCATCACCCCGACGGCGCTGGCCACGATCGGTTCGCGCGAATTGCCGCACCTGCGGATGATCATGCTGGGCGGCGAACGTCTGGGTACCGCCCTGGTGGATCGGTGGGCGCCCGGCCGCCGAATGATCAACGGTTACGGACCGGCCGAGGCGACCATGTACGCGATCGCCACCGGCCCCCTCCGTCGGGGCGAGTCCGTGCCGATCGGTGAACCCGTGCCGGGCTTCGAGGTCGTCGTGCTCGACGAGCGGATGCGTCCGGTTCCGGTGGGGATGCCCGGCGAGCTCTACCTCGAGGGCCCGGGCCTCGCCCGTGGTTATGCCGGGCAACCGGGACTCACGGCCGAGAGGTTCGTGGCCTCCGCCGACGGCAGGCGCCGGTACCGCACCGGTGACCTCGTGCGGTGGAAGGCGGCCGGGGACCGTCATGTACTCGAATTCCTCGGCCGGAACGACGCTCAGGTCAAGGTGCGCGGCGTACGCATCGAGCCCGGCGAGATCGACACTGCCATCGCCGGGCTCGTCGACGTGGACTTCGCCGCCACCGTCGTGCGCACCACGCCCACCGGCCACGACGTGCTGACGTCGTACGTCCTGCCGCGCGCCGAGCTGGATACCGTGGTGCTGCGCCGCCGCCTCGCCGAAGTGTTGCCGTCGTATCTGGTTCCGGCCTCTGTCGTGGTGCTCGACTCGCCGCCTCCGCTGAGCAACGGGAAGCTGAACGTCCGTGCGCTCCCCGTCCCAGACCTCGGTACCGGTGAGCTCGAGCCGCCGAACACCGACACCGAGCGGACGGTCGCCGACGTGTTCGCGGACGTTCTCGGGATCGAGGAGGCGGGCAGGTCAACGCACTTCTTTGATACCGGCGGAAACTCCCTGCTTGCAACACAACTGACGGCGCGGCTCACCGACGCCGTCGGCGTCCCGGTTCCGCTGCGCACCCTCTTCGCCCATCCCACCGTCGCGGAGCTCGCCGGAGCCCTCGACACGGCGGTGCCCGCGCCGGGCCTGCGCCCCGCACTGGGAGCCCGGCCGCGACCGGACCGGATCCCGCTGTCCCGGAGCCAATACCGCATGTGGGGGTGGAATCGACGCAACCCGGAATCTGCCACCTACAACCTCCCTGCCACGGTGCGGCTCGCAGGTGACCTGCACGTGACGGCGTTGGCCACCGCACTCGGCGACGTGATTGCCCGCCATGAGGTGCTGCGTACCCGGTATCCGTCGGAGCCGGGGGAGTCGCCCTGGCAGGACATCACGCCTCGCGTCGCACTGGACCTCGCACCTCGCGACGTGGACGCCTCGGGTGTGGCCGCCGCGGTCACGCGACTCGCACGCGCACCATTCGACCTCACCGCCCAGCCACCACTGCGGGTGCAACTGCTGCGAGTAGCACCCGACGTCCACGTGCTGGTGATCGTCCTTCACCACATTGCCGCCGACGGCTGGTCCCTCGCTCCGCTGGTGGCCGACGTGCTCGCCGCCTATGCGGCTCGTCGCGCGGATACCGCTCCGGAGTGGGAGCCGGCAACCGTGCAGTACGCCGACTATGCGCTCTGGGAGGAAGAGCTGCTGAGCAGTGCGTATGGGGCCCGCGGCGTCGATCACTGGCGGGTCGCATTGGCGGGTGCGGAATCGGTCGCCCCGTTCCCGGTGGACCGGCCCCGCACGAGCGCGTCCACGGACACGGCCGGGATGGTGCGGTTCTCCGTCCCGGCTCCGGTGCAGCAGGCGGTCCACCGGCTGGCACACGAACACCGGGCCACTCCGTTCATGGTGCTGCACGCCGCGCTGGCCGTGCTGCTCGCGCGATTCGGCGACCAGCGTGACATCACCATCGCCACCGCCGTCGCCGGCCGCGGGGACCCGGCGCTGGATGCGGCGGTGGGGATGTTCGTGAATACCCTCGCCCTGCGCGCGCAGGTGGAGCCGGACATGCCGTTCACCGGTCTCCTGGCCCAGGTGCGGGACTTCGACGTAGAGGCCTTCGACACCGCCGAGGTCCCGTTCGAGGTGATCGCCGACCTTCTCGGTGGCCGTGTCCCGCAGGTCGCGCTGGCGCTGGAAAACCTGCGGCCCCCCACCGTGCGGATGTCCGGCCTCGACGTGCAAGCGGAGGAAGTCGACACCGGGACAGTCAAATTCGATCTCCACGTCACCCTCACCGAGCAGTGGGACGGCGCCGACCCCGCCGGTATGACGGGCGCCGTGGCGTACGCGCAGGATCTGTTCGACCACGCCACCGTTCAGTCGCTGGCCGAAGAACTCGTCCGGATGCTCGAAGCTGTCGCCGACGACCCCGAGGTGGCCACCGGCGACATCGCGCTCACCGGCGCGGAACGGCTCGGTGGTGGGCCCGCC
Source organism: Rhodococcus oxybenzonivorans (assembly GCF_003130705.1). Classification (NCBI taxonomy): domain Bacteria; kingdom Bacillati; phylum Actinomycetota; class Actinomycetes; order Mycobacteriales; family Nocardiaceae; genus Rhodococcus; species Rhodococcus oxybenzonivorans. The sequence goes on along the minus strand of NZ_CP021354.1, from coordinate 5,182,529 downwards.
GCGGAGGAACGCACGCTTTCCGAAATTTTGACCTCGACCGCTGCCGCGTACCCCGGCAGCCCCGCGGTCACCGACGGCACCCGGACGTTGACGTATCGCGAACTCGACCGGCAGTCGGACGCGCGCGCTCGCGAACTGGTTGCCGATGGCTTCGGTCCCGGGTGGATGCTGCCGATCGACCTGCCGCGATCCGTCGACTTCATCATCGAGTTATGGGCCGTCACCAAGACGGGCGCCGCCTACGTGCCCAGCCCGAACCGGGCAATCGCCGCCACCGCGACCTATCGGGACTCCGCACGGGGACTGGCGTACGTCATCTACACCTCCGGGTCCACGGGAGCCCCGAAAGGCGTGGCCGTCACTCACAGCGGGGTCGCATCACTGGCCGCCGAAGTCGTGCAGCGCTACCGGGTGACGCCCGACTCTCGCGTACTGCATGGATACAATCCCGCGTTCGATGCGGCGCTCCTCGAGATGCTGCTGGCGTTCGGGTCGGGCGCCTGCCTAGTGTGCGCCCCGCCCGACGTGTACGCGGGCCCCGAGTTGCAGCGCTTCCTGTCGGACCAGTACGTGACCCACTACCTCTCCACACCCGCAGTGCTCGCAACCCTCGATCCCGACGGGCTCGACTCGCTTCGCGTGGTAGCGGTGGGTGGTGAGGCGTTGCGCACCGAATCGGCCGAAATGTGGAGTGCCGGGCGACTGATGCTCAACGCCTACGGGCCGACCGAATCCACCGTGGTGGCCACGCTCGCCGAGGTGGACGGGAACGTGACGATCGGCGCACCCATTGCCGGCACCACGGCGACCGTGCTGGATTCCCGCCTGCAGCCGGTACCGGTGGGCGGCATCGGCGAGCTGTATCTGTCGGGTCCCGGTCTGGCCCGGGGATACCTGGACGAGCCCGGCCTCACCGCGGCGAGCTTCGTTGCTGCCGAGGGTGGCTCGCGCAGATACCGCACCGGCGACCTGGTGCATCGCCGCGCAGACAGCACGTTGTCGTTCGTCGGCCGCGTGGACCGGCAGGTGAAGGTGCGGGGCATGCGGATCGAACCCGCCGAGGTGGAGGCCGGGCTGCTCCGGCTCACCGGAGTCGAGCAGGCCGCGGTGCTTCTGCGTGACGGCGAACTGACCGCCTTCGTCACCGGCACCGACCTGAACCCGGCGTCGTTGACGGAGCGCCTGGCCGAACAACTGCCCGCGTACCTCGTGCCGCCGAGAATGGTGGTGCTCGAGTCCCTACCGCTGACCGCCAACGGCAAACTGGACGTGCGCGCGCTGCAGCTGCCTGCCACGCAGCCGGTGGATGTGCTGCCCCCGCGAACGATCACCGAAGAGTTGGTGGCAGGTGTCTTCGCCGATGTCCTCGGTGTCGACCTGCCCGGCGCGAACCACAGTTTCTTCGACCTCGGTGGTGATTCGCTCTCCGCCACCGCGGTGGCCGGCCGGCTCTCTGCGGCGTTCGGGGTGAGCGTGGCGTGGCGGGCGTTGTTCGAGAACCCGACCGCGGCCGGCCTCGCGCGCTGGCTGGACCACGCGCGATCGACCGGAGCGGCCCGGCGCCCGGCACTCGTGCGCCGGGACCCGAACGCCCGGGTTCCCCTCTCGCCGCAACAGCAACGCATGTGGCTCCTCAACAAGGTGGATCCCGACGCTTCCGTTCATCACATGGTGTTCGGTACACGCCTGGACGCCGGCGTGGACCCGGCCGCTCTCCGGGCGGCGATCGCCGATGTGGTGGAGCGGCATACGGTGCTGCGGACCGTCTTCCCGGCCGACGCGGACGGCCCGCACCAGGTGATCGTTCCCACCGCCCAGGTTCTCGACAGCCTGCTACAAGAGGGTGACGCAGACCTCCAGAACTTCGGCAGACAACGATTCGACCTCGAAACCGAACCACCCCTGCGCGTGCGGATGTGGGCCGAACCTGCCGGTGGCCACATCGTCGCCGCGACAGTGCACCACATCGCACTCGACGGCGGCTCGATGGACCCGTTGCTCGCCGACCTCGCGGAGGCTTACCGTGCGCGCATTAAAGGTTCAGCGCCGCAGTGGGAATCGCTTGCCGTCGACTACGGTGACTACACCCTGTGGCTGCGTGAGTTCCTCGGAAACGCCGCCGATCCCGGCAGTGTCGCGTACACCCAACTCGACTACTGGGGACGTGTTCTCGGCGGCGTCGACGCACCGCTGTCGCTGCCGACGGACCGTCCGCGGCCGAGCCACCCCAGCCGCAACGGTTCCCGCGTGGACTGGGTCGTCGACGAGGAACTCCGCGCTCGGCTGCATGCCCTGGCTCGTGTCCACGGCGTCACCGTCTTCATGGTGTTGCATGCCGCACTCGCCGTAGTGCTAGCACGGGAGAGCGGCAACTCCGATGTCGTGGTGGGCACCGCCGTCGGTGGTCGACCCGACCCCCTGCTGGACCGGCTGGTGGGCATGTTCGTCGGCACCGTCGCGCTGCGCACCGAGGTGCCGCCCGCCCTGTCGTTCGCGGAACTGCTCGACCGGGTACGCACGGTGGATCTGGGGGCCTTCGCGCACGCGGACGTCCCGTTCGACGACGTCGTCGCGCGGGTGGCGCCGCAGCGTTCACCTGCCCACAACCCGCTGTTCCAGGTGGTCCTCAATTATCGGCGGGTGCCGTCGCAGCCCGTAAGCCTGCCCGGCGCCGCACCGGTCGATGTCGACGAACCGCGAATCGAATTCGATCTCGTGTGGGACGTCGTCGACACCGAGGAGGCCCTCACCCTCCGTCTGGTGTACGCCACGGACCTGTTCGACGAGGTGAGCGCCCGCGGACTCGCCGGACGTTACAGCCGCCTCCTCGACGCCGTCGCCGACAACCCGTCGATTCCGGTCGGCGACCTCCCGGTCCTCACCGAACACGAGTACGACGAGCTCGTCCGTGGGCCATTGCGCACACCGTCGCCCCGCACGCTCGCCGACGTATTCGAGGCCCAGGTGCGGGCGACCCCGGACGCGGTCGCGGTGGTGGACGGCGACCTGCAGTGGACCTACGCGGAACTCGACGCGGCAGCAGAACGCTGGGCAGGACGACTGATCGATCGGGGCGTCGGACCCGAAGACGTCGTGGCGATCGCGACACCCCGCGGCCGGTACTGGGTGCTGGCCGTGTGGGCCGTGACGAAGTCCGGTGCGGCGTGGCTGTCGGTCGACCCGGCGCATCCCGAGGAGCGCGTCGCCTGGATGATCACCGATTCGGCCGCGGTGCTCGGGGTGACGGTCGGCGACCTCGCTTCTACGCTGACCGGCGCCGTGGACTGGCTCGACCTGTCCGATGCGCAGTGGAACGAGCAGACACCGGCCCGAGGGGATCGCAGGATCCGTCGACGCGGATACGCGCAGGTGACGGAACCCGATCACGCGGCCTACCTCATCTACACCTCCGGATCCACCGGACAACCGAAAGGTGTCGTGGTGCCGCATCGGGGTTTGGTGAACGTGGTGGCCGCACAGCCTCCGGTTCTCGGCACCGAATCGGACATCCGCGTGCTGCAACTCGCCTCACCCACTTTCGACGCCTCGCTGTTCGAGATGCTCTACGCACTGACCTCCGGCGGAACCCTGGTGATGTCCTCGGAATTCGGTTACGCCGGAGACGAACTGGCAAAGACGGTCGTCGACGCACAGATCACCCACCTCATTGCGACACCCAGTGTGCTGGCCACCCTCGATGCCGAGATGCTGTCGCCGCGTACCGTCGTGGCCGTCGGCGAAGCACTGCCCACCGAACTGGCTGCACGGTGGTCCCGTCGGCACCGACTGTTCAACGCCTACGGGCCCACCGAATTCACCATCCTCGGGTCGCTCGCCGGACCACTGGGCCCGGGCCGCGTGAACATCGGCACCGTGATCGACGGCGGTGCCGCCCTCGTGCTGGACGCGCGCCTGCATCCGGTCCCGAACGGTGTGGTGGGGGAGCTGTACCTGGCCGGCACCAGCGTTGCACGGGGTTACGTTGGCCGTACCGACCTCACCGCAACCCGATTCGTGGCCCATCCCTATGGCAAACCCGGCGAACGGATGTACCGCACCGGTGACCTGGTGCGGCGCACCGCAGACGGCGAACTCGAATACCTGGGCCGCGAAGACGCGCAGGTGCAGATCGCCGGGATCCGGGTGGAACCCGCCGAAGTGGATTCGGCGTTGCTCCGTCACCCCGATGTCCAGTCCGCCGTCACCGTGCCCCAAGCCACGGGTGACGGGGCCACGGTCCTGGTCTCCTACGTCAGCGGCGACTCCGACCTCACCTCGGCTGCGGTGCGCGCCCACGCGCGTCGCCTGCTGCCCCGGCACCTCGTCCCCTCCGCCGTCACCGTGCTGGACCGGTTGCCGGTGATGCCGTCGGGCAAGGTGGACCGGAACGGGCTCCCGACATCGGCATTCGACACCGAAGCGGCCGTCCTCCCGGCCGGACGAGTCGAGCAGGCTGTGGCCGACGCGATGGCCGCTGCGCTCGGCGTCGACACCGTACCCGCCGACGAGGACTTCTTCACCCTGGGCGGAACGTCGATGGGTGCGGCAACGGTGGCCGGCGAACTACGCCGCCGCCTCGGCCGGGAGGTGCCGATCCAGTGGGTCTTCACCGACCCCACCGTGCAGCAACTCGCAGCCCGGATCGAGGCCGGCCCCGAACTGTCCGAAAGTGTGCTCGACACCGTGGTGCGGCTGGGCGGAACGGGGGAGGGCCCACCCCTCTTCTGCGTCCATCCGGCGAGCGGAATGTCCTGGTGCTACGCGGGACTCACGGACTACCTCGGCGGCCGCCCCCTCTACGGTCTCCAGGCCACGGGGGCCGCCGCCGTCCCCGACAGCGTCGCGGAGCTTGCCGCCTCCTATGTCGAGGCAGTCCGGGCCGTGCAACCCCGCGGTCCCTACCACCTGCTGGGCTGGTCGCTGGGCGGCATCATCGCTCACGAGATGGCCGTCCAGTTCAGTGAAAACAATGAGAGTGTCGCGACACTCGCGATGCTCGACACCTTGCCGTCGGAATTCCACGAACGGCCCGACATCCGCGGCGAGCAGCCGTCGATCCGTGACGCGCTGGTCGAACTCGGTGTCCCGGCAGACCGGTTGCCGGACGGCGGGATCGACTACGAGGATGCGGCGCGAGTACTGGGCGACGAGCATCCGGGTCTGAGTTTCCTCACCGCCGACGCCCTCCGCCGACTCGGGAACGTGATCGACCGACTCGGCCTCCTCAATGCCCGGTATCAACCGCGCCGCTACGACGGAGAGATCCAGTTCTTCACCGCGGCAGCAGACCTCGAACTTCATGCGCGTCCCCCACAGATGTGGCGGGGCCGGCTCGGCGAGAACGTCATCGAGTTCGACGTCGACGCCACCCACGCCGCCCTGGCGGACAAGGAACCGCTCGCCGAGATCGGCCGAGTGTTACGGGATCGGGGGAACACAGTGGCCCCTGGAACCTGAGCAAGCCGAGGCCCGCATCCTTCGAGACGAGGAGGTCGATCGGGTCAGGACACACGAATGACAACGCGATCACGGCGCTCTGCGCGTGAACTCGATGGGAGACTCGAACATGGAAATCCAGGACTACCTGCGTATTTTGCAGGCACGATGGAAAATCATCGCCATCACCACGGTGGTGGCGATCCTCGGGGCGCTCGGTGCCTCACTGCTCACCACACCCCTGTATGAAGCCTCCACCCGGTTGTTCGTCTCCACCTCGGCGGGCTCGTCGGTCAATGAGCTCTACCAGGGAAACCTGTACTCGCAGCAACGCGTGGCGTCTTACACCAAATTGCTGACCGGTCAGACTCTCGCGCAGCGCACCATCGACAAGCTGGGCCTCACCGAGACACCGGCCGAGCTCGCCAATCAGGTCAAGGCCACCTCCGCGCCCGACACCGTCCTCGTCGACCTGAAGGTGCAGGACCCCTCACCCGAGCGTGCCCGCGACATCGCAAACGCGATGTCCGACGAATTCGTGGTCATGGTCCGTGAACTCGAAACACCCGAACGGGGCGGCGCACCGGCCGCACGCGTTGTGGTCGAACAGCAGGCGCAGACGCCGTCGACGCCCGTCTCCCCGAAGACGCTGCGCAATCTCGCGCTCGGTGCCGCAGTCGGCCTCCTGCTCGGCATCGCCCTTGCCGTACTGCGTGATCGCCTCGACAACACCGTGAAAGACCGTCGTACGGTGGAAGAGCTGGCCGGCTCCGCGATGATCGGCACCATCCCGTTCGACAAGGATCGGCAGACTCAGCAGGCGATCAATTTCGCGGAGGGCCACTCGTCGAGCGCGGAGGCATACCGAGAACTTCGTACCAACCTGCAGTTCCTCGAGGTCGACAACCCGCCTCGAGTCATCGTGGTCACCAGTTCGCTACCCACAGAGGGTAAGACGACCACAGCAATCAATATTGCCTTGGTCCTCGCCGAAGGCGGCAAGTCTGTATGCCTTGTCGAAGGCGATCTCCGGAAGCCCCGCGTGTCCAAGTACATGGGCGTTGTCGGATCGGTTGGTCTCAGTAGCGTGCTGGCGGGGCAGGCCACTCTGGACGGGGTGCTCCAGCCGACGTCGTACCAGGGATTGACCGTTCTCGCGTCCGGGCCGATCCCCCCGAACCCGAGCGAGTTGCTCGGAACGGCCACGGCGCGACAGGTTCTCGCCGACCTACGCGAACGTTTCGATTACGTCATCGTCGACGCGTCTCCGCTGCTCCCGGTGACCGACGCCACCGTTCTCACCGCCATGTCGGACGGTGCGCTCGTAATCGCCCGGCACGGCGAAACCAAGCGCGAGCAGTTGACCCGCGCCGTTGGAAACCTGCACAGCGTGGGCGCCACCATCCTCGGCACGATCATCACGATGACGCCGAGCCGGGGCAAGGGAGTCTACGAATACAAGTACTACTACGAGACGGACAAGTCGCTCCCGCAGATGCAGCGGGCCGAGGCCGCGGTGCAGACTCCATCGCAGCCGGTCCACGCCGCTCCGGCTCCGGCGGCGCCGCCTGCCCGCAACTCCACGCCGGCGGGGAACGGACACCACTCGGGCTCCGAGTATGTGGAAACGCAGGCCCACCAGGTGCTCGAACAAGAGCACGACACTGATTGGGTGGAGCGAGTGAATTCGCACGCCTACACCGCGCAGCCCCCCGCTCCGCGGCGCGCTCGGCGATACCGCGAAGACGGGGAGGATGCGTCCGGGCCGGACGCTCCGCGTCAATAGCCCCGAACGCTCTGCGTCAGTAGTTCCGGACGCTGCGCGTCAAGACACCGAGTAGGTCGGCTATCTCGGACCCGACGGCCAGGAATGTTTCCTCGTCCTGACCGATCGGGTCCGAGATGTCTTCAGGTCCGTCTGCGGATCTGTGCTTCGGCCGCGCTGCTGCCAGATCGGCAACGGTCTTTGCATCTGCGGCCACGGCGAGCCGTGCGGCCTCCCTCAACGTGAAGGTCTTCTTCAACTGCTCGGGAGCCATCGCCAGCACCTTCTCACGCTGACGCTCGGTCATGGTGAGTACCAGGTCGGCGTCGACCGCCAGATCCTCGGTGAGTCGCCGAGCCGTGAACCCGCTGGGGTCGCCTCCGAGGCCTTCGAGTACCTGGGCCGCGGTCGGCTCCATCGGATGACCCACCATGGCGCGGGTACCTGCACTTTCGGCAGTGAGATCGGTCAGTCCGAGCTCCTCGGCGAACGCCAGTGTGAGGCGCTCGGCCGTAGGAGAACGACAGACGTTTCCGGTGCAGACGAAGAGAACATGCATGGGCGAAGCATAGGGTCTCGGTCTGCACCGCGCGTACACGCACTGTTGGCTTGGAACATCAGTCGGGTAAATGCCCTGCTCACCCGCGCCGGATATCAACGGTGCATGCGCTGCACCGTCTTTGGAACCGGATACCTGGGAGCGACCCATGCCGCCTGCATGGCGGAACTGGGGCACGACGTGCTGGGAGTCGACATCGATCCCGGAAAAGTGGCGAAACTCTCCGCCGGTGAGGTGCCGTTCTACGAGCCGGGCCTGGCCGAGGTTCTCCGCCGCAACATCGAGGCGGGGCGACTGCAGTTCACCACCTCCTACACCGAGGCCGCCGCGTTCGCCGACCTCCACTTCCTGGGAGTCGGCACCCCGCAGAAGAAGGGGGAGTACGCCGCCGATCTGCGGCACGTGCACTCGGTGATCGACACCCTGGCGCCCCTCCTCGACCGGCCCGCGGTGATCGTCGGCAAGTCGACGGTGCCCGTCGGAACCGCGGCCGAACTGGGCGCGCGGGCGCGGGCGCTGGCGCCTGCAGGGGACACCGTCGAGGTGGCGTGGAACCCCGAGTTCCTGCGGGAAGGGTTCGCCGTCCAAGACACCCTGCATCCCGACCGAATGGTGCTGGGAGTCGACCGGGACCGACCTGGCAGTGTGGAGACGCAATTGCGTCAGCTGTACGCCCCACTGCTCGCCGAGGACATTCCCTTCTTGGTCACCGACCTGGCAACCGCCGAGCTGGTCAAGGTCTCGGCGAACGCGTTTCTCGCCACCAAGATCTCCTTCATCAACGCCATCTCCGAAGTGTGCGAGGCCACCGGCGCAGACGTCACCCAGCTCGCCGATGCGCTCGGCTACGACGCGCGCATCGGCCGGCGCTTCCTCAACGCCGGACTGGGATTCGGCGGCGGTTGCCTGCCGAAGGACATTCGCGCGTTCATGGCCAGGGCCGGTGAACTCGGCGCCAACCAGGCACTGCATTTTCTTCGCGAGGTCGACAGCATCAACATGCGCAGGCGTACGCGGATGGTGGAACTGGCAGCGCAGGTGTGCGGCGGCTCGTTGCTGGGCGCCAACGTCGCGGTGCTGGGCGCTGCGTTCAAGCCCGAGTCCGACGACGTCCGTGACTCTCCCGCCCTCAACGTCGCGGGGATGATGCAACTGCACGGCGCAGTCGTGAGCGTGTACGACCCCAAGGCACTCGACAACTCGAGGCGCCTCTTCCCGACTCTCAACTACGCCACCTCGGTGGCCGAAGCCTGTGAAAACGCCGATGCGGTACTGGTTCTCACGGAATGGGCCGAATTCGCGGCCCTGAAGCCGGACGATCTCGCCGGAGTGGTCCGAGCCCGCGTGATGGTCGACGGCCGCAACTGTCTCGACGCCCAGCAGTGGCGGAACGCGGGATGGGTGTACCGGGGGCTGGGGAGGGGATAACGTTGATCTTGCCGCTACGGAGGGCGAGGCGATGGCGAAGTTCCGGGTCGGATTCGCAACAGCACTGCTCGGTGCGCTCGTCTGCCTGCTCGGTGCGGTCCCCGTCCACGCGGCCGAAATCCCGACTCGGCCGGGTCCGGCACAGTCCGACGCCGGCGCGGCCATCCGGTACTCGAAAGATAACCCCGGTTCCGCACCCCCCGGCGTCAACGACTTCTCCTGCCGTCCCGGTCCCGAACATCCCGCCCCGGTGGTCCTCGTGCACGGGAGTGACGGCAGCGCATACTCCAACTGGGCGGGTCTGAGCCCGAAACTGAAGGCCGCCGGGTTCTGCCTCTTCGCGCTGAACTACGGCCGCAAGGCCGGAACCGACCACTTCGGGATGCAGCCCATGACGGTCGGGGCACACGAGCTCGCGGAGTTCGTCGACGACGTGCTGTCCACGACCGGCGCCGACGAGGTCGACATCGTCGGACACTCCCAGGGCGCGACCGTAGCGAGGTACTACATCAAAGAGCTCGGCGGCGCGGCCGAGGTGGATCGGTGGATCGGTCTGGCCTCGCCCTCCTACGGCGGAACCTTCTTCGGCATCGCAACCGCTGTGGTGTCACTGCCGGGCGGCACCCAATTGATCGAAGGGTTCGGCTCGGAAGCGCTGGCCGAACAGGTGGAGGGCTCCGAGTTCCTCACCCGGCTCAACAGCGGTGGTGACACCGTGCCCGGCGTCGAGTACACGACCATCGGGACGCGGTACGACGAGGTGATCCAGCCGTACACCAATGTGGAGTTACGCGACCCCGGCGCAACGAACATCATCGTCCAGGACTTGTGCCCGCTCGACCAGACCGGGCACTTCAACCTGCCGTACGACTCCTTCACCCAGCAGCTCGTACTCAACACCCTCGATCCGGCTCACGCGGCCGTGCCCCCGTGCACCGTTGTTCCCCTCGGCACGGGTATCGCCGGGGTGATCATCGCGAGCAACTCCTGAGCAGCCGGCTACCCGCCCCGCTCCAGCTGCTCGGTTGCCCCGCCGATGCCTTTCGCTAGACTGCGGGGCAATGGAGTGGGGGATTCCATCACACGGACCCGTGCACAGTCGAGTAAGGCGGCCCATGAGTTCGGTTCTCGGAGTTTCGGTTGGTGCAAGCGCTGTGCGGTTGGCACGACCCGACTCCGTGACCAGCGAGGACTCGGGACACCGCGTGTTGCCCGACTTCCGTGCCCAGGTGGTTGCCGCGGGGCGGGAACTGCCCGAGGACCTCGCCGCCGAATCGATCGGCGTCGTACTGGCCGGGGGATTCGATAACCGCGAGGTGCATGCCACCGGGGTCGCGTATCGCGACGAGGCGCAGGCAGGTGCCGTGCAGGCAGCGATGGCACGCCAACAGCTCGGGAACTACCAGCTCGTTCCCGAGGCTTCCGCGGCGTTGACAGTGCTCGACGCTGCGGGGGCGTTGGGTGACCACTCGACGCTGGTGTTCTACGACCTCGGCAGTTCCGGACTCACCGTCAGCGTCGTCGACCGCGAAACCGGCGCCGTGGTGGAAAGCACCCGCACCGACACTGTGAGCGGTGACCTCTTCGACCGGCTGATCCGCGACAACCAGTTGGTGAACAAACGCATCTCCACGCCGCACGACGCGGCCGCGAGTTCCGCCCTGGACCTCCGTTGCCGGGAGGCCAAGGAACGGCTGTCCGTCGGCGGCGCTGTCGCGGTGCCCGGGGACGGCGGCTTGCTGCTGCTGTCGCGCGATGTGTTCGACTCTCTCATCGGCGTCACCGTCGAGTCCTCCGCCCGCCTGGCTCGGGAGGTGATCGCCCGTTCGGGGCGGATCCCCGACGCCGTGGTTCTCACCGGTGGTGGGGCGCGTATCCCGCTGGTGCGGTCCGTCCTCGAATCCTGGCTGGCATTGCCCGTCATCGTGCCGGACCACCCCGAGCTCGTCGCAGCACAGGGTGCGGCGCTCCTCGCGCAACAAGGGCAGCGACAGCGGGCGCCCGGGGGCGTCACCGTTCTCCCGCCGCCGGCGGAGACGTTCGGTCCGTTCGTCGGTTCCACGGCAAGTCCCTATGCTGCTGTTCACGCCGGCCCTGCGGTGCCACCCTTCGAGCACGACGACGCGTCCTTCGCGCGCCAGGCCCCGAGTCCGTCGGGCGGGCGCAGCAGCGGGCTCTCCGGTACGCCGTCGTGGTTGAGTGCGGCGGCACCGCCACCGAGTCAGCGCGTAGCGAAGGTCCAGATCCGGGGCGCAGCACTGGCCGGTGGGGCATTGGCCGTCATCGCACTGATCGGCCTCGGACTCAATTACGGCAGCACCCTGCTCAACAGCACGGAGGGCACGTCCCAGCCCGTCACCACTCAGCCGAAAGCGCAGCCCCCCGCGGTGAGCGAGATGGCGACCCCGTCACCGACAGCGCCGCCGCCACCTCCGACCGAAGTCGTCGAGGAGCCCGCGGCAACCGCGTCCCGGATCCAGATCCCGGAGCCGGAGCCCGAACCCCCGCCGCCCCCGCCCGCACCGGTGTTCCCGGGGCTTCCGCAGTTCCAGTTGCCACCCCTGCAGCTGCCCCCGCTGCCGAGAATCCCTGGCACATAACCTCCGCACTCCGCGACTTTCCCCGTGGTGGCGAGGCGCTCTGCGCGCCTACCATGGGATGTGGTTCTCGCACTGTCCGAGTCCGGGCGGCGTCGAACCCAGGTCGCGCAGGAAGGAAGTGTGCAGTGACTGTCACCCCAGCGGGGTCGTACCACACCCCGAATACACGAAACTTCTCGTCCGGTAGCACGCGCAACGGCAGTCTTCCCGTCGCGTACTACAAGCCGATCCTCAGGATGTTTCCGCCCACCAGCGAGACGGTAGAGAAGGTGGCGATGCTCACCGTCTACGGGCTGATGGCCGCGGCCCTCCTGATCATCGCGCTGCAGGTGGCCGGCATCCTCAACTGAAGCCGGCCTCACTTCGAGTGGCGGCCGCCTCGCGAAGGTGCGGCGGTGCGAAACTGCGGGCTGCCCCTGCCGCTGTCACTGTTTCCGCCGCTCCGAGATCCGAGCGGGCGTGCCAGTACCACCGCGATGGCGGTCGTCAACGGCACGGACAGTGCGAGCGCGATACCGCCGACCGCCGAGCGCACGATCTCGATGGACACCGCGTCGCTGAGCAACACGTCCTGGATCGACCGCCCCGCGACACTGAACACCAGTAGAAGGGGAAGCGCACCACCGGCGTAGGCGAGTACCAGCGTGTACACCGTGCTGGCAATGTGGTCGCGGCCCACGCGCATCGCCGAACCGAAGATCTGGCGCCGTGACGCGCCGGGGTCGAGCGAGGCGAGTTCGAAGGCCGACGCGGCCTGGGTGATGGTGACGTCGTTGAGCACACCGAGCGAGCCGATGATGAAGCCCGCCAGGAGAAGACCCGTGATGCTGACGTGCTGGATATAGGCCTGGACGTTGGTGTTCTGCTCCTCGGAAAGTCCTGTCAGCTGGGTCATCACGATCGTGACGTAGGAGAGGATCGCCGCGAGGATCATCGACGCGAGTGTGCCCAGCAGCGCGGAGCTCGTCCGCAGCGATACGCCGTGCGCCAGATACAACACGGTATACAGGATGATCGCTCCGGACACGAGAGCCACCGGTATCGCCGGCTTGCCGTCCAGCAGGGCGGGAAGCATGAAGAGGACGAGCACCCCGAACGACACGACGATGCCGACCAGCGCCCGAAGTCCCCGCCAGCGAGCCACGACGATGACGACGACGGCGAAGGTCAGCGCGATGAGTGTGACGGGCCAGCCGCGGGCGTAATCCTCGAACGAATATTCTGTCGTCCCGTTCACATCGGTTTGCCGGGAGAGGCGAATACTCTCCCCGACCCTGAGGTCGGGTTGCCCGGGGCCGGGGATGATTTCGAGCAACGTCTGGGTGCCGGCGTTGGGACCGGACTCGATGTCGACGATGCTTCGCCGGCACTCGTACGCGTCCGTCGGAGGGGGCACGGGAGAACCGGTGAACGCGCGTCCCGCGGAGGAACTGCCGCAGGGGCCCATGTTCTGCATGGTCACCGTGCCTGCCTCGGTGACCGCGACGCCGCCCTGTGCGCTTTGGAAAGGCAGATCCACGGCGACGTCCTGCTTGCTCGGCCACAGCGCGATCGCACCGATCAGCACGGCGATGCCGATGACGACCAGGAGCCCGATCACCACCTTCGCGGCGACGGGCCCCACCGGCACCGGGCCGCCGCTGTGGCCGTGACCGTGGCCGTGAAAGTCGCTCATCGGCGGTACCGCGTCGGCTGCCGGCTGAATAGTCTCCGCACGCACACAGGGTAGCCGGAGATCATCGCTCTCTTTTGTGGCTGGAGTGACCAGAGATGCATGTGTTGCCGCAATATCTGGTTGGTATTGCTCCCGTGTCGCCTAGATGTCGCCAGTGTGGTTAGATATCGATGCGTGGCGCGCGGCAGTTATTACGCAGCGAACGCTGAGATCTGCGAAGGAAGGGTTGGAATCCCGAAACGAGGGGTGGGTTCCGGCTGGCCCTGACGAGAGCCTCGTGTCCTGCCGGGAGAAGTGCCGAGCTGGGTGGCGGGGTACAGGGGGGGTTGACCCCGCCACCGACCTGACGCCCACAGGGGGGAGGGGCGACAGGTGCTCGCGGCACTCGAGGTGCCGTCTGCCAATCTACCGACACGGTGGGGGTATTCGTCAACCGGGTACGTCAATTAGCGCACCGTGTCGTGATCTGCCGACCCGACGGCCTAGGATTACAGCCGTTCGGAGGTGTCCCCATGCGTCTTTCGCGGCTGCCGCGGTCCAGGAACCATCTTCGCCGGATCGTGGCGCAGATGGACCTTCCCGTGCCCTGGAGCAGGGACGAACTGGTGAACAGCGTCGCGCGGCGCCGCGGACGCCCCATCCTCGTCGTTCCGGTTGCGCACGCGCTCGTCCGCGGCGGTCATTTCGGCCTCTGGCTGGCACGGGCCACCGACGACGTCATCCTCTACGCTGCCGGGACGTCAGACATACACGCCACGCACATCATCTGCCACGAGCTGGCGCACATGGAACTCGGGCACGATCGCACTGCGATCGGTGATACCTCCGTCGACTCGAGAGTCCTCGCCGAGGCGGCGCCGTCCGTGGACACGACGGACGTGGTCAAGGTGTTCGGTCGCTCCAACTATTCGAACGACCAGGAGTACGACGCGGAGCTTCTCGCCACGCTCATCATGAGCGGACGGCGATCGACGATGTGCGACACCGGCGGTGACCCGCGGGCCTCGCGGATACTCGGAACGTTCTGACCTCGTGTACGTGCCTCCCGCCTACGTGACGTTGCCTCTGTTGTCGATTGCCTGGGCGACAACCCTTCTCCGGCTGCTCCTCGTCCGGTCGACGGTCGCCGAGCGCAGGTTGAATGCGGCGCTCGTCTTCGCGTCGCTGTCGCTCGTCCTCGGGCGTCCGGCGATCCGCGACCTCGTCGACGGCCATTTCGGTCACGGACTCACTCGAGTCCTCGGCAATGTCTGCATCATGCTGACCGCCGCATCGCTGATCAGCCTGTTCTCCGTGTGGGCACTGGGTTCCGAGAGACTTCCCCGAATTCATGTGTTCGCGTTGTCGGCGGCGCTCGTCGCGGGGGCCATCATGATCGTTCTGAGCGCGCCTGCGCGTTCGCGCGGAGTTTCTCTCGCGGACGAAGGCGGCTGGCGTTTCGCGGCATATTGCCTCACCTATGCGTCGCCGATCTTCGGGGCCGCAAGCCTCAATCTCTGGATCTCGCTGAAAGCGGTGCGCAGCGCGGTGGCCGGGCGCGAGCGCCGCATCTTCCTGGCTGTCATCGGATTGTCCCTGTTCGAGATGGCCGACATGGCAACCGTCATGGTGACGGGCATGAGCAAGGCTGTCAGCGACGGCACCACCTTCACCGAAACACACTACGACTCGGGAGCCTTCATCCGGCTGTTCGCAGTGTCGGCCGGAGCCCTGATCGCGTTGGGACCCGCGCTGCGGGCGGCCGGTCGCCGTTACCGTTCGTGGCGAGTGTCCAGGCGGCTACTGCCGATGTGGCGAACGTTGACGGAAGCCGTCCCGGAAGTGGTGCTCGAACTACGCCCCAAAGACCGCCGCACCTTGTCGGCCGACGATCGTCTGGACCGAATGGGCGTCGAGATCCGAGACGCAATCCTCATCCTGGACCGGCACGTGGTGTTCGAACTGGGCCACCAGGCGGGCAGTGCAGCGCCCGTGGTCGTGGCCACCCGATTACACCTGGCGTGCAGAGCCCGCATCGCCGGCCACTCGGCGCACGGCACCGGCGTGCTTGCACACTCGTGGTCATCCGACATCGGCGGCGAACCATGGGAGCTGGCGAAGCTGGCCGATCACTGGCACGACGCCGAACAGGTGGCCGCAACACTGTGGGAGCGGCGGCTACCGCAGTTCGGTGGGCGCAAGCAGCTACCGTCCCGGATGACCGTGTGACGACCGCCGGATAGGGCTACGCCGGGCGGCCGGGGGTTCGCCGCAAGTTCTCCAGAACCGGGATCAAGGATTCCATCTCGTCTGCAGTCGGGAGCGCGGCGGCATCGAGCGAGCGCATGGACAGATGCTGCACGCCGGCGTCCCGGACGGCGATCTTGAAGCGCACGAGGGTGTCGTAATCGCCGTACCCGTCGGCGGCAAGGTACTGCTCGGGTGCGGAGAAGTGCTGGGCGACCGCCCGGAGCACCTCGGCCTGGGCTGCGTGCTCCTCGCCGCGCCGCAACGAATCGATCACCGAGGGCTCCACGGTCCTCCCGAGTATGCGGGAGACGCTCGCGGCGACGACCTCTGTCCCGGGCTCCGGGTCGTCGAGTTCGTGGGCCAGCGCAAAGAGGCGGTTGACCCGCACCGACAGTGGCACGCCGTTCATGCTGTCACCTCCGTGTCGCCGCTACGTTCCGGGTGGTCGGTGTCTTTCAGTCTCACCGCGTCTTCCCATCGGCGCCAGAAGCGCTCGCGCGTGGCGGCATCCAGGCCCTCTTCCCGCCCGTAGAGGAAGCGGCGGTAGAGGGCTTCCTCCCGCTCGTGCGGGTCGTCCGCGGTGGAGGGTTCCTCGAGTAGATGGCCGAAGGCGAACTCGATCAGTGGCTGGCGGGGGCCGGCCGGACCTCCGTTGACCTCGAGCAAACGGGTGACGTAAGCGCCGGTGATCTTCGACACCACCCGGCTGAGGTCGGCAGCGGCGTCGGCCAATCCCGGCACCTCCGGATGAGCCGCACTCAGCGTGGTGATCCGGGTGTGTGGGCCGAGGATCTCGATGATCGTGTCCAGGCTCAGCGGAATTTCGGACGGCCCCAGCGTGAGCGGGCGAGACGGCGCCGACCGCTCATCCGCGTCCAGGGCCTCGAGGGGAGTGGGGCTGCCGCCCTCGAGCGTCCGGGCCGCGCTCCCGGGGGCCCAGCGCAGCGCGACGTCCAGTTTGCGGAGAGTCTCGATACTCGGGTCCGGCCCGGTCCCGTTCTCGGCGCGGGTCTGCGCCGCGTCGGACGGGCCACCGGCAGCCGTGACCTGGTCCTGCGTGAGGTTCAGCAAACGCCGTCGCTTGTAGACGAACTGTCCGAAACGCGCGCGGGTGCTGGTGACCATGTGTTCCCCCGGAAGACACGCAAGCGACGCGCGTGTCGCTTGCTGTGCCTCGATCCTACTGCTTGTAGCTCGTGAGGAAATTACCGAACCGCTCGATGGCCACAGCGAGATCGCGGGCCCACGGCAATGTCACGATCCGCAGATGGTCGTGGTCCGGCCAATTGAACCCCGTGCCCTGCACCATCAGGATCTTCTCCTGCAGCAAAAGGTCCTGGACCAGCTTCTCGTCGTCGTAAATCTCGTACACGTTGGGGTCCAGACGGGGGAACGCGTACAGCGCACCTCGAGGCTTGACGCAGGAGACCCCGGGGATCATGTTGAGCCGCTCCCACGCCACGTCCCGCTGCTCGAGCAGTCGCCCGCCGGGCAGGATCAGATCTTCGATGCTCTGGTGACCGCCGAGCGCCACCTGGATGGCGTGCTGACCCGGAACGTTGGGGCACAGCCGGGTCGATGCCAGCAGGTCCAGCCCCTCGAGGAAGCCCGCAGCATGCGCCTTGGGACCGGTGACGGCGACCCAACCGGAGCGGTAACCCGCCACCCGGTACGCCTTCGACAGGCCGTTGAACGTCAGGCACAGTAGGTCGGGCGCGAGCGTGGCCAGCGAAATGTGCTTGGCGTCGTCGTAGAGGATCTTGTCGTAGATCTCGTCCGCCAGCAGCAGCAGGTGATGCTTGCGCGCCAGGTCGACGAGTTGCTGCAGCACCTCCATCGAGTACACCGCACCCGTGGGATTGTTCGGGTTGATGACCAGCAGCGCTTTGGTCTTCTCGGTGATCTTCGACTCGATGTCCGCGATGTCGGGGTTCCAGTCGTTGCCCTCGTCGCAGAGGTAGTGGACGGGAGTGCCGCCGGCCAGGCTGGTCATGGCCGTCCACAGCGGGTAGTCCGGTGCGGGAATCAGCACCTCGTCACCGTTGTCGAGCAGGGCCTGCATCGTCATGGTGATGAGCTCGGAGACACCGTTACCCAGGTAGATGTCGTCGACATCGAGCTCGGGAAAGCCGGGCACCAGTTCGTAGCGGGTGACGATCGCCCGACGGGCCGACAGGATGCCCTTCGACTCGGAGTAACCCTGCGCATAGGGGAGCGCCGCGATCATGTCGCGCATGATCACGTCGGGCGCGTCGAAACCGAACGGCGCGGGGTTGCCGATGTTGAGCTTGAGGATCCGATGCCCCTCCGCCTCGAGCCGGGCGGCGTGGGCGTGTACCGGTCCACGAATCTCGTACAGCACGTTCTGGAGCTTGGTGGACTGCTCCAGTGTGCGTGGCGGTGTGCGGTGA
Organism: Rhodococcus oxybenzonivorans; assembly: GCF_003130705.1. Classification (NCBI taxonomy): domain Bacteria; kingdom Bacillati; phylum Actinomycetota; class Actinomycetes; order Mycobacteriales; family Nocardiaceae; genus Rhodococcus; species Rhodococcus oxybenzonivorans. The sequence continues at coordinate 5,164,426 of NZ_CP021354.1, read as the reverse complement.
TGGCCGTGGTCTGGGTTGCTCACGACCGCCATTCTCCCACCCCCGGGCAACTCGATTTCTACTGGTCGGTACGAGCGCCCTGGTCGGAGGTGGTCGACCCGCGAAAAAGCAGGCACATGTGAGGAAGGTCACCGTACCCTCGACAAGAGGTCCGATTCGGCCGACGCCCACAGTCACCGGGAGGCACGAGAAAGATGTCCGCACCGGAATTCACCCGTCCCGCACCCGTCGACGTCGTGCATCACAGCCATCTCACGGGCGTATTCGAGCCCCAGCGCGAGGAGGTGGACGTGGGTGGCCTCGACGTGATCGGCGAACTGCCCGGCGATCTTCAGGGTGCCTACCTCCGCAACGGACCGAATCCGCGCTTCGATCCGATCGGCAGCTATATCTATCCCCTCGACGGCGACGGCATGGTGCACCGCGTCGAAGTGACCGGCGGCACTGCCCGATACACCAATCGATTCGTCCGCACGCCGATGGTGGAGGCGGAGGAGAAGGCGGGGCACGTCATCTGGCCGGGCGTCACCGACCTGTACACGCCCGGCGTGGAGGAGGTGGGGCCCGAACTCGCCGGCAGACCGCGCGAACTACCGGACATCAACGTGGTGCGGCACAGCGGGCGACTGCTGGCAATGGCCGAGACCAGTCTGCCGTACCGGTTGAATCCCGAGGACCTGAGCACGCTCGGACCGGACAACTGCGACGGCGCGATGTCCGTGGGGAGCACCGCCCACCCCAAGATCGACCCGGTGACCGGCGAGATGGTGCTGTTCAACTACATGCTCGAAGCCCCGTATCTCACCTGGTCGGTGGTGGCCGCTGACGGGTCGGCGGCCCGCCCGCCGACGGCGGTCGACGGCGTGGACACGCCGTTGATGATCCACGACATGGCCCTGACGCGTCGGTACATCGTGTTGATGCTGTGCCCGCTCGTCTTCGACATGGCCGCGGTTTTGACCGGTGGTTCGGTGCTCGACTGGCGGCCCGAGAAGGGAACACGTATCGCGCTGATACCACGCGATGGCGGCCGCGTGCGCTGGCTGACGTGTGATGCGTACTGGGTGTGGCACTTTGCCAATGCCTTCGATCTGCCCGACGGAAGGGTATCCGTCGACTATGTGGAGTGGACGTACCCCGGTGGGTTCGCCAAGGCGCCGGCGCCCTCCACCGGGTCACTGGTGCGCGTCGTCATCGACCCCGAGAGCGGACACCTGACGAAGGACGTCATGTCCGACCGCGACGTCGAGTTCCCCCGAGTCGACGACCGCGAACTCGCCGCACCGCATCGCGCGATCGCCACCGTCGGCAAGCTCGACGTCAGCCGGGGCAGGCAGGATTCGTTGTGGTTCTTCGACACCGTCCGCGGCACGCAGTGTCACTGGGACCCGGGCAGTGTGTCGGTGGGCGAACCGATCTTCATGCCGGGCGCCCAGCACGAATACTGGGGGATGATCGGCACCGACCGGAACGACATGTCGTCGTGGTTCTTCGTGCTTCCCGCCGAAGACCCCGGATCCGGGCCGATGGCCAAGGTGCGGTTGCCTATCCGAGTGCCTGCAGGACTTCACGGGGCGTGGCTGCCTGCGCAGTGAGGTGAGGCGGAATATCCTCGGCCAATGACTTCTGCGCCCTACGGCTCCTGGCCCTCTCCGATCGCGGCGGCGGACCTCGCGTCCAGCGGCCACCCCGTTGAGGGCGGCCGGTACGTCGGTGACGACGTGTGGTGGTCGGAGCTGCGCCCCAGCGAAGGTGGGCGTGTCGCCGTGCGCCGTCTCGGGCTGGACGACGAGCCGGAAGACGTGCTGCCTGCTCCGTGGAACGCGCGGACACGGGTACACGAATACGGCGGTGGCGCCTGGACGGTGACCGACTCCGGCCATCTCGTGTTCGCCGAGTTCGGTGATCAACGGCTCTACCTCCTCGAAGGTGCGACGCCCGTACCCCTGACCCCTGATCCGCCGCAGCCGTGCTCCTTGCGTTACGGCGACCTGTCGGTCGTCGACGGAGCGGTATGGGCGGTGCGGGAAATGCACGACACCGAGGGCGGCGTCACCCGCGACATCTGCGTGGTTCCTCTGGACGGGTCGGGCGCGGACGCCCCCGATCGTGTGCGGTCCGTCGTGGCCGGGTCCGACTTCCTCGCGTATCCGCGACTGTCTCCCGACCGACGTCACCTCGCGTGGATCGCGTGGAACCACCCTCAAATGCCCTGGGACGGTACTGAGCTCAGGGTTGTGGACCTTGCCGGTGGCCGCGCGGTCGGCGAGGTGAGGACACTTCTCGGTGGACCCGAGGAATCGGTGCTGCAGCCCGAATGGGTGGGAGTGGACGAGCTCCACGTCGTGAGCGACCGCAGTGGTTGGTGGAACATGTACCGCCTCGGCACCGACGGTGCGGACCCCGTGGCGCTGTGCCCTCTGGACGCAGATTTCGGTGGCCCGCTGTGGATGCTGGGCGCGCGCTGGCACACCCGACGTGAAGACGGCACCCTGCTCACCGTCCGTACCTTCGGGACCGACACCCTGGCGGTGCTCGATCCGGACACGGGCTCCCTGACGGACATCCCCCTAGAGGGCCTCACCACGGTCGGCTTGTCCGACCGCAAGGGGAATCGCCTATTGCTGCTCACCGGGGGCGCGAAAGCTCCGTCGGGCCTACGCGAGCTCGACCTCGACACCGGCGCACTCCGCACCGTCCGCCTGTCCGTCACCGAGCTCCCCGAGGCCGCGTACCTCCCCGAGGCGCAGCAGTTGACCTTCCAGGGTCCCGAGAGGGAGGTGCACGTGATCGCCTACCCGCCACGTCACCCGCTGTACAGCGGCATGGACGGCGAGCTGCCGCCGTACGTGGCGTTCGTTCACGGTGGGCCCACCTCCCGCGTGACACCGACCCTCAATCCGGTGTTCGCGTTCTTCACCAGTCGCGGAATCGGTGTCGTCGATGTGAACTACGGCGGGTCCACCGGATACGGGCGTGAGTACCGGAACCGGCTCCGAGGCCAGTGGGGTGTGGTCGACGTCGAAGACGTGGTCACGGCGGTGACCGGTCTGGCCGACGCCGGACTGGCGGATCCGCGCAGGCTCGCCATCGAGGGCGGTTCCGCCGGCGGCTGGACCGTGCTGGCGGCGCTGACCACCTCCGACGTGTTCGCCTGCGGGGCATCCTATTACGGTGTGGCCGAGCTGGACGGTTTCGTCAAGGAGACACACGACTTCGAGTCCCGGTATATCGACGGGTTGATCGGACCGCTCCCCGAATCGGCCGACCTCTACGCCGAGCGTGCGCCCTTGAACAACGTCGACGGACTGAACTGCCCGGTCCTGTTGCTCCAGGGACTCGACGACCCGATCGTCCCGCCGTCGCAGGCGGAGCGATTCCGGGATGCGCTCGTCGCCAAGGGCATACCCCACGCCTACCTCGCGTACGAGGGCGAGTCGCACGGGTTCCGCAGACTCGCCACGTTGATCAGTTCGCGCAACGCCGAGCTCTCGTTCTACGGTCAGGTGCTCGGATTCGAACCGCCCGACATTCCGCGGCTCGAACTCTGGCGTCCGGACGCGGAGCAGTAAGACTGCGGCCGGTCAGACGTCGAGCAGGGCGCGCGACGACGCGGCGGCATAGATCAGCATGAGCACGAACAACATCCAGCCGGCGCCCTGCCAGACGAACCATCTGCCCCCGGCACGCCACACCTGATATGTGCGGACGAAGGCCGTGACACCGCCGAGGAGTAGCACGAGAGGAGGGCCGAAGACGAGAAGGTACTTTTCGTCTCCGGCGCACTCCATCATCGAGTCCGTGCAGTCCCCGGATTGCGTCGACATCCACACGAGTGCCACCACCATTGTCAGCAGTGCGGCACCGAGTACCGACAACGTGAACGTGGCGGCACTTCGAAAGGTGCGATCGGTGTCGCGACTTTCGTCCGTCGTCATCGAGCGACCCGATCGACCGGCTCGCTGTGTCCTGCGGCGCCCGCGCAATGGGCGCAACAGAACATCACTTCCTCTACCTCGACGCCGTGACCGATGATCCGGCACCCGCAATGCGAGCATTCGGGTGCCATCGCCGAGATCGCGCACTCGAAGCTGTCGAAGGTGGCAGATCGATCACCCCGGGTCACCGTGAATGTTTTGTCATATTCGTTTCCGCAGGTCTCACACGTGGCCATGTCGACTCCTTCCTCGCGGACACGAGAGTCGGTTACCCCCGGTCGCTGACGCGAATCAGGCGGTCACACCGCGAAAACAGCGCCCCCACCGTGTCCGGTGGGGGCGCTGGTTGTCGTGCTGAGTGGAGCTAGCTCTTGCGACCCGGTGCCTTGGCTCCGGACTTGAAGCCGAGCCCACCCGGCTTCGCCTTCGGCGGCGCCGGCGTCTGGCCGTTCGATCCGTCACCGTTCGACGCCGAATCTTGGGCTGTGTCGACGGCGTCGACCTTCGTCGCTGCCGTCTTCACGGCTTCAGCCTCGGACGCTGCGGCGGTGTCCGTCTCGTCTGCCGGTGCCTGGGGAGCAGCGGCATCGGGAGCGGCGGCCTTGGGAGCGGCTGCGCGACGGGCGCCCGGGGCCTTGGCGCCGCCCTTGAAACCGAGCCCGCCGGCCTTCGGGGCCGGGGGAGCCTTCGGCGCCTCGCTGACAGGTGCCTCGGCGGTGGCAGGTGCTTCGGCGGTCGAAGGTGCCTCGGGTTCGGCAGCCGGTGCCGGTGCAGAATCGGCCGTCGGAGCGGCGTCGGCCTTGGCGCCAGGCGCCTTCGCCTTGCCCTTCATCTGCAGGCCCTTGCCGCCCGGTGCCTTGGCTCCGGAGGCGAGTCCGAGTCCCTTCGGCTTGGGTGCCGCGGAGGTCGGGGCTGCCTCGGCGGGAGCGTCGGACGGCGCCGAAGTGCCGGCAGCAGGAGCAGCGGCCTTGGCACCGGGCGCCTTTCCGGCCCCCTTCATCTGCAGACCCTTGCCACCGGGAGCCTTGGCCCCGCCGGCGAGTCCCAGGCCCTTGGGCTTGGGAGCCTCTGCGGCAGGTGCCTCGGCGCTCTCGGTCGCCGGCGCTGCGGTCTTCTTCGCGCCGGGCGCCTTGGCTCCGCCTGCCATGCCGAGCCCCTTGCCGGGAGCCTTCGCCCCAGGTGCTGTGGCGCCGGGCGCCTTGGCCAGGCCCTTCATTGCCAAGCCCTTACCGGCGGGAGCCTGCTTGGCGGCCGGAGAGTCGGCCGCCTCCTCGATCTCCCGGACCCGCTCCTTCTCGACGACCTCGGCCTTCGCCTCGTCTTTCACCGGCTCCACCGGCTTCTGCGGCTCGGCCGGCTTCTCACGAGGGATCACCTTGATGTTCTCGGCCAGCTTGTCCGCGTCGAGACGCGTGATGGACGACAACATCAGCTGGGCGACGTCCACGACCTCGACGCCTTCACCCTGACCGGACTCCTGGCGCGCGGTGACACCGTCGTTGAGCATGACCCGGCAGAACGGGCAACCGGTTGCGATCTTGGTGGTTGCGGTGCTCAGTGCCTCGTCCACCCGGTCGACGTTGATGCGCTTGCCGATGTTCTCTTCCATCCACATGCGGGCACCACCGGCACCACAGCACATCGAACGCTCGCCGTGCCGCGGCATCTCCTTGAGCTTCGCGCCGGACGCCTCCATGAGTTCACGTGGGGCGTCGTACACCTTGTTGTGACGGCCGAGGAAGCAGGGGTCGTGGTAGGTGACGTCCTCGCCGACCGAGGCGACGGGGATCAGCTTCTTCTGGCGGACCAGGCGGTTGAGCAGCTGAGTGTGGTGAACCACCTCGTACTGTCCACCGACCTGTGGGTACTCGTTGCCCAGGGCGTTGAAGCAGTGGGCGCAGGTGACGACGATCTTGCGCTTGTTCTGCTCGACGCCGTCGAACACCGAATTCAGCGTTTCGATGTTCTGCATGGCCAGCTGCTGGAACAGGAACTCGTTGCCGGCACGCCGAGCGGAGTCGCCGGTGCAGGTTTCCTCGGCGCCGAGAACCATGAACTTGACGCCCGCCGTGGCAAGCAATTCGGCAACGGCCTTCGTGGTCTTCTTCGCGCGGTCCTCGTAGGCGCCGGCGCAGCCGACCCAGAACAGGTACTCGTAGTCCTCGAAACTGTCCGCATCCTGGCCGTAGACCGGGATGTCGAAGTCCATCTCGCTGATCCAGTTGAGACGGTCCTTGGCGTTCTGACCCCAGGGATTGCCCTTGTTTTCGAGGTTCTTGAAGAGTCCGGCGAGCTCGGAGGGGAACTCCGACTCGATCAGCACCTGGTAACGGCGCATGTCGATGATGTGATCGACGTGCTCGATGTCCACCGGGCACTGCTCGACACACGCACCGCAGTTGGTGCACGACCACAAAACCTCGGAGTCGATGACCGGCGCCAACTCGCCCTCGACGGTTTCGCCGACAAGCTTGCGCTCCGCCTCACGGCGGGCACTCTCCGGGATGGCGGAGAGCTTCGCCTCGTCCACGCCGCCGTCGCCGTCGACCAGCCCGATCTCGTCGCCGCCCATGTCCTTGCGGCCACCGGCCAGCAGGTACGGGGCCTTCGCCGACCCGTGGTCGCGCAGCGACGTGATGAGGAGCTTCGGCGACAGCGGCTTGCCGGTGTTCCAGGCGGGGCACTGCGACTGGCAGCGGCCGCACTCGGTGCAGGTGCTGAAGTCGAGCCAGCCCTTCCACGAGAAGTCCTCGATGCTGCCGGCGCCGAACGTGTCGTTGTCGGGATCGGCATCCTCCATGTTGATCGGCTTGCCGCCGGACATCATGGGCTTGGCCGCACCGAGGGCGACGCCGCCTTCGTCCTCACGCTTGAAGTAAATGTTGAAGAAGGCCGCGAACCGGTGCCAGGCGACACCCCAGGTGATGTTGCGGCCGACGATGTACAGCCAGATCATGCCCGACATCAGCTTGACGAACGCGAAGACCGCCACCAGATTGGGGCTAGCGGGCAGCAGCTTTGCCAGGTTCATCGTGAAGAAGTCGGTCCACGCGTTGGCATGCCCGTAGGTGGCGATCTTTCCGGCCTTGACGAAGATCATGCCGAGACCCTCGATGAGGACGACCGCCTCGACGAAGTACGCCGCGCGGAAGTTCGAGCCCGCGAATCGGGACAGCCGCTCCGGCCTGCGCGGGTGGTTAAGCTGCCGGATCACGATCAGGGTGGTGATACCGATGACCGTGCCGAGGCCAAGGACCTCGTCGATGAAGTGGTAGACGGCGGTGTTACCGACGAGCGGCCAGTGGAAAGCCGGGTCGAAGGTCTGGCCGTAAGCCTCGAACCAGACGACCGCACCCAGCATGAAACCGACCATGACCAGCCAGTGGGCCCAGCCGACCGTGCGGAACTTGGCCATGCGGGTGTGGGCGATGAACTCGACGCACATCTGCTTGAAGCGGGGAAGGAAGGGTCGCCAGCGGTCGGGTGCCGGTTGGCCCAGGCGGACGATGCTCACCGTCTTCAGCACGCCACCGATGAAGGCGAACCAACACACGAGGCTCAACAGCACGCCGATGGTGCCCAACGTGATCGTCAGGGCATTCATGTCGCGGCCTTTCGTTTCAGGGCGGCGCGGGGGCCACCACGGGAATGCTCAAGATCGTAACCCGTCGTAAGTTACCCGTCAGTAACTCTAGCATCCTACTGACCGGTAACTAGTGTTTTTCGGCGGTTTACCAGCACCTTCGGGGTGTCCAATCGGTGTGAGAGGAAGCACCGACCGGACGTAACTGAAAGTCACGTTAGGTGGTCGAAAAGTGACCCCGCTCCCAAGGTCGTCCTAACTTCACTTTCAGGGTGTGCAGAAATGCGGACTCGGTGGCCCTTCTGCGGGGCCTCGCCGGCGGCCGCTGTCACGGAGGCGATGCGATGGCGTTGCAATCGAATAACAATCGCTGCAGTTTTGTTTGGTCTTTCGGGCGGAGTTTCAACGACTGGCGGCATTTGTCATTCGACTGAATTACGAAACACCGGTCATTACCCGTCGGTAATATGGGACCGGTAACGAGTTTCCTTTTTTGAACGTATCGGTCGTGACTGCGCTGTTACTCTGAGCGTGTTTTCCGGCTCTACCCCGGGTCGTGCGGGGAGGGCTCAGCGCGCAATCCGATCCAGAACACGGTTTTCCAGAACACGGGTTTCCAGTACTTCCGTCGGGACGTTCCTGAAAGAGGCATCCATGATCGTGAGAAAAGCTGCAGCCACAGCGGGAATGGCGGCACTGGCCATCGTCTCAGCTGCTGGAGTTTCCCAAGCGGAACCCGTTGCGGGGCCCGCTTCCGCGCCGGTGTCGAGCGCACCGGCAGTGTCGTCGCTACCGTTCCACGACGTCGCCTCCCGCGAGGAGAACGACCGGGCCTTCGCTCAGTTCGGTACACAGGTCGGTATCGCGGTCACCGTCGGGAGCTTGGTCGGAACCATGGCCGGCGCTGGAATCGGCTGTGTAGCAACGTTGCCCGCGTGCCTTCCTGGTCTAGTGACCGGTGCTGGGATTGGCGGGGTGGTCGGGACGATCGTCGCCGGCGGCCCCACGCTGGGCGTGAGTGCGTACCAACTGTGGGAGACGTATAACGCCGCTCCCGGCACCTCCATCTACGCGGACCGCGACAAGTAGTCCCGGTCTCCCTGCTTCAGCCCCGTCGTGGCTCGTCCACGGCGGGGCTGTTCGCTGCCCGGGCTCGGAGAGCTGCCCCACAACGAAACCGTCCCCTGGTCTGTTTGCTGGAGATTATCTGAATGCGTGCTCGGTAAAAGGCGACTGGCCGGGCTTCCATTCTTGTGAATGGTCGTCGATTCCTTACTCGGTATCGGCATTGCCGGATTGCACGATTTTATCGAACAGTGCCTGAATTGGGATCTGTCACAGGCGCACGTTACTGTCCTTTATGGATGGGGTTGAAACTCTAAGGGGATGGAATGAAGTTGCGTCGTTTCGTTACGACATCGGCTCTATTGGTTGGTGTCCTGGCGACGGGCTCAGGGGTAGCGGTCGCGGACCCGGCAGAATCTCGCGACGATATCGGGTACGAGGCGCACGTCGAGGACCGCGCCGTCGTGACCACACTCGATGCCGGCGTGTTCGAGCTCTCCTCGGACGGGAAGTCGGTGGCGATCAAGGATGCAGGCGGGGCAACCGTAGTGTCGCTTCCTCTTGCGTACCGCTTCGATGGGCTCGAGTTTCCGTTCGAGGAGGAGATTACCGAAGACGGTAAGACGCTCCGACTGACACCGAGCGTCGACAAGGCCGAAGCCACGCCCGTCGCTCCCGACGACCGGATCGAGGCTATCGCGCTGCACGACGTCGCTTCGATCGACGAGAACACCCGAGCTCAATCGGCCTTTCAGCAGCAATTGGGAATTGCCACCACGGTCGGGAGTCTCGGCGGCACGATCGTCGGCGGAATCCTCGGATTCGCCGTCGGATGCGCTATCGGCACTCCCGTCGCGGTGTTCGGATGCCTGCCGTTCGGTGTGACCGGAGCCGGAATCGGCGCCATTATCGGCACGATTGTCGTCGGTGGTCCCACGCTGGTAGTCGCGGGCATCGATCTGATCAACACGCTGAACGCGCCTCCCGGCACCACGAAGTGGGTGAAGTAGGAGGCGTCCGTCCCCTCTTCTCGCCGCCCGCCCTCTGTCACCTGGAGGGCGGGCGGTTCCCTTTCGTTGAGTGAACTCGATCACACCTACTGAGCCGACTAGGCGATCCGGGGAATGCTTAGGCTACCCTTCGTGCGTCCCATCGCTGCGCTCATTGAAACGGATCTCGATGATTCTTCGAAGGTTTACCGCCACTTCCATGCTCGTCGTCGCGGCGATGGCCCTGGCAGCTGCGCCGTCGGCCGCCGAGCCCGCGCCGGGACCGGCGCCGGCCGCGCAGCAGGGCGTCCCGAACATCAACTACCAGACCGCGCGTGACGGAGACGCGGCTGTGGCGACCGTCGACGCGGGATCCTTCTCGATCAACGCCGCGAATGACACGGTCGACGTGGTCGATGACGGGGGCGCCGTGGTGGCCTCCATTCCGACCTTCTTCCGGGTCGACGACCTGCAGCACCCGTTCGAGGTTGCCGTCGACCACTCCGCGAAGGTCCTTCGGCTGGTCCCCAACATGGATCCCGCGGCCGCGACCGCCGTTCCTGTCGCGGAACGACTGACTCTGAACGATGTCGCCGCGCCGCAGGACAAAGCTGAGCGCGACAAGCGGGCGCTCGACGACTTCCAGCAGCAATTGGGAATCACGACGGCCATCACGGCCATCGTCGCGGCGATCATCGGTGGTGGCATCGGCTGCGCGATCGGCGTCATCCCAGGCACAGCCGCCCTGGTGATTCCCTTCCTCGGACTGGCCGGCCCGGTTGCCGGATGCATCGGCGGTGCCCTGATCGTCGCGCCCGTGGTCGCACTCGCCGGCACCATCGTGGTGGGCGGCGGCGCCCTCGTCGTGCTCGGGATTCAGTACTTCAACACCATCAACAGCCCCTTCGTTCCCCCCGCCGCTCCGGCTCCGGCCGCATGAGCGGCCGTTTCGCCGGTTCTCTGCGCACCGTCACCAGCGGCGCGATCCTGGTCGTGGCAGCGCTCGCGATCTCGGCAGGGACCACACACGCGGCGCCGGTTCCGACCGTCGACTCACCGGACATCGGGTACGCGGCCCACGCCGAGGGCACATCCGTCGTCACCTCCATCGACGCGGGAACGTTCCGCATCACCGACTCCGAGGACGCGGTGGAGGTGGTGGACGAGGGTGGCACCGTCGTCGCCGCGCTTCCGCTCACCATTCGTGTGGGAGAGGCGGTCTATCCGATCGACGTCGACCTCGCGGAGCGGACCCTGCGTCTCACGCCCCGCGTGCCTGCCGATGTCGCGCAGTCGCTGAAGTCCGTGGCCGACGAGGGTTTCGACACGCAGGACGAACGCGATGACAAGGCACTGGCCGACTTCAACAGTTACCTCGGATACGCCACCCTGATCGGTGGCCTGATCTTCGGCGTCGTCTTCGGGGTCGTGGGTCTGGTCGTGGGGTGCGGGCTCTTCGCGGTGACACTCGTCGGCGCACCGGTCGGCTGCCTCGGCGGCTTGATGGCAGGTTTCGCCGCTGGGGGCCTCGTCGGAACCATCGTCGTCGGTGGTGCCGCTTTGGCGATCCTCGGCATCCAGTACCTCGTGACCGTCAATACGCCCTTCGTGCCGCCTGCGCCGACCGCCTGACTTACCACGACCGACATACGACTACGGCCCGTCTCCTCGAGGAGACGGGCCGTAGTCGTATGTCTTGTGCCGAGTGTTACGACGTGCGCACGCGCAGACCCGGGTTCTCCGCGAGAATCGCATTGATCGGGGTGGCGAACAACTCGGGACTTTCGCCAAGGACGAAGGTGACGACGTCCGCGACCTGGCACACGGGGTACTGGCCCACGTTAGACGCGCTGGAGATGCCCAGGGCCTGAGTGCCGGTGACGATGGTGCCACCGCTGTCGCCCTGCAACGCACACATGCTCGTCGAGAAGCTGTCTGCCAGGGTGCGTTCACCCACCGTGACGGTCTGGCCGACGGCCTTCACCACACCGCAGGTGTAGCCGGTGGTGAGACCGGACTTGCAGACGGGAGCACCGACGACGGGGTCAGCTGTTCCTGTGATCGCCAGAGGAGCGGCGCCGGGTACCCGGACACCGTTGTTCTCGAACCGGTGCGCAGCGCCCGCGTCGGCACGGATGATCGCGTAATCGTGGATGTCGAGACTCGTCTTGGCGAAGGTGCCCACGCGCGGACCCGTCCCGCCCGTGGCGAGCGCGAACGCCTCGGACGCGTCGGCGGTACCGGCGGCGGCGAGGTTGGGGTCGCAGTGTCCGGCTGTGATGTTCACCGGTCCACCCGAGTTGTCGGTGCCGTTGAAACCGAGCGAGCAGCGCAGACCGATGCCACCACCCAGCGACCCGTAGGCGTCGCCGCCCAGCAGGGCGTCGGCGGGCATGACCTCTGCGATCGGTGCGAGGTCGGTAGACGGCTGCGGGGCTGCGGTGGCCGGTGACTGCACCACCCGTGCCCCCTGCAGGAAGTCGGGAAGTTGCAAGCCACCTGCGTTGTCGGCGCGGAGAACCAAGCCGTTGTTGACAATGTCGATGGTGACACCGCGAACGAGGTCGGCGACCGCGGGCGGCTGCGTGTCGAGCCAGCCGTCGAGGGTCTTCAGCTGCGCCTGCAGGCTGCTCTCACTCTGGGCCACGTCCTTGACCTGGAAGCCTGCCCCTTGGGCGGCGGCCACCGCAGCATCCTCGTCGGCGCCGTCGGCCACACCGACGATGGCGTTGCCTGCGTCATCGAGCCAGGTACCGGCGAAGGCGTCCGGGAACTGGATGCGGGCGATCTTGGCGAACTCGGCGAGTTTCTGACCCAGCTCCGCATGCTCCAGGTACTGGTCCGGGCTCAACGCGAGGTCACGCTGGATCGCGTCGATCAGTTCGACCGGAAGCGCCGCAGCTTGATCGGAGACTTCGGGTTCGACCGGATCAGCCTGGGCGGAGGCGGTCACGGGACCGAGGAGCAGCAGCGCTGCCGAGCCGAACACGGCGGCACGACGTGCGATGGAGCTACGCATAGGGGCCTTTCTCAGTTCGTTTGTTCGCAGGCGCTCGCGGCGCATACGAATACGGCCCCCGCGGGTGGGGCCGTACACAGTCGGAGTCGACTATATGGGTTCCGGCCGTCTAATCCCACCTGTAACACTGTCGGCTGCGGCCGATCGGCCGACGGGCACACACACAATCCGACTCGAGCCCCGGACCGCGAAAACGACCTCGCCCGGCATCCGAGTGACGGATACCGGGCGAGGTGGAAGAACAGAGGAACTAGTCGGCGTTGGTGCGGACCTGCAGGCCGGAACCCGCTGCCGTGACGATGTCCGCCACCGGTATCCCGAGGTTGGCCGTGCCGCCCTCGGGGGCCAGGACCAGGTTGGCCTCGGTGCAGTTCGGCGCCCCACTGGCGTTGGATCCACTGGTGATTCCCAGCGCAAGCGTTCCGGTGACGATGGCGCCGCCGCTGTCGCCGGCGAGCGTGCAGGCGGTGCCGGCGAACCCGTTGATCACGCGATTGCTGCCATCGGCCATGAACAGCTGCGTCTCGACGTGGTCGGCGGCCACCACACCACACGTGAAGGACGAAGTCTGTCCCGACTTGCAGATCGGGGCACCCACGACGGGCCGGGCAGTGCCCGTGATCTGCAGTGCGGTGCCGTTCGCGCCGCGGATCGTGGGACGGTCGAGGCCGGCCTGAACGCCGGCGTCGTTGAGCTTGATGAGCGAGTAGTCCAGCTTGTCTGCGGGGTTACCCACAGAGGAGTGGGAGAACGCCCCGATTTGCTGGCTGTCGTCGACGTTCTGGTGATTCGGGAGGAATACGGGCGACGGCTGGCCTTCCGCAGGATTGCAGTGGCCTGCGCTGATGTTGTACGACTGACCGCTGTCGTCGACTCCGTTGAAACCGAGGGAGCAGACGGAAATCTCGCCGATCGGCGTCTTCGGAAGTTCACCCACCGTCGTTATGTAGGTGTCGCCGCCGAGGGGGCCCCTCTCGACCGGACCGCCACCGCCGGGGCTCAGCATGACCTTGACGTTGGCGAGCAGGGTCGGCAGGTTGAGCGCCTGACCGATGGGTGAATTGACGACGTCGATGACGACGCGGTTCTCGAGTACGTCGATCGACGCGGAGTTGATCTGCGAGGCGACATCCTTGGGGAGGCCCGCGATCCAGCCGTTCACGTCGGAAAGAGTCTTCTCGAGGCCGTTCGCGGAGACTGGCGCGATGCGCGTCGTATACCCGGCCTCAGCCGCCTTCGCGGCAGCCTCCGTGGTGGTGACCGCAACGACGGGCTGTCCGTCGAGACCGATCCAGGCACCGGCGAAACCGTCCGGGTGCTCGGCTCGGAAATCCTGGGCGTAGCTACCCAGCTCCTGAGCCTTCGCGGCGCGGTCGAGGTACTCCTGCGGGCTGATCTTCAGATCGCGGGTGATCGCTTCGACGAGTTCGGCGGGCAACGCGTCCGCACTCAGCTGAGTTGTGCTGTCGGGCTGCGTAACGGGGTCTGCCTGGGCGGCGGTCGAGAACGGAAAGAGGAGAAGCATCGCCGAGGCGCCTACTACAGCGGCGCGGTGCGCCAGCACGTTACGCATGAAATCCCTTCTGCACGGAACCCGATGTCGAGGGATTCCTTCTGGGTGGGTATCAGCGCCCCACCTTAGGCTACGAACGCATAAACATGTCGCTGAGGTGTGACCGAAGCCTCTACTCGGCCGCTCCCGCCACCGTCGTGGTCGTGGTCGTCGTCGTGACCGACTCCGTAGACGTCTCCGTCGTAGTCGGTGTGGTCGTAGTCGGCTCCGTGGTCACCGTCGTCGTCGGTGCCGTCGTCGTCACGATGGTGATGGGCGGAAGCGTGATGACCGGCGGCGGCGGGGGCGGTGGCACGAACTGTGACGTCGTCGCCACCGGTGTCGGCTCGACCGCCGTAAACGGGGGCGGGGCGACGTCGGTGGTCGCCGGCGCCTCCTCGGAAACGGCAGTGGGAAACATGACCGGCGCCTTCACAACCGTCGTTGTCGACGACGGCAGCAGCGACGCGGTCTGGGCGTCCTGGATGACGGGAACGGCCGTGCTGCCGGTGTCGGTGAGGGCGAAGGCCACCGCACCACCGATGGCGATCAGTGCGGCTGCGGCGGCGCCGGCGAAGATCAACGGTCTGCGGGTGGTGCGCTTCGCGGCGGGTACCGGCGGGGTGAAGCCGGTCGGCACAGCGGCCGGCCCGGTGGCGACCGACGGGTCCGCGGCCGAACCTGCGACGACCGGCGCTGCGACGACAGCGGGCACATCTGCGACGGCGGAGTACGCGGTGTGCACGGGAGGTGCGATCACCGGGATCGACTCGGTGTCGGCCTGGGTGTCGTCGGGAGTCAATGCCAAGCCGGCGGCAAGCAGGGCCGCGCCGTGGGCCGGGGACTCGTCCGAGGCGGCCAACGCCACCGACTCTGCGACGAGGGTCGCCTCCTGCAGCCCCATGTAGTCGAGAGATTCGCGGAGCTTCGTCACCGTGTCCGCAGCCCAGTCCGACGGGTGGGTGGCGGTCACCTTCACCGTCCCCGTCAGCCCCTCGGCGGCCTCGCGGAAGAGACAGAACATGGCGGTGGCGACGAGATCTTCCGCCCGGGTGAGCGTGCCCGCGTACTCGATCCCGGCAGGCTCGCCGACTCGGGCGAGGAAATCCTGCACCGACCCCGTCGACTCCGTACCGGGGTCACCGAGCTGCACCGTGCCGTCCGGAGCGGTGAACAGGACGGACGGATGCTCGATCGTTCTCACATCGGTGCCCGAGGCGGTCACCACCGCAGTGGAGACCGAATGGCCGACGGTGAGTCCGACTCCGGTGGTCATCGCAGATCCTTACTGGGCGCACGGACGTGGGTGCGTCACCGCACCATTACATGGGTGCGTCACCGCACTATTACATGAGGTGCGTCACCGCACCATTGCACAGTGTGTCGCCCGACGAGGTCGAATGGTTACACCGGTCCCGGCGTCAGGAGCGTGCGGTGTCCGACGTGGTCCCATGTCCCATGGCCCGCAGCATCGACAGCAGCTCCGACCGCGACTCGGCGCCGAGGCGCCGCCGAATCCGTGCCACGTGATGTTCGATCGTCTTGGCGGAGATGTACAACCGGCTTCCGATCTCCCTGTACGTCAATCCCTGGACGAGCAGCTCGGCCACCTCGGCTTCGCGGTCGGTGAGGGTGCCCGGCGCACTCGGACCGGCAACTGTCGCGGGCTCCGCACCTGTCGCTGTCGCTGCCGGCTGGCGGAGGGCCCGCGCCACCTGGAGCAACGCGGTGGCCACCCTGGTGTCGGAGGCGCGCAGCGCGGCCTCTCCGGCCAGGCGCGCACCATCCCAGGGAAGTCCGATCCGGTCGAGGGTCCGGGCAGCGTCCTCGACGGCTGCGACATCGATATCGCCCTGCAGCACCCGCAACCAGGCCCGCCCGGCACCGGCGAGGCCGGCGGCGTAGGCGCTGACCTTCGAAGCTTCACCGAGGGCCCGCGCGTGCGGGATGAGATCGGCGGGGCATTCGGCCAGGATCGAGGCCTGGACGCCGTACCAGTGCAGGGCCGACGCCCACATGGCGGGTTCGCCGAGAGTGCGTACCAGCGACTGCGCATCCTCGACCAGATGGGTGATGCGGGCCGCCTCGCCCACCCGGATCGACGTCAGCCACAGCTCACCGAGGGGTAGCAAGCTCAAAAGGTCCACCGAATACTCGGCGAGAACCCCCTGCGCTCCGGCCCACGCCTGCAACAGTGCGGCGTTGTCGCCGGTCCGCCGTGCCAAACCGACCCGCAAGCCGTGGACGAACAGAAGATCACGCTGGTGCATGGTGTCGACGTCGAGCGAATCGAGCCGGGCCTGCGCCGACGGGAGGTCACCGCGCACCATGGACGTCCACGCCGTCAGGAGGTGGTGTCGATTCGCGGTGACACTTCCGGGCCGGTCGCTCTCCCGGGCACGAGCGAGCACGGCTTCCGCGTGGGCGAGTTCACCGCAATGGAGGGCGGCCAGAGCCGTGATCGCGGCTGGGGAGTCGGGCAGCACGCGGGGCCGCGCGGCGCGGCCCGGCAACGACAGCGCTCGGGTGAGGGAGTTCAGTGCCGCATTCGCGGAACCGGTCACCGAGTGCACGAGCCCGGTTGCGACGAGGGCGGCACCGGCAGTAGTGGCGGTCGGTGGCGCACCGGCGCTCGCGGCGAGGACGGATTGCGCCTCGTCGAGCCGGCCGGCCACGACCAGAACGGAGGCGGCGACGGAGGCGTCCGAACCCACCCGGTTCGGGCCCAGCCAGGCGTACAACTCGGCACTGCGGTCGATCATCCCGCAGTAGGCGGCTCCGGCGGCCGACACGCGCACGGCAGCAGCCAGATCCGCATCACTGACGGAGGCCGACCGCTCGAGTACCGAATCGGCGAGACCCACGGCCGTGTCGAGGTCGCCACTGAGTGCACAGGCCTCCGCGTAACCGAGAACGGCGGCGTCGTCGAGCCGGCCGACGCGTTCGGCGTCGCCGTACAGCGACACCGCCTCGGACGGGTCGGCCAGTTGTGCTCGGCTGCAGAGGAATTCGGACAACTCGCTACTGCGGACACCCGTCTTGGCCACTGCCCGGGCGACGGGGAGGGTGAGCGTACCCGCGGCGACATGATGGGTGAGCAGGCGGCGAGCCAACGCGTGTACGCGCTTCTCGCCGAGGACACCAGCGAGGCGGCGGCGATGCGGCTCGACGAGGGTGTCACGTTCGTCGACGAAACCGTCCGCGCGCAACACCTCGATCGCACTGCGTGCGGAGTCGGGTTCGATGTCGAGGACGGCGGCGACCACGATCTCGTCGGGGTCGTTCCCGAGCAGCAGCAATCCGAGTACCGACAGCTGGGAAGCATCGAGCGACGCGAGGTCGCGGTGGGTGGCGGGTGCAGGCGACGGAGGCCGTGTGGACACCGGCGGTCCCTATCCGCCGTTGCCGGATGGAAAGTTGGGCACAGGTAATTGCTGAGGCGCCGTCGGTATGTACCCTCCGACGATCTGCGCTCCCTCTATGAAGGAATTCGCGATTTCGCCGCCGTCCGGCTGGACAGGGACAGGTGCCGGCGCGGGCGCCGGGGCGGGAGCCGGTGCTGGTGCTGGTGCCGGCGCGGGGGCAGGTGCGGGAGCCGGTGCCGGCGCGGCGGGTTGAGCGCCGGGGGCGGCCGGGACGGGGGCCGGTCCGACCGGTGCCGGCGGCGCAGCCGGGGCTCCGGGTGCTGCTACCGGAGTGGCGACACCAGCGGCGGTTCCGGGCACGCCCGTCGCCGCGACACCGGCTGCTGCACCGGGATCTGCCGCTGCCGACGTGCCGGGGGCGGCCGCCTCGGCGGGGGTGCCGGAGGTCGTCGCCGAGCCGCCCGAGGTGCTCGACAACTGGGAGGTGGCCGAGTCCGACTCGGCCGTCGGGGCGGTCAACGCGGTGCCGAGCGAGAGTCCGCCGGCGCCGAGTAGCACGATCGCCGCCGCGGACGCCGCGATGATGCCGGCCTTCTTCTTCCTGGACATTCCAGTGGGTGGGGGATCGGCGAGGACCGGTGCCGGTGTTCGTGTGAAGGCGACGGTCTCGGCGTCGGAGTCGACGTGAGCGACCGGAACGGCCGCAGCGGCGGGCGCGGCGACGGGCACGACTGCAGGCATCCGCGCGACGGTCGGGGCGGCGGCGCGTCCGGCATTGCGCTCGCCCGCGAGTAGGGCCGCACCGAGCGCGGCGGTGTGCGCCGGACGTTCCGCGGCGATCACCGGGACGCGCAGTTCCGCGGACAACAGCTCGGCGACCAGCGGAATGGCGGCACTTCCCCCGGTGAGTACCACCTGGGTGATGTCGCTGGACTCGAGGCCGGCAGCGTGGATGCTCTCGCGGACGAGCGTCACCGATTCCTGAAGGGGTTCGCGAATGAGGTCCTCGAGTTCGGAACGCACCAGCCGCACGTCCGTGGAGACTCCGGGAAGCTCGATACTGATAATGGCCTCCGTGTCGGAGGAAAGAGCCTCCTTCGCGGCGGTGCAGCGGGCGCGCAGCAGGGTCAGTGCGGCCACGGTGTCCGGAGCGAACGGATCGATGTCCCCGAACTGCTCGGCCACGTTACCCAGCACGTACTGCATGGTGGCGTGGTCGAAATGTGCGCCACCGAAGTCTTCGGAGCGGACCGGCTTACCGAGCACACCGGCACCCTCACCGTTCTCGGTGGAACGGAACAAGGTGATGTCGAGGGAGGTGCCACCGAGGTCGTAGATCACTGTCAACGCGTCGCGGAGCGCGCCACGGGTTCGCTCGAGCCACGCCGTCACGGCTTGCGCTTCGGATACCAGGGTGGCGTCCGCGACACCGGCTTGTTCCAGCGCCGACGCCAGCACACCGACCGTGTACGGCGACCAGGCAGTGGGGTGGGTGACCACCGTGGTCGGCATCCCGTGTCTGCCCGATGCGGCTTCGTGCACGATACAGCTGACCGCGGTAGCGACGAGGTCCTCGCCCGAGTAGGTCGAGCCGTCGTCGGCGAGTATCCCCACCGGATCCCCGACACGGTTCGCGAAATCGGAGACCGCGATGGCGCCCGGCTCCTCAGGGTCGGTGCCGAGGATCGGTGCCCGATCGGGGGAGAGGTGGAGAATGCTGGCCCGTGACAGGACGGTGAGGTCCGAGGCCTCCGCAACACCCGTCCCGTCCGCGTCGACTGCGGCCACCGTATTGACCGATCCGACACCGATGCCGAGCGCTGCAGCCATGTTCCACTCCTGTGGTCCGGGCGGGCGGGCGCCGCCGTGTCTCTTGGACGGCACCGCCGTCGTGTCTCTTAGACGGCACCGCCGTCGTGTTCTCAGACGGCACCGTCGTCGTGTCGTTACCCGGCTTGTCGCGTGCAATGGCTGTTTCGTTACGTCGACAGTGCAGGTTGCCGCACATGACGGGGACGATCCCCTAACGGCCCCCTACCCCCTAACGAGGTGCCGGTTCCCCCTGAGGGGGCATCCCCGATCGAGGGGTGCAGGAGTGGGGGGCCGCTCCCCGTTGGGAAGGGGGCCGCCGATCCATAGCGTGAGTTTCACTCGCCGTCACAGCTGTTGTGGTGGCCACCCGAACTCCCCGATCCTCGACCACAGGAGAGATTGCCATGGCTACCAACGCCGTCCTCGAGTTCATCCTCGGCCTTCTTCGCGACGAGCAGGCTGCTGCCGCTTACTGCGCCAACCCGACGGACGCACTGTGCGCCGCAGGCCTGGAGGGTGTGACCCACGCCGACATCGTGTCCGTCGCCCCGATGGTGGCCGAGTCCGGACTGTTCGCGGGCGGCGGAGCCGACCTGGCTGCCATCGTCAATGCCGGTACCGGCGTCGTCGGTGACGTCGCCGGTGGGATCGGTGCCGGAATCGGCGGTGGCCTGGGCGGTGGCCTCGGACTCGGTGGCGGCCTCGGCGGTGCAGTAGGCGTCGGAGCGGGTGCCGGCCTCGGCCTCGGCGCCGGTCTCGGCGGCGACTTCGACTTCGCGGCAGAACTGACCGCAGCCTTGAGTGCTGCACTCGGTGCGGCGCTCGAGATCGGCGGCGAGATCGGTGCGCAGCTCGGTGCAGCACTCGGTGCGGCGCTCGACGCTGCGCTGTCTCTCACCGGTGGCCTCGACCTCGATAGCGCCTTCGACATCGGCGGCGTCATCAGCGGTGCACTCGACGGCTTCCTCGGCCTCGGCGGCGAGATCACCGCCCAGCTGGCCGCTGCTCTGACAGCAGCTGTCTCCGCGGTCCCGGCGATCGATCTGACCGGTGGACTGACCGCGATCCTCGCTCCGGCGCTGGCCATCGGCGGCGACCTGGGTGCCGAGGTGGGTGCTGCCCTCGGCGCGGTCCTCGGTGTGGTCGGTGACGTGAGCGGCGACCTCGGCGGTGACATCCTGGCCGGCATCGGCGGCGGACTGGACATCGGTGGCGCACTCGGTTCGACGCTCGGTGGTGTGCTCGGAGTGGACGCCGGTCTCGGCGGCGCTCTCGGCGGTGCCCTCGATGCGGCGATCGGTGCGGGCGGTGGCCTCGGCGCGACGCTCGAGGGGCTGCTGGGTGGCGATCTGCTCGGTGATGTGGCGGGTTCGCTGGACGGTGTGCTCGGTGCGGATCTCGGTGGTGTGCTCAGCACCGCGCTGGGTGGGGTTCTCGGTGCCGGTGGTGTGCTCGGTGCGGATCTCGGTGGTGCGCTCGGTGCGACTCTCGGTTCGATCGCCGACCTCGGTGGTGGCCTGGACCTGGACGCGGTTCTGGGTGCGGAGGGTGGTCTCGGTGCCGTTCTCGGTGGTCTGCTGGGCGGCGAGCTCGGTGTCGGTGGCGATCTGACCGCTGGCCTGGGTACCGCCTTGGAGGCGGTTCTCGGTGCCGGTGGCGGGTTGGACCTCGGTGCGGTTCTCGGTGCGGATGGTGACCTCGGTGGTGCGTTGAGCGGTCTGCTCGGTGGTGTGCTGGGTGCCGGTGGCGACGTCAGTGCCGACCTCGGTGGTGCGCTGGGTGGTCTGCTCGGTGGCGCCTTGGATCTCGAGGGTGGTCTCGGTGGCGCCCTGTCGGCTGCGCTGGAGAGCGGTCTGGGACTCGATGCCGCGCTCGGCACGGTCCTCGGTGGTGCGCTCGGGCTCGACGGTGGCCTGGCCACCGAGTTGGGCAGCACCCTCGAAGCGGTACTCGGCGCCGGTGGTGTGACGGACATCGACCTCGAGGGACTGTTGGGTGGCGATCTGCTCGGTGATGTGGCGGGTTCGCTGGACGGTGTGCTCGGTGCGGATCTCGGTGGTGTGCTCAGCACCGCGCTGGGTGGGGTTCTCGGTGCCGGTGGTGACCTCGGTGCGGATCTCGGTGGTGCGCTCGGTGCGACTCTCGGTTCGATCGCCGACCTCGGTGGTGGCCTGGACCTGGACGCGGTTCTGGGTGCGGAGGGTGGTCTCGGTGCCGTTCTCGGTGGTCTGCTGGGCGGCGAGCTCGGTGTCGGTGGCGATCTGACCGCTGGCCTGGGTACCGCCTTGGAGGCGGTTCTCGGTGCCGGTGGCGGGTTGGACCTCGGTGCGGTTCTCGGTGCGGATGGTGACCTCGGTGGTGCGTTGAGCGGTCTGCTCGGTGGTGTGCTGGGTGCCGGTGGCGACGTCAGTGCCGACCTCGGTGGTGCGCTGGGTGGTCTGCTCGGTGGGGCCCTGGATCTCGAGGGTGGTCTCGGTGGCGCCCTGTCGGCTGCGCTGGAGAGCGGTCTGGGACTCGATGCCGCGCTCGGCACGGTCCTCGGTGGTGCGCTCGGGCTCGACGGTGGCCTGGCCACCGAGTTGGGCAGCACCCTCGAAGCGGTACTCGGCGCCGGTGGTGTGACGGACATCGACCTCGGCGGCCTGCTGGGTGGCGATCTGGGTCTCGGACTCGGTGGTGACCTCGGACTCGGTGGCGAACTGACTTCCGAGCTGACGACGGCGCTCAGCGGCGCCCTCGGATTGGGCGGCGAGGCCGGTGCGGATCTCGGAGCCGTTCTGGGCGGTGCCCTGGAGAGCGGTCTCGGACTCGGCGGCATCCTCGAAGGCGGTGCGGATCTCGGAACCACGATCAGCAGTGCACTCGGTGGGGCCCTCGGAGTCGACGGTGACGCCACCGCCGGCCTCGGCGCAGCACTCGATGCGGCGCTCGGAGCCGGTGGCGGGGTCGACCTCGATGCGGTGACCGATCTCGGTGGTCTGCTCGGCGGCGCCTTCGGTGTCGGTGGCGGCGCAGGAGCCGATCTGGGTGCAGCTCTCGGCGGCGTCCTCGGTGGCGCACTCGAAACCGGCGGCGCTCTGGACCTCGACACCGTCCTCGGTGGCGAGGGAAGCATCGGTAGCACTCTCGGTACCGCTCTCGGTGGTGTCCTCGGGGCCGACGGTGACCTCAGCGCCACGCTCGGCTCCGCATTGGAGACCGCACTCGAGGCCGGCGGTGGACTCGACCTCGACTCGGCGCTGGATGCCGACCTCGGACTCGGCGCTGCTGCCGGTGTGGGCGGGGCCCTGGACGGTGCCCTCGACGCGGGTACCGACCTCGCGGGCGGCCTGACCGGCGGCATCGACGGTGCCCTCGGTGGACTGGTCGACGCAGGTAGTGAGCTGACGGGCAACGTCGGTGGAGCTGTCGGCGGCGGTGTCGCCGGTGGCGCGGAGACCGCCGCGGGCATCGGTGCCGGAGTCGCGGCGGGTGTCGGTGCGGTCGCCGACGCGGGCGCCGACCTCGGCGGCAACCTCGGAACCAACCTGGTCGGCGGCCTGGAGACGGCCGGTGGCCTCGGCGCCGGTCTGACGAGCGGCCTCACCGGCGGTCTCGGCGGAATCTTCGATGCCGGCGCAGGCCTGGGCACCGCGGTGACCGGAAGTGTCGACGGTGCCGTCGACGCGGTCGGCGAAGCAGGAGCCACGGTCGGTGCCGTGGCCGACGCAGGCGCGAACGTCGACGCCAACCTCGGCGGTGCGCTCGACACCGCGGCGAACCTCGGCGGAACCGTCGAAGGCGCGCTGGACACGGCGGCGAACGTCGGTGGAAACCTCGGTGGCACGGTGGACGCCGCGACCGGTATCGGTGGCGACGTCGCCGGTGGAATCGAAGGCAGCGTGGACAGCGCGGTCGACGCCACCGCAGGTCTCACCGGTGGCCTCGACGCCACCACCGATGCGGTGACCGACCTCGGTGCCGGACTGTCGGGTGGCGTGGGTGGCCTCGGTTCGCTCGGCACCTCGGTCGGTGGAGCCCTCGACGGAGCTGTCGATGGTGCCGCCGGAGTGGGCGGTGCGATCGACGGTGGCGCTTCGGCCGGTGGATCGGCCGAAGCGGACGCGACCACGGGCGGTTCGGCTGACATCGGAGCGGTCGGCGGGGCTGTGGCCGACACCACCGGTGATATCGGCGGCGGCCTCGAGTCGACGCTGGGCGGCACTGTCGATGCGGGTTCCAATGCCTGGTCCTCGATCGACGCCCAGGACGCCTTCGGTGCGGAGTCGAGCCTGACCGGTGATTCGGAAGGCTCCCTGTTCGCCGACACCGATTCCTCGGTGGCACCCACGCAGCACGTCACGGACGTTGTCGATCACTTCGAACCGTGATGAGACGGCGGTTCCGGCATCCCCCAGACGGGGCGGCCGGAACCGCCGTACGATGTAACGAAATCAGCCCCGGACGCGCTATGCGGACGGGGCTGATTCCACAGTCGGGTGTGGGTGCATCGGAACGCGGTGTGCGCACGAGGTCGGAAGAATTGCGGGTCAACGGAACTCATGGACAGTGCAGCCGCTAGAAGCAGTGCCGCCAAGCACAGTGCCACCGGCAAGCACAGTGCCGTCGAACACAGTGCCACCGAGCACAGTGCAACCGCCGAGCACGGCGCCACCACTGCGCAATCCATGACCGCCCTGCTGGAGCAGACTCTGGATGTCGCGCGGCGGTTCGGACGCGGAGATCTGGCGCAGCGGCTGGACCAGGCCCGGACCCGCGTCCTCGATCCGCGGATGCGCATCGTGGTGGTCGGCCCGCTCAAGCAGGGCAAGAGCCAGTTCGTGAATTCACTGCTCAACCTGACCGTGTGCTCGGTCGGTGACGACGAGACCACCGCCATTCCCACCCTTGTACAGAATGCGGAGACTGCGTCGGCGGAACTCGTCCTCGCCGATCCCGGCGCAGATCCGATCCGGGTCCCGCTGCCTCTCGAGGAGCTGACCGGCATTACGCCCGCCTCGCCCCGGGCCGGGGGTCGGGAGGTACTGCGGGTCGAGGTCAACGTGCCGAGTCCACTGCTGGCGGACGGCTTGGTCCTGGTCGATACTCCCGGCGTGGGCGGCGCAGGCAATCCACACGCCGCGAGCACGCTCGGGCTGATTCCCGCCTCCGACGCCGTCTTCGTTCTCTCCGACGCGAGCCAGGAGTTCACCGAACCGGAGCTCGGGTTCATCAGGCAGGTCACGAGCCTGTGCCCGTCGGTGGCCTGCCTGATCAGCAAGACAGACCTGTATCCCCATTGGCGGGACATCGTCGAGGCCGATCGAGGGCACCTCGCGCGCGCCGGCCTCGACGTACCGCTGATTCCCATTTCCTCCCTCCTCCGTTCCCATGCACTGCGGCTGCAGGACGAGGAGCTCAACACCGAATCGGGCTTCGTCGAGCTCTACGCCTTCCTCCGCGATCGGGTGGTGGCCCGCGCGGAGTCGAACACGCGTCGCGCGGTGTCGCTCGACGTGTCCTCGGTGGCCGAGCATCTGACCCTGGGAATCGGTAGTGAGCTTGCTGCCCTTCGTGATCCGGCCAAGGGCGTCGCTGCGGTCGCCGAGCTGCAGAAGGCGAAGGCCGCGGCGGAAGATCTGCACAAGCGGACGTCGCTGTGGCAGCAGACCCTCGGAGACGGTATCGCCGACCTGGCCGCGGATATCGATCACGATCTCCGCGACCGGCTGCGCCGCGTGACGCGCGAAGCCGAAGAAACCGTCGACCAGGGCGACCCGGGCAAGGACTGGGACGCGTTGGGGCAGTGGCTCGAGCAGGAGTTCGCCACCGCTATCGGTGACAACTTCGTGTGGGCGCACGACCGCGCGCTGTGGCTCGCCGAGGTGGTGGCTCAACACTTCGCCGAAACCGGTGCCGTGGAGCTTCCGCACCTCGACATCGCGAACGTCGACGGGGTCCTCGAGCCCGTCGCTTCGCTCGCAGATCTCGAGTCGGGGCGGATCGGCATCACCCAGAAAGTGCTCGTCGGTATGCGCGGCTCGTACGGTGGTGTGCTGATGTTCGGGCTCATCACCACCATGATGGGCATGGCGCTGGTCAACCCCATCTCGATCGGGGCCGGTGTCCTTCTCGGTACCAAAGCGTATCGAGAGGACAAGGAGAGCCGGGTCCTCAAGCGGCGGGGCGAGGCGAAGGCGGCCATCCGCCGGTTCGCGGACGACGCCAGCTTCCAGGTGGGCAAGGAGTCGAAAGACCGGCTCCGCTCGATCCAGCGGTTGCTGCGCGATCACTTCACAGGCATCGCCGAGCAGGCATTGCGCTCGATCAACGATTCGCTGCGTGCCGCGCAGGAGGCGGCCAACCTCGAGTCCACCGAGCGCACGCGCCGGATCGCGCAACTCGAGAAGGATCTGCACATCGCCTCCGAACTGAAGGGGCGGGCAGCCCAGCTCGTCGCCGGCGACGCCGGAGCGATCACGGCATGACCGCAGCGCCACTTCCGGAGGCCCGCAGGCTGATCGCGGCGGCCAGGCAGCTCTACGCCGGCCGGCCCGAGATTCGCGATCAGCTCACCGAATGCGCTCGCCGCCTCGAACAACCACTGCGGGTAGCGCTGGCGGGTTCTCTGAAAGCCGGTAAGTCCACGTTGCTCAATTCGCTGGTGGGCCAAGACATCGCCCCGACGGATGCGACGGAGTGCACCCGTGTCGTCACGTGGTACCGCAGCGGGTCGACGCCCGCCGTCACCGCCTGGTACCAGGCGGACGGCCCCGACGGCGCGTTGGCCTCGGCGAACGTTCCGGTGTTGCGCCGGGACGGACATCTGACTTTCGACCTCGGGCACCTGACCGCCGCGCAGGTCGACCGGCTCGATGTGGAGTGGCCCTCGTCGGCGCTGGCCCACACCACCATCATCGACACCCCCGGCACCTCCTCGCTGTCGCGGGACGTGTCGGCGCGCACCCTCGAGATGCTCACCCCCGATAACGAGGCTTCCGGTGCCGACGCCGTCGTCTACCTTCTGCGCACCCTGAATGCGACGGATGTGCAGTTCCTCGGCCAGATCGGGGATCACGTGGGAGACGAGTCGGGTCCGCTCGGTGTGGTCGGTGTCGTGTCCCGGGCCGACGAGGTGGGGGCGGGACGCCTCGACGCCATGATGTCGGCGAAGGAAGTGGCGTCCCGGTTCGCGGGCGAGCTCGAACGCACCGGGCTGTGTCAGGCGGTGGTTCCCGTCGCGGGGTTGCTGGCCTTGGGTGCCCGTACGATGCGGCAGGCCGAGTTCGCCGCATTCCAGCACCTGGCCGAGGTGTCGGTGGACGACCTGAACATGGCCATGCTGTCGGCCGACCGTTTCGCGCGGGAAGACAGCCCGCTGCCCGTCGATGCTCGGATGCGGGCGCAGCTGGCCGACCGGTTCGGGCTGTTCGGCATTCGAATGGCCGTCACGTTGATTCGGCTGGGCACCAGGGACTCGCCGACGCTGGCCGCCGAACTGGTGGAGCGTAGTGGGCTCGACGAGCTGCGTCAGGTCATCGACATCCAGTTCGGGCAGCGTGCCGACCAGTTGAAGACACACTCCGCGCTGGTTGCGTTGAAGCGGGTGCTCACCGCCCATCCGGTGCAGGGCGCAGGCGGAATCCTGCTGGCTGCCGAGCGTCTGCTGTCCGATGTGCACGGTTTCCAGGAACTGCGGCTCCTCGGGCGGCTGCGGTCCACCGAGGTGGGGCTACCCCCCGACGACCTGGCCGAGCTGCAGCGACTGATCGGCGGATTCGGGATCTCGATCTCCGAGCGGCTCGGGACCGACAATGACGACGCGGTGGAATTGCAGCGGATGAGGGCACTCGCCGCCGTCCGGAAATGGCGGGAACGCGCGCGTCACCCGCTGCTGGACCAGTTCACCGCCCGGGCGTGCACCGTTGCCGCACGAAGCGCGGAAGGCGTCCTGGAAGAGCTGAACTCGGTACTCCTGTAGCGCGTCAGGTTGCCGAGACGCCCGCGATTTCGCCTTCCCGGAATGCCTCCACGAACAGCTGGTGATCCTTGCGGCTCACCTCCGCATACGCGAGCCCGAAGTCGATGATCTCCTCGACGAACTGGTCGAGCCGACCCTCGATCACACCGTGGATGGCGTCCTCGGTCTGGAATGTGACCAGGGTCTGATCACTGTCCTCGTCGGAGACGCAGTGAACCTTCGCGGTCGCCCGGCCGAGGTCTTCGAGCACGGGGGCGATCTCCTCCGGTTCGGTGAGGTCGGACCAGTCGAGGTCCAATTCATACGGTGACAGTTCGGCGACCACGAATCCGGTGTCCCCGACCTCGGTGTAGCCGAGCAGGGGATCGGTGTGGACCTGCAGGGCGCGCTGGCTCACCACGGTGCGGTGACCCTCGTGCTCGAAGTAATTGCGGACGGCCGGCTCGTCGACGATGCGGCTCGGGGCCGCGACATTGCCCTGCTTGATGGACAGGACGATGTCGTTCTCCAGTGCCTGGGTTGCGCCCTCGATGAGCACGTTGTACGCCGGCAGTCCGGCGCTGCCGATCCCGAAGCCCTTGCGCCCCACCACATCTTTGATGCGATAGAAAACCGGGCGCTCCGACCTCTTGTTGGGGGGCACTCGTTCGATGTAGGCGTCCAGCGACTCGCACACGGTGTCGCGTTCGTTCTCGTCCAGTTCCCGGACCCCGCGGCCGCGACGGAAGTGCCGGTCGTAATCGTCGAGCACCGTGACGGAGTCGAGGAGGCTGACACGGGTGGCGAGGCGGGCCTGCAGGAGAAGGTCGTGGATACTGCCGCGGGAGTTGTCCAGTCGCAGCGCGTACGCGTCGTCCGCCTCCTGCTGTACGTAGTGCATGACCTGTTCGACGTACGTACGCAGATAGGTCTCTGCCAGTGCCCGGACATCACTCTCGGGCAGAGCCTTCTGCCAGCCCATCAGCGCGAGGCTGGCCACGAAGCGCCGAAGGTCCCAGCTGAAGTGCCCGACGTAGGCCTCGTCGAAGTCGTTGACGTCGAAGACCAGGGTGCCCTCCGAGTTCATGTAGGTTCCGAAGTTCTCCAGGTGCAGGTCGCCGTGGATCCACACCCTGCTGGTGCGGTCATCTGCCCAGGGGTCGTCGAAGTCCCGGATGTCGTTGTAGAACAGGCAGGCACTGCCCCGGTAGAAGGCGAACGGGTTGGCCGCCATCTTCCGGAACTTGGTACGGAAAGCGCTCGGGTCTGCCTCCATGAGATCGGCAAACGCCTCGACGAGGGCGCCGACAATCTGCTTCTGCCTGGTCGAATCGGCATCGTTCACAATGCCCTCCTTGTCGCGAGTCCGATACCCGCACGTGGGCGTCACCGGACTACCCACGTTAGCGACACTGCTCGTACCACCGCTGGCGAAAGGACTCGCACGATCCCGTCTCAGAGTCGGCGCGCCGCGGACGACGGCGTGGCGGACAGGAACTGCGGGGTGGGCAACGAAGCGGATGCGGCCCTGTGGAGTACGTGTGCGACCACGTCTTCGACCCGGTCGACCGGAACGAGGGCGATGGCCGAGCCGCCGAAACCGCCCCCCGTCATTCGCGCTCCCCACGCTCCGGCGTCGAGGGCGGCCTCGACGGCGCAGTCCAGTTCGACGGAGCTGACCTCGTAGTCGTCCCGCAACGAGCGATGGGACCGGGTCAGGACGTCCCCGATGTCGGCGATGCGGTTCTGCGCCAGCAGCTCGGTCACCTCGACGACGCGCCGAATTTCGGCGAGAACGTGCCGCACCCGCGGCACCGACTGTGGCACCGTCAGCGCGGCGAGTGCGCCGTCCACGTCGCGAATGTCCCGCAGCGTGTCCACACCCAGGTTCGCGCATGCCCGCTCGATCGTCGCCCGCCGCGCGCCGTACTGCCCGTCGGCCAGTTTGTGCGGAGCGTTGGTATCCATCACCAGGAGTTGGGCGCCCGCCGACGCGAAGTCGAGGGGAACGAGGCGGCTGTCGCCGCTGCGGCAATCCAGCAGCAGGGCGTGCCCGGGCCGGGCGAGCATCGCGACCGACTGATCCATTCCCCCGGTCGCGGCCCCGACGATCTCGTTCTCCGCGCGGATACACGCGTCGATCAGCGTCCGGCGTCCGTCCGTGTTCGTGGGCAGCCCGAGTGAGTCGGCGACGGCGAGCGCGAACGCGCATTCCAGCGCCGCCGAACTCGACAGCCCCGAACCGACGGGAACCGTGGAGTGCACCGCGACGTCGAAGCCTGTTCCTGCCGGCGCGATGCCCGATTCGCGTAACGCCCACAGCACACCCGCCAGGTAGGCGGCCCACCCGGACGGACGTCCCGGCGCCACCTCGGACACTGCACCCTGCCACCTGTCGGTGGTGTGGGTGGAGACGCAGCGCATCAGGTCGTCGTTCCGGATGCGGGAGGCCACCACGGTGACGTAGGGGAGTGCGAACGGGAGAACGAGCCCGCCCGCATAATCGACGTGCTCGCCGATGAGGTTGACTCGCCCGGGTGCCGCCCACACGCAGTCAGCGGCTCCACCGAAGGTGCTGCGGAACAAGGCTTCCGCGCCCGCAGCGACGGTGAGGTCGTGGGCGGGTTCCACCCGAGATGGTGCCGTCACGGGGCCACCTCGCGCAGGCGGTCGGCGATGCGTTCCGGGGTGGTGTCATTGATCCAGGCGCCCATGCTCGACTCGGAACCCGCCAGGTACTTCATCCGGCCGGGCGACCGCATCATCGAGTACAGCTGGAGGTACAGGCGCCCGAAGGGGCGATCGTCGCCCACCGGCGCCTGATGCCATGCGGCGATGTAGGGGACGGCGTCGAGGCCGTCGAAGAAGCGGTCGACCCGCCGCAGCAGTTCGAGGTAGACGAGCGCGAGTTCGTCACGTTGGGCGTCGTCGAGTTCGGCGAGGTCTCGGACGTCGCGGTGCGGCGCGAGGTGCACTTCGAGCGGCCACCGGGAGGCGGCGGGCACATAGGCAGTCCAATGCTCGGCGGCAAGGACGATCCGCCGGCCCGCGCGTTTTTCCGCGTCGAGCACGTCCGACAGCAACAGCCTGCCCGTCCGCGCGACGTGTGCGCGCGACCGCTGGATCAGCGTGGCGGTGCGCGCCGGCAGGAACGGGTAGGCGTAGATCTGCCCATGAGGGTGGGTCAGCGTCACCCCGATCTCCCTACCGCGGTTCTCGAAGCAGAACACCTGGCGGATCCCGGTCAGCGCAGACAGTTCGGCGGTGCGGTCGGCCCAGACGTCGATCACGGTGCGGACCCGGCCGGGGTCCAAGGACGAGAACCGCGCGTCGGGGTCGCTGCTGAAGCAGACCACCTCGCATCGGCCCGACGCCGGGGCCAGCGGCCACAGTGGTTCGTCATCGACGCGCCCGGGAAGGTGCTGTTCCTCTGCAACGGTCGCCAACGCGGGAAAGCGGTTCTCGAAGACGACGACGTCGTAGTCGTCGGCGGGTATTTCGGTGGGCGGCTTACCGGGCCGGCTCGGGGCGAGTGGTGACGCGTCGGCAGGGGGGAGGAACGTGCGATCCATTCGCTGCGCCGCGATGACAACCCACTCACCCGTGAGGACGTCGAAACGCATCTGCGACTGCGAGACGGCGGGTGGCAGAGGCCTGGAATCGACCAGTTCACGGGTGGCCGCACCGGAGACGTACGGCTCCGAGTCGTCGAAGTAGATGAGCTCGCGCCCGTCTGCCAGCCTCGTCCGGGTTTTACGCACCCTGCTCCCGGCAGGCGCTCGCAGCGCGCTTTCCTCGTCACGCACCGCCATCGAGCAATCCTTCCCTCTTGCCGAACGACCGAGTGCCCCGAACGCGCTGCTTCGAGGGCATCTCCTCACGGTATCCCGGCGTCGAGGGACGATGGGTGATGCGTCGACCTCTCAGAACTCCATACCGGCGTCGGTGCCCATCGTCTTCGTCGTGTTGGCACCGTCGAGGGATTCGCGAATGATGTCGGCGTGACCGGAGTGGTGGCCGGTCTCCCGAATGATGTGGAGCAGGGTCCGGCGGATTGTCCACCACTGCCGCTCAGGTGCCCACGGCGCGGTGGGGAGCGGGATGAGTACGTCCAGGTCGCTCAGGCCCGCCAGCGCGCCCTCCGTCGCGCGGGCCACCTCGGCATAATCGGCCAGAAGCCCCTCGAGGGTTTCGTCCTCTCGCATGTAGTACTGCTCCATCGCCGATTCCATGTCGAACTCCGCGTTCTCGTCCGGTTCGAGAATGGTTTCGACCCAGTGCTTTTCGGTGTGGGACACGTGCTTAATCAGGCCGCCGAGTGTCAGGTCGCTGACGGTGGAGCGCTGACGTGCCTGCGCGTCGTCGATGCCGCGGACGGTGATGAGCAAGGTGGCTCGCTGCTCCTGCAGGATCTGCAGAATGTCCGCGCATTCGCCGGTGATCGAGGGCTTCTCAGAAGTGGTCATGAACAGAACCATAGGCGGTATTGCGGTCAGAAACGGTCCTTGTTAGGCAGGGCAGTCTCGGGGTGTTTCTCGGGGTCGAAGTTGGGTGCATTCCTGGATGTGCCGACACCGGCTGCAGCGCAGGATTTCAACCATGAAACTTCTGCCGACATCGGAGCCGCGGCCACTGTGTAGTCGTGGGGCCGGTGCGTTGGGGGTGAGGCGATCGACCGTGTCGCGGCAACACCTCGGTACCGACGACATCTGCTGGGGGACAGGATCTCCGGTGATATTCGCCCCACGGAAGGCGGCCGATTCCTCGGTGAGTTCGACCCGATCGGCAGTGAGGCGAAGCCTTGCGTCGAGGTCCACGGCGGCGCATAGTGCCCGTCGCGGAAAAGAAGTTCGCCGACAACTGTTTTTCCGTCCGAAATTGGGTATCCCCTCGGTGACGCGCCACTTCGACATCACCAACTCGAGTCGGGCCAACGAACGGTCGATGGACTTGGGACGAGTCGACAAAGTTGTGGAGCCGGTCTCCACCGAGGTGTGGGAAGTGCGCCATATGAACGGTCACGTACACGGCTTTCACGCTTCCGGTGTGCAGTATCCGGGGTGGGGCACCGAGGAGCCCGCGCACAGGCCGCCCCCACAGATCCGGTGTACGTCGCCCCCTGCCTGTCTCGTCCTGCTGTGATGCCGCGTCTTCTTCGATCTGCCCGCGCTGCCCGGTTCACCCCGCTCGGTTACCTCACTCGGTCATCTCTGAAAGGTCCCAATCATGTTCCGTACCACGCTTACTGCCCTGGCGGCCGCGGCACTCTTCTTCGGCGCCGCATCGGTCACACAGGTGGCGGCAGCCACTCCGGCGTGCAATTCTTCCTATGAGGGAACGAGCAACGACGAGTACGACCCGGATCCGGACTTCACCGGGACGACCAACGACGAGTACGACCCCGATCCCGAGTACTCCGGCACGTCGAACAAGGAATACGACCCCGATCCCGAGTTCGCGGGCAGCACGGATTCGTGCCAGGCCTGAGCCGGATCAGCGGCGTCGGTGCAACCAGGCGGACACTCCGGGCGCGAACAGGGCGAGGACGCCGACGGCGACCAGTGCGCTGTAGGCCAGCGGCGCCCACTGCAACACCCCTGCCGTGGCGTCGCCGGCGTCCGACAGAAGGGTCCAGAATCCGACGCCACCGGCCGCGCTGAGGAGGCCGATCACCACCAGCGTGACAAGGCCCGCCATTTTTCTGGCCCGGAAGAGCTGTATGCCGAGGAGTGCCAGGAGAATAAGCACGACCGCGATGGCGCCGCTGGCAATCAGCGTGAAGTTCACCGTGTCGGTGATGTCCTGGGCGGAGTCAGCGGGATTCTCCGCGGCCACCGAGGCCTCGAGTGCATCACGCACGGCGCGAAGGTCCAGAGCCACGGCGCCCGCAATGCCGGCGAGAACGACGAACGAACCTATCCACGCGGTCAGTGAGACCGTCACTGCCTTCGGGGTGGAGTCGGTCGGCGCGGTGCGCAGGGGCGTAACCGCGAACTCCGGACGGGGCGGGACGGGCCGCGGCGGGGCCGGGCGCCGTGGCGGCTGTTCGGGTGTCGTCACGGTGGGAATCCTATCGAGATGTCGCGAGCGACCGTGCCGACTCGCTCAGTGGTGCGCTGCGACCGATTCCCGGAGAGCTGCGTTCCGCAGCGCAGTCACAGGGTGATCTCCTCCACTTGGCTGCCATCGGTTCAGCCGGACACACCCTCCACCGGGTGAATGTACCTTTCGACGCCTCAGATGCGCCGAAAGGTACATTCACCGTCTCGACGACCTGGCCGCGGGGTGGGACAGGGTGCTGTCGACGGCCGGGAAGATGTCCGCAGCGACTGGGAACAAATCCGGAGTACGGCCCGTTGAGCCTTCTGACAATCTTGAGTGCCCCAGGCTCAAGTTCGAATTGACTCCCGACGCGGTTCGGGTGCAAACTTGAGCCGAGGGCGCTCACCAAGCGCCAACATCGCAGTTCGGTACGAAAAAACTCTGCCTCCGGAACTGCAAAACGAAAGTGAGGAACACTATGGCTCGTGCGGTCGGTATCGACCTCGGTACAACGAACTCGGTCGTGTCTGTGCTGGAAGGCGGCGAGCCCGTAGTGGTCGCCAACGCCGAAGGCTCTCGCACCACCCCGTCGATCGTCGCCTTCGCCAAGAACGGCGAGGTGCTGGTCGGCCAGCCCGCCAAGAACCAGGCGGTCACCAACGTCGACCGCACCATCCGCTCCGTCAAGCGCCACATCGGCACCGACTGGAACGTGGAAATCGACGGCAAGAAGTACACCCCTCAGGAAATCAGCGCGCGCACGCTCATGAAGCTCAAGCGTGACGCCGAGGCATACCTGGGTGAAGACATCACGGACGCCGTGATCACCGTCCCCGCCTACTTCGAGGACGCCCAGCGTCAGGCGACGAAGGAAGCCGGCCAGATCGCCGGCCTGAATGTGCTGCGCATCGTCAACGAGCCCACCGCCGCGGCACTCGCCTACGGCCTGGACAAGGGCGACAAGGAACAGACCATCCTGGTGTTCGACCTCGGTGGCGGCACCTTCGACGTCTCACTGCTCGAGATCGGTGACGGCGTCGTCGAGGTCCGCGCCACCTCCGGTGACAACCACCTCGGTGGTGACGACTGGGACCAGCGCATCGTCGACTGGCTCGTGGAGAAGTTCAAGAGTCAGAACGGCATCGACCTGACCAAGGACAAGATGGCGCTGCAGCGCCTGCGTGAGGCGGCGGAGAAGGCGAAGATCGAGCTGAGCTCCTCGCAGAGCACCTCGATCAACCTGCCCTACATCACCGTCGACGCGGACAAGAACCCGCTGTTCCTCGACGAGCAGCTCTCGCGCAGCGAATTCCAGAAGATCACCTCCGATCTGCTCGACCGCACCCGTGCCCCGTTCCAGGCAGTCATCAAGGACAGCGGTATCGCGGTCAAGGACATCGACCACGTCGTGCTCGTCGGTGGTTCCACCCGCATGCCCGCCGTCTCCGACCTGGTCCGTGAGCTCACCGGCGGCCGTGAGCCCAACAAGGGCGTGAACCCGGACGAGGTCGTCGCCGTGGGCGCTGCCCTGCAGGCCGGTGTCCTCAAGGGCGAGGTCAAGGACGTGCTGCTCCTCGACGTCACGCCGCTCTCGCTCGGTATCGAGACCAAGGGTGGGGTGATGACCAAGCTCATCGAGCGCAACACCACCATCCCGACCAAGCGGTCCGAGACCTTCACCACGGCCGACGACAACCAGCCGTCGGTGCAGATCCAGGTGTTCCAGGGTGAGCGCGAGATCGCCTCGCACAACAAGCTCCTCGGTTCCTTCGAGCTCACCGAACTGCCGCCCGCTCCGCGGGGCGTGCCGCAGATCGAGGTCACCTTCGACATCGATGCCAACGGCATCGTGCACGTGACCGCGAAGGACAAGGGCACCGGCAAGGAAAACACGATCAAGATCCAGGACGGCTCCGGTCTGTCCAAGGAAGAGATCGACCGCATGATCAAGGACGCGGAAGCGCACGCCGAGGAGGACAAGGCGCGTCGCGAGGAGGCCGAGGTTCGCAACCAAGCCGAGTCGCTGGTGCACCAGACCGAGAAGTTCATCAAGGACAACGAGGACAAGGTGTCCGGAGACGTCAAGGAGAAGGTCGAGGCTGCCATCAAGGAAGCCAACGACGCCCTGGCCGGCACGGACATCGCAGCGGTCAAGTCCGCGGTGGAGAAGCTGGCCACGGAGTCGCAGGCCCTGGGCCAGGCGATCTACGAGGCGAGCGCTGCTGAAGAGGCGGCGAACACCGACGGCGCCGGCAGCAACGGCTCCGATGACGTGGTCGACGCCGAGGTCGTGGACGAGCCTTCCGACGCGGAGAAGAAGTGACGTCCGACAACACCGAGCAGGAACCGGTCACTTTCGTGGACAAGCGGAAGATCGACCCCGAGACCGGTCAGGTGCGGGAAGCGGAACCGGTGACGGAGTCCCTCGCGGGCGCCGCCGCCGCTCCGCAGCCCGGCTCGGTGGACGAAGGGGAAGTGCAGGAGCAGGCTGCTGCGCCCGAGAGGGACGAGCTGGCCGAGCGCACCGCCGACCTGCAGCGACTGCAGGCCGAGTACGCGAACTACCGTCGCCGCGTCCAGCGTGACAAGCAGGTCGACATCGAGTCGGCCAAGGCGTCGGTGGTCGGTGAACTCATCGGTGTGCTCGACGATCTCGATCGGGCACGCAGCCACGGCGACCTCGACTCGGGGCCGCTCAAGGCTGTGGCAGACAAGCTCACCGGCGCGCTCACCTCTCTGGGTCTGAGCGAGTTCGGCGCGGAGGGCGATCCGTTCGACCCGTCGCTGCACGAGGCAGTGCAGCACGAGGGAGACGGTCACGATCCCGTGCTGGGCACCGTGATGCGAAAGGGCTACAAATTCGGTGACCGCGTCCTGCGGCATGCGATGGTAGCTGTGATCGATCGCGTCGAAGGCGGAGAGAATACCTCCGACGAGGCTGCACAGCCCGCCGAGTCGGAACAAGAATAAGAGCGAGAGGAGGAGACGCCCAGTGAGCCAACGGGAGTGGATCGAGAAGGACTTCTACAAGGAGCTGGGCGTCTCGTCCGACGCGTCCGCGGACGAGATCAAGAAGGCGTATCGCAAGCTCGCCCGCGACCTCCACCCGGATGCGAACCCCGGCGACACCAAGGCGGAGGAGCGGTTCAAGTCCGTCAGTGAGGCGCACGCCGTGCTGTCGGATCCCGCAAAACGCAAGGAGTACGACGAAGCCCGGCGCCTGTTCGCCAGCGGCGGTTTCGGCCGGGGTGGATTCAGCCCCGGAGCCGGTGGTGGCTTCAGCCAGGGCGGTTTCGACATCAACGACCTGTTCGGCGGTGGCGGCGCCGCGGCCGACGGACTCGGTGACCTCTTCGGAGGACTGTTCAACCGCGGTGCCGGCGGCGGCGCCACCCGCACGTCCAGTCGTCCGCGTCGTGGAAGCGACGTGGAGACCGAGACGACGCTCGAATTCCGTGAGGCCACTCTCGGTGTCACGGTTCCGCTGCGCCTCACCAGCCCATCGCCGTGCACCACGTGCCACGGCAGCGGAGCCAAGCCGGGAACCAGCCCGCGGGTATGCCCCCGCTGCAACGGAACCGGGATCGTCAGCCGCAACCAGGGCGCCTTCGGTTTCAGCGAACCGTGTGACGACTGCCGCGGTACCGGCTCCATCATCGATTCTCCGTGCGAGGTGTGCCACGGCAACGGGGTGACCAACCGCACCCGCACCATCACGGTCCGCGTTCCGGCCGGTGTCAGTGACGGCCAGAAGATCCGGCTGGCCGGGCAAGGGGAGGCGGGCCTGCGCGGTGCGCCGTCGGGTGATCTGTTCGTCACCGTGCGGGTGCGACCCGACAAGGTGTTCGGCCGCAACGGCGACGACCTCACCGTCGTGGTGCCGGTCAGCTACGGTGAACTCGTGCTCGGTACGACCGTCTCCGTCCCCACCTTGGAGGGGCGTGTCGGCGTGAAGATTCCGGCGGGAACAGCGGACGGACGCATCCTCCGCGTCCGCGGCAGAGGCGTTCCCAAGCGTGGCGGCGGGGCAGGTGACTTGCTGGTCACCGTCAAGATTGCGGTACCGCAGAAACTGGACGACCCCGCAGTCGACGCATTGAAAACCTATCTGGAAGCCGAAAAGGCCAGTGGGTTCGACCCCAGGGCCGGGTGGGCAGGTGCGTGATGACCGATACAACTCAGGAACCACACGACGCGTCCGTTGACCCCGATGCCCAGATCTTCGTGATCTCTGTGGCGGCGGAGCTTGCGGGGATGCACGCCCAGACGTTGCGTAACTACGACCGTCTGGGCCTCGTCACCCCGCACCGCACCCAGGGTGGCGGCCGACGCTACTCCCCGCGCGACGTCGCACTGCTCCGCGAGGTCCAGCGCCTCTCCCAGGACGAGGGTGTCAACCTCGCCGGTATCAAGCGCATCATCGAACTCACCAATCAGGTGGAAGCGCTACAACACCGGGTGCGGGAGC
The DNA here is from genome assembly GCF_003130705.1 of Rhodococcus oxybenzonivorans. NCBI lineage: Bacteria > Bacillati > Actinomycetota > Actinomycetes > Mycobacteriales > Nocardiaceae > Rhodococcus > Rhodococcus oxybenzonivorans. The sequence goes on along the minus strand of NZ_CP021354.1, from coordinate 5,126,654 downwards.
TGGCCGAGGAACTCGCTCAGGTACACGCCGGCTACCGGCGTGACCTCGTTCCCATCCCCCGCAGCAACGCACTCGTCGTCTGGAAGCCCAGACACAAACGCTGATCGAGTAACACAAGCGCTGGCTTAGCGGTGACACAAACGCTGACCCAGCGGTGGTTATCGGTCGCGGTTGCCCCAGCGGGACCCGCGGCGAGTGCGTGTGCGCGGAATGTCCATCTCCTCGAGACGTGCCTTGATCTCCTCGGTGGTCCACATCGTTCGGGAGACTGTCGGGGTGGGGGTGTCCTTGACGTGCATGATCATGGTCTCTGGCTTTCGTCGAAAGTTCGGTGGTCGATAAGGATCGGTAGTCGGTCGGGTCGTCAGGGATGTCCGTACAGGTGGTAGCCGACGTTCATGTTCGGGTAGCCGGAGTCGATCCAGCTGCTGATGCCGTAGGTGTGGCCGAAGTCGGCGTCCACGCGAGTGCCGTCCACGTCGGTGGTGTTGCTGTAGTTGTCGGCGCGGAACACGGCCTGAGCACCACCGGGTAGCGAGTAGGTGGCGTCCACCTCGACGCCGTTCGGGTCGTTGGAGAATGCCTTCACGATCTGGCTGCTGTGCGGGGCGAGGTAGTCCGACGGCGCTTGAATCCACTGCCCGTAGGGGTTCGACGAACCCGCGAGGACCATCGGCAGGTCGGTGTCGTTGCTGATCGTCATCGCGATCGTGGGGCCCGACGTCGGCATCGTTCCTGCGGTGGCGACACCGCTTGCGGCCACCGCGAGACCGGCGACGGTCAGAACCGTGGCGGGCAGGGCGAAAAACAGGGCTACGCGGCGGCGGGTGGGGGTACGCATGGTGGATTCTCCTGTGCTCGGTAGGAAAGAGTCTGTGGGGGAGTGGAACTCAGTGTCCGTGTCCCGTTTCCGGTGTGCATCAACTATGTCGCGGATCAGGGCCGACGTCTGTCCACCGACAGGACGGAGAGCGGGATGAACTCGAGGTCCACCGATCGGGGGACACCTTCGCCGCGAAGTGCTCCGCGCGGGCCTCGTCTCGTGAGAAAGTGAGCAATGGGCTTCGCTGGAGTCACATCGCATCGAGCCGCGCCGTGAGCATCGTGCGTGTCGTGGTGGGCGACGACCATCCGATCTTCCGGGACGGAGTGGTCCGGGCGCTCGTCGCCAGCGAGGACATCGAGGTGGTCGGGGAGGCCGACGACGGTGCCGCGGCCCTCGCACTCATCCGTTCCCTGGTGCCGGATGTCGCGCTGCTCGATTACCGCATGCCCGAACTCGACGGTGCGCAGGTGGCGGCGGCGGTGCGCAATGCCGAACTGACCACGCGAGTGCTTCTGCTGTCGGCCCATGACGAGTCGGCGATCGTGTATCACGCGCTGCAGGAGGGGGCCGCGGGATTCCTGCCCAAGGAGTCGACCCGCGCCGAGATCGTCCTGGCCGTCCGCGAGTGCGCGCAGGGCCGCGACGTGCTGCCGGCGTCCCTGGCCGTGGGACTGGCAGGCGAAGTTCGTCGCCGCAGTGAACCGGCCGGGCCCACACTCAGTGGCCGCGAGCGGGAGGTGCTGGTGTTGATCGCCCGGGGGCAGAGCATCCCCACGATCGCCCGCGAGCTGTATCTCGCTCCGTCGACGGTGAAGACGCACGTGCAACGCCTGTACGACAAGCTGGGTGTGAGCGATCGGGCCGCCGCCGTCGCCGAGGCGATGCGACGCGGGCTGCTGGAGTGACGTGCCGGCTCCCTTCCAGCGGCGCGTAGTCCGGCGCTACACCACCGAAGCGGTTCGGGTCACGGCCGTGCTCCGGTTGCCGCTCATCGGGCTCATGGCATTACTGGGCCCGGTGATCCACGTATCGCATTGGCAGCCGGACGTTTTCACCGGTCTGCTCATCGTCTACGCACTCGTCGCCGTGATCTGGCTCGCCGTCGTGCTCATGCGGGAGGTGGGCCCGTGGGCGGGGTGGGCGTCCACCGCCGTCGACGTCACCGCAGTGCTGGCCTTGTGTATCGCCTCGGGTGGTGCGACGTCGGTGTTGCTGCCGGTGTTCTTCCTGCTGCCGATCTCGGTGGCCTTCCAGTACCGGCCCCGTCTGACGGCGATAGTCGGACTCTGTACGGCCGTGGGATATCAGGCCGTCTGGATCGTGTACTCCAAGCGCGACGATGCCGTCGGCTTCCCGGACGAGGTGTACCTGTATGTCGGCTTCCTGTTGTGGCTCGCGGCCGCGACCACTGCGCTGTCCTATGTCCTCGTCCGGCGATCGGCCACAGTCATCTCACTGCTCGACGTCCGTAAACAGTTGGTCGCCGAATCGATGGATGCCGAACAACGTGAACGCAGGCAGCTGGCCGAGAATGTGCACGACGGCCCGTTGCAGAACGTTCTCGCCGCCCGCCTCGACGTCGAGGAGGCCCTGGAGAGGCATCCGGACGACAGGCTCACCGCTGCCGAGTCCGCATTACGAGAGGCCGCAGGCCAACTGCGCTCCACGGTGACGACGCTGCATCCCCAGGTGCTCGCCCAGCTCGGACTCACCGCGGCGTTGCGCGAACTGGCCGACACACATGCACACCGCGGTGGCCTCGAGGTGCGGACGGCCCTCGACGAGGTAGGGCATCCGGCCGCGAAGGAACTGCTCTACCGGGTGGCCAGTGAACTCCTGGCGAACGTGGGCAGGCATGCTCAGGCCACGACCGTCGAGTTGCGGCTCACCCGCGAGCGCGGGCGGTTGGTCATGACTGTCGAGGACGACGGGGCCGGATTCGACCCCGCCGTCGTTCCGAAGCGGGTGGCGCAGGGCCACATCGGGCTGGCGTCACACATCGTCCGGGTAGAAAGTTTCGGCGGCTCGTTCGATCTGACCTCGGCGCCCGGGAGGGGAACGCGGGTGGTGGTCACCGTGCCCGACGCAGACTGAACGCCCAATCGGTTGATGGCATTCCACGCTGGGTAAACGGTGAGCATCCGATGTCGCCTCAAAGATGTCGCCTAGAAAAGGAGTGCTATGAGTACACGTGATGCGTCTGTCACCCGTTCGCCCGTGCAGATCGCTGCCCTCGCCGTGGGTGCGGTGTTCTTGCTCGTCGGGATACTCGGGTTCATTCCGGGAATCACCACCGACTACGACGCCCTCAGCGGTGCGGGCCACCACTCGGAAGCGAAGCTGCTGGGGATCTTCCAGGTGTCGATCCTGCACAACGTCGTGCACCTGCTGTTCGGTGTGGCCGGCATCGTCCTGGCCCGGGCGGCACACACCGCACGCCTGTTCCTCATCGGCGGTGGCGTGATCTATCTCGTGCTGTGGATCTACGGGCTCCTCATCGATCAGGAAAGTTCCGCCAACTTTGTGCCGGTCAACACGGCCGACAACTGGCTGCACTTCGTGCTCGGTGTCGGGATGATCGGACTGGGTGTGCTGACGGCACGGATGGGGGCCACGCCGGCAACCGACGCGACCCGTCCGCACTCGCCCATGGACTGATCACCGGTCGTGGCGACCCTCGGCGAACTCCTCGACGATCTTCGAACAGAAGGCGGGGAGGTCGTCGGGGTTGCGGCTCGACACCAATCCGTTGTCGACCACGACCTCTTCGTCGACGACGTTGCCGCCCGCATTGCGAATATCCGTGCGCACGCTCGGATAGGACGTGAGTGTGCGGCCGCGGACCACGTCGGCTTCGACCAGGGTCCAGGGTCCGTGGCAGATGACGCCGACAGGTCTGCCGGAGTTCACGAAGTCGCGGACGAAGCCGACTGCCGACTCGTCCTGGCGCAGGTGGTCGGGGTTGGTGGTGCCGCCGGGAAGGATCAACGCGTCGAAGTCTTCCACCGACACATCACCGACAACGGCGTCGACCTCATAGGTTCCGGCCTCGTTGACGTCCGACTTCATGGCCTGAATACGGCCGGGGGACAACGAAATCAGACGCACCTCCGCGCCGGCGTCCTCGACTGCCCTGCGTGGTTCGACGAGCTCTACTTCTTCGACGCCGTCGGTGGCGAGGATGGCAACTTTCCGGCCGCGCAGTGTTTCAGCCGATGTCATGGCTACTCCCTTCGTTCGATTTTCAGGTAACGCGACGTAGGTCGTGGGTCGACGGCCCCTCCAGAACCTTGCCGTCGGAGGCGAACCGGGAACCGTGGAGGGGGCAGTCCCAGGTTTCTTCGGCGTCGTTCCACTTCAGCACCCCGCCCAGGTGGGGGCACACCACGCAGACGCGCTCGGTGTGGCCGTCCTTCGTGTGCTCACCTACGGGGACCAGTCCTTCCCGGATTACGCGGGCGGACGGTGCGGGGTCGTCTGCAGTGCGGCGACCGAGGAGCGCACCGCCCCACCCCGAGGCGAGGTGGACGGCGACGGAGCCGTTCAGTTTGGCGGCGGCCGTCACGTCGAACACCTGGTGGGGCGACCAACTGTGGAACGCGTCGGCCCAGCGGATGTGCCCGCCGAGGATGCGTGCGGACAGTACGAGAGCGGCGGAGACGGCGTTGGTCATGCCCCACTTGGCGAATCCGGTCGCGACGAGAATGCCCTCCTGTCCTGGTACGAGCGGCCCGACATAGGGCAGCTTGTCGAGTGACGAGTAGTCCTGGGCCGACCAGCGGTGGGTGAGGGTGGTGCCGGGGAAGTACTGGGTCGTCCAACTGATCAGATCGTCGACGGCACCCTGAGCCGAGTCGGTGCGCCCGACTTCGTGACCGTTACCGCCGACGAGCAGCTTCGTTCCGTCCGCAGCAGGGCGCAGCGAGCGGGTGGGCTGATCGGCGCTCAGATACATGGCGTCGGGTGCACCGCCGGGGATGTCGAATGCCGCGGCATACGACCGCTCCGGCGACAGCCGTGCGAAGAACCCGCCACGGTCGAGTATCGGTATACCCGTTGCCAGAACCACCCGGTCGGCTCGAATATCGCCGTGGTCGGTGGTGAGAACCTGCGACTTCGGTACCGAGCGTGCGCCGGTCACCCGCCGACGTTCGAAGACGGTCCCGCCGTGCGAGAGGATGTCTCGCGCGAGTGCCTGCAACACGGGCATCGGATCGATGTACGCCTGATCGTCCAGAGTGACCGCCCCGGCATTCGGCACCGGGATGTCGAGGTCGCTGACGAGTCGCGCGGACAGTCCGGCGGCGCGGCACGCGGCGTACTGTGCCTGAACGGATTCGGCGCCCGAGGACGTCTGCGCGTAGGTGAAATCCGGTGCGATGCCGACCGGGATGTCGCGTTCGTGGCAGTACCGGATCAACCACTGCTGGCCCTCGAGATTGCCTTCGACGTACGAGCGGAGTGTGTGCGTGGCATGCCGGCGCGCGATCTCGGCAAGCCGTGTGCCTTGCAGGATACTGACCTTGCCCGTGGTGTTTCCGGTGGTGACAGCCCCGAGAGTCCGGGCTTCCACGACGGCCACCCGCTGGCCGGAACGCGCGAGCAGCAACCCTGTGACGAGGCCGGTCAGGCCGCCGCCCACCACCACTGTGTCGTATCTTCCGCGCTCGTTCCAGGACTGCTCGGCGTCGACGGGAAGGCTGAACGGTTCGGTTCGGTCGAGCCACAGAGAGGTCATGGTGTGCGCTTTCCCTTCTGATCTGTCGTTGAAACGACGCGCCTTCGGGTGCCGGGCGGCACAGCGCCCGAAGGGTTTTCGTTAAGAAAGCGTGGACGACTACGGCCGCAGCAGGATCTTCACTGCGCCGTCCTGCTTCTTCTGGAAGATGTCGTAGGCGTGCGGCGCCTGATCCAGCGGAAGCTCGTGAGTGGCGAAGGTGTCGACGCCCAGCGGGTCGTCGTCGGTGAGCAACGGAAGGATGTCCGGGACCCACCGCAGGACGTTCGCCTGCCCCATGCGGAGCTGAATCTGCTTGTCGAACAAGCGGAGCATCGGCATGGGGTCCGCCATCCCGCCGTACACACCGCTCAGGGAGATCGTGCCACCCCGGCGGACGATGTCGATGGCCGAATACAGCGCATGCAACCGGTCCACTCCGGCCGTCGTCATCAGAGGTCCCGCGATGGCGTCCGGCAAGAAGGAGGTCATCTGATGGAGGAGTTTCGCACCCGGCGACCCGTGTGCTTCCATGCCCACCGCGTCGATGACGGAGTCGGGGCCACGCCCATCGGTCATCTCGCGGATCACGTCACCCAGATCGTCCTTGGCGTCGTTCAGGTCCACTGTCTCGATCTGCCGTGCCTGCGCACGGGCGAGGCGCTCGGGGACGAGATCGACCCCGATGACCCGAAAACCCTTGTGCGCGGCGATGCGTGCCGCCATGTCCCCGATCGGGCCGAGCCCCAGAACGACGACGGAACCGCCGTCGGGTACGGCAGCGTATTCCACCGCCTGCCAGGCGGTCGGCAACACGTCGGACAGGTAGACGAACCGCGAATCCGGAGGTCCTTCGGGCACGGTGATGTGCGTGTTCGCCACGTGCGGGACCCGAAGATACTGCGCCTGGCCGCCGGGCACGCTGCCGTACAGCTTCGAATACCCGAACAGGGCCGCACCGGACCCGTGCTCACGAATCTGTGTGACCTCGCACTGGGTGTACAACTTCTGATTGCACATGTAACAAGCGCCGCAAGAAATTTGGAACGGGATGACGACGCGGTCCCCGACCCGAACATCGGTGACTGCAGACCCCACCTCGCGGACGATGCCCATGGGCTCGTGACCGAGGATGTCACCCTGCTTCATGAAGGCGCCCAGCACCTCGTAGAGATGGAGGTCGGACCCGCAGATGTTCGTGGTCGTGACTTCGATGATGGCGTCGGTGGGCTGTTCGATCACCGGATCAGGGACGGTGTCCACGCTGACCTTCCGCTTACCCTGCCAGGTCACCGCCTTCATCGCGCTCTCCGATTCGCCTTCTTGATGGCCTCCACCAGTTCGTCCTTCTTCATCGTCGATCGACCGGAAACATCGAGCCTGCGGGCAATGTCCATGAGGTGGTCCTTGCTGGCGTCGGCGTCGACTCCCTCGGCGGTCTCTCCCGACGCGTTCGGGCCGCCGCTCTCGGCCCGCTTGTCCGAGGGGCCTTTCTCGTCCTTCGCTTCCCAGTGGTCTCCCACCTTCTCGAAGCCGTGCTCGAGTGCCGCGTAGGCGACGCGGTGGGCGCGCTCTTCGTCGTGGTACTCGTCCATCGCCGAGTCGTAGGCCTTCGTGAACGTGCGCTGGGCCTTGTCCGGTGACTTCTGCAGCGTCGAGGGAAGTTCGCTCTTCTTCGGCTTTCCACTCTGGGTGGTCTTCGGCACGGGATCCTCCTCACGTGGGTGGTGGCCTTTCGAGCACGGGTACCCGGGGAGGACGGGCTCAATCGGGGCGTGCGCCCGCGGGCATCAGTCGGACAGACCGTCGAGGGTCTTCGCGAGGAGCGAGAGCGCATGCTCGGTGGTGGCGTCGACCACGTCCTTCGGGTCGCCGTCGAAGTGCTGCAACTCGGCGCTGACCTCGCCGCCTGCGATGACGCCGAACCACACGGTGCCGGGCGGCTGACCGTCCTGCGGGTCCGGTCCACCGGCACCCGTCACCGCAACAGCGACGTCGGCGTCGAGTATCTCCGCGACCGCTGCCACCATGGCGCGGGCACTGGCCTCGCTCACGACGGGGCCATCCGGCACCTTCAGTACCCGATGCTTCACTTCGCTGGAGTAGGCGACGATGCTCCCCCGATACCAATCCGACGACGACGGCGCGGCTCCGAGGACGCAGGAAATCTGGCCGCCGGTCAGTGATTCGGCAGTCGCGACGGACACCTGTGCGCGCCCGGCCGCGTCGGCGATACGTTCGGCGGTCGTCTCGTTCGAACCCATGTCTTCACGTTAACGGAACCGCGCCCCAGGCTCTCGGGTAAAGAGGAAGCGCTGGCTGACGACGACCTCATCGCATTAGTGGAACAGGTTCCAGTTTTGTCGAAATCCGGTTATGGTGTCGGGGACCGGAGGACAACGGACACCAGGTCGCCGGACCAAGCGCCTCGGCGTCGCGGGAACGAAAAGGACGACTGATGACCGACGAGCTCGCACAACTGCATCGCCCCGCCTTCGCGGCCGATCTCCTCATCACCGCGCTGGAACGCAACACCGACAAGCCGGCCCTGTACCTCGGCGATGTCGTGCTCACCGGCGGTGAGATGCGCGATCAGATCAGCTGCTTCGCGCAGGCACTGGCCTCGCTCGGAATCGGCAAGGGCACCAGCACGGCGATGCTGTCCAAGAACCGGCCCGAGGTTCTCATCAGCATGGGCGCCACCATGATCTCCGGTTGCCGCGCGAGTGCCCTCAACCCGATGGGTTCGCTCGACGACCATCTCTACATCGTCGGCGACGCCGAGATCGAAACTCTGATCTTCGACCCGAACGCTTTCGAGGACCGTGCGGCACAGCTGAAGGAGCAGTGTTCCTCCATCGAGAACGTGTTGTCGCTGGGGCCGTCCGAGGTCGGTATCGACATCCTCGCGCTCGCCGCCACTTTTACTCCGCAACGCCTGCGCGCGGCAGAGGTGGACGCCGACGACAACAGCAGCATGGTCTACACCGGCGGCACGACGGGCAAGCCCAAGGGCGTCGTCGGGTCCTACCAGTCCGGCGCCACACTCAATCAGATCCAGATGGCGGAGTGGCAGTGGCCGGAAGAGCCGCGCTTCCTCATCTGCACGCCGCTGTCGCATGCCGGCGCCGCGTTCTTCATTCCCACCCTGCTGCGCGGTGGCGCGCTGATCGTGCTGCCCGCGTTCGAGCCCGGTGCCGTGCTGGAGGCAATCGAGAAACACAAGATCTCGGCCACCATGCTCGTGCCCACGATGATCTACCTCCTGATGGATCATCCCGACCTCGCCCGGCGCGATGTGTCGAGCCTGGAGACACTGTTCTACGGCGCCTCGGCGATGTCGCCGGCGAGGCTGAAGGAAGGCATCGAGAAGTTCGGGCCGATCTTCTTTCAGTTCTACGGCCAGACCGAATGCGGGATGACCATTGCGGTTCTGCGTAAAGAGGAGCATCTGCCCAACGACCCCAGCAGGCTCGCCACCTGTGGCCGGCCGGTGCCGTGGCTGAAGGTGGCGCTGCTCGACGACGACCTCAACGAAGTTCCGCAAGGCGAACTCGGGGAGATCTGTGTCCGCGGTCCACTCGTCATGAAGGGGTACTGGAAGAAGCCCGACGAGACTGCCGAAGCGTTCCGCGGTGGATGGCTGCACACGGGCGACATCGCGCGCAAGGACAAAGACGGTTTCATGACCATCGTCGACCGCAAGAAGGACATGATCGTCACCGGCGGCTTCAACGTGTTTCCCCGGGAGGTCGAAGACGTGATCTCGGCACATCCCGCCGTCGGCTCGGTCGCCGTCGTGGGCGTTCCGGACGAGAAGTGGGGCGAAGCAGTCAAGGCCTGTGTCGTGCTGCGCGCAGGACAGAGTGTCGAGGCGGCGGAACTCGTCGAAAGGGTGCGGGCGGCGAAGGGGTCGGTTCATGCGCCCAAGTCGGTCGATTTCGTCGAGACGCTTCCGGTGACGGCTCTGGGCAAACTGGACAAGAAGGCGCTGCGGGCGCGCTACTGGGAGACGTCGGACCGGTCGGTCGGTTAGCGGGACCTGGGCATCTATCGAGGGACCTGGTCGGCGGCACAGCCGTCGCACCTATAGTCTGCCCAAGTACTTCGCGGCGTGGCCGCGTTCAGTCGGTGACGAGGATGCGCGGTGGATTCACAGGCAATATCCCTGGTCCGGTCGAGTTTCAAGGCAATTGCAGCAGTACCGGACGGGCCGCAGACGCTGTCGGGGTCGTTCTATGCCCTGTTGTTCGCACGGTATCCGGAAACACGTGACTTCTTCCCTGCGGCGATGGATGTGCAGCGCGACCGATTGATCTCCGCTGTCCAGTACGTCATCGACCGCCTCGAGCAGTCCGGGCAGATCCTCACCTACCTGGCGCAGCTCGGCCGCGACCACCGCAAGTACGGCGTGCAGGACGCGCACTACGTCGCGGTGGGCAATTCCCTGATCGCCGCGGTGGAACAATTTCCGTCCACCGAGCCGTGGACCGACGAACTCGAGCAGGCGTGGCGTGACGTGCTCTCCGTCATCGCCGCCACCATGATGGACGCCGCGAACGCCGAGTCGGGGCCACCGGCGTGGGGTGCCACCGTCATCGAGCATCTACCGGTTCGCAAGGACATCTCGGTGGTCCGGCTCCGACTCGACGAGCCGATGAGCTACAACCCCGGCCAGTACGTGAGCGTGCAGGTGCCCTCACGGCCCAGGATGTGGCGCTATCTCTCGCCGGCGAACCCGCCCAACGACGAGGGCATCATCGAGTTCCACATACGCCGGGTGTCCGGCGGCTGGGTCAGTCCGGCCATCGTCACCCAGACACAGGTGGGTGAGCGGTGGGTGGTCGGATCACCGCTCGGCGACCTCGGGGTCCGGTTCGAGAACGGCCGCGACGCCCTGATGATCGGTTCGGGTACCGGCATCGCCCCGCTGCGCGCCCAGATACTCGACATGGCCCGGCGCCCGCAGAATCTTCGGGTACATCTGTTCTTCGCAGGCCGCTATCCCTGCGACCTGTACGACCTGGGCACGCTGTGGGCTCTCGCCGAACAGAATCCGTGGCTCACCGTCGTGCCCGTCACCGAAGAAGACGAGGACCCCTGGTGGTACACCGGCCCCAGCAGCGCGGCGCTGCCCGGCATGCACCGCAGGCTCACCGGCAAGGTCGGCCAGGTCGTCGCCGACTTCGGGACGTGGTCCGAGCGCGACATCCAGCTGGTCGGATCCGAGGCGATGATCAATACCACCAAGTTCCGGCTGCAGGCGGCGGGAACTCCGCCGGAGAACATCCGGCACGATCCGTCGTACTGATCCCGCCCGGTCAGTACGGGTCGTACTGGATGTTCTCGGCCGGTGTTCCGGTATCTCGCAGGCGGTCCAGGGTGGCGCGCACCATGGCTGCCGACCCGCACACCAGTACTTGGTGGTCGGTGAAGGCCCCGTAGGACGTCACGACGTCGGGCAGGGTGCCCTCGATGAGGTCGTCGTCGGAGAACCCGACGTCCACCCTGGTCCGCTCGTGCCATTCGTCGGCCCAGTCGGGATTCGTGATGCTCTCCACCACCGGGACCACGGTGAGCCAGGGCAGATTCTGCAACAGCAGGTAGAGCATGTCGGACGCGTAGAGGTCCCGTGGCGTCCGGTCGCCGACGAACAGGAAGACCCGCGGCGGATTCGGCTTCCGCGCGAGGTCCAGCAAGATGGATCGGAACGGGGCCAACCCCGTGCCTCCGGCGATCATGATCACGTCCGGCCCGTCCTCGTCGACCGACATCGTTCCGCGAGGTTCGAGGATCTGCCACTGGTCACCGGGTTCGGTATCCGACACGATGTCGCCGCTCACCCAGCCGCCGGGCACGGTCCGCACATGGAACTCCAGCTTGCCGTCCAGTGACGGGGGCAGCGCTGGCGACAGCCTGCGCAGCAACCGCGGGTTCTGGGGCACGCTGACGTCGACGTACTGACCCGGCCGGAACGGGACGTACTCGCCGACGAGGCGGATCACCGCAAGATCTTGTCGCAGGCGGTGATGTTCGACGACGGTGCTGATCCAGGTGGTCTGCGTGGCGTGCATGTGTGTGCTGTTCTCCCGACGTGGAACCGGACTTCGGATGGCTGGCGAATCGGCGGGCCGACGACGCTAGACGAGGGGATCGTGCCGGATCAGTTCCGGTGGTGTACCGCCGCTCTGCAACGCATACACGGTGGTCTTGATCATTGCGGGCGAACCGGAGATCTGGATCTGCCGGTCGGCCCACGACCCGAACCGGGCGACCACCTGACCGAGCCGCCCCTGAAGTCGTCGATGCAGGCCCGGTGGCTCGTCTGGGACGGGTACGGCATGCCACCACGGGTTCTCGTTTTCCTCGGAGACGGGCACCACGGTGAGCCACGGGTTGCTGAGCGACAGCTGCCAGAGCGTCTCGATGTCGTAGAGGTCGCAGGGGTACTTGCCGCCGACGAACAGGTGCACGCGCGGATTCTCGGCCTTCATGGCCATGTCCATCACCTGCGCGCGCAGGGGAGCGATACCGGTTCCCGAACCGATCATGAGTACGTCGCGGCCGCCGGCGCGATCGACCTCGAGCCCGCCGAGCGGCGAGCTCAGCAGCCAACGGTCACCCACCTGCGTCTCGTTCACGATGGCCGGGCTGACCCAGCCGCCCGACACCCGCCGCACATGGAACTCGATCTGCCCGTACGGGTTGGTGGGAATGGCCGCGGACAGGTACCGCCACAGGCGAGGGCGTTGCGGGATCTGGACACTGAGGTACTGACCGGCCGCGTAGGGGATCGGGGAGTCGGCCTCGAGCCGGACCACCGCAAGGTCGTCGAGGAGGCGTTGGTGGCCGACGACGGTGGCTCCCCACGCTGCGGGGAGGTCGTCGTTGTCGGCGGCGTCGGCCATCGTGTGGAGCAGTAACTCGATCAGTTCCGACCAGGCGGTAGTGAGCGACGGGGTCCAGATCGCCCGGATGAACGAATCCTGGACAGCGACGAGTAAGGCTCTCGCCGACGCCGAGTAGTGCCGGCCTTCGACGCCGTACTTGCGGTGATCGCGGCCCAGCTGGGCGAGGAATCCGAGGACGCGGTCCTGGTCCTCGAGATTGTCGATGACGAATTCGAGCGCCTGGAACAGTCGGTGCTTCTGCTGATCGAGCGCGGCCGGGAAGAGTGACCGGAACTCGGGATGCTCGGCGAAGAGCGTGGAGTAGAAGGTGGTGGCGAGGCGAGTGCGCCCCTGCTCGGTGGAGAGGATCGACGAAAAGCTTGCGCGCAGACGCGAAATCACGAGCGGATCGAGGCAATCTCGTGTCAAGCCGTCCCCTGTGTCGTGCGTGTCGATACGAACTCCTGCATTCTAGCCGTCGGTCGCCGGGACTCCGGGTTACGGCAAACGTCACTTCCGGCGAATCGCAGGCCGATTCGGCGGGTCGCGCGTCGGCGTTCGTGACGGACAAGGCACGATATGCATCCGGTACCGGTCGGGGAGGAAATCAGGGGGGGCCATGCGGGCTGACGGTGCAAGACTGGGCGGTCCACGGCGGCGCGGCGGTGGCGCCAGGCGGCTGTCGACGGTGGCCGCGGGAGTGCTGGCCGTGGTGCTCGCGGCCCTGATGGGACTGCCGACAGCAGCGGCGGAGCCTCGCGGAGCTACCGAGACGATTACGGCCGAGCAGGCCGCGGACGGATCGCGGCTGGTCGAGGTCAGGTCGGTGGGGGATGCACAGGCCGACTTCATCGTCCACTCGGCCGCGATGGACAAGAACATCACCGTTCGCGTGTTTCCGGCCGCGTCGGCGCGGCGTCCCACCGTCTACCTGCTCGGGGGCGTGGAGGGCAACTCTGAGAAGAACGGGTGGGAACCCAGGGCGGATGTCGGACGGTTCTTCGCTGACGAGGATGTCAATGTGGTCATTCCGTTCGGCGGCGAGTCCAGTTACTACGCCGACTGGAAGCGGGACGACCCGAAGCTGGGCAGGAACAAGTGGCAGACCTTCCTCACCGAGGAACTGCCGCCCATCGTCGATTCCGCCCTCGATGCCAGCGGAAGCAATGCGATCGCGGGGCTGTCGATGTCTGCCACCAGCGTGCTCAATCTCGCGATTGCGCGGCCGGGACTGTATCGAAGCGTCGGCGCCTACAGCGGCTGCGCGATGACCAGCAATCCCGTGGCCCGCCGATACGTCGAGATCACTGTCGCGGATTTCGGCGGCAACCCCGAGAACATGTGGGGCGCGGCCGACGACCCGCTGTGGATCGCCAATGATCCCTTCGTCAACGCAGAACGACTCCGGGGCACCACCCTCTATCTCTCCAACGGGACCGGATTCCCCGGAAAACACGACACGTTGGAGTCCCGCACGGTCGGCGGCGACCGCGGCACCCTCGCCACCCAGGTGGTGGTCGGGGGAGTGATCGAAGCCGTCACGAACGACTGCACTGTTCGGCTGGCCGAGAAGCTGAACACGCTCGGCATACCCGTCACGGTCGACCTCCGGCCGGCCGGCACGCATTCCTGGGAGTATTGGAAAGAGGACCTCTACACCTCGTGGCCGATGATGGCAGCTGCGATCGGCGCCTGAAAGTGGGCACGATGGTGGAGGAACTCCAAAAAATCCAAAGTTGAGCGGAACAGACTCAACCTTTCGTGCGTTAAGAAGAGTGACAGCGTCGCCAGGTCCCTCCCGGCTCCGGCGACGGACCGCTCTACTTCGCCAGAAGAGGTGACCAGTGGACTCGTTCAATCCGACCACCAAGACCCAGGCCGCGATGACCGCTGCGCTCCAGTCGGCGTCGTCGGCCGGTAACCCCCGATATCAGGCCCGCGCATCTACTCGTGGCCCTGCTCGATCAGACCGACGGCATCGCCGCACCGCTGCTCAAAGCGGTCGGGGTCGATCCCACTGCGGTCCATCGCGAATCGCAGACCTTGGTCGACCGGCTGCCCAAGACATCCGGGGCCACCACCACACCGCAGTTGGGGCGCGAAGCCCTCGGCGCCATCACCGCTGCGCAGCATCTCGCCACCGAACTCGACGACGAGTACGTGTCCACGGAACACCTCATGGTGGGGCTCGCATCCGGCGACTCGGACGTGTCGCACCTCCTCGGACGGCACGGTGCTACCCCGGAAGCCCTGCGCGACGCGTTCACCACCGTCCGTGGCAGTGCTCGCGTCACCAGCCCCGACCCCGAGGGGACCTACCAGGCGCTCGAGAAGTACTCGACCGACCTCACCGCCGCGGCACGGGCAGGCAAGCTCGACCCCGTGATCGGGCGCGACAATGAAATCCGCCGAGTCGTCCAGGTATTGAGCCGCCGAACCAAGAACAACCCGGTGCTGATCGGCGAGCCGGGTGTCGGTAAGACCGCCATCGTCGAAGGGCTCGCTCAGCGCATCGTCGCGGGCGACGTTCCCGAATCGCTGCGCGGCAAGTCCGTCATCTCCCTCGACCTCGGTTCGATGGTGGCGGGTGCCAAGTACCGCGGCGAGTTCGAAGAACGGCTCAAGGCGGTTCTCGACGACATCAAGAACTCGGCCGGCCAGGTCATCACGTTCATCGACGAGTTGCACACCATCGTCGGCGCCGGTGCCACCGGTGAATCGGCGATGGACGCCGGAAACATGATCAAGCCGATGCTGGCCCGCGGTGAACTTCGGCTCGTCGGCGCTACCACGCTCGACGAGTACCGCAAGCACATCGAGAAGGACGCGGCGCTCGAACGGCGTTTCCAGCAGGTCCTCGTCGGCGAACCCTCCGTCGAGGACACCGTCGGCATCCTGCGCGGACTCAAGGAGCGGTACGAAGTGCACCACGGTGTGCGCATCACCGACTCCGCGCTGGTCGCCGCCGCCGCCCTCAGCGACCGCTACATCACCTCCCGGTTCCTCCCCGACAAGGCCATCGACCTCGTCGACGAGGCGGCTTCGCGGCTGCGGATGGAAATCGACTCCCGTCCCGAGGAGATCGACACCGTCGAACGGATCGTCCGCCGCCTCGAGATCGAAGAGATGGCGCTGCAGAAGGAGTCCGACGAGGCGTCGAAGGAACGGCTCGACAAGCTGCGCCAGGAACTTGCGGACGAGCAGGAGAAGCTCAACCAGCTCACCACCCGGTGGCAGAACGAGAAGCAGGCCATCGACTCCGTCCGCGAGGTCAAGGAGCAGCTCGAGAACCTGCGCGGCGAAGAAGAGCGCGCCGAACGCGACGGCGACCTGGGCCGCGCAGCCGAACTGCGGTACGGCAAGATTCCGCAGCTCGAGAAGGAACTCGAGCAGGCGTCCCGTGAGTCCGGCGCCGCCGGCGACGGCGACGTCATGCTCAAGGAAGAGGTGGGTCCCGACGACGTGGCCGACGTGGTGGCAGCGTGGACCGGCATTCCCGCCGGCCGCATGATGGAAGGCGAAACCGCCAAGCTGCTGCGCATGGAGACCGAACTGGGCAAGCGTGTGGTCGGGCAGACGGAGGCTGTGCAAGCGGTGTCCGACGCCGTCCGGCGGGCCCGCGCCGGGGTGGCCGACCCCAACCGGCCCACCGGTTCGTTCCTGTTCCTCGGCCCCACCGGTGTCGGTAAGACCGAGCTCGCGAAGTCGCTTGCCGACTTCCTGTTCGACGACGAGCGCGCCATGGTGCGCATCGACATGTCGGAGTACAGCGAGAAGCACTCGGTGGCCCGCCTCGTCGGTGCCCCGCCCGGATATGTGGGGTACGAGTCGGGCGGCCAGCTCACCGAGGCCGTGCGCCGACGCCCGTACACGGTCGTGCTGTTCGACGAGGTGGAGAAGGCCCATCCCGACGTCTTCGACATCCTGCTTCAGGTCCTCGACGACGGCCGGCTCACCGATGGGCAGGGGCGCACCGTCGACTTCCGCAACACCATCCTGATCCTCACCTCCAACCTGGGGTCGGGCGGAACCAAGGAACAGGTGATGGATGCGGTGCGGCACGCGTTCAAGCCGGAGTTCATCAACCGTCTCGACGACGTCGTGATCTTCGAGGCCCTGTCGGAGGAACAGCTCGAAGCGATCGTCGACATCCAGCTCGACCAGCTGTCCCACCGCCTCGAGGCGCGGCGGCTGTCTCTGGACGTCTCCGACTCCGCGAGGTTCTGGTTGGCGGTGCGCGGGTACGACCCCATGTACGGGGCCCGGCCGCTGCGGCGCCTCATCCAGCAGGCCATCGGCGACCAGTTGGCGAAGAAGCTCCTCGCCGGTGAGGTCAAAGACGGCGACACCGTGCCGGTGAAAGTGTCCGAGAACGGTGATTCGCTGGTCCTCGGCTGACCCGCCCGTGAGTGGCAAGGTGCGTCCGGAGTGCCTTGCCACTCACGCCTGTTTTCACAGGGCCGTCTTAAGTTGCGCTACTACCCTGAACCCCCGAACGCGCCGCGCTGCGCGCGAAGGCCGCACGAGCATGTTCGACCGGCAACCACACCCCGAGGGAGGGGCCCCGACCATGACGAACCCCGACGATCCGCGTACTCCTCAGGAACGCGCATACGACGACTCGGCGACATCGGGACCCGACGGCACGGAGTCGTGGTCGCGAGACGAGCAGCGGACGGAGTACCTGGGCAGCACCCCCGAACAGCCCACGCAACAGTTCTACACGTCCGACCCCACCGCGGCGTACGGGCAGAACCAGCCGAACCCCACGCAGGCGCTCCCGCCGTACGACCCCAGATTCGACTCGGGGGCGCCGCCTCCCAACGCCACGCAGGCCTATCCGCCGTACGACGCGCAGCAGTACTACGGCGGGTATCCCACCGGGCAATATCCCCAAGCCCAGTACTCGAACCCCCAGTACCCGCCTCAGCCGCCGGGCGAGGAACCTGACGGCAAGAAGCCGCGCCGTGTCGCCACGTGGATTGCCGGCGCTGCAGCCGCCTTGCTGCTGATCGCCGTCATCGGTTTCGGCATCGCGCTCTTCACGTCGGCGCCGAACAACTCCTCGTCGTCGACGGTGGCGGCGCCGACCACGTCACGCCCGCCCGCCACCACCGCACCGCCGAGGACCAGCGCGCCCCCGTCCACGACATCCGAGTCGCCGCTCGACCAACTCCCCGGCGGAATCGGCGAGGCCATCGGCGAGGCGGGTGCTGCGTTCGGAACGATCAGCGCCAACGACGGTACGACGCTGACCCTCGACGCCATCGGCGGATCACAGGTGACGGTGCGGACCAACCCCCAGACCAACGTGATCGCCCTGGACGGGGCCACCGTCGCCGATCTGAAGCCCGGATTCACCGTCATGGTTCAGGGCACCAAGATCGAGAACGGGTCGATGATGGCGGAGACGATCATCAGCACGGAGCTGCCCCGGCTCGGCGGCAACTGACCATCGTGTCCTCGGCGCCGTCCGACACGGGGTGTCCCGGTACCGCATGGTCCGATTGCGCCGTCGACTCGCTAGGCTGATCACCGATGACGGGAATGTGGTTCGTACTGGCGTTGATCGCACTCGCAGGCGCGTGTGCGTTGCTTTATTTCGATCGCTCGCGGCGCGATCAGACCGGCCGTGTGCGGCAAATCTGGGCGAAGGCTCAGGGCTACACCTACGAGAGCGTCGAAGAACGGTTGCCGGCCCAATTCCACCGCGCCGCTATGGCCAAGCAGGAATACCTCAGCGCCCTCGATGTCGTGCGGGGCGAACGTCGGGGTGAGTCGTTCATCCTGTTCGACTTGGAGGAAACCGCGACCATCGTCGCGGTGCACCGCAAAGTGGGCTCCGATGTCGACATCGACCTCCGGCTCAAGTCGACGCCGCCGCCCAAGGATGCGGACCTCGAGTTGCTGGGGGCCATCGGGCCGCGAGTGGTTTTCGCCACCGACCTCGAGATCGCGCGCCGCGTCTGCGATCAGCGGATGGTCGCCTTCACCGAGTCGGTTCCTCCGCACGTGAACATGCTGTGGAGCGAGGGGGAGTGGACCCTTGGTTCGCTGCCCATCAACAGCACCGGGCGCGAATGGGATTCGGCGATCGAGGCGGTGGCCCGGCTGTCCGGTCTGCTGCACGTCCTCCCGCCGGTCATCGAGCCACGCGAACTCGACCGTCAACCTCACGACCCGAGCCGGCCACGACTGCGCGAAGGGCGCCCAGCCGAGGGTCGCCCAGCCGAGGGGCGCCCAACCGAGGGGCGCCCAGCCGAGGGGCGCCCAGCCGAGGGGCGTGCCGCGGCGCCGCACCCGCCGGCCGGTGGTCGTCCTCCCCAGGGGCGCCCCCGCTCGTGAGTGGTTGACGAGTCCAGGGACTCGTTAACCGCGCACAGGCGTGCCGCGCCTTGCTACCGTCACCGGTATGTCGACGCCTTCGAGCTCCGCCGACCTCCCGTCCGCTTCCGACGAAGCCCCTACGCGACCGGTCGCCCTCGTCACCGGCCCCACCTCCGGGCTGGGCGCGGGGTTCGCTCGCAAGTTCGCCTCGCTGGGTTACGACCTGGTGCTCGTCGCCCGTGACGAAGGGCGGATGCGCGAGCTCGCCGCCGAGACCAAGGCGAGGTTCGACACGGAGTGCGAGCTCCTCCCCGCCGATCTGGCGACGACCGCGGGTCGATTGGAAGTGGCCGGTCGTCTGAACCAGGGCGTCGATGTACTGGTCAACAACGCGGGCTTCGGCACCTCCGGTGAGTTCTGGACCGCAGACCCCGGGCTGCTGCAGGCTCAGCTCGACGTCAATGTCACTGCCGTCATGCAGCTCACCCGGGCGGCGCTGCCGGCGATGATCGCGTCGGCCAACGGCACGGTCATCAACGTGGCCAGTGTGGCCGGGCTTCTCTCCGGCCGCGGCTCCACCTACTCGGCAAGCAAGGCGTATGTCATCTCGTTCTCCGAGGGGTTGTCGGGAGGTCTGGCGGGGACAGGTGTTCGCGTGCAGGCGTTGTGCCCGGGCTTCATTCGCACCGAGTTCCACGAACGCGCCGGAATCGAAATGACTTCCATCCCGAAGGTCATGTGGCTCAGCGTCGAGCAAGTGGTGGCGGCCTCCCTGGCGGATCTCGAGAAGGGAAAGGTCGTCAGCGTCCCGGGCGCCCAGTACAAGGTGCTTACTTCGGTCGGACGGCTGGTCCCGAAGAGCGTTGTGCGTCGCCTCACCAACGTGGTCGGCCGGGGTCGTGGCCGCACGTAGCGGTGGGTAGGGTTTCTGTCATGAGTGATCGCGAGGATTTGGCCGCGCTGGTGCGGAAGCTGGCTGTAGTGCACGGCAAGGTGACGTTGTCCTCGGGCAAGGAAGCCGACTACTACGTGGACCTGCGCCGCGCGACGCTGCATCACGAGGCCGGCCCGCTGATCGGGAAATTGCTTCGTGAGCTGGTGTCGGATTGGGACTTCGACGCGGTGGGTGGACTCACGATGGGAGCCGACCCGGTGGCGATGGCCGTCATGCACGCGGCGGGCAGGCCGATCGACGCGTTCGTCGTCCGTAAGGCAGCCAAGGCGCACGGGATGCAGCGCCAGATCGAGGGACCGGACGTGGTCGGCAAGCGGGTTCTCGTTGTCGAGGACACGACCACCACCGGCAATTCCCCCCTGACCGCGGTGAAGGCGCTCCGTGACGTGGGCGCCACCGTGGTCGGTGTTGCCACCGTCGTCGACCGTGCCACCGGAGCCGACGACGTGATCGCGGCCGAGGGGCTGGAGTACCGGTCGCTGCTCGGCCTCGCAGATCTCGGACTGAACTGACTCAGGGCAGCGACGGGAAGATGGGTGATCACCCCGTCGCTGCCACTTCGGGGAGCGGGTCGGTGCGTATTACGAATACGCGGGGACCGGTGTCGTGATGTCGTTGCGGACGACCTCGGTGAACACCGATTCCAGTTGATCGAGGAACCGGGAGATCGTGGAATGCGCCGTCGCCGTATCGGGATATCGCGAACGTAGCGACAGCCCCTCTCCGGTACGCGACACCCAGAATTGGGCGTCATCGCACACCGTCACATTGCTGATGTGGTGTGCGTTCATCGCCCGAAGCTGTTCGGGGCAGGCGACTTTGCGGTAGTCGATGTACGAGACCATGAACAGGTCGGTTCGGGTTCGCCGGTATCCGTCACCCACTCCACGACGCACCTGTTCCATGGACAGCCCCTTCAGCGAGAGTGCGGTGCGGAACGACGCGTGAGTGCCGGTCAGCGTCGACTCGAACGACCCGTACGCTGACACCGGAACCACGATGGGGGCAGTGGCAGTGAGCCACCCGATGGAGTCCTTCCACCGGTGATTGTGGCGGGTGTGGAGGGGAAACTGCAGTGGCAGGTGGAGCGGGCCGCCTTCCCGCTGCAACGCGGTACCGATTGCGCTCAGCACACCAGTGAACATGCTGCCTCCTGCTCGTAGGCAGTTCTCTTCCAACCGTGCGGTGTCGGGACCGTCGAGGAGCAACCGGACATCGGACGCCTGCCGCGCCGGTCTTCCCTCCTCGACGCCGAGGTCCAGGGGGAATGTGGGAGCTGTCCCACCGCAGCGCTCGTAGAACCGCGACCACACCCGGATTCTCGGATCGCTGTCGTCGACGGCCGTATCCACGGCTTCCGTTTCGCAGTACGAAATGAAACTTCCCGGGTCGCTGAGCACCCTTCCGATCTGCGTGTCGTCCATCACCGGTGCCGACGTGATCAGGTCGTAGATCTGCCGTAGTTCGCGCAACGCGATCACGAGGGACAGCCCGTCCACGATGGTGTGGTCGAACGCCGCGATGACGGTGCTCGATGTGGGCCTTTGCACGATGGCGAAAAGATAGGCGGGAAACGTCAGGGGGTCGCACTCCGCGGTGAAGCGGGTGCGCAGGTGTGCGCGGAGCGACACGGGGTCGTCGAACCGGACGGGATCCGATTCTTTCAGCGCAACGGCATCCGGTGGCACCATGAGGCGCTCGATGCGTGTGGGATGGACGTCGAAGCCCGTCCACAGGGCGTCGTGCCTACGGATGAATATCTCGAATGTGCGCCGTACAGCGCTGCGGTCGAGTGTGCCCGGCAGATCCAGGCTGCCTGCCATCCACACGCTGCGACCGAATCCGTGTGCCCGGGCGGTGTCGAGGTGGAAACGCTGGTTGTAGCTGGGCGGAATATCCGACTTCAGTGAAGCCGCAGTCGGTCGCAGGGTCCATTCTGTGAGCGTGCCGGGTTCGATGTCGTAGCGATCGATCGAGGTCACGTGCATCAGCGTTCTCCGCTGTCCGGGCGCAGGCTCGTGAGGGCGCGGTCGATGCATCCGTAGGCGGCGACGGTGATGATGGCCAGCGGGCCCGCGGCGACCGCGGCCAGCCTCTGCCCGACGGCGTTGACGAACACGACGACGTTCTGCAACGTCAGTTCGTCGGTGGTCTTGCCCACCAGCGCTCCGATGCCGCATTCGCGGATCGTTCTCACGATGATCGACCCGGCCGCCGACGGTGCGGCCGTTGCGGCGTCGGCAGCACTCGCGGGTCCGATCAGGCCGGCAGAATCGGCGGTATCCGGTGTGACGGTCGCGGTGGTCGAGGACGTCGCGGGAGCCGCGGGAGCCGCACCGGCCGAGCCAATACTTGCGGCCATTGCGATCAGTGCGGCGGCGAGGATGACGAAGAATTGCCTCATATCTGGATATGCCCTTTCGTGCGGAGAATGGAGTTTTGGGCATTATTCGGAGAATGCCGAGTGTGGATCGAGGAGTCCGATGCGGCCATTGATTGCGGGCCATTGATCGGTGGACGGGACAAGCATTGTCCGAAAAGCCCGTCTTGGCTCACCCGAAACGGACACCGATGTCATCGGTCCTGGTAGCGGGGCATAAAATTCCATCCGGACCGGATCCGGCCCGGTGAAGCGGACATTCGTGGCGGAGCGGTAGTTCTATGATCTCGGTCTCAAACACTTGGATCGCCGGTCCCGAATCTGCGATAACAACTGCGCACCCTTGTGTCCACGGGTGTGCGGGAATTCGAACTCGGAGTGCTGATGGAATATCCCGGTGACCACGATCACCCCCGAGTATATTTCGCTGAACGATTTGCGCTGCTCTACGAATTGGCCGGTCGCCCCGTTCTGAAACGGCTCGCCGATCGCGCGAACTCCACGATTCCCGTCACCGAGTCGAGACGGGCCGTGTTCGTGTCCGCGCAACGCCTCTCCGACTGGCGCACCGGTCGCACTGTGCCGGCCCGGTTCGATGGCCTGGTCCCGACCCTGCGGGTCTTGATCGGTGCGGCCCGGACCCGACATCCCGGCCCGCGTGCGGACGGGCTCTACTCGATCCGGCAGTGGCAGGTGCTCTGGGAACGGGCGCAGCGCAGCGAACCGGCGCGCGGTGACGCGGCTCGCGGCTGCGCCGCGGGGGCCACCGACGAGGGGCCCGAAACCGCCGAATGCCCGTACCGCGGGCTGGCAGCCTTCGGTGTCGAGGACAGCCGATACTTCTTCGGAAGGCAACGGGCGACCTTGGCTCTCCTCACCGCGGTGCTCGACGACGATGTCGACGTCGCGCTGACAGTTCTGGTGGGGGCGTCCGGTTCGGGGAAGACGTCGTTGCTCCACGCCGGGCTCGTCCCGGCGCTGGATCGGGGCCGTTCCGTCGTGACCCTCACTCCGGGCCGCGACCCCGTCGGCACACTCGAGCGCTCCTTCGGCGAGGAGCGGGAGACGCCGTGCGTTCTGATCGTCGACCAGTTCGAGGAACTCTTCACACAGTGCCGGGACGAGGATGTTCGGCGACGCTTCGTCGGTGTGCTCGTGCAGAC
Source organism: Rhodococcus oxybenzonivorans (assembly GCF_003130705.1). NCBI lineage: Bacteria > Bacillati > Actinomycetota > Actinomycetes > Mycobacteriales > Nocardiaceae > Rhodococcus > Rhodococcus oxybenzonivorans. The sequence goes on along the minus strand of NZ_CP021354.1, from coordinate 5,103,396 downwards.
CGCGCGAAGCCGCGCGTATTCCGAAACGCCGGTCGACGCGGTGGTGGTGGCCGTGCGCGCCGATTTCTACGAGCGGTGTGTGGACTACCCCGATCTGGCGGCCCGTCTCCAAGAGGGCCAGATGGTTCTCGGACCCATGACGCGTGACGAGGTTCGGACGGCCGTCAGCGGTCCTGCCGCCCTGGTGGGTGTTCCGCTCGAGCCCGGCCTCGTCGACATCATCGTGCGCGACCTCGGCGACGGAAACGGCGCGGTATACAGCTCGGGTGCGCTGCCGCTGCTGGGGCACGCCCTCTTGGCAACGTGGGAGGCACGGGCGGGTGATTCCCTCACCGTGAGGGCCTACGAGTCCGTGGGCGGGGTACGCGGTGCTGTCGCGCGTACCGCCGAGGCGGTCTGGGAAGCGCTGACCCCGGCGGAACAGGTGGCGGCGAGGCAGATACTGATGCGGCTCGTCGCTGTCGGCGATGACGGTCCGGATACTCGGCGCACCCTGAGCCCCCCGCAGGTCCTCGAGGGATGTTCGAATACCAGTGCCGGAACCAGCGCGATGAATGCCTTGACCGCTGCGCGGCTGGTGACCCGTGACGCGTCGGGGGTCGAACTCGCGCACGACGCGGTGTTCGAGGCGTGGCCACGGCTTGCCATGTGGCTGAGCGAGGATCGGGCGGTCGCCGTCCTGCATCAGCGAATCGACAAGGACGCCCTGGAGTGGGAGAGGCATGACCGTGACGGTTCGCTGCTCTACCGGGGCGTGCGGTTGGATGCGGCGCTGCGGTGGGAAGCGGACAGTCGCGCAGGCCGTATAGGTGCGTCGACGCGTTCTTTCCTGGCGGCGGGAAGGCGACACGACCGTCTCGCCCGGCTACGACGCAGAGGAGCTGTCACCGCGCTGGCGCTGCTGACCGTCCTCACCACGATCGCGGCACTTACGGCGCACGCGCAGCGGGTGGCTGCCGACGAGGAGCGCACGACGGCACAGTTCGCGGAAATTCTCGCGCAGGCCGCGCGCACGCAGAACCCCGATCCGTCCATGTCGGCCCGGCTTTCGTTGCTCGCGACCCAGCTGCGGCCTCAGGACGAGACCGCAAGGTCGATGCTGCTCGCGTCACAGAATGCCCCGCTCGCCGACCGGCTCGGAAGCCACGACGGTGCAGTCTATTCCGTGGCTGTCGGGCCCGGCGGAGTAGTCGCGTCCGCCAGTTACGACCGAACGATCCGATTGTGGAACCCGGCGGCCACCGGGACCCGCGGCTCGTTCGCGGCATCCCTCACCGGACACACGAGCTGGGTCACCAGCGTGGCCTTCAGTCCCGACGGGCGAATGCTCGCCAGCGGCAGTGGTGACAGCACAGTCCGGCTGTGGGACATCCGCGATCCTGCCCGTCCCACCGAACTGGGGCCGCCGCTCGTCGGGCACTCCGGAGCCGTGTACATGGTGGCGTTCAGCCCCGACGGGCGCACCCTTGCCAGCGCCGGTGACGATGGAACGACCCGGCTGTGGAACATCGAAAATCCGAGGGCAGTAGGGGATCGTGCAGCACCGCTCAGCGGTCACACGGCCGCTGTCCGCACAGTGGCTTTCAGCGCCGACGGGCGAACGCTCGCCACGGGAAGCGACGATCACACGGCGATGCTCTGGGATCTGAGCGATCCGGCGCACCCCGTGGCGTCCGGCCGGGTGGTCGGGCATGCCGACACAGTGCATTCGGTCGCTTTCAGCCCGGACGGGCGACTTCTCGTGACGGGCAGCGACGATCACAGCGTTCGGCTGTGGCGCCTCGACCGTCCGGGTTCACCGGTCGCCACCCGAGAACCCCTGATCGGGCACAACGCCGCAGTCTGGTCGGTGTCCTTCGGTCCCGACGGTTCGTCGCTTGTCTCCGCGAGCTGGGACGGAACCGCCCGGGTTTGGTCGCTGATCGACCCGGACCGGCCGACGTTGCTCGGAAAACCCCTTGCTGGAAGCAGCGGCGGACTCACGACTGCGGTGTTCACCCGAGACGGCAAGGCGGTCGTTACCGGAGGTCAGGACGGGACTGTGCGAAAGTGGGCGCTACCGACCGCAGTCGTCGCCGGACACACCTTGCGGGTCACGACACCCGTGTTCGACGAGTCCGGAACCGTCGCCGTCACGGCGTCCCGGGACGGGACTATTGCCTTGTGGCGGATGGGAAACGGTCATCCGCCTGTGCTCACTGCACGGTTTCTGTCGGGGGGCGGTGTGGGAGTCGAGAACGTCGCTTTGTCGGCGGATGGTTCGGTGCTCGCGACCGCGGGCGTGGGCACCGGGGAGGTGCAGTTGTGGAACGTCGCCGGCGGCATGGCCGTTCCGGCCGGGCCACCCCTCGAGATCGCCGCGCGCTACACCCACGAGTTGGCTTTCAGTCCGGACGGGGCGTTGCTTGCCACCGCTGCCGACGACCAGTCACTCACCCTCTGGAGCCTCGCGGACAGGGCGCGTCCCGTCCAGGTGGGAAGTGCGCTTTCCGGCGCCGCCGGATGGATCAACGCCGTTGCCTTCAGCCCCGACGGACGTGTCCTCGCGGCGGGCAGTAGTGACAAGACGGTGCGATTGTGGGACGTGTCCCGCCCCGAACGGCCCGGTGCTGTCCGAACTTTGAGCGGTCACCACGGTGCGGTCAACGCCATCGCCTTCAGTCCTGACGGGCGCACCCTGGCCAGCGGGAGCGACGATCAGACGATTCGTGTGTGGCCCCTCACCGCGGAGACCGGCGACAAACCAGGCGAAGCCGCGGTGCTGTCCGGTCACACGAGCACCGTCCGCTCGGTCGCGTTCAGTCCCGACGGCCGGATCCTGGCCTCGGGGAGCGACGACCAGTCCGTGCGCATCTGGGACGTGTTACACCTGCGCGCGCTGGGCGGTTCACTGGTACCGGATGGAACGGTCCGGTGGCGAGTTGCGTTCGGTGCCCGGTCTGACGTGCTGATGGCGACGGGGGAAGCCGGAGCCGTTCGAGTACTCGACCTCGACCCGCACACTGCCGAGGCCAGGGTGTGCGCGAACACGCCCGATCCCTCGACAGTCGAATCGTGGCAGCAGCTTGCTCACGGGCCAGTGGCAGCACCCTGTGGCTGACACCAGGGCACAGATCAGTCGGCGTCCGCGGCCGGACGGCCTTCGTTCTCGGGTCAGGATGCCCGCCACCCGGGTCAGGACGAGCGCTGCGCCGCCTGTTCCACCTGACGCCGCAGGGTGGCGTCGGTGTGACGAATTGCCTGCGCCACAAACGGTTCGACGATTCGCGCCAGCGCCTTCCCGGCAAGTCCGCCGGGAAGCTCGTAGTGGAAGTCGACGGTCAGTCGGGTCGCTTCTTTGCTGACGGCCTCGAATCGCCACTGCGAGTGGGTGGTGAGGCCGTCGATCGAATCGAGCTGGATCAGTGCGTTCTCTTCCCACGCCGTGATCTCGACGACCGAGCCCAGCGTCTTGGGGCCGACCCGCATCGCCGCGTTGTAGACGGCACCGAGTCCGCGGACGGGTTCGCCGACCGGATCGAATTGGGTGATCCCGAAAAGCCAGGACGGCACGTGCGTGTAGTCGTCGAGATACGCGAAACAGGCGGCGAGCGGCGCTTGGGCTACGGCGGTGTGATGAATTTCGATCATGAGGACTTTCCTGTGGAATGGGCGGACGACGAGTGCCGGTAAGGCCGGACGGCGTAGTTCTCGAGGTCGAATCGGGCGAGGCGGCGTCGCAGTGATCCGGTGGACCACGGCCAGGCCGCGAAGTTCTTGCCGTCGGCGTCGAGGTAGTAGCTACTGCATCCGCCGTTGTTGAAGACCGTGGGGGCCAGGCCCTTCTGGACGGCGTCGTTGAAAGCGCGGAACGGCTCCTCGCGGACCTCGAGTACTTCGATGCCCTGCTGTTCGGCCTTGGTCAAGCCGTCGATGACATAGTCGAGCTGGGTCTCGGCCAGTCCGAGAAACGAGTTGTACACCAGGATGTTCGGGCCGAGCATGATGTAGGCGTTCGGCGCACCCGGAGTGGTGGTGGCCAGATAGGCCTCGGGACTCTTCGCCCACTTCTCCGACAGAAGGCGCCCGTCGCGTCCGCGAATGCGGCTCGCGATGGGTGGGTGGCTCACATCGAATCCGGTACCGAAGATGATGACGTCCACCTCGCGTCGGGTGCCGTCGGCGGCCACCACCGACTGCCCGTCGACCGCGACGAGCGCGTGGGGAATCAGCTCGACGCCCGGCTTCGTCAGTGCAGGCAGATAGGTGTTGGACAGCAGGAGTCGCTTGCAGCCCAAGGTGAAGTCCGGGGTGAGCGACGCTCGGAGCTCGGGGTCGGGCACCTGGGTCGCGAGCCAGCGGGTGCCGATGGGGTTGAGTAGGCGTGCGGTCCGTTCGCGCCGCATCGCCAGGGTGAGCGTCCGCAGCACAATGTCCAGAACGTGCCGAAATGCGTTCTGAACGGCGGGAACTCGACCGAACACCCATTGCGCCATGCGCGGGAACGGAAAGTCGAGACGTGGGACGACCCACGCGGGAGTGCGCTGGAAGACGTACAGCTGCGCCACGTCCGGTTGGATCTCCGGAATGAACTGCACGGCGGACGCGCCCGTGCCGACCACTGCCACCCTCTTGCCGGTGAGATCGACACTGTGATTCCAGCGCGCCGAGTGAAAGATCTCGCCGGCGAAGCCGTCGATCCCGGGGAGCTCGGGTGTCTTCGGTTCGGTGATCGGTCCTGCCGCGAAAATGACGTGCTGGGCGACCATCGTGCCCTGGGTGGTGTCGAGGACCCAGCGTCGGCGGTCTTCGGACCACGTTGCCTCGATCAGCTCGGTGTGCATCGCGATCTTGGATCGGACGCCGAATTTGTCGACCGTTTCCTCGATATACGACAGCAGTTCAGGCTGTAGTGCAAAGTTGCTCCGCCATTGCGGGTTGGGATTGAAGGAGAACGAGTACACCGGTGCGGGGATGTCGACACCGCAACCGGGGTAGGTGTTCTCCCGCCACACACCGCCGACGCGTGCTGACTTTTCGAGCACGAGGTAGTCCGTGATTCCGGCCTTTTCCAGCTTGACCGCTGCGGCGACGCCGGACAGCCCGGCGCCGACTACGACAACCGACAGCTGCCGTTCGTCCTCGGGGACTTGGGAGGCGATGTCGGCCTGCTGCGGGGCACTCACTGTCATGTCTTCTTCCTGGGGCGGAGGTGAGGCGGTCACCGGTAATTAACTGAGACGCGATGTCACAGTAAAAGGAAGAAGGCGCAATGGCAAGTGGCGCTCCGCGCCCGTGCGCCTTTCTGGTAGCGGTGGCAACCAGAAAGGCGCACGGAGCGGCTGGAAAGCTCGAGAGGTGACCCGGAGAGTTACGGCTGGGGGACCTCGACGCTATCGGGCAACTGGTCCCGCATCTTGTCGAGTTCCTGCTCGATTCGTTCGACGGCACTGTCGTTGTTGAGCACAGTGACCATTCCGGCCGCGAAAGCTATCGAGATAACGATTGTCAGTGCGCTCAGTACAGTGCCGGCAATCGCCACGCCTTTACCGGTGATACCCACCTTGCGGGACGCCCTCAGTCCGAGGATGCCGAGAATCAGCCCGATGATGCCCAGCACCAGTCCGACCGGAGACAGGATCACGATCAACACGCAAACGAAAGCGGCAACGCCGAAAGCGAGGGCGAATGCGGCAGCAGTGCTGGTACGTGCGGGTTTGGTGACTACTCGTTGCTCGACATCGACGGAACGACCGTCGACGGAACGACCGTCGATATCGGTCATTCGATGCGGGTCGTTTTCGTCGCCGCGGCCTGTCAGTGGTCTGCTCATCATTACCTCCGGGCGTAGTCGATCTGGGGTGTACAACGCATGCCCGGTTCGGTGGCCTTCAAACCGTATCGGTGAGGGGCCGAGTGCCTACTCGGTCGCGGCGTGGTCGGCGAGCAGGGCGACGCCGGATTCGCGAATACGGGACGGTAGCGCCGCGTATCCGCAAACCCTTTGGCCGGATGCTGAGGGATTGGCCGGCGAGTCCCGCGAATCGGTGCGCGGATGCAGAGCGTCCGCCGCGGGTCGGTGACGTGGTCCGCGCCGAGTTCGGGGAGATCCCGCACCACACGACTTGCTGCCGCAGTGCCGCACATCCTGGGAGAATCGGTGTATGACCGAGCGCAAACCTCCCGAGGTGAGCTTCGAGAGCTGGATCGACAAGCAGATCCGGCTGGCGCAGGAGCGCGGCGACTTCGACAACCTTCCCGGAGCAGGTAAACCGATACCACTGTCCGGCGACGTCGATGACGAGTTGTGGTGGGTCAAAGGCTATCTGCGGCGCGAGAACTTGCCCTTCGACGCATTGCTGCCCACGCCACTGCAGCTGCGCAAGCAGATAGAGCGGCTCCCCGAGACGGTCCGCGGAATACCGTCGGAGGACGCGGTGCGCGAGATCGTGCATCAGCTCAACCTCGAGATCGTGGCCTGGTTGCGCGCGCCGTCCGGGCCGCGAGTGCCGGTCAGCCCCGTCGACGCGGACGAGGTGGTGTCGCAGTGGCGAATGGACCGCCGAGTGGTGCCCACGCCCCCGCCATCGCTTCTGCCGTCCGCAGAGGACCAGCCGTCCGCAGAGAACCAGCCGCCGACGCCGCGACCGCGGCGGTGGTGGCGTCGGGGATGGTGACCGGTCAGGCCCCGTGCGGCGACGGTTGCGCGGGTGCGACCCTGGCGGCCGGAGCAGCACGCGACGGACCAGGCTAGGGGTGGGTGGTGCGATGAAATCGCTTCTCCGAAAAGTTGACGTGCCCAGTGCTGTTGGTGCAGCCGGTGTGGTGATCACGGCGCTGTACGCATACTGGGCAACCGGACTGGAGCCGTTCACGGGCCTTGCCTACATCGCAGTCGGAGTACCCGTTGTTCTCCTGGCGGGTGTGGCCGTCATCGGCGGCGCCCCCGATTCTCGGGAGAACGGCACGCCACGGGCAGGGGAGATCACGCTACGCTCGGTGCTGCCGTGGCTGGTGTTGCTCTTTGTTGCCGCCGGCCTCGAAGGACTCGGTCTCGCCCTGGGTGGCCGGTCCACCACCGTTCCGACACTCAGCACGGTGATCGATCATGCGCTGGCGTGGCATCCGGTTCGATTCGTCCTGTTCTGCGGATGGCTTGCCGTCGGCGCGGGCCCAGTCGTCCGGATGTACCACAGGTGCGTGCGACCCCGTTCTCCCGCGGGAGGGTGAGATGACAGTCACGATCATCTGGCTGATGTTGATCGGCACCGGCATCGGCATCGAGTTGTACAGCCGCCGGACCGGCGGACGGTGGTCGAGCCTTGCGGGCGTCGTCTCCGCGCTGTGGACCCGGCTGCCCGGGCGACTACTTCTCGTCGGCCTCTGGGCCTTCGCTGGGTGGCACGTGTTCGCCCGGTACACCCTGCCCTGATCGCCCGGTCAACCGCCGTCCGTTCCGCCCGTAGTGCCGGAAGTGCTGGTGGGCCGGGTCCTCAATGCTCGCCGCCCTCGACCCCCGTGGTGCAGCCCGCGCTCGCCGGTCTCGAGGTAGAGGGGGGGTCTCGTCCGTGCCTCGCTCGCAGCACCTTGCCCTTGCCGACCACACTTTGAAAGTACATCGAAAGCATGTCTCTGAGTGAGGTGCCGTTCTCGGATATCCAGAACAAGGGGAAGGCGACACTGTCGGAGTGGCAGCGATCGGGGGCGCGGCCGCTGCGAGTGACTCGGCGAGACGACGAGGATCTGGTCCTGATGACGGCGGTACGGGCGGAGCAGGAGCGGGAGGTCCTCGCGGCGGCGACGGCGATGGTCGACGCCCTACTGGACTCGGATGACGGTGTTCTGGTCCGCAAGGTCGTCGCGGCGGCGTTTCCGTGGGTGAGCTACTTGTCGGGGGAGGAGGTCGCCGACTGCGTCGACGAGCTGATTGCGTCGCTGCGGGTGGGCTCGTCGCTGGATAATCCGGCTCCGCCGGCCCGCACGATCGAGACGTGGCGCCATACGGCGGAGGTGCATGCCGATCCGGAGCTGGCCCGGATTCTGTCGACGCCGTCCAAGGGCGATTTCGGGGCCGTGCCGGTGCCGGAGCTGTGAGCCCGAAGCGGGGTGAGCGGGTCGCGCGATGGGACAGTCGCGGTACGAGGGCATCCCAAGCAGACCGAATGATGTTGCCTAAGAACTGAATGGGCCGAATCGACGTCATCGGAATTCGGGGTGGCGAGCCGTCGTGCGCTCGCTTTGTGCCTCGGCAATCAGGAGGCGAGGTCGTCACGTGCGGCGGCAAGCTCGAGTAAGCGGGGCAACATGTCGGGGGCGGCGATCGAGGGGAGCAGCAGCGCCCACATGTCGGCGAGGCGTTCGTACAGGTCGGCTCGACCACTCAGCGCCTCGGACACGAGTTGCATCCCGGTGAAGGAACTCACCAGGAAGCGGGCAAGAGCCGCGGAATCGACGGTCGCCCGAAGTTCACCTGCTGCCGTCGCCTTGGCGGCCAGTGCCACGAGCGTGTCGGTCCAGTCGATGTAGGGATCGGTGGCCGGTCCGCGAGAATTGCCGAGCTCGAGGGTGAGACGGACCCCCGCCCGGACGATCGGTTCGGTCAGTAGCTGCCGCGCCATTTCCTTGGCGCACAGGACGATAGCCTCCATCGGGGACTGTGCCGTGGCGAGCACTCGCTGCGCCGCCAGCATCGACATGGCGTGCTGCTCCTTGATCACCGCCCAGGCGAGGGCTTCCTTGGACTCGAAATGGAAGTACAAGGCACCCTTCGTGACATTGGAGTACGCAAGTATCCGGCTCAGGCTGGCGCCGCCGTAGCCGAGCTTTTCGAAGCTGAGCGCGGCGCCTTCCAGGACCTGATGGCGGGTGGCTGCCGCGCGTGCTTGTACTGCCATCACCTGTGCCTCACGATCGCCCTCGTCGCCGTCGCATTCCAACCTCCAGTCAACCACTCGAGCGCGCGGTACCCTCGGCGCGACCGCAAGTGTGGGAGGAAGATGTGACGTCGAAGGATGACTGGGGTCTGGAGCACATCGTGTTCGCGGGGGCGACTGTGGCCACCGTGGTCGGCGCCGTGACCGGACGCGAGCGACTGCAGAAGATCGCGAAGCCTCTGATCGCTCCGGCACTGGCGGCCCGGGTCGTACGCCGGCGAGGCGCGACCGACTCCGTGGACGCGGGACTATTGCTGGCCGGGCTCACGGGCGCGACGGTCGGTGACGTCTTCATGATCGACCCGGATGACGATGCCCGCCTGGTGCGAGGTGCCTCGGCCTTCGCGGTCATGCAGGCGTGCTACTCGGCTTTGTTGCTGCGCAACGGTGCGCGTCCCACTCCGGCGGCGTGGGGTCCGCGACTGGCCGGCTGGCTCGGGGCGGCCCTGTTGCTGCGGGCTCGATCCGCCGGTGTCGCTGCGCCCCTCACTGCTTATGGATCAGCCTTGGCTACGACGTCCACACTCGCTGCCGATCCGTCCCTCGCCCCCGGCGCAGGCGTCGTTGCGAGCGTGGCGGTACCGAGCGGCGACCGGCGAAGCTGGCTCGGTCTGGGCGGAGTGCTGTTCACGGCGTCGGACGGGCTGATCGTGGTGCGGAGATTGTTCGTGCGAAGTGAGCGTGGCAGGGCTGTGACCGAAGGACTGATCCTCGCCAGTTACGCCGCCGCGCAACTGGGGCTGGTCGAGGGGATGCTCGCGCTGCGCCGTCGGAACACAGGTCGCCGGGTCACGGACACAGCATGATGCGGTCCCGATTGTTCGGGTCCACCAGGATGGTGATGGTTTCGCCGGGCACGAAGCGGGTGGCCTCCTCGCGCCGCACCTCGTACACGACGCGTCCGGAGTAGCTCTCGGACCCCGGCACGGTCAACCGCAGATCCAGTTCGGTCAATTCACCGTTGTCGGGGGTGCGACGAAGTGGTGTCACGCGCTCGATGCTGGCCCATCCTTCGAGCCCGCGCCGCGCGAGTTGGCGGTCTGCCCGGCAGGGTCGTTCGGCAGCCATCATGCCGAACCCCAGGGCTGAGCCGAAGGCGGCGACCAGTCCCATGATCTGGTACGGAATCGTGGCCTCGGGAGTGTGCTCGATCAACCATCCCAGCCAGACTGCGAGGACGATGACGTAACCGGCTGTGATGAAGCAGACCGTCCGCACGATTCGCTGATGATTCATCGTTGTGCCTCCGTGTCCAGGGTAGACCGCCGCGGGGACGCCGGGCAGTGGTGCCGTTAGAGTGCAGTGTCGGCAGCAGGCAAGTATGTGGAGGTGGCCGTATGGCGTGGCGTCGGGTGTCGTTGGTAGGTTTGAGCATTGGTGCTGCTCTGACGCTCGCAGCATGTGGGGGTTCGTCCGAGGCGGTGGCTCCGCCGACGACCACCACCACCACCGCAGCGCCTGTGACTACTACCACCACCACGGTTCCGCCTGTCACGACCACCACGACCACGATCGCGCCGACCACGACGACGGAAGCTCCGACCACCACCCTCGTCGACGTTCCGTACGAGCACAACGAGTCGTACTTCTTCACCTCCCCGGACGGCGCATTCCAGTGCGGCATCATCAAGCTGCCGAGTCGCACGGAGGCGGGATGCCAGGGATCGACCAGTCCGGTCCCGCCGCGGCCGGCAGACTGCATGGTCGACTGGGGCCACGGCATTCGCGTCGAGAACGAGGGTGAGGGAGCGTTCATGTGTGCCGGCGGCCTCGTGTACACCTCGGGCGATGCCGAACCTGACCCGGTGTTGCCTGCCGGATCCAAGCTCACCGAACTCGGTTACTCCTGCAACACCACAGCGACCGCTGTCACGTGTGTCAACGACGAGACGTCCCACGGATTCACGGTCTCACCCGACTCCAACGAGACGTTCTGATTTCATGATTGGCGCAGAGGTGGGTTCACTTCCGGTCCTGGCCGAGTCGGGCGAGCCGGGCCCTACCGAGTGGGGCGAGAATACTCACGGTGTCGGTCCGTGGACGGAAGAACACGACGTACCGGTCCCGACGGATCCCCGCTACGATCCCGAACTGCTGGCCGGCGGTGACCGACGGAACGTGGTCGACGCCTACCGCTATTGGACACGTGAAGCCATCGTCGCCGACATCGACAGCCGGCGCCACCCGCTGCATGTGGCGATCGAGAACTTCGGGCACGACGCCAACATCGGCACCGTGGTGCGGACGGCCAACGCCTTCGCCGCCTCGGAGGTTCATATCGTGGGACGGCGGCGCTGGAACCGGCGCGGGGCGATGGTCACCGATCGGTACCAGCACGTCAGACATCACTCGAGCATCGACGAATTGGTCGAGTTCGCGCGTGAGGAGGGTCTCACGATCGTGGCCGTGGACAACACGCCGGGCTCCGTTCCGCTCGAAACCGCGAGCCTGCCGCGGGACTGCATGCTGCTGTTCGGTCAGGAGGGTCCCGGAGTCACCGACGAGGCGAAAGAGGTTGCAGCCATGACCGTATCGATTGCGCAGTTCGGTTCCACGAGGAGCATCAATGCGGGTGTCGCGGCAGGCATTGCCATGCATGCGTGGGTGCGCGAGCACGCCGACCTCGGTCGGGCGTGGTAGCGGATCGCCCGGAGACTAGGCAAGATCAACCCTCATGCAGGACGAGTGGTCGGCACGCGCCGACGCCGCTGAAGAAGCGGTGGCGAGCAGGCATCTTCGCCGGCTGTGGGGCCTTCCGGGCACCACGCTGGGCGTGGTGGCCTGGCCGGCGGTCAAACGTGAACGGTTGTTCGTCAGTTGGCATTACTGGTGGCAGGCGCACCTCATCGACTGCGCCGTCGACGCACTCGAACGCGACCCCACTCCGCGTCGCCGCCGTCGGATCGTGAAACTCGCTCGCAGTCACCGCCTTCGGAACATTACGGGCTGGACCAACGATTATTACGACGACATGGCGTGGCTGGGCATCGCGCTCGAACGCGCGCAGCGCACGCACTTGATCGACAACCGGAATGCGGTGCAGACACTCGAATCCCAGCTGTTCGATGCCTGGGATCCCGACGGTGGCGGGCTGCCCTGGCGCAAGGGCTCGGATTTCTACAACGCTCCGGCCAACGGCCCGGCCGGAATCATACTGGCCCGCACAGGCAAACTGTGGCGGGCGCAGGCCACCGCGGATTGGATCGACGACACGCTGCTGGACGAGAACACCGGCCTCGTCATCGATGGGATCCATCGCGGCGGTGAGGCCGAAAGGGTCATCTATTCGTACTGCCAGGGGGTCGTCCTCGGGCTCGAAACCGAGCTGGCGGTGCGTCTCGGTGCGCCGCGGCACCGAGGCCGCATTCACCGGCTGATCGACGCCGTCGACGAGCACCTGGCTCCAGGTGGGGTCATTCGCGGCGGTGGCGGGGGAGACGGGGGTCTGTTCAACGGTATCCTCGCCCGCTATCTCGCGCTGACTGCGGTGATGTTGCCCTGGGAGGACCATGACGACATCCGCGCGCGGGAGATCGCAGCGCAGATCGTGCTCACCTCTGCAGAAGCTGCGTGGGAGAACCGCTTGCAGATCGAGGGTCAGCCCTTGTTCGGCGCCGACTGGGGCAAGCAGGCCCGGCTTCCCGGTCTCGGCAGGAATATCGCGGCGTTCACCGGGGGGACGGTGCGTTCGTCCGACATCCCCGAGCGCGACCTCTCCGTCCAGTTGGGTGGCTGGATGCTGATGGAGGCGGCGCACGCGGTGTCGGCCGCCGGGTATCCCCGGCGGTAGTGCGTTTCGATCACACGAAACTTAACCGTGGGCAGGCGGTTTCCGCGCTGCTAGACATCTCGGTATGTCAGATCAACAGCGGCAGCTGAGTCTCAATGCGTTCATCTATCCGGCCGGGCACCACGAATCGGCCTGGCGTCACCCGCTGACGTCACCGGAGCGGTTGTTCGACGTCGACTACTTCCAGGAGATCGCCCGCACCGCGGAGGCGGCGAAACTGGATGCACTCTTCTTCGCGGACGGTCCCGCGCTGCGTAGCGATGCCGGGCACGGCGCGGCCGGAGCGCTGGAGCCGATCACCTTGCTGACGGCGATCGCCGCAGTCACGGAGCGGATCGGGCTGATCGCCACCGCGTCCACGACGTACTTCGAGCCCTACAACCTCGCGCGTCTGTTCGCCTCCTTGGACCACATCTCGAAGGGCCGGGCCGGCTGGAACATCGTCACCACCGGAACGGATCTGGCGGCGGCGAACTTCGGCCTTTCCAGTCATCCCGACCACGCCGATAGATACGCGCGGGCACGCGAGTTCGTCGATGCGACGGTCAAGCTGTGGGACAGCTGGGAAGACGACGCCATCGTTCTCGACACGGACAGGGGCGTCTACGCCGACACGTCGAAAATTCATGAGATCAACTACGTCGGACGCCATCTGCGGGTCCGCGGACCGTTCAACGCGCCGCGCTCGCCGCAGGGTTACCCCGTGCTGGTACAGGCGGGTGCGTCGAACGAGGGCCGCAGCTTCGCAGGGCAGTACGCCGAGGCCATCTTCACTGCGCATCAGCGACTGTCGGACGGGCAGGCGTTCTACGCAGACATCAAGCGACGTGCGTCGCAGTTCGGGCGCAACCCCGACCACGTGAAGATCCTTCCCGGAATCAGCCCGTTCATCGGCGACACCGAGGCGCAGGCAAGGGATCTCGAACGCGAATTCAACGAGCTGACCTCCCCTGAGTACGGCCTCGCCCAGCTCGAGAGCATCACCGGAACTCAGGTGCGCCACCTCGACCTCGATGCCCCCGTGCCCGCCGAGTTGTTCGGCGACGCCGGCGACGTGACGGACAACCAGCAGAGCCGGTTGCAGGTGGTCGCAGGCATCGTGCAGCGGGAGCGTCCGACGCTGCGAGGACTGCTGCATCGCCTCGCGGGCGCGCGAGGACACCGAGTGTTCGTGGGGACGCCGGTGCAGGTGGCCGACACCATCGAAGAATGGTTCACCCAGGGCGCAGCCGACGGCTTCAACGTAATGCCCCCGTACTACCCGGGAGGTCTCGATGTGTTCGCCGAGAAGGTGGTGCCGATCCTGCAGGAGCGGGGTCTGTTCCGCACCGAATACTCGGGTACGACGCTGCGGGACCACTTCGGGCTGGAACGTCCGGCCAGCCAGTACGCGCAGACGTCGGGGCAGGGTGGCCCTCTAGTCCCGTCCTTCGTCCGATGCCACCGCGTTCTGTCCTGTAGACGACAGTGGCATCGGGTGGAGTGGCTGCCCGAATCGCTCGTTGATGAAAACAGTTATCATTTCCGAATGACTCGTCCACTTCCTGTCACCGTCCTGTCCGGCTTCCTCGGCGCGGGCAAGACCACCCTTCTCAACCACATCCTCGCCAACAGGGACGGCCGGCGTGTCGCCGTGATCGTCAACGACATGAGCGAGGTCAACATCGACGCCGCCCTCGTCGCAGGGCAGGGACATCTCGATCGGACGCAGGAGAAGCTGGTCGAGCTCACCAACGGCTGCATCTGCTGCACGCTCCGCGAGGACCTGATCGAGGCGGTCGCCCGCCTGGCCGAGGAGGGACGGTTCGACTACCTCGTCATCGAGTCGACGGGCATTTCGGAACCCATGCCCGTCGCCGCCACGTTCGACTGGGAATTCGAGGACGGCTTCAGCCTCGGCACGGTCGCGGCGCTCGACACCATGGTGACAGTGGTGGACGCGTCGACGTTCGTCGGTGAGCTCGCGAGGGGGTGAGCGCCTCGACGAGCGGGCCCTCGAGGCGGGAGAGGGCGACGAGCGCAGCATCTCCGACCTACTCGTCGACCAGGTCGAGTTCGCCGACGTGATTCTGCTGAACAAGACCGATCTGGTCAGCGAGCGCACAACCGGCACGGTCGAGGCCCTCCTGCGCAGACTCAATCCGACGGCGAGACTCCAGCGCACCACGCGTGGTGTGGTCGACCTGGCCGACGTTCTCGACACCGGTTTGTACGACCCGGAGTCGGCTGCCCTGGCGCCTGGGTGGGCGGAGGAGCTTGCGGGCGGCCACACACCCGAAACGGAGGAGTACGGGATCCGAAGTGTCACCTACCGGGCGACGCGGCCGTTCCATCCCGCACGGCTCGAACAGGCGCTGGGCCAGTTCACCGGACTGCTACGAAGCAAGGGGTTCTGCTGGATAGCGAGCCGCCCGGACCTTGCGGCGATCTGGTCGCAGGCGGGACCCAATCTGGTGATCGAACCGGCGCAGTTGTGGTCGGCCGCAGACGAGACGCCCGGTCAGGAGATCGTCTTCATCGGTGTCCGGCTCGACCCGGAGGCGCCTGCCCGCATCCTCGATCCGGCACTCCTCACCGACGACGAATGGGCGTCCGGTCCGGCCGAGTGGGTGCATTTCGACGACCCGCTGCCCGAGTGGGAAGCGGTGCATCAGCACTAGTCGAGAACTTCCTCGACTTCCACCTCTTCGGGTGGACGGGCCATCTCCTGGCGGTAGTGCCAGATGCCGACCGCAGTTCCGATCACCAGCAGCGCGACCATGCCGCCCAACACCACCGGCATCAGCCACGACACCCGGTCGAGGAAGGAACCGCAGTAGAACCCGATGAGCAGCAGCACCGGCGCCCAGAACACAGCGCCGATGCTGCTGGCGACGGTGTACTTGGTGTGGTTCATCTTCGCTGCCCCCGCAACGAGTGGGCAGAGGGTACGCACCCACGGGATCCACCGGGCGATGAGCACAGCCCAGAACCCGTGCCGTTCCAACAGGATGTTCACTCGGTGGAGGTTGGCGTAGTTGAGGTACTTGCCGCCCTTGCGCGCCAAGATGCGGTTGCCGGTGCGGTGCCCGATGACGTACCCCACCTGATTTCCGCAGATCGCGGCGACCATCGCGCCGACCGACAGGGCCCACACGTGACCGGCCCCCGACTCGTGGCCGGCGAGCACGATGCCCGCGGTGATCAGCATCGAGTCACCCGGCAGGAAGAGCCCGAGGATGACGGCACATTCGATGAAGACGAACGCCAGCACGATGACCCACACCAGCGCGGGGCCGGCGGAGACGAGGGGCCCGAAGGTGCCAGATGCCGATACGACCATGGTCAGCGCATTGCCTCGATCTCGATCAGGAGGGATCGGTGGGGGTGGAGACGGGCCGCGCGGCCTCGGGAGCAGGCGTCTCTCCCCGGCGGGCCTTGAGAACACGCTTGCCGACCTCGATGATGATCGGGAGCACCGACACGAACACGATCAACAAGAAGATGATGTCGACGTTGTCACGGATGAACTCGATCTGACCGAGCAGGTATCCGAGCAGCGTGACGCCGGCGCCCCAGAGGATGCCGCCCACCACGTTGTACGTCAGGAACAGCGAATACTTCATGCGCGATGCGCCCGCGACCACCGGTGCGAACGTGCGGACGATCGGCACGAAGCGGGCCAGGATGATTGTGATCGGGCCGTGCTTCTCGAAGAACGCGTGCGACTCGTCGATGTACTTCTTCTTGAAGAACCGGGCGTCGTTGCTCTTGAAGAGCGCCGTTCCGCCCTTGCTACCGATGAAGAAGCCCACCTGGTCGCCGAGAATCGCGGCAATCGGGATCAGGATCAGCAGGACGCCGATGGGAGCGAACGGCTCGATCTCGGCCGACTTCGACGCCGCGATGAGGCCCGCGGTGAAGAGGAGGGAGTCGCCGGGAAGGAGCGGGAACAGCAATCCCGACTCGATGAAGACGACCAGGAGAAGTCCGACGAGCACCCAGGTGCCGAAGGAGTTGAGGAGGTTCACCGGGTCGAGGAACCCCGGCATCAACGCGAGGTTGGTCACGGAATCCGATGCTGCCTGCACAATCACGGCCCTCAGCGTACCGGCGTATGCGCGGAGTATCGGAATACTGCAGGTCAACGATTCCTGACCGGGTCTCGGACAGCCCGGAATCGAGGTGCCACGACAGCCACCGGGCGACGTAGGCTACCGGTATTGCCATACTGCTAGGACCACATCGCGCGCTGCGCTGATTGCGTGCGCCGAAATCGACACGTTTATGGAGGACTGCCGCCGTGCCAATCGCGACTCCCGAGGTCTACGCCGAGATGCTTGGTCGAGCCAAGGAGCACTCCTTTGCCTTCCCAGCCATCAACTGCACTTCGTCCGAAACCATCAACGCCGCAATCAAGGGATTCGCGGATGCGGGCAGTGACGGCATCATCCAGTTCTCGACCGGTGGCGCGGAGTTCGGTTCAGGTCTGGGCGTCAAGGACATGGTGACCGGTGCTGTCGCGCTCGCCGAGTTCGCACACGTGATCGCCGCGAAGTACGACGTCACGATCGCCCTCCACACGGACCACTGCCCCAAGGACAAGCTGGACGGTTTCGTCCGGCCGCTGCTCGAAATCTCTCAGCAGCGCGTCAGCGCCGGCCGCAACCCGCTCTTCCAGTCCCACATGTGGGACGGCTCGGCCGTTCCGATCGACGAGAACCTCGAGATCGCCAAGGAACTCCTCGCTATCTCCAAGGCCGCGAATATCATCCTCGAGGTCGAAATCGGCGTCGTCGGTGGTGAAGAGGACGGTGTGGAAGCCGAGATCAACGACAAGCTGTACACCAGCCCCGAGGACTTCGAGAAGACCATCGACGCTCTGGGCACCGGCGAGAACGGCAAGTACCTGCTGGCAGCGACCTTCGGCAACGTGCACGGCGTCTACAAGCCGGGCAACGTGAAGCTGCGTCCCGAGGTGCTCGAGACCGGCCAGAAGGTCGCCGTCGCGAAGCTCGGCCTGCGGGACGGCGCCAAGCCGTTCGACTTCGTCTTCCACGGCGGGTCGGGTTCCCTGAAGTCGGAAATCGAGGAGGCGCTGAGCTACGGCGTCGTCAAGATGAATGTCGACACCGACACCCAGTACGCCTTCACCCGTCCGATCGTCGGCCACATGTTCAGCAACTACGACGGTGTGCTGAAGGTCGACGGCGAGGTGGGCAACAAGAAGGTCTACGACCCGCGCAGCTACCTGAAGAAGGCCGAGGCCGGGATGACCGCCCGTGTCATCGAGGCCTGCAACGACCTCAAGTCCGCGGGACGCTCGGTCTCGGGATAGGCCCTTCGGGCTCGTGCGCCTTTCTGGTAGTTACCACTACCAGAAAGGCGCACAGTCGTTATCGGGGGTCGCAGACCTTCCAGGTGCCGTCGACCTTTTCCAGGTCGAACGTGCGCCACGACTGCTCGTTCGGGTTGGCGGCGGTATGCGCCTTCACCTGGGCGATGGCGGTGTCGCCGGTGATCTGGACGGCGTCGACCTCGCCGACCACCGGAATGTTCTGTTGAGTGATCGCGACCTGATGGACCTCGGCGAAGTCCTGATCCGAGATGCCCTGGTAGTACTCGGCGAGACCGCCACAGGTGCTGGTGCGCAGGGTCGCGAGATCGCCCTGGGTGAGCGCCGCCACGAATGTATCGATGGTGCCCTGTACCTGCGCCTCGGGTGAGTTCTCGGCCCGATTGTTGTTGTAGACCACCACACCGGCAACGGCAATGGCGGCGATCACGAGGACGCCTGCGGCGATCGCCGCCATGAGCCAGGCCTTGCCATGCTTCCTGGCCGCGGGCGCTGCGGGCCGGACCCGCTGCGGGGCGCTCGGCTGGGTCGGGAGCACTCGCTGGGGCGCCGCTTTGGGCGTGGGTGGCGGAGAAGCGGGCGGCGGAGTCGGACGCGTCGCCGGTGGCTGCTGGGCGGATGCCGCTGGTCGGGGCGGGGCCGCCGGCTGGGGACGACCGGGCTGCTGGGCCTGTGCGGGGCGGGGCGGCGGCGGCGTCTGCGGTACGGGGGACTTCGTGACCGGGATGGCGACGGTCTCGGTGTCGGCGGGATCCGCCTTGCCGGGTTCCTTCTTCCCCTGCCCGTTCGCACCCTTCACAGCCTGCGGCGGGGATTTCGGGTGCATCTTCACCGTGGCCGCATCAGGTTTTTCCGGCGGACGCTGCTCCTGTGGACGCTTCTGCGTCGGGATCGCCTTCGTCACCGCCTCGGACGCGGCGCTGTCGGGGGAGGACTGTGCCGACTCGGGAGTCTTCGCAGAGGGTGTGGCGGACGGCGTGTTGTCGGCCGGCTTCTTCGCGTCGGGTGCCGGGGTCCCGGCGGCGGCCTTGTCGGTACCGGCGGTGACCGGCCGTGCCTTGTCGGTGTCGGCGGTGACCGGCCGGGCGGTCTCGGTCGCCGGTGTATCCGTAGTCGGCTTCTCGGTCGGTTCGTCTTTCTTCGGGTCCTGCACGCGTTGCCCCTCGGTCTGCAGAGAAATGAACGTTGGACCGAAGCCTAACGACAACGTGCGGCAATGCAGACCACCACAGGGCGCTTCGCCTACGGGGCGGGGCAGAGGAGCAGTCCCGCCGGGGGCACAATAGGCGCATGACCTCTTTCGGTGACCTTCTCGGACCCCAGCCCACGCTGCTTCCCGGTGACGACGAGGCCGAGTCGGCCCTGTTGAACCACGAGGAACCGGCTTCCGTGGCGGCCGCACACCCCACCGCCTCCATCGCGTGGGCGTATCTCGCCGAGGCAGCTCTCGACGCCGGCGAGACGATCGCTGCGTACGCCTACGCACGCACCGGATACCACCGTGGCCTCGACCAGCTGCGCCGCAACGGCTGGAAGGGTTTCGGCCCCGTTCCCTACAGCCACGAACCGAATCGTGGTTTCCTGCGCTGCGTCGCCGTCCTCGCGAAGGCCGCGAAGACGATCGGCGAAACCGACGAATACGCCCGTTGCCTCGACTTGCTCGAGGACAGCGACCCCCGAGCCGCCGAAGCGCTTGGCCTCGGGTAGCGCGGTCACCGCAGCGCCGGTCCGAGTTCGGAACGGACTGAAGACTTCGGCTCAGCGGCTGCGAGTGTCGGCGCTGCCGATCCTGCAGTGCGCCGTCGCGGCGGGTGCCTCGTGGTGGGTTGCCACGGTGGTGATAGGTCACACGTCCCCGTTCTTCGCGCCGATCGCCGCGGTGGTGTCGCTGGGACTGTCGCTCGGCGCGCGGCTGCGTCGATCGGTCGAGCTCGTGGCCGGTGTGACCATCGGGATCGGGGTCGGAGACCTCCTGATCGCGTTCATCGGCAGCGGTACCTGGCAGATCGCCCTCGTGGTGGCCTTGGCCATGACCGCGGCGGTGCTCCTGAACAGCGGCCCGGTCCTGTCGATGCAGGCGGGTAGTTCCGCTGTTCTCGTCGCAACTCTGCTACCACCCGGTGGCAATGCGGGTGTCAATCGCATGGTGGACGCACTGACCGGTGGCCTGGTGGGCATCGCGGTGGTGGCGTTGATTCCCACGCATCCCGTGGGCCGGGCGCGGCGCCACGCCGCGGGGGTCCTCGGAACGGCCGCCGAAGTGATGCAATTGGTGGCGGACGGCTTGGTCGCCAACGACGACAAGCCCATCGAGGAGGCACTGCGGAAGGCGCGAGCCACCCAGTCGTCCATCGACAACCTGCGCACGCACCTCGCGGGCGGCCGGGAGGTCAGCCGTATCTCGCCGCTGTACTGGAACACCCGCGGCAGACTCGAACGCTTGAGCGCCGTTGCCGACCCGCTCGACAACGCTCTGCGCAATATTCGTGTCCTGGCCCGGCGTTCGCTCACTTTGGTACGTGACGACGAGATCCTCAACCCGCGACTGGTCGACCAGGTCGAGAAATTGGCCCAGGCCATCGAAACGCTGCGCCTGATGGTGCTCGCAGACCCCGGTCAGCAACCCGACCAAGCCGAGGCTGCTCGCGTGCTCCGGTCGGTGGCGTCCGGACTCAAACCGGAACTGGTGGAGAATGCAGGTCTGTCGGCCACCGTTGTCTTCGCCCAGATCCGTTCGCTCACCGTCGATCTGATGCAGGTGGCAGGGCTGAAACGTATCTCTGCCATCGCGCATCTGCCCCCGACAGTGCAGAAGCCGGCGTACCGTCCGGAACTCTGAGATCTCAGCGGTCACGGATGAGAGCGTGGAAGCCAGCGAATACGACGTACGCCGCTGGCCGCGACCGGAACTGTGCCGGGATGGCCGGAAGAGCGGTCGATCAGGCCTGGTGGGAGACCTATCGGAGCTGGCTCGATCGCGCCGCCCGGGACGCAGGCAACGGCTGAGTCGACGTGGTCGCCGACATGACGCTGTTGATACACATGCACAAGTACGCATATGATCGGCAGAACTTCGGGAGGAGCTCTACACATGGGAGTCGGCCACGGTCATTCGCACGGCCACACGCAAGGCGGGGGTGAGGTAGGGCCATCCAAGGGGCGGGTCCGTCGTATGGCGATAGCGCTCGTCATCCTCCTCGCGTTCCTCGTCCTCGAGGCGGGAGTCGGCCTTACGGTCAATTCGCTGTCGCTGCTTGCCGACGCCGGGCACATGCTCACCGACGTCGTCGGCATGGCAATGGGTCTCGTCGCGCTCGTGCTCGCGCGCAAGGGCAGCGCCGCCGCCGCACGCACCTTCGGCTGGCACCGCGCCGAGGTGCTGACCGCAATGGCCAACGCCGCAATGCTTCTCGCCGTCGCGGTATGGGTGTTCTACGAGGCGATCTCCCGCATCGGCGACGCACCCGACCTCCCCGGTCTCGCACTCGTCCTCACGGCTACCGCCGGTCTGGCCGCGAACCTCGTCGTCATGCTCATGCTGCGGGCCGATTCCAAGGACAGCCTGGCCGTGCGCGGGGCGTACCTCGAAGTTCTCGCGGATGCGGTCGGCAGTGTGGGTGTCCTCATTGCCGGTGCCGTCGTGATCGCGTTCAACTGGACGTACGCCGACATCGTCGTCGGTGTCCTCATCTCCCTGTGGGTGGTGCCCCGCGCACTGAAACTCGCCGCCGCATCGCTGCGGATCCTCACCCAGGCGAGCCCCGCGGACGTCGACGTCGAAGCAGTGGAAGCCGACCTGGCGGCAGTCCCCGGCGTCATCGGCGTGCACGACCTCCACGTGTGGACTCTCACCACCGGCATGGATGTGGCGACGGTGCACCTCACCACGGAATCCGACTCGGCTCTCGTCCTGGAATCGGCCCGCACGGTCCTCGAAACGCACCAGCTCTCACACGCCACAGTGCAGGTGGAATCCACGGCGAACGGACGCCACTGTGAAAAGAACGTGACCTGGTAAGCGAGAGGATGGTTGGTTTCTTTCCGCTAACAATCGTGGCGTCCGCGCAGTCGGCGGGTCAGACTTACCGGAACAGGTGCCGCCTCACAAGGGAGCCAGATTCATGTCCACTCTCGGAGCGCTCACGAAATCCGCAGCAGCCGTAGCCATCGGTGCGGTCGCCCTCCTCGCCGCGCCCGCCGTGGCGTCGGCCGCGCCGTTCATGCCCGATCCGTTGGCGAATTGCAACGCCGAAGCATCATTCGATGTGGAGCGAGACACCGATACACAGAAGATCGAGTGGGAATTCGAAGGGCCAGAGAATGCCACCACCGACGCTCAGGTGACTTACCTGAATATCGGTCAGGCCGGCCCCACCATCGGATCGTCGGGCCCGCTGGTGAATGACAAGGACGTGGAGCGGGATCTGCCGGGCTTTACCGCACACCTGATTCCCGGCGGAACCTATGACCCGGACGGCACCAAGGGGCAGGCCGCAACCTGCGCCCTCGGTTTCGGTTTCGCCGTCACGCAGTGAACCGCTATTTGGTGAAGCGGGTGACGCCCCGACCCGGCTTCCACAGGTCGACGTAGAGGTGTTCGCCGTCGACGGTGGTGAGTACCACCTCGTCGACGGCGAGTTCGAAGACGTCTGCCTCGCCGATCTCGTCGGGATAGTGGTCGACAATCTGCTGTTTCCGCTCGCCGACTATCTCCTCGGCGCGGCCGCTGATCTTCGCGTCGCCGCCCTCCATGGTGTGGTGCCCGGGGTTGCTGTGGAGGGCGAATCGCGGGTCGCGCCGCAGGTCGAGCACCTTTCGTGCTCCCACCATCGAACCGAGCAGCAGCGTGCCCTCGTAGAACTCGACTTCGGTGCCGCTGACTCTGGGTGAGCCGTCTTTGCGGACGGTCGCGAGAACGTGGTGTTTGTGTGCCTCGAAGCGGGCGATCACGGCTTTGGCGAGGTCGGGCGCTTCGGTCTCGAACTGTGTCCAGTGCGTCATGTACGTCAGTGTGCGCGCCTATCCCTGACACCTTCTGTCAGTCATTTTCTCTAGACTCGGGCGATGCGTTCGAGTCGGCTCGTCGAACTGATGCTGCGGCTGGAGGGCAGCCGCGGTGTCACGGCTGGGCAGCTGGCCGAGGAGCTGGGTGTCTCGGTGCGCACGGTGTACCGGGATGTCACGGCGCTGTCGGCGGCGGGCGTGCCGCTCTGGACCGAAAGTGGTCCCGGTGGCGGTATTCGGTTGCTCGACGGATGGCAGTCGAAACTCGGTGGGATGACGGGGGCGGAGACGTCGGCGTTGATGCTGCTGGGTGTGCCTTCGCTCGCCGACGACCTCGGTCTGCGTGAGGTGACCGCGGCGGCGCAGTCGAAGTTGCTGCACGCGTTGCCTGTTCCGCTGCGGGCAGGTGCACAGTTGTGGCGTGATCGTCTGTACGTCGACGTGCCGGGATGGTTCACGCCACCGCGCGACAACGAGCATCTGCCCGACGTCGCCACCGCGGTGCTCGAGGGACGGCGCCTGCGTATCGACTACAGAAAAGGTGCCGACGTGGTGACGCGGACGCTCGATCCACTCGGTCTGGTGGCCAAGGCGGGTGTCTGGTACCTGGTTGCGCAGCATCGCAGCAGAATTCTGTCGTACCGGGTGTCCCGGATCAGTGACGCCACGGTCCTCACGGAACAGGCACTGCGGCCGGAACAGTTCGATCTCGGTGCGTGGTGGTCGGCCTCCGTCGCGGAATTCGATCGCTCGATGCTCCGGTTCCGGTGCCGGGTGCGCCTGTCACCGCGGTCGTGGCGTCAGTTGCCCCGGATCGTGGGTGTGGAGGCTGCGCGCGTCGAGGCGGGACCTCCCGACGAGGACGGTTGGGTGGCCATCGACCTGGTGCTCGAGGCCGAGGACGTGGCTCTCGAACAGTTGACTGCGCTGGGGGCAGGGGTCGAGGTACTCGAACCTGCGTCGCTGCGGGCGGCGTTGCGCTACACCGGTGAGGCGATGATGAACCGCCACCGGTGACGCGCAGCCACACCTCTACCCGAGGCGCTCGATCAGCGTCGCGTTGGCGAGACCGCCGGCCTCGCACATGGTCTGCAGACCGTATCGCGCGCCGCGCTGCTCCATGGCGTTCACCAGCGTGGTCATGATGCGCGCCCCGCTGGCACCGAGCGGATGACCGAGCGCGATCGCGCCGCCGTGAACGTTCACTCGCTCGAGGTCGGCGCCGGTCTCGGCCGCCCATGCGAGGACCACCGATGAGAACGCCTCGTTGACCTCGAACAGGTCGACGTCGGCGATGTCGAGCCCGCTGCGCGCCAGCACCTTACGGGTGGCCGGGATGACCGCGGTGAGCATCATCAGCGGATCGTCACCGGCGACGGCGAAACTGTGCAGTCGAGCCAGGGGTGTCAATCCGAGCCGGCCCGCGATCTCCGACGTCGTGATCATCAGGGCGGCGCTCCCGTCCGAAAGGGGACTGCTGTTGCCCGCGGTGATCGACCAGTCGATGTCGGGAAACCGATTCGCATAGTGCTCGCTGTGGAAGGCGGGACGCAGACCGGCCAGGACATCGAGTGTCGTATCCGGACGGATCCCTTCGTCGACACCGAGTTCCGGCAGGACGACGAGTTCCTTCGCGAAGTTCCCCGCGCTCGCTGCCGTCGCGGCCTTCTGATGACTGCGTAACGCGAACTCGTCCAATTGCTGTCGGGACAGTTCCCAACGGGCGGCGATGAGTTCGGCGCTGATGCCCTGGGGAACGAGGCCGTCGGGGTAGCGGCGCTCGAATCCCACGCCCAGCGACTCCCGGCCGACCACGTTCGAGCCCATCGGGACCCGGCCCATCGACTCGACACCGGCCGCGACCACGATGTCGTAGGCCCCGGACAGCACACCCTGCGCGGCGAAGTGAACTGCCTGCTGACTACTGCCACACTGCCGGTCGACCGTGGTGCCCGGCACGGACTCGGGATAACCGGCGGCGAGAAGTGCGGTGCGGGTAAGGTTCTGGCCCTGATCGCCCACTTGCGTCACGGTGCCGCCGATGACGTCGTCGATGAGTGCGGGATCGATACCCGTGCGCTCGACGAGGGTCGACAGACTGTGTGCGAGGAGATCGACGGGGTGCACATTGTGGAGGGCCCCTGAGGGTTTGCCCTTGCCGATCGGTGTGCGGACGGCCTCGACGATGACGGCGTCTCTCATGGGAGTTCCCTTTCTCTGTGCTGCTGAGCCGTGGGTGGCGATCAGGGGGTGAGGATTCTGCGGAGCTGACGCGCCTGACCTGCGAGGTGTCCTGTGGCGGTGCGCAGTTCGGTCTCGTCGACGCACGAGTCTTCGGTGGCCCAGACCGTGCGGTGGCGCAGGTGGTACCACCCCTCCCGTGAGTACTTGTTAACAGTGGGCTGTTGATAAGTACTCACGGGGAAGTGGGCACTGAACTCGACGGTGGGGATGGCTACCGGCGCGTCGAGTACGGCGAACAACCCCGGCGGTAACGCGTCGAGTAGTACCGCCGCGCGTTCGGAAGGGCTGAAATCGATCGATGAGAGCAGACGAATCCACACCTCGAACTCAGGGTCGGCGCCGCCGGCGAAGGGACGTGCCGAGTTGATCGGGCGGATGTCGAGGTACTGGGCGAAGGGCATGTAGTCGGCCGGAATCGCCAGGGGTGTGAGGACTTCCGGATCTTCGTCGCCGAGGTCGGGCGCATCGTGAGGCCACGTGATGGCGCTGGGCGTTCGGGTGAGGCGGATCAGGGCACCTGCGGAACCGGGCATCGATACGCGGACACTCGGTGTCCGCCCGCCGTGCACGACCTCGACCTGATGGTCCACCGGGCCCGGTACCACGGGCCGGGTGAAGTGGGCCGAGACGGTAACCGGTGTCGCGGCCGTCTCGGCCTCGGCCGCGTGCAGCATCGATGCGACGACGAGCCCGCCGTGCATACCGCCGAAACCACGCCAGGTGGAGTCGAATTCGGTGGGGAAAGCAAGTGCGGTCAACGGGGTCATGCCGGTACCTTTACGGTGAGTGGGTTCTGGGAATTCATGCCGATGGATGTGGCCGCCGCACCGACGCCGACTGCGGCGATCACCCACCAGGCGACGATGAAGGCAGAGTGGGTGTCGTCGTAGCCCACGGTGGTGCCGAGGACCGCCACGAGCACGCTGACCCCGATCACGGTGCCGATTTGCCGATTCATGTTGACGATCGCACTGCCGGTCGCCGACCGGGACTGCGGAAGCCCGGCAGTGGCGGACGAGAGAATGGTGGGGAGTGCGAGGCCGACGCCTACTCCGCCGACCAGCAATCCCGGAAGGAATTCGGTGACGTAGTGGGGCTCCGCCCCTACCGACGCCAGGATCAGTAGCGTGCCCGCCGCCCACACCAGACTTCCCGCAGCGGCAATGGTGCCGGGGGAGAACCGGCGGGCGAGGAGCTGACCGGCGATCGCAAAGACCGGCACGAGGATCGGTCCGGGAGCGATGGCGAGTCCCGTCCTGATCGCCGAGTATTCCCACACGTTCTGCAGCCAAAGGATGTTCGACAGCAGTCCCGCCGCGAACGCTGCGCTGAACACCAGGGCGGTCGCGTTGGACCACGCGAACGTGCGCACCTTCAGCAGGGCCGGTTCGATGAGGGGTGCCCGGTGACGGCTGTTGCTCCACCAGAACAGGGCAAGGCAGGCGGCGGCGAGGGTGAAAGCGAGCGTGATCCGGGGGTCCCCCCATCCCCATTCCGGCCCCTGGACCATCCCGAGCGACAGTGCGCCGATCCCGAGAATCAGCAGGGCCGCCCCCATCAAGTCGAGTTCGGTGTCGGTGGCGGTGGGGCGGACGTCGGGCACGACACGGGTCGCGGCGATCAGGAGTGCGATTCCGATCGGAATGTTGATGAGGAACGCCCAGCGCCAGGAGGCCTCGACGAGGATTCCGCCGACGACGGGGCCGAATGCGGCGGCTGCCGCACCAGAGGCCGCCCACATGCGGACTGCGCCGGCGCGTCGTTCCGCGGGGACGGTTCCGACCAGCAATCCGAGGCTTGCGGGGGTCAGGGCCGCGGCGCCGACAGCCTGCAGCAGGCGGAAGAGGACGAGAAACCACAGGGAGGGGCTGAGCGCGCAGGCGGCGCTCGCAGCCGTGAACAGCGCCAGTCCCAGCATGAATCCGCGCCGGTGACCGATGCGATCCGCCCACCGGCCGAGTGGAACCAGTAGTGCCGCATAGACGATCGCATAGCCGTTGAGTACCCAGCTCAGGTCGCCGAGGGAGTAACCGGGGTAGCTGGCGGCGATGTCGCCGAGGGCGATGTTCACGACGAAGAGATCGAGGCTCGCGACGAACGGGGCGCCACACAGGACGAGAAGGAGAGGACGCAGACGGATATCCCCGTGCACCTGACTGCTGAATACCATAGCCAGCAATGTACACCTGGCTTTGCTTTTTGCAAGTCAGCTATCATGGTGGCATGAATGCGGCACGACTGGACGGCTTCCTCGGCGATCGCGACACCTGGCGGGCCACGCACTGCTCGATCGGAAAGGCGATGGATGTAGTGGGCACGCGTTCGGCCATTCTCATCCTCCGCGAGGCCTATTACGGGACCACGCGGTTCGACGACTTCGTCCAGCGTGTGGGGGTCACCGAGGCGGTGGCGGCGGCGCGCCTGCGGGAACTCACCGCGGAAGGTTTGTTCGAGCGGCGGCCCTACAAGGAACCCGGACAACGAACCCGCTTCGAATACGTGCTGACCGAGAAGGGTCGCGACCTCCTGCCCGCCGTGCTGGCACTCATGCAGTGGGGTGACAAGTACCTGCAGGGATCACGCGGCGCGCCGATCGGACTGCGGGACGACGCGACGGGTCAACCCGTCCGCGTGGAGGTGCGCAGTCCCGACCGCGAGGTGCCGTTGACCGAATTGCGGTTGACGCCCAACTTCACCGAGGAGCAGGCTCGCCGCTCCCTGCCGTGAGTGCTTGTTAACAGCCCACTGTTAAGAAGTACTCACGGGGGGTACTCACGAAAGCCAGAAACGCATCAGGTAGTTGCCGTACTGCGCGTAGATCGCCGGCACACCGGACAGCTCGAACAGCCAGTAGATTCCGTCGAAGAACACGGTATTGATCGAAGGCACGAAGAGCAGGGCCACGAGGACGAGCAGTCCGTAGGGCTTGTACTGATCGACGGACCGGCGGGTCCGCGGCGGAAGGGAGGGCTCGAGTGCGCCGTAGCCGTCGAGGCCCGGAACGGGGAGCAGGTTGAGTACCGTCGCCATCACCTGCAGGAAAGCCAGGAAGCTCAGGCCCGTCCAGAACACCCGATG
This sequence comes from Rhodococcus oxybenzonivorans, assembly GCF_003130705.1. Classification (NCBI taxonomy): domain Bacteria; kingdom Bacillati; phylum Actinomycetota; class Actinomycetes; order Mycobacteriales; family Nocardiaceae; genus Rhodococcus; species Rhodococcus oxybenzonivorans. Next base: position 5,075,033 of record NZ_CP021354.1, on the reverse strand, counting down.
ATCGCCGTCCAGGCCCCACCCGCGAATCACGGTCAGCAGGACCACTGCCGACACGAGGTTCACGGCCGGCCCCGCGAGCGACACCTTCGCCTGGACCTTCGGCGGGAACAACCCCGTCCGCAGGTAGACGGCACCGCCCGGTAGCCCGATTCCGCCGAGGGCGATGAACAGCACGGGAAGGCCTATCGACAGCAAGGGGTGGCTGTACTTCAGCGGGTTCAGGGTGAGGTATCCGCGCACCGCCACATCGGTGTCGCCGTTCCGCCACGCCGTGTACGCGTGCGCGAACTCGTGGAGGCACAGCGTCACCACCCAGCCGGCCACCACGAGGAGGAAGACCCCGACGTGGCCGACGACGGACTCGGCCCGGGCGCCCCACGCGAGTACTCCACCGGCGACGGCGGTGGCGACGACGACGAGGAAGACCGGGCTCGGCCGGACGGCGGTGGACCGCGTTCTGGGCAGGTTCATCGAACGAGCAACCACTCGCGGTCGTGACGGTAGAACGTCGACCGTTTCACCGCGCGCGGATTGGGCACGTCGTCACGGGTCAGCGCGGCGGCCGGCGACCCGAGTTGGACCGCGCGCCCCTCGATCCATCGACGCGGCAACCAGCGCCGCCGGGGTTCGATCGAGGCCCGCAGCCCGGGCATCCGTGGAGTGGGGGTGACGTGCATGTTGGTGGCGGTACCGGAGAACAGGCGGGTGTCGTCGACGTACGCCTCGCCGACCAACGGTTCACCGCCGGGCGCCGTCACGGTGGCGAGCCCGACCAGCGCGATGCCCGCGTCGTCGCGGATGAGAGGTACCGGCTTGGCCGTTCCTTTCAGTGCCGTGCGGGCGGCCCGTGCGCCCGCGGACAGGTGGTAGGCGTCGGTTGCCGGTGAGCTGTGTTCGGCGACGTAGGCGAGCTCGATATGCAACCGGTCGGTCCGCATCAGCCGGGTCAGGGTCGCGGCCAGTGCGGCATCGCTACCGACCACGATGAGCCGCGGATGCGTGACGACCTGGAGTTTGGAGAAGACCTCGTCGAAGTCGTCCTTGTCCGGCACGGTGGGGGCGCTCGACGCCGAGATCGACCCCAAGGGCAGGGGGAGCGGCACGTCACCGCATATGAGCACAACGGGGGTCAACGCCACTCCTCGCCCGGATATGTCCCGCTACGGCTGCCGCAGCTTTCCATCCGGCCATCCTAGTTGTATGCCCGCCACCGGCCCCGAAGCCACTCCGGTCGTACTGTGGGGTCTGTTCTCTGTGCGCTCGGCTAGACTGTTCCCCCGGCCACTGCCTACGAACGGCAGAACCACGCAGTCGGATACGACTGTACGTCGACCGTAGGAGACAACGTCATGCCGGCAATCGTCCTGATCGGCGCCCAGTGGGGCGATGAGGGCAAGGGCAAAGCGACCGATCTATTGGGCGGACGCCTGCAGTGGGTGGTGCGCTACCAGGGCGGAAACAACGCCGGACACACTGTCGTTCTTCCGAACGGCGACAAGTTCGCGCTGCATCTGATCCCGTCGGGCATCCTCACGCCGGGCGTCACCAACGTCATCGGCAACGGTGTGGTGGTGGATCCGGGAGTGCTGCTCACCGAACTCGCCGGACTCGACGAGCGGGGCGTCGACACCAGCAAATTGCTGCTCTCGGCTGACGCGCACCTGATCATGCCGTACCACGTGGCCATCGACAAGGTCACCGAACGCTTCCTGGGCGCCAAGAAGATCGGCACCACGGGCCGCGGCATCGGGCCCTGCTACCAGGACAAGATCGCCCGTGTCGGCGTCCGGGTGCAAGACGTGCTCGACGAGAAGATCCTCACCCAGAAGGTGGAGGCGGCACTGGAATTCAAGAACCAGGTGCTCGCCAAGATCTACAACCGCAAGGCGCTCGACCCGCAGCAGGTGGTCGACGAGGTGCTCGAACAGGCCAACGGATTCAAGCACCGCATCGCCGACACCCGGTTGCAGCTCAACGAGGCCCTCGAGCGTGGCGAAACGGTTCTGCTGGAGGGGTCGCAGGGAACTCTCCTCGACGTGGACCACGGGACGTACCCGTACGTGACTTCGTCCAACCCGACATCCGGTGGCGCGGCGGTCGGTTCGGGCATCGGACCCACCAAGATCACGACGGTGCTGGGCATCCTCAAGGCGTACACCACGCGAGTCGGCTCCGGTCCGTTCCCGACGGAGCTGTTCGACGAGCACGGTGAATACCTGGCCAAGACGGGTGGCGAGGTGGGTGTCACCACCGGTCGCGCCCGCCGCACCGGCTGGTTCGACGCCGTGATCGCCCGCTACGCAACTCGCGTCAACGGCATCACCGACTACTTCCTCACCAAGCTCGACGTGCTCAGCAGCCTCGACACCATCCCCATCTGCGTCGCCTACGACATCGACGGTGTACGGCACGAGGAAATGCCGATGTCGCAGACCGATGTTCACCACGCCACCCCCATCTACGAAGAGATGCCCGGATGGTGGGAAGACATCTCGCACGCACGCACCTTCGAGGAACTGCCGAAGAATGCGCAGAACTATGTGCTGCGCCTCGAAGAGCTGTCCGGCGCCTACATTTCGTGCATCGGTGTCGGCCCCGGCCGTGACGAGACCATCGTGCGCCGCGACGTGGTGCGCTGACCAGTCGGACTGAACGGTGACGCTGAACGGCTGTGACGTCGAACGGCTGTGACGTCGGTCCGGCCCGTGCGGTTGCTTCAGAACAGTACGGGGTCGTCGAATCCGGGTGCGTGTTCGAGGGCGAGTAGTTCGCGTTTGGTGAGGGTGCCGCTGCCCGCGGAGAATCCGCCGACCTTGTTTCCGGCGGCGAGGACGCGGTGGCAGGGGACGACGATCGGCAAGGGGTTGCGTCCGAGTGCCTGGCCGACGGCCTGCGCGGCGCCGGGTTTGCCGAGTGCTGCAGCCACCTCTCCGTAGGTGAGGGTGTCGCCCGGGTCGATGGCCCGGGCGATCTCGTATACGTTGCAATCGAACTCGGGGACTCCCTCGAAGTCGAGGTCGATCCAGCGCAGGTCGTCGAGTGCGCCGCCGAGGTGTTCCCGAATGGCGTCCAACGCCTGCTGGACCGGTGTGGGCGGTGAGTGCTCCACCGCACCCGGGAAGCAGCGTTCGACGCGGGCACGTGTCGCCTCGGGTGAACCCTCCGACAGTTGCACACCGACGATCCCGGCGGCCCTCCAGGCAATGGCGCACGTGCCGAGTGCTGTGTCGAACAGGCAGAATCCTGTGGTCACCAACCCAGTATGCGCCCCACATCCGACGTTTACCGTCTGTTGGCCACGGTTGGACATCCTCGAGGATCCACCACCGAGGAGATGTCCCGTGCACCTGTCGCGCCGTACCCTGCTCCGCGCCACCGCTCTCGGCGTACTCGCTGTTCCCGCCGCCGCGTGTTCCGGCTCGGCCGGTTCGAGTCCCACCCTCCTACGCCCCCGGCCCGCGCTGACCCATGGAGTTGCCGCCGGCGATGTGCGTGCCGACGGCGCAGTGATCTGGGCGAGGTCCGACCGGCCGGCGACGATGATCGTCGAGACGGCGGCCACCGAGTCCTTCAACGACCCGGTGCGATTCGAGGGTGGACTGCTCACCCCGGACACGGACGGCACCGGACGGTTGCGGGTGACCGGACTACCCGCCGGGCAGCAGGTGCACTACCGGGTGACCCTCGAAGGTGACGACGGCGCCACCTCGGAGGCGGTGACGGGTGTCTTCCGCACCGCACCGAGCGCCGCGGGCGACATCCGGCTGCAGTGGTCCGGAGACACGGTGGGTCAGGGTTACGGAATCAACCCCGACCTCGGCGGTATGCGGATATTCGAAACGATGGCCGCACGCGACCCGCATCTGTTCCTCCACTCCGGTGACGTCGTCTACGCCGACGGACCCCTGAAGGAGTCGGTTGCGCTGCCGGACGGCCGAATCTGGCGGAACACGGTGAGCGAGGCCAAGAGTGCGCTTGCGCAGACATTGGACCAGTACCGCGGTCAGTACGCCTACAACCTCAGCGACCAGCACTACAGAACCTTCAATTCCTCTGTTGCGCAGATCGTTCAGTGGGACGACCACGAAACGGTCAACAATTGGTATCCCGGCGAACTCCTCAGCGCCGAGGCCTACTCGGAGAAGAGCGTCGACGTTCTGGCGCAGCGAGCTTTCCAGGCGTTCCACGAGTGGCTTCCGATCGAGCCCACCGAGGCGGTGGACGGGCGTGTGTACCGCAAGATCGGCTACGGACCTCTTCTCGACGTCTTCGTGCTCGACATGCGCACCTACAAGGGTGCGAACGGTGTCAATACCGGCCCGGCCGGACAGATCCTCGGCGCAGCACAGAAGGACTGGCTCATTCGCGAACTCGGTGCGTCGACGGCGACCTGGAAGATCATCGCCAACGACCTTCCCCTCGGGGTGGTGGTGCCGGACGGCGACACCGCGTTCGAGGGCATCGCCAACCGGGATCCGGGACCACCGTCGGGCCGTGAATCCGAGATCGCGCAGGTACTGTCCGCGATCAAGGCGGGCGGCGTCACGGGAACGGTCTGGCTCACCGCGGACGTGCACTACACCGCCGCGCACCGGTACTCGCCGGACCGTGCCGCATACAAGGACTTCGACGAGTTCTGGGAGTTCGTGTCGGGCCCGCTCAACGCCGGTGGTTTCGGCCCCAACGACCTCGATCCGACGTTCGGTCCCGAGGCCGTGTTCGTCCACGCACCGCCTGCCCCGAATTCCTCACCCCTCGACGGATACCAGCATTTCGGGGAGGTCTTCATCGACGGGGAGACGTCCGAGTTGCGAGTCGACCTGCTCGACGCGGCCGGGACGGTGCTGTTCAGTCAGTCGCTGGCGCCTCCTGCCCGGTGACATCGGGAGAATCCGCAAGGCGCCCTGAACTACCTTCGGCGCTCATCGGGCGAGCAGTCCAGTCGGCAGATTCTGGACTGCTCGGTGGATCGGCGAAAATGCCACCGAGAGGTGCGCCCAGGCGAAACTGCTCCACGCGAAACAGGCCTTCACCTACTTCTTTGGGGCCGTATCGGGCGACGGCCGCGGCCAGGATGATGATGCAGGCGAGGGTGAGGAGTGTCGTCATGGAGTCAACTCTGCGCCCGACTGGCTTGGGATCGAATAGCCACAAGGCCGATACTGGACTGCATGATGACCCGTGTACTCGGTGCGCGTTCGCTGGCGAGGGACCTCGGCAACTGGCAGGACGACAGCACCCGTCGTTCGGCGGTCCGGCCCGCATACCGGGCGCTCGCCGACAGCATCCGGCTGCTCGTGCACGACGGCCGCGTCCCGTTGGGTGTGGCACTTCCCAGCGAACGCGAACTGGCGTCGGTGCTGGAACTGAGCCGCACGACGATCACGTCGTCGTATTCGGTGCTGCGCGACGAGGGGTACCTGATCAGCCGACAGGGATCGCGGAGCACGGTGGCGTTGCCGCCCGGATCGCGCCAGAACGGCCTCATGTTCCGCGCGCATCAGCCGGGGCCGGAGGGTGCGATGATCGATCTCAGTTATGCGGCGATGGCAGCGCCGGGAGAGGCGGTCGAGAATGCGTACTCGTCTGCCTTGCAGTCTCTTCCACAGTTCCTTCCGACGCACGGCATGGAACCGGTGGGCATCGGCGCCTTGCGCGACGTGATCGCCGCCCGCTATCGGGCCCGCGGACTGGACACGACACCCGAACAGATCATGGTCACCTCGGGCGCGCAGCACGCCCTGCGACTGCTGCTGAACGTGCTGACCGCGCCGGGGGAGCGGGTGCTGGTGGACCATCCCACCTATCCCAATGCGCTGGAGGCGATCCGGAGAGTGGGGGCGCGGCCGGTGCCCGTTCCCGTCCGTCCCGAGGGAGGCGGTTCCGCGGCCTGGGACCTCGACGGAATCCGGAGCGCCGCACGGCAGACCGCGGCGCGAATGGCGTATCTGATTCCCGACTTCCACAACCCCACCGGTCTGTGCCTCGACGCACCCGGTAGAGCGGAACTTGCGAAGATCGCCCGTGAGACCCGGATGACGCTGATCGTCGACGAGACAATGGTCGACCTGTGGCTCGACGAGCCGTCGCCGGGGCCGGTCGCCGCGTACGGCCGGGGAACGGCGAAAACGGAAGTGGTGACCATCGGGTCGACGGCCAAGTCGTTCTGGGGCGGGCTGCGGGTCGGGTGGATACGCGCCGATCCGTCGTTGATCTCACGGCTCGTCGGCGCCCGTGCGGCGGTCGATCTCGGCACACCGGTGATGGACCAGCTCGCGGCCGCACACCTGCTCACCGACGACGACGCGGTGCTCACCCGCAGGCGTACCGAGCTGCGCGAGCAGCGCAGTGCCATGCTCGACGCCCTGGCCGATCGCCTTCCCGACTGGGTCCCGACCATAGGCTCCGGCGGCATGTCGCTGTGGCTGCGGCTTCCGGCTCCGGTGTCGACCGCGCTGGCCGCGACGGCACCCCACTTCGGCGTGCTGCTCGCTGCTGGACCACGGTTCGGCGTCGAGGGCGCCTTCGAGCGATTCATCCGATTGCCGTACGCCCGGACACCCGATCAATTGCGACGCGGTGTCGACGGCATCGCCGCCGCGTACGCCACCCTGGCCGTGGGACCGGAGCTGGCCGAACCGTCCCTGGTCGTCTGAGAGGGAGTGGCAGAGGACGTGGAAACGTACTCTGCCACTGCGCTCAGGTCCAGACGGTGTCGATGTCGACGCCTTCGCGTGCCGGCGGGGTGGGTGCGCCGGCGGGGGTGCGGGAGAAGCGGGGGGCCGGGGCGTGCTGGGTGACGCCGTCGAGTTCGATCAGTGAGCCGCGGGCGGCGATGTGTTCATTGGACGGCGCCTCCGAGAAGGTGAGGACCGGGGACACGCACGCGTCGGTGCCGAGGAAGATCGAGGCCCACTCGTCGCGGGTCTTCGACAGGAACTTCTCGGCGAAGACCTTCTTCATCTGCGGCCACGCGGACACGTCCATCTGGTGCGGCAGGTCGGCGGCGTCGAGTTCGAGTCCCTGCAGCAACAGGGCGTAGAACTGCGGCTCGATCGATCCCACGGCCATGTACTTGCCGTCGGCCGTCTCGTAGGTGTCGTAGAACGGCGCGCCGGTGTCGAGGAGGTTGACGCCCCGCTCGTCCGACCAGACACCGCGGCCACGGAAAGCCCACATCATGTGCGACAGCGCCAGGGCGCCGTCCACCATCGCGGTATCGACCACCTGACCCTTGCCGGAGGTCTGGCGTTCCACCAGCGCGGACAGGATGCCGAAGATGAGGAACATGGAACCGCCGCCGAAGTCGCCGACCATGTTCAGCGGGGGAACCGGGCGCTCACCCTTACGCCCGATGGCGTGCAGCACACCCGTGAGGGAAATGTAGTTGATGTCGTGGCCGGCGGCATTGGCCAGCGGGCCTTCCTGTCCCCAGCCGGTCATCCGGCCGTAGACCAACCGCGGGTTGCGCTCGAGGCAGACGTCCGGGCCCAGGCCCATGCGTTCGGTGACGCCGGGGCGGAAGCCCTCGATGACGACGTCGGCGCGCTCGATCAGCTCCAGCACCTTCTCGACCTGCGCGGGATCTTTGAGGTTGGCTTCGACGACGCGACGTCCGCGCTGAATCTGGTCGTAGGGTCCGTCCTGCGGGATCACGCCGGGGCGCTGCACGCAGACGACGTCCGCACCGAGATCGGCGAGCAGGGTGGCCGCGTGGGGGCCGGGTCCCAGACCTGCGAATTCGACGATGCGAATGCCCGCGAGCGGGCCCTTCTTCTCTGTAACGGGAGCAGACACTCGAGTTCCTCATTCCGATGCGGGACAACCTGTCGAATCGACGTTAACTTGTCGGGTGAGGGAGCTGTGCCGCGGGTCACGACACAGCCGTCGTGTCACGCCGCTCCCTTGCCCCGCGGTGGGTGGCTGGCGCAAAGTTGATGCATGAGTTTTCCGGGTGAGCTCGTCAGTTTCGTTCCCAGCACCGACCTCGACGTCTCCCAGATGTTCTACGTGGACACCCTCGGGCTCGAGCTCGACTCCCGCGACGAATTCGCGCTCGCCCTGAACTGCAACGGATCACTGCTGCGGGTCACGCTGGTCCAGTCGCGTGCCGACACCGGATACACGGTGCTGGGATGGAAGGTCCCCGATCTCGACGGTGTGGTCGACTCACTCCGGACCAAAGGAATCTCGTTCACCGAGTATCCCGGCATGGACCAGGACGAGCACGCCGCCTGGACCGCGCCGGACGGCATCCGCGTGGCATGGTTCCGGGACCCGCATGGGAACGTGCTGTCGTTGTTCGAGTACCCGAACCGATAGGTGCCCGGACCTCAGGCGTCGAGGTCGGCGCCGCCACGTCTGGCCACCAGCGCCTCGGTGGCATCCCACAACCTGGCCGCGAGTTCGGGGTTCCGTGCATCCTTGCTCGGCTGAACCACCTTGCAGGCCTTGACGTATGCGCCTGTGAACTTGCCCGGCTCGGCAGCCGTGGCGGTCCACACGATCGTCTTCGCGCCCTTCTCGACATCGGCCATGAACGGAGTGAGCAGGGTTCCGATCACCTGGTAGCCGAACGGAAGGTCGCGGCCGAGGCTGGTGCCCTTGACGAAGCCTGGATCCGCGCAGTTCACCACCAGCCGTGCCGGGTCGAAGCGCCGCGCCAATTCCCTACTGAACAGGGTGAGTGCGAGCTTGGAATTGTTATATACGCGTTGGCCGCGGAACTTGTCGTTCGAGGCCTGCAGGTCGTCGAAGTCGAGGTGCCCACCGCGATGCCCCGACGAGCTGACGTTGACGATGCGCGCGGGGTGGCGGAAGCCGGCGGCATCCGTGGTGGCGGCCCGCGCCATGGCGTCGGCCAGGGCGGTGCCGAGTACGAACGGTGCGAGGTAGTTCACCGCGAAGGTCGACTCGATGCCGTCCGAGGTGAGGCGACGCTCTCCCACGTCGATCCCCGCATTGTTGATCAACACGTCGATGCGGAGGAATCGATGCCGGAGTTCCTCGGCCAGATTCCGCACCTGTACCAGGGAGGACAGGTCGGCCGTTGCCGAACTCAACCGGCCAGGGTCGTATGCCGACGACAACTCGGCGATCGTCTCGTCGACCTTCGCCCGGTCGCGGCCGACCAGCACGACCGTCGCACCGCGGGCCGCCAACTGACGGCACGTCTCCGCGCCCAGTCCGGACGTGGCGCCGGTGACCACCGTGGTGAGTCCTGCGAGATCGTCGTGTTCGATCATGTTCACCTCCGGTACCGCGGAGAACAGGCGTTGCGAATGTGCGGGTGTCTCAGAGTAGGACACACCGCAGGGCCTGCGCGGGTGAAACCGCAGGCCCTGCGCGACTCGCGACAACCTTCCGGAAGTGGACTAGCGCCGGTGTTCGTAGCCGAGCCAGGCGCGACGACGCTCGCCGAGCGGATCGTTCTCGACCCGACTGCTCTCGTCGATGATGAGGGTTTCCCTGTTCTCCCGCGAGTAGGTGGGCCAGCCGGGCGCCGGCGTGCCGTGCCGTGCGAAATGCAGCCAGTGCGACTGCACCGTGTCGGTGACGGTGCGCAGCGCTTTCCACCCACCGAGTGCGGTGAGCGCCCGCGCCCAGGGCCCGGTCAGCCCGAACACCGCGTACATCTCCGTGGCGTGGGTGGCACCGAGTCCGGCGAGGCGGAGGAGGCGGGGAGCGAAGTCGTATCGGTAACTGTAGGTGGGGGCTACGGCGGCATGACCCTCGGCGCAGAGTAGGGATGGTTCCCAGAACGTGACGTCACCGCCGAGGTCCGCGGCAGCACGCCGACCGGGATAGCCGGGGTACGCGGAGATCGCCCGCTTCTTCACGGACTCGTCCACATGCGAGAACATTTTCTCGATGCGGGTGGCGTCGGTGGGCAGGATATCGAGGAACCGCGGGAACACCCTGCCCTCGTACTGGTTGGTGCCGATGATCAAGGGAACCGGGTGACCGGAACCGGAGGCGAAGGTATCGAGCGGGTGAGCGGGAAGCAGGAAGCCGTCTACTACCGGCGCGAACACTCGTGTTCCGGGCTCCTCGTCGGCGCCCCGATCCGCCAAAGTGGTTCCCACCTCGACGAAGTCGGAGGCCTTCGCGGCCTGCAGCCAGGTCGCGGCCTCGGAAAGGGGCACTCCCGCGATCTCGACGAATTCGCGTGCCCACCGTGCCGCCCGCTCTGGATGGTATGCCGACGCCGCCGGCGGACTCTGTGCGATGGCCTTGCTGAACAGTCCTTTCGCGGCGGGTGTGCCCATCAGGGTGGTGACGGCGTTGGCGCCGGCCGACTCACCGAAGATCGTGACATTGTCGGGGTCGCCGCCGAACTCGGCGATGTTGCGTTGCACCCACTCGAGCGCCGCCATTTGATCGCGCAGGCCGAGATTCGAGTCGAAAGGCCGCTCCCGCGTGGAGAATTGGCTGAAATCGACGTATCCCAGGGCGCCGAGCCGGTAGTTGATGGACACATAGACGATGTCGCCGCGCCGTACCAGCGAGTGGCCACCGTACAGCGAGGACGAAGAGCTTCCCCCCGAGTACGCGCCTCCGTGGATGAACACCATCACCGGGCGCGGCGTCGCGGACGGCTCCGCGGGAGCCACCACGTTGAGAGTCAGGCAGTCTTCGTCGCACGGCCCGCTACCTTGGGGCGCGCTTGCCCCATAGTGGAAGGCTCGCCGGACATCCGACCACGGCTCGGCCGGTTGCGGGGCACGTAACCGTAACGGGCCCACCGGGGGAGCCGCATACGGGATTCCGCGCCAGGTGATCAGGTCGTCGAGTCGACGCCCTCCGACGGCGCCGCTCTCGGTGTGGACTTCGAGTGGACTCACAGGCCCTGCCCGTAGTAGCCCTCGTACCCTTCCCACGCCAGTCGACGTTCCCTGCGCGGATCGTCCTGGACTGTGGTGACGGTGTCGAACACGAGCGTTGCTCTCCGATCGGTGTCGTATCTCGGCCACGCAGCCGAAGGTGTTCCGTGCGTGGCGAACTGCAACCAGTTCCTCTGCACCGTATCGGTCACGTCTTTCAGGCCGCGTCGGCCCCCCGCCAACGTGAGCGCGCGACCGAAACGAGTGTCGGCGACACCGAAGACGGCGAGTAATTCGAATCCGTGGGTGGCGTCGAGTCCGAGCCATGTCATGATCCGCGGAGCGAAGTCGAACCGATAACTGTACGTCGGTGCGTAGGCGCAATGCGCCTGGGCCAGTTCCACCGACGGTTTCCAGAACGTCAGGTCACCACCGAGGTCCACCGCGGCGTCGGGGGCTGGATAGCCCGGATAGGCTGCGGTGACGCGGGCTTGTGCCGCTGGGTCGGTGAGCTCGAACATCCGGCCGATCCGCGCAGGATCGGTGGGCAGGGCGTCCAAGACCTTCGGGAACAGTGTGCCCTCACGGCTGTTGGTGCCGATGATCAGCGGGACACGGTGCGCGGAGCCGTCGGAGAACGCGTCGAGCGGTGGCTTCGGAAGAAAGTCCCCGTCGATCACGGGACCGAACGGGTGAAGCCCGGGAGTTTCCACCAGAACCTTGGCACCCAGCCGGTTTCCCGCTCGACCGAGCGCTCCGACGGGTGAGGTACTCAAGGCCTCGGCCGCGTTCTCCGGTTCGGCGCCCAGGAGTTTCACGTAGTCGGCGGCCCACCCGGCGGCCCGCTCGGCCGTCGTGACGAGACCGGGCGCCGAGCTCTCGGCGATCGCACGAGCGAACAGGCCGCGAGCGGAAGGTGTGGTCATCAAGGTGGTGACCGCGTTTCCGCCCGCGGACTCACCGAACAGGGTGACATTGTCGGGGTCGCCGCCGAATCCGGCGATGTTGCGTTGCACCCACTCGAGTGCCGCCACCTGGTCGCGCAGCCCGAGGTTGGAATCGAATGGCCGCTCGGGGGTGGAGAACTGGGTGAAATCGAGGTAGCCGAGCGAACCGAGCCGGTAGTTGATCGACACGTAGACGATATCGCCCCGGCGTACCAGTGACTGACCGCCGTACAGTGCGGTCGCAGACATGCCCAGTGTGTATGCGCCGCCGTGGACGAACACCATCACCGGGCGGGGCTTACCGGAGGTGCCGGGCCTGGCCAGAACGTTGAGGGTCAGACAGTTCTCACTGCTCGGCTGGTACTTGCCCGGCCGCAGCACCGTGAACTTCTTGTGCTGCACGGCCGCGTCCCCGAATTCGGTGGCATCGAGTTCCCCGCTCCACGGGGTGACCGGCTGGGGCGCCCGCAGTCGCAGCGGACCTACCGGCGGGGCAGCATAGGGAATCCCGCGCCAGGCCACGAGGTCGTCGAGCCGTCGGCCGCGCACCATCCCGTCGGTGGTCTTCACCACTGTGTCGGTCGCTGCTCTGTCGGTCGCGACTGTGCCTGTCGTGCGAATGTCGGACGCCATGTCGGCGACTATACGTAGACCTCCTGAGAAACCGATTTGAACGGCGTTCTCGCGCCGGGACCGCTCATCGCCGTGCCTCGAGCAACCGCAGCCACACCTCGCTCACCGTCGGGTAGGACGGCACTGCATGCCACAGGGCGTCCAGCGGCACCCTTCCCACGACGGCGACCGTCGCGGCATGCACCAGTTCGGCGACGTCCGTGCCGGCGAAAGTCGCACCTAGCAGGGTGTCGGAACCTCGATCGACGACAAGTTTCGCGTGGCCGCCGAAATCGTCGCGAGAGAGGGACGAGCCCGCGACGGCGATGTCGACTTCGACCGTCTCGACGTCCACGCCTGAGTCGCGGGCCTCCTTCTCGGTGATTCCCACAGCAGCGACCTCGGGGTCCGAGAACACCACCTGGGGAACCTGCCCGTGATCGGCGGACGCACTGTAGCGGGAACCGTCGAGCGGTCTTCCCTCCGCCCGCGCCGCGATCACGTCACCACAGACCCGCGCCTGATATTTGCCCATGTGAGTGAGCAATGCCCGCCCGTTGACGTCGCCGACGGCGTACAACCATCCGTCCGGTGTGGTCATGTGGTCGTCGGTGGGAAGATAGCCGCGCGCGTCGAGCAGTCGCGGGTCGACTCCCAGCCCCGAAGTCGCAGGGGTGCGGCCGGTCGCGACCACGATCTCGTCGACCTCGAACGGGTCCTGCCCGGCCACGTCGAGCGTGGCGGGGCCGCCGTGGATCCGGCCGACACCGGTGTCCTGCGGATCGGGACGCTCCACACCGCGGAGGTCGGCGCCGAAGAGGAGTCGGGCGCCCTTCTTTTCGAGTCCCTCGGCCACCAGCTTCCCGGCGAACGGCTCGTTCTTTGCGAGTAGCCCTCGGCCTCGCACCACCATGGTGAGTTCCTCGACACCGAGGTCGAGCAGCCACGACGCGCTCTCGCAGGCTACGACGCCGCCGCCGATCACTGCGACCCGGCGCGGGACCTCCCGCAGATTGGTGGCATCCCGCGAGGCCCACGGCAAGGCTGCGCGGAGCCCGGGTGTGTCCGGAATCGCTGCCGTGGTTCCCGTCGCCACGACGACGGCTTGCCGGGCGCGGATACGGCGGGAGCCGCCCACCGTCACCGTCCGCTCGCCGGTCAGGCACGCCGCGCCGCGGATCACCTCGATTCCCTGCGCATCGGCCCACATCACCTGCGACGAGTCGTCGTGGTTGTTGGTGAACGAGTCCCGCCGGGCGAGTACGGCCTGCGGATCGAGGGCTCCGGCGGATACACCGGCCATGTTGCGTGCGGCACCCAGGACCTCCCCGGGACGCAGCAACGCCTTGCTGGGCATACAGGCCCAATACGAACACTCGCCGCCGACGAGCTCGTGCTCGATCAGTGCGGCGGTGCGCTCGCTGCCCGCGATGGCATAGCTCGCCGCGTTCTCACCCGCGGGGCCGCCTCCGATCACGATGACGTCGTACTCTTCCGCGTCGTCCACCGAGTCAGTCATGCCTGTCACGGTAGGCCGGTCGAGGGTCGGCTGTCAGAACTTCGAGCACGCCTGCGGTGTGTGTGGCCGCAAGTATCGTGACCGGATGATGCGCAACAAGATCTTGATCACCGGAGCCAGCTCGGGCCTGGGCGAGGAAATGGCCCGCCGATTCGCCGCCCAAGGGCGAGACCTCGCGCTCTGCGCGCGGCGCGGTGCCCGCCTCGAAGCCCTACGCGACGAACTGAGGTCCGCCCATCCCGGAGTGACCGTTGCGATCCGCGAACTCGACGTCACCGATCACGAAGCGGTGGTACGCGTCTTCGGGGAGTTACGTGACGAGCTGGGTGGTCTCGACCGGGTGATCGTCAACGCCGGACTCGGCAAGGGGGCCAGGATCGGGACGGGCCGTGCCGACGCCAATCTCGCCACCGCCCGCACCAACTTCGTCGGCGCGCTGTCGCAGTGCGAGGCCGCCCTCCAGATATTTCGGGAACAGAATTTCGGTCATCTCGTGCTCGTGTCGTCGATCAGTGCCGATCGCGGTCTGCCCGGTCCGAAGGCGGCCTATTCGGCCAGCAAGGCCGGCGTCTCCGCACTCGGGGAGGCGTTGACGGCAGAACTGGTGAAGAGTCCCATCGCGGTGACCACACTGTTGCCCGGATACATCGCTACCGAGATGTCGGGCAAGGCCGGTGACAGCGACTCGATGACCGCAAGTCTGGACGAGGGCGTCACCGCGATGGTCGACGCGATCGACAAGGAATCCCGCCGGGTGGCGTTGCCCGGCACCAAGTGGAAAGCAATCGACTTGGCGCTGAGGTTCCTTCCGCATGCATGGACATCACGGTTCGTGTAGGACTGAGCTGTGCCGGCCAGTGACGACGAGCGTGAGGTGTCCACAGTGACGACAACCCAGGAATCTTCGTCTCTCGGCTTGCAGCGCTCGCGGCCGCGCGTGGTGATTGTGGGCGGCGGATTCGGTGGCGTGTACGCCGCCAAGCGGTTCCGGGGTGTGGACGTCGACGTCACGCTGCTCGATCGGGGAACCAGCCACGTCTTCCAGCCGCTGCTGTATCAGTGCGCCACGGGACTCCTGTCCGAAGGGGAGATCACCACACCGTTGCGGCACCTGCTCCGTGGCTACAGCAACATTCACGTCGCCCTCGGGGAAGCGCAGTCGATCGACGCCGACCAAAAGGTCTTGACCGCAAGCCGATTCGACGGCTCCACCTTCGACGTTCCCTACGACTACTTGATCGTTGCTGCCGGGATGCGTCAGGCGTATCACGGTCACGACGAGTACATCCAGTGGGCGCCCGGTATGAAAACTCTCGACGACGCCCTCGCGATTCGGCGAAAGCTCATCTCGGCCTTCGAAATGGCCGAGTCGCTTCCCACCCCCGAAGAGCGGAAGCCGTGGCTGACCTTCGCCGTCGCCGGCGGTGGGCCCACCGGGGTCGAACTGGCCGGGCAGATCAGGGAACTCGCACTGCGGGCCCTCGCTCACGAATTCCAGTCCATCGATCCCGGTGAGGCGCGGGTACTGCTGCTGCACGGCGGTGACCGGGTGTTGCCGTCGTTCAACCGCAAGCTGTCGGCGGCGGCGCAGGCCACACTCGACAAGATCGGTGTCGAAACACATCTGGGCGTGCATGTCACGGATGTGTCGGAGACGAGCGTCGAGACGACGTCCAAGGACGGGGCGAAGGCCAAGAACCGGTTCGACGCGCGGACCATCCTGTGGACCGCCGGCGTCGAGGCGGTCCCGTTCGCCTCCGTACTCGCACAGGCGCTCGGCGTGAAGCAGGCCGCGGGTGGTCGCATCGAGGTGAATCCCGACCTCAGCGTGCCGGGTCATCCCAACGTCTGGGTCGTGGGCGACATGATGGCGCTGAAAGATCTTCCCGGTGTGGCCGAGGTGGCGATGCAGGGTGGCAGGCACGCCGCGGGGTGCATTGCCCGCACCGTCGAGCGGGGCGCACCCGACCGGAAACCGTTCAAGTACCGCGATCTCGGCAGCGCGGCGTACATTGCCCGCAGGCACGCGCTCGTTCAGGCGGGGCCTATCCAGATGTCCGGTGCCGTCGGGTGGGTGTCGTGGGGCGTCATCCACATCGCCTTCCTCGCGGGCTACCGCAACAGGTTCGGCACGTTGCTGAACTGGGCGGTCACGCTCGCGTCGGGAGCGCGGCGGGAGCGGGCCATCACCTACGGCGATCCGCAGTCGGCGCGTCAGCCCTACGACGCCTGACGTCGACTTTCCGGGACGTCACCAGCCGTGGGCCCGGAGTTCGTGCCGGCTCAGCACGTCCTCGGCACGTTCACGGAGAGCGGTGTGGCTCGGGACATCGAGTGATTCCAGGGCCAGGGTGTAGCGCCCGTCGAACCTGCTCAGGTAGGCCGACATCCTCGTGCGGCTGGAGACGATGCCGGGGTGCACGGCCCGCGTGGCGATGCCCGTTGTGTGATGTCCACCCAGGACACCGAGTGCGTCGGGAAGCGGCCCGATGTTCGAGCACAGAACGTCCCGCTCACCGGGGTTGCCTGTCAGCGCGTGAGCCAGCCGGTCGGGGATCAGTTGCAGCATTTCTTCAGGGAATCCCGCCGGGCTCGTCATCGGTGTCGAGGTGAACGCCGCACGACTCGACGCACGGACGTCGGCGACGGTGTCGCCCGGTGCCACCGCGACCTCGACCATTGCGACCGAGTTCGCGGCCTCGGAGGAGTCGCCGCGGCCGCGCACATCCATCGGCACGCTGATCGTCAGAGACGCCGACTCGTCGTCGCGGCGGGCGATCTCGGCGACCACCGACAGGAACAGGCTGTTCGGCGTCCCGCCGGACTCCTCGGCGGCGACATCCCAGGCGCCCGCGTCCACGTCTACCACCGCTGAAGCGGCCCTACTGTGGAACACCTCGGGGGGCGCCGTGCCGTCGGCGCGTACGAAGTCGCGCAGCTCGCTGCGGCGGTCGGAATCGATCAGCAGGCCGGCAACCGCGCGCACGGTTCCTTCGGTGACCCGTCGGGTCAGAAGGGCGGCGTCCCAGACGTCATCGATCGGTCCACGGTGACGCGGCGCAGCGGAGGGCGGCGTGCCCTGCAACGCGTCCGCGATGGCGGCGGTCAGGCCCCTCGCATCCGCGAGCACGTGTGAACACACCAGCGACAGCACTGTGCCGCCGCCGTCGAGACGCCCGCAGGCCAGCCGCCACCCGGGGCCCCGTTCGGGGTCGACAGGCAAGGCGGCCTGCTCGTCGGCCCATTCGAGCAACGCCGCGGCAGGGACGGTGGCGTACTCGACGTGGAATGCTTCCGAGCTGGGCGCGAACCGTGGCCGGGCACCAGGGACCCGCGAGCGGATTACCCGCCTGCCCAGCGGACCGCGTGACAGCAGGACGCGGAGAGACTCCAGGATTTGTTCGTCGATCCGGCCGTCGGTGCGCCACAGACCCTGCATCACGATCGGCGTTCCCCACCCCCGATGGGTGCGGAGAAACATCTCGTCGACAACGCTCAATCGGGCGCTCACCTGCCGGAGTCTACGACCGGTGGCAACACAGGCGCACGACCTCCTGGACAACCGGCGCATACTGGATTTGCAGCACAGTGAAGGAACTGCACACGGAGCACGCCATGGTGAGTGTCGAGAAGTGGAAGGTCTGGGGTTCCGTCGTGGAAGTCGACGTCACCGAGGGTGCTGCACTGCCCCAGGCGACCGCGCTGATCGCAGGTGTCATCGAGGAAACCGAGGCGGTGTGCGACCTTCAGCGCGGGGATGCCGAGATTCACGCCGTGAACCTGTCGCAAGGCGCACCGGTGAAGGTGAGCCGGCGAATGTCGGCGCTGCTTCGTTCCGCGTTGTGGGCGGCGCGGATGACCGACGGTGTGGTCGACCCGCTCGCCTCCGAGATGGCGGACGACACCCTCATTCCCACCGTGCATCCGGCACCGAGTTTCCGTGATATCCAGATCGACGACGACGTGGTGTTCGCGCCGTGGGGCGCATCCTTGGACATCACCGACACCGCGAAGGCCGATACGGTCGATCGTGCGGCGGCACTCGTCGCGCGCGAACTCGAGTGCGGCGCAGCGGTGCGGATCGGCGACGTGATCGCCACGGCGGGTCACTGCCCGGCCGGCGGCTGGCAGATTTCGGTCCCCGGAAACGGAGACATCGAACTGGTGAACGGAACGGCGATGGCGACAGCATTCGCGCCGCCCGTCAGCGAACCGCCGTCGAAAACCGAATGGGAATCGGTGACGGTGATCGCCGACGACGCGCTGTGGGCCTACGCCGCCAGTGTCGCCGCTCTCGCACGGGGCATCGGCGCCATCCGCTGGATCGAACAGCAGGAACTACGCGCCCGGCTGGCGGATCGCTCGGGCCGCGTATACACCACCGAGAACTGGTAAGTCAGGCGAGAACTGGTCAGTCAGGCCCGGCCGCGCTGACGGCGGTACCAGCGCACCAGGCTGTCCGTCGACGTATCACTCTGCGCGGCAGGTGACTCCGCGGCGGTGAGCACCGGCTGCAATTCGACGGCCTGCGTCTTCCCGAGTTCGACGCCCCACTGATCGAACGAGTCGATGCCCCAGATGACGCCCTCGACGAACACCTGGTGCTCGTACAGTGCGATGAGCTGCCCGATGACGGACGGGGTGAGCTTGGGCGCGAGGATGGTGGTGGACGGCCGGTTTCCGGGCATCACCTTGTGCGGCACCAGGTGCTCCGGGGTCCCCTCCGCCGCGATCTCCTCCGCGGTCTTGCCGAACGCCAGGACCTTGGTCTGGGCGAAGAAGTTGCTCATCAGCAGGTCGTGCATGCTGCCCGTGCCGTCCGCGGTGGGCAGATCATCGGTGGGCTCCCCGAAGCCGATGAAGTCGGCGGGAACGAGCCGCGTCCCCTGGTGCAGAAGCTGGTAAAAGGCGTGCTGGCCGTTGGTGCCCGGCTCGCCCCAGAAGATCTCCCCGGTGGAGGCGGGAACGGGGGACCCGTCCGCCCGCACCGACTTGCCGTTCGATTCCATCGTCAGCTGCTGCAGGTAAGCCGCAAAGCGCACGAGATCGTTGGAATACGGCAGCACCGCACGCGACTCGGCGCCGAAGAAGTTGGAGTACCAGAGCCCGAGGAGCCCCAGGAGAACCGGCGCGTTCTCCTCCAACGGAGCCGTCCGGAAATGCTCGTCCACCGCGTGGAACCCGGCGAGGAACTCCGCGAAACGCTCCTTGCCGACCGCGGCCATCACCGACAGTCCGATCGCCGAATCGACCGAGTACCGTCCCCCGACCCAGTCCCAGAATCCGAACATGTTGGCAGTGTCGATACCGAAGTCGGCCACGCGGTCGGCATTGGTCGAGACCGCAACGAAATGCTTTGCCACAGCATCGGTCCCGAGACCCAGACCGTCGAGAAGCCACCGCTTGGCGGCAGTGGCATTGGTGAGGGTTTCGAGTGTGGAGAATGTCTTGGACGCCACGATGAAGAGCGTCGTGGCCGGATCGAGACCGTGCAACGTGCGCACCAGATCCGACGGGTCGATGTTGGAGATGAACCGCACGCTGATCCCGGCGTCGACATAGTGCCGCAGAGCCCGGTACACCATCACCGGCCCGAGATCGGACCCGCCGATGCCGATGTTGACGACGGTCGTAATACGCTCGCCCGTGGCGCCTCGCCATTCACCGGACCGCAACCGATCGGTGAAGTCGCCCATGCGATCGAGAACCTCGTGCACGTCCGCCACTACGTCCTGGCCGTCCACGGTGAGCGACGCGTCGGCAGGCAACCTGAGAGCGGTGTGGAGGACGGCGCGATCCTCCGACGTGTTGATGTGCTCGCCCGCGAACATCGCGTCCCGGCGCGCTTCCAGGTCTGCGATGCGCGCCAGATCGACCAGCGACTCGAGGGTCGCGCGATCGACGCGGTGCTTGCTGTAATCGATGAACAAATCGCCCGCAGACACGGTGAGTTCGTGGCCCCGAGCCGGATCCTGGTCGAAGAGCTCCCGCAGATGAACGGACTGGATTCGGGCGTGATGATCGCGCAATTTCTGCCAGGCAGCGGTTCCGGTGATGTCTGAGCTCACGAGGTTCGAGCTTAGTGCCCGCGCGTCGAAACTTCCGTGTGAAGTCTGGTGCGGCGCATGATGGACCCCATGGATTCCCGCGAACTCATTCGACAAGTTCCGACGACCCTCTTCCTCGGTGGTGAGCAGCGCGACGCCGAAAACGGTGCCACCTTCACCGTCTTCGACCCGTCCACCGGTGAGGCCCTCACCGAGGTGGCGGACGCCAGTCCCGCCGACGCGATGAAAGCTCTGGACGCCGCAGTGGCGGTTCAGAGCGAGTGGGCGGCCACGCCGGCCCGCGCCCGCGGTGAACTGCTGCGAGCCGTGTTCGACAGGATCATCGAGCGTGCCGACGACTTCGCCCTGTTGATGACCCTGGAAATGGGCAAGGCCCTACCGGAGAGCAAGGCGGAGGTGAAGTACGGCGCCGAGTTCTTTCGCTGGTTCAGTGAAGAGGCGGTGCGGATCTCCGGCCGCTACACACCCGCGCCCGCCGGCAACGGACGGGTGCTCGTGACCAAACAGCCGGTCGGTCCGTGTCTTGCGATCACCCCGTGGAACTTCCCTCTCGCGATGGGCACTCGAAAGATCGGTCCGGCGCTGGCCGCGGGCTGCACCATGATCGTCAAGCCTGCCTCCGAGACGCCGCTGACCATGCTGTTGCTGGCCGAGGTCATGGCTGACGCGGGACTGCCGAAGGGTGTCCTGTCCGTACTGCCGACGTCGAAGTCCGGGGAAGTGACCGGTCCGTTGCTGGACGATCGGCGCCTGCGCAAGCTCACGTTCACCGGTTCCACCGGGGTCGGGCGCATGCTGATCGAGAAGTCGGCCAGGGGTCTGCTGCGCACGTCGATGGAACTGGGTGGCAACGCGCCCTTCGTGGTCTTCGACGACGCCGACGTCGACGCAGCGGTGGAGGGCGCCGTTCTCGCGAAGATGCGCAACGGGGGCGAAGCGTGCACGGCCGCCAACCGTTTCCACGTCGCGAACAGTGTCCGCGAGGAATTCACCGCCAAGCTCGTCGACAAGATGTCATCGTACACACTCGGACCGGGGCAGGACCCCGACACCACACTCGGCCCGCTGATCAACGCGGATCAGCTCGAGACCGTCAGTGAACTCGTGCAGGACGCCGTCGGTGCGGGGGCCCGCGTCCGGCTGGGCGGTGCGGCGCCGGAAGGGGCGGGCTACTTCTATCCGGCCACCGTCCTCGACGACGTCCCACCACAGGCCCGAATCCTGAAAGAGGAAGTGTTCGGCCCGGTTGCCGCGATCAGCGGATTCGACACCGAAGACGAGGGCATCGCCGCGGCGAACGATACTGAATACGGTCTCGCTGCCTACATCTTCACCCGGGACCTCGACCGTGCGCTTCGCGTCGCCGATCTCCTCGAAACGGGCATGGTGGGCGTCAACCGGGGCGTCATCTCAGACACTGCTGCCCCCTTCGGCGGCGTCAAAGCATCAGGCTTCGGGCGCGAAGGGGGCAGGGAAGGTATCGAGGAGTACCTGGAGACCAAGTACGTGGCACTCGAGTCGTAGAGACCGAGGGGCACCGGGTGAGGCGGCCGCTGTCGTGAACCGACGGCGGCCGCGCCTAGCGACTCGGTCGGGGTGACTCGGTGACCGAAGAGGCTCGGTGAGCGAGTCGGGCTCAGAGACCGAAAGGGCTCAGTGACCGAGGCGGCCGCGCCCGAGGCGCAGCAGGAGCATCGCGAGAGTGTGGCCTTCCTGGCCGAGTTCGTTGAACCGCTCGAGCACCTTCATCTCGCGGCTGTGGACCAGGCGCGGGCCGCCGGATGCCATGCGGGTGGCTCCGATGATCTGCGAGACCTCGGACCTGCGCTTGATCGCGGCGAGAATCTCGGCGTCGAGCTTGTCGATCTCCTGACGGAGAACCTCGATCTCGGCCTCGCTGGTGGGAACAGCGGTGTCCTTGGCGGCTGATGCGACGGTCTGAGTGCTCATTGGTTCGTCTCCCTCTTGTCAGAACGTGGATCGTTGTTTCGGCTCGAGTCGTTACCGATCCAGGCTCGTTTGACGAAAAAAGCCCCGGATCCGGTGCGGACCTCGGGGCTCGTGAGCTGTTCAGTTCACGGGCACCGGAGGCCGGTACCCATAAAAAAATCGCCACAGGGGGCGCGATGGCTGACTGAACACGTGTACCAGTTTGCCACGGGGGTACCACGCAGGCCAAGCGGCTGTGACGCTGTCGGTAGACGCCGGTAGGTTTAGTGGACGATGAACACTATTTCGCGTACTGCTTCGCACACCGGTGCCGTGGCCACGCCGCGCGCATCCACGCCCGCACGCGCCGGCTCGGACACCCTTCTCGAGGGCCTCAATCCGCAGCAACGCGAGGCTGTCGTGCACGCCGGTTCTCCGCTTCTCATCGTCGCAGGGGCCGGGTCGGGGAAGACGGCAGTGCTCACCCGCCGCATCGCGTACCTGCTCGCGGAACGTGGTGTGATGCCGGGCCAGGTTCTGGCCATCACCTTCACCAACAAGGCAGCGGCGGAGATGCGCGAGCGGGTCGCGCACCTGGTCGGTCCGCGTGCCAACAACATGTGGGTGTCCACGTTCCACTCGAGTTGCGTTCGTATCCTGCGCGCCCAGGCCGCGCTGCTTCCGGGACTCAACTCCAACTTCTCCATCTACGACGCGGACGACTCGCGGCGCCTGTTGACGATGATCTCCAAAGATCTGAACCTCGACACCAAGCGATACACCGCGCGGCTTCTCGCCACTCACATCTCGAATCTGAAGAACGAGCTGGTCGACCCGGAGCAGGCCGCTGCCGATGCCGACAAGGATCCGGCGGAGCTGCCGCGTCTCGTCGCGAAGGTGTACGGCCATTACCAGCAGCGGTTGCGCTCGGCCAACGCCCTCGACTTCGACGACCTGATCGGTGAGACCGTCGCGATGCTCCAGGCGTTCCCGCAGGTCGCTGAGTACTATCGGCGCCGGTTCCGGCATGTGCTGGTCGACGAGTACCAGGACACCAACCACGCGCAGTACATGCTGGTCCGCGAACTGGTGGGCAGCACAACGGCGGACCCGAATGCCGAGCACAGCATCGCTCCTGCCGAACTATGTGTGGTGGGCGATGCGGATCAGTCGATCTACGCGTTCCGTGGTGCCACCATCCGCAATATCGAAGAGTTCGAGCGCGACTATCCCGATGCCCGCACCATCCTGCTCGAGCAGAACTACCGGTCCACGCAGAACATTCTCTCCGCGGCGAACTCCGTGATCTCCAAGAACACGGGCCGTCGTGAGAAGAGGCTGTGGACCGACTCGGGCGAGGGCGAGCTCATCACCGGTTATGTCGCCGACAACGAGCACGACGAGGCGTCCTTCGTCGCGTCGGAGATCGACAAGCTGGTTGATTCCGGAGAAGCGAAGTTCGCTGATGTCGCGGTGTTCTACCGCACCAACAACTCCTCGCGTGCGCTCGAGGAGATCTTCATCCGCCTCGGTGTTCCGTACAAGGTGGTCGGCGGCGTGCGGTTCTACGAGCGCAAGGAGGTTCGCGACATCGTCGCGTATCTGCGGGTGCTCGCCAACGAGGACGACACTGTCAGTCTGCGTCGCATCCTCAATACCCCGCGCCGTGGCATCGGGGACCGGGCCGAGGCGTGCGTGGCGGTGCATTCCGAGCAACGGGGAATCAGTTTCGCGGAGGCGCTGCGCGATGGCGGCGAGGGCCGGGTGCCGTTGCTGAACACCCGCTCACAGAAGGCCATCGCGTCCTTCCTCGAGTTGATGGACGGGTTGCGGATGATGCTGCCGCCCGAGTTCAGTTCGGACGAAGTGGTCCCCGATCAGCTGGGCGACATCGGCGACGTCGTCGAGGCGGTGCTCGAGCGGACGGGGTATCGCGCCGAGCTTGCCGCCAGCAGCGACCCACAGGACGGTGCCCGGCTCGACAACCTCAACGAATTGGTGAGTGTTGCACGGGAGTTCAGCTCCGACGCCCGCAATGCTGCCGGGCTGATCGACAGCCCCGAGGACGGTGACGTCGACGCGCGCGACGGTGAACCCGACCCCGGCTCCTTGGCCGCCTTCCTCGAGCGAGTGTCGCTGGTGGCCGATTCGGACCAGCTGCCCGACTCCGACGAGGGCGTCGTCACCATGATGACTCTGCACACGGCGAAGGGGCTCGAATTCCCCATCGTGTTCGTCACCGGATGGGAAGACGGCCAGTTCCCGCACATGCGGGCGCTCGGCGACCCCACTGAACTGTCGGAGGAACGCAGGCTGGCCTACGTCGGCATCACCCGTGCCCGGAAGCGGCTGTATCTCACCCGCGCAGTCATCCGGTCGGCGTGGGGGCAACCCATCCAGAACCCGGAGTCACGGTTCCTACAGGAGATTCCGACCGATCTGGTGCATTGGCGTCGTGAGGACCCGGGAACCGGCATCGGTTCCGGCGGCGCGATCGGTGGCGGCCGCGCCCGAAGTTCCGGCTATGGCGGCCAGGGTTACGGTGGCCACAGTTACGGCGGCAGTTCATCCGGGACGCCGAGTTTCGGTGCGGCCCGCTCGCGCAACAACAACCTGGTCCTCGCCGTCGGCGACCGTGTCACCCACGACAAGTACGGTCTCGGCACGGTGCTGGAGACCAAGGGTGCCGGACCGACTGCCACCGTCACGATCGACTTCGGAAGCGCCGGCAAGGTCCGGCTCATGCTGATCGGTGGAGTCCCCATGACCAAGCTGTAGGGCTGCACACAGACGACTGCGGCGCATGCACAGTGCATGCGCCGCAGTCGTCTGTGGTTACGTTCCGGAGTGTTTTCCGCTCAGTCCATCTCGGGGCCGAGGCTGATGCCGCGCGAGGCCAGCCACGGCAGGGGATCGACCTTGTTCTCGCCGCCGAGGTGAACCTCGAAGTGCAGGTGCGGGCCGGTGGAGAATCCGCGGTTGCCGACGGTGGCGATCTGGTCACCCGCCATAACCTTCTGACCCACGGTGACGTTCGAGGTGTTGATGTGCCCGTAGACGGTGACGGTGCCATCGGCGTGCTTGAGGCGGACCCACATGCCGAACCCGGAAGCCGGCCCGGAGTCGATGACCTCACCGTCGGCCACGGCCACGATGGGGGTGCCGATGGGGGCCGCGATGTCGACGCCCGCGTGGAGCGTGCCCCAGCGCGATCCGAAGTTCGAGGTGAAGGTGCCGATCGTGGGGAGAACGAACAACGGCCGACGGGCCGCAGCCTCGCGGGCGGCGCGCTCTTCGCTGAAGCGCTGTCCCTTGGCGAGGAGGTTGCTGAACTGGGACAGGTCGGTGGGATTCGCGACGTTCAGGACCTGGGGGGCGTTCGACTCGGATGCGACGGTGTCCGCGACGGTGGAGAACTGGGCCGCCTGCGGCTCGGCGGTGGTGCCGATGACGCTCGACTCGTCACTGGCGAGGGCGACCTCGGAGTGATCGGTGGAGTTGGACGAAGAGCCGCTGACTCCGGCCTGACCCGCTGCTACGACGGCGCCCGCTGCGACTGCGAGAACGGCTGCGCGGCCCTTGAGGGCTGAGGGGGGAGTGGGAAGTCGGTGCGCTCCGCGGCGGGAGTGGGAGGGCGTGTCCTCGGGGGACTCGATACCGCTGCGGGGAATGAAGCCGGGGATGTCGAACTCGGAGTCGTAACTGCTCACAGCGTCTACGCGGTGATGGCCGGAACGCGAAGCGTTGTGCCTGCTGGAGCGGGGAGTATGCGAATCACGGGAGAACATTGTGGAAATCTCAGAACTATCGGTCTCGGTGTAACGCTCGACCGATCGTGGGGGATACGTGGGCGTGACCTCGTCGTTGTGACCAACCGAGAACGAAGGCTCACGTTCCTCGTCAGCGTGGTGATTCACAAAACGGCTGGCCGTGAACTGGCTGCGGTGGTGCATACGCCCGTCCAACCTCCTGCTCGTGACCTGCCTGTGACTTAGACCTTGGCGACGGTAACGAAACGGTTGCGATGAGCGCAACCTGTAACGCGAATGAACAGCTACTTGTGACGGGCATCACAACGTGAGCTGGGGGAATGTGGGCGCGGGTAATCGGTCTCGATTCGATCTCCAGCGGAGAAGCGCGTGTCACACCGGCCGCGGGCCGGGTGCGAGGCGTTAGCGTCGGTCCGTGGCGTCATCAACTCGTTCCGGAGAAGGCCCCCGGGCGCAGCCCGAACGTATTCCCAGAGCCGAGCCCGAACGTATTCCTTCCCCAGGAGGCGGCGCTCGATCCGCCGCGGTCGAGGAGCCGGATCCCGACAAGGCGCGTCGAGGGTGCACGACCGCTGCCATCCTGGCTTTCGTCGGAGGACTGGGTGTCGCTGCCGCACCCGTCCTACAAGCGGCACGGCAGGCGGCAGGCGCCACGGTGTTGCCGGGCGTCGGCGCCGCGGCCGTGTGCGCGGCAGTATTTGCCCTCGCAGCGCCGATCGTGGCGATCGCCGCCCTCGCCGCGCGCAGGACGGCATTCGCCGGCGGCCTCCTCGCGGGCGCGGGTGCGGTCTCGATCGGCGCTGCCATCCTGGACGTTCAGCTGTGGACGGACGCAATCGATGCCAACCGACTGGAGCTGTTCCGTCCGCAGACGGCAGCGGAACTCACCGCGGGCACCGGCGCCTACACCCTCGTGGCCGGTCACATCCTGATCGTGCTCGCCGGCCTTCTCGGGATGGTGGCGGTCCACCGCTGCTCCCTCCTCGACGGCTACGGCGATGCACGCAGTTCCGAACAGGTGGGACGCTCGACCGGAGCGCGAGTCGGTTTCCTCTTGTCCGCGGTGACGGTGGCAGCGGCCGTGGTGCTGGTCGGAGCACTGTTCGCGCCCGCCCTCGTGTCCTCGGATCCCGTCATTTTGGTGCCGGCCGTGGTCGAATCCGATCTCGCGACCTCGATCGGGGCCGCGGCGATGGCCGTCGCCGTCCTGATCGCCGTCGCCTCCGCGTTGGCGTCGATCTCCCCGCCCGTGTCGGCGGGAGTCCTGATCGGGTTCGGGCTCGCTGCTCTGGGTGTAGTCGGGACGCGCCTCGTGGCAGGACTGGCCGCAGGCGAACGCATCGGGGTCGGGCCGGGCTCGGTGTGGGGAACCTTCGGGGCCGGCGCGTTGGTACTCGCGGGGCTGTGTGTCCCCGCGATCGACCGCGCCCGCGACGGTCGCATCCTGCAGGCGCTGGCCGGCGCCGCGACAGATCGGACGGTGACACCAGCCACGGGGAAGGCGGGGGCCGTCACGCCGTCCGGGAAAGGCGTTGCCAAGGCCGCCGCCCGAGCGGAAGCCGAGGCAGCTCGCGCACGGCTCGCCCGATGGCACCTCACCGCCGGAACCGCCGGAGCCCTCACCACCGTCCTCGCCGCCACCGGGGCATTGCTTCCGGTACTGGACACGCCCGCCTCGTTGGTGCGTCCCGACGTTCTCGCCACCCGGGTCGTCCTCGTCGCCGCCATCGTTCTCGCCGTCGGAACGATCTGGTTGTTCTTCTCCGAGTTCGCTTCGGCGGTGCGACCCGCGGTCGGAATTCTGTGGGTGACGATTCCCTTCTCCGTCGCGGCGGTGACCCAATCCGTGGTGCTCGCCACCGATGTGCCGGGTATCAGCGCCGGCGCCGGCTCGGTTCTGCTGTGGTGCGCCGCGGTCGCCGCCGCCGTGACCGGGGTGCTCACCTGGTTCGCCGGTTCCGCGGAACGGGAGGAGATCGATACCTCCGAGGAGCGCTCGACCGATCTCGCGGTCCTCGTCGTCGGGGGGCTCGGCGCCCTGTTCGCGTTCGTCGGCCTGGCACTTCCGCTCTTCTCCGGCATCGATGCTGTGGGCGACCACTCCGCTGCCGCCACCTTCGGGGAACTTCCCTGGGGACTCGACGTGTGGGGACGGGCGTTGCTGGGTGCGTCGGTCGTCCTCGCGGTAATCGTGGCCGCGCGTGCGAGGCCTGCCCGGGCATGCGCACTCCTCCTGGGAGCAGGCGTCGCCCTGGGGGTGTATTTGCTGTCCTGGCCACTCACCCGAGCGCGGCTGGAGGCCCCGGAAATGGGGGCCGGTGTCATCCCGTCCGCGGTGGGCATAGTGTTGGTTGCGGCTGCCGCGGCCCTCACAGCACGCACCGGAAAACGGTGAGCACCCCGCCGGAAAATCGGTGAGGCGCACCTCAGGGGGGCGTATCGCGTGATGTGGACCACATACCATGCACGCGGGCGCAGACCTGGCCCGGCAACTGGTTAAAGTCCAAAACAGACCCGCTCCTACCCCTCGAGCGGGTGTCAACGCAGACGAGACGGTGAGCAGATGGATCTCTTCGAATACCAGGCGAAGGAACTCTTCGCCAAGCACGAGGTGCCGACTTCGGCTGGGCGTGTTACCGACACGGTCGCCGGCGCGCGCGAGATTGCCGAAGAAATCGGCAAGCCCGTGATGATCAAGGCACAGGTCAAGGTCGGCGGCCGCGGCAAGGCGGGTGGCGTCAAGTACTCCGCAGACGTCGACGCCGCCCAGGCGAACGCCGAGGCGATTCTCGGCCTCGACATCAAGGGCCATGTCGTCAAGAAGCTCCTGGTCGCAGAGGCGAGTGACATCGCCGAGGAGTACTACATCTCATTCCTGCTCGACCGCACCAACCGCACCTACCTGGCCATGTGTTCGGTGGAAGGTGGAGTCGAGATCGAGGTCACCGCCGAGGAGAACCCCGACGCCCTCGCCAAGATCCCCGTCGACGCCGTGAAGGGTGTCGACCTCGCGTTCGCGCGCAGCATCGCCGAGGCAGGAAAGCTGCCCGCGGAGGTGCTCGACGCAGCGGCCGTCACAATCCAGAAGCTGTGGGACGTCTTCATCAAGGAAGACGCTCTCCTCGTCGAGGTCAACCCGCTCGTCCGTACCCCGGACGACCAGATCCTCGCGCTCGACGGCAAGGTCACGCTGGACGAGAACGCTGCCTTCCGTCAGCCCGGCCACGAGGCGTTCGAGGACAAGGACGCCACCGACCCGCTCGAGCTCAAGGCCAAGGAAAACGACCTCAACTACGTCAAGCTCGACGGACAGGTCGGCATCATCGGCAACGGCGCCGGCCTGGTCATGTCGACCCTGGACGTCGTCGCCTACGCCGGTGAGAAGCACGGCGGCGTGAAGCCCGCCAACTTCCTCGACATCGGCGGCGGTGCGTCCGCCGAGGTCATGGCCAACGGGCTCGACGTCATCCTGAACGACGAGCAGGTCAAGAGTGTGTTCGTGAACGTGTTCGGTGGCATCACCGCGTGTGACGCCGTCGCCAACGGCATCGTCGGCGCCCTGAAGACGCTCGGTGACGAGGCCAACAAGCCTCTGGTCGTCCGCTTGGACGGCAACAATGTCGAAGAGGGTCGCCGTATCCTCGCCGAGGCCGCTCACCCGCTGGTCACGGTCGTCGGAACCATGGACGAGGCCGCCGACAAGGCTGCCGAGCTGGCCTTCGCCGCAAAGTAAAGGGACTTAAAACAACATGGCTATCTTCCTGACCAAGGACTCCAAGGTCATCGTCCAGGGCATCACCGGCGGCGAGGGCACCAAGCACACCGCGCTGATGCTCAAGGCCGGTACTCAGGTCGTCGGCGGCGTCAACGCCCGCAAGGCCGGCACCACCGTCACCCATGACGGCGGCGTCGAGCTCCCCGTCTTCGGCACCGTCGCCGAGGCCATCGAGAAGACCGGTGCGGACGTCTCGATCGCGTTCGTTCCGCCGGCCTTCGCCAAGGACGCCATCGTCGAGGCCATCGACGCGGAGATCCCGCTGCTCGTGGTCATCACCGAGGGCATCCCCGTGCAGGATTCGGCGTACGCCTGGGCGTACAACGTCTCCAAGGGCAACAAGACCCGCATCATCGGCCCGAACTGCCCCGGCATCATCACCCCGGGCGAGTCGCTGGTCGGCATCACCCCCGCCAACATCGCGGGCAGCGGTCCCATCGGTCTCGTTTCAAAGTCGGGCACGCTGACCTACCAGATGATGTTCGAGCTGCGTGACTTCGGTTTCTCCACCGCCATCGGCATCGGCGGCGACCCGGTCATCGGAACCACCCACATCGACGCCATCGAGGCGTTCGAGAAGGACCCCGAGACCAAGGTCATCGTCATGATCGGTGAGATCGGTGGCGACGCCGAAGAGCGTGCCGCCGACTACATCAAGGCGAACGTGACCAAGCCGGTCGTCGGCTACGTCGCCGGCTTCACCGCTCCCGAGGGCAAGACCATGGGCCACGCCGGCGCCATCGTCTCCGGCTCCTCGGGAACCGCGCAGGCCAAGAAGGACGCCCTCGAGGCGGCCGGCGTCAAGGTCGGCAAGACGCCGTCCGAGACCGCTGCGCTCGCTCGCGAGATCCTGCAGAGCCTGACCGTCCAGGCCTAGGCGCTCCGCGCCCGTGCGCCTTTTGGGTAGCTCCAACTACCAAAAAGGCGCACGGGCGGCTTTAGGCGTCTATCCAGATCTCCCCGGCCGGATGAAGTGTTCCCGCGCCTGCCGTGACTTCCGCGACCAGATTCGCCAAGTCCTCCGAATCGCGGGCCGCGAGCGTGAGTACCGCCTCTTCGCCGTACGTCGTCTCCACGACCACCACTCCGCGCATCCGCAGTTCCGACTCCACCCGACCCGCATCGGCGTGACGAGTTGCCAGCGTGTGAAGTTGTCGACGCTCCCGTGCCACGAGGCGTGAGGCGTCGATCGCCGCGGCCACCGCGCCCGAATACGCGCGGACCAGTCCGCCCGCCCCCAGTTTGATTCCGCCGAAATATCGTGTGACCACCACTGCGACGTCGACGAGGTCCCGTGTCCGCAGGACCTGCAGCATGGGTATCCCCGCCGTTCCGCCGGGCTCTCCGTCGTCACTCGAACGCTCGAGCCGTTCACTGGGTCCGTTCCCGACAATGTAGGCGGAACAATGATGCCGCGCATCGGGATACGCGCGGCGCTGCGACTGCACGAAATCCTGTGCCGATTCTGCATCCTCCACTCGCCGCAGGGCCGCGATGAAGCGCGAATGCTTGATCTCCGTTTCGACGGTGAGATCGGTAGCGCGGGGAGCGAGCGTGTACGGCATCGACCCATTGTCTCCCGCGCCGTTCCCGGCGGTGTGGGCCGCTACCGAGGGCAGTGACCGACGGGTATACGTAGGCTAGCGTCGGAAGAGCGCACGCAGACGACCACTTGTCGACGAGGAGAAGTCATGACGTTCCCGCCCGGCGGACCGAGCTACGGTCCGCCCGCGCAACAGAATGCAGCGCAGGAGAATGCAGGGGGAGATTCCAAAGGCCTGGGCTTCTTCCTCCTGATCGGTGTCGCGGTTCTCGGGTTGCTGAACCTGCTGTTCGGGTTCGCCCCGTACGTCACCGTCGTCAGTGAACCGCTCAATTCCTTCGAGGCGGGGTCGCACGGCCTCGGGCTGCTGTTCCTCGGCGGTCTGCTGGCTGCGGTATCTCTTCTCCCCAAACAGAACTATGCGGGTGCCGCGGCGGCGGCGTCCATCTCCGGCTGGGTTCTCGCCCTGCTCATCTTCCTCAACTTCGACGCCGATTCGGGTTGGGGCGCCATCTTGATCCTCGTGCTGGGATTCATCCAGTCGGCAGTGGCGGTCGCTGCGCTGCTGTTCGACATCGGCATCGTGAAGCAGCCGGTCCGCAGTCCTTCGGCCGCTGGTGCTTTCGGCCAGTCCGGGCAGGGCGGCTACGGCCAGAGCGGGCAACAGTCCTACGGGCAGCCGTCGCAGGGCTACGGTCAGCAGCCTTCACAGGGGTACAGCGGTCCGCAGGGCTTCGGTCCGCAGGGCGGTCAGCCGCAGCCGGGATACGGGCAGTCGGGTCAGTCTCCGTACGGCCAGCAGGGCTTCGGCCACCAGGGCCAGCCCGGTCAGCAGCAGCCCGGCCAGACGCAGTCTTCGCCAGGTCAGTCCGGTTACGGTCAGGGCTACGGGCAGCAGCAGGGCTATGGGGCAGGGTCGGCGCCGTACGACGCTCCGACGACCGCATATCAGCAGCCGCAGTACCAGGGGTATTCGCAGCCGGGCGCAACCCCCTCCTCGCAGTACCCGACGGGACCGGCGGGCACCAGTTACGGTTCGGCCCAGCACGCCGCTCCTGCCTACGGCGCGCAGTCCGGATCGTCGCCGGTGGAGCGCACCCTGGAGTACGGCGAGCAGTCGCGTTCCGAGTCGCAGCATGCCGACACAGGCGAGTCGTCCGAGTCCGAGGGTCACGGTGCACCGACCCAGGCCTTCGACACCCGTTCCGACCGGGACGACAAGTAACGGGACAGAACCAAGCAGATGGCCTTCGACCGCCCATGGTCGGAGGCCACTTCTGTGCGGCGCGCCTGACCGCGGTCGCGGCGCCGAGGTGCCACTCTCGAGGGGATGAGTTCTTTGGTTGATCGTGTTCAGCGCAGGGCTGCACGAGGTGATGAGCGGCGATCCGCTGAAACTGGGCGGGGTCCGCAGGCCCGGGTGCCGGACCCCGACGAGGCGTGGGCGTTGCTGGCGGTGGCGTTCCGGCCGGCCGCGGTGACGATCGTTCTGCTGTCGGCGTTGATCGTGGTTACGCTGGTCGCCGCGAACAGCGACCTGACCGGGACGTTCGGCGCGATCGCTGCGTCGTGGCTGGCGATTCACCAGGTTCCGGTCACCGTCGACGGCACCGTGCTCGGTGTCCTTCCGTTGATCCCGACCGCGGGCATGGTGTGGGCTGTCGCCCGCGGGTGCGCCGGGGCCGTCGACGTGGCGTCGTCGCGCCGCCGGGTTCTCCGAGTCGTGGGAGCCGCGGTGGGCGGCCCCTTGGTCATCACCGCGATCAGCCTGGCGGTGATCGCGGACGCATCGGCGGTCATCGCCTTGTGGCCACCGAATACTCTCGCCGCGTTCGGCTGGGTGTTATTCGTGCACCTGCTGGCCGCCGGGCTCGGGGTTGTGGTCACGATGTGGCCGACGTGGTCTGCGGATCTTCCGGCATGGGGGCGGAACGCGGTGCGGCCGGGACTGCGCGCGCTCACGGCGATTATCGGTGCAGGTGCCGCTCTGGTCACCGTGTCGTTGCTGGTGGAGTGGTCGACGGTCGGTGGGCTGCTCGAGCGGGGCGACGGTGTGGTGGGCCTCCTCGGGCTGACCGTGCTCTCGGTGCTGTACCTGCCCAACGTCGTGATCGGTGCGGCCGCCGCCGCGATGGGCGGCACGGCGGACATCGGGAACGTGTCGGTGAGTGTGTTCGGGAATGTGGGCGGCTCGCTGCCTCCGTTGCCGGTACTCGGCGCCGTTCCGGACGGCGCCGCGGGCGGTGCCTGGCCCGCTCTGCTGACAATTCCCCTGCTGATCGGTGTCATGCTCGGCCGCGACTCCGGGCGGCGCGTGGCCGGACAGGAAGCCCTGTTCACGGTGTTGGCCGCGGCCGCGGGCGTGGGTGTGGTGGCCGCGATTCTCGGTCTGGTCGCCGGCGGTGAGCTGGGTGCCTTCGGCACTGTCCGGATCACGTGGTGGGTGTTCGGCGGACTGACATTCGCCTGGCTGGGATTCGTCGGAGTGATCACCGCGGTCGTCATCGCGTGGTTCCGCGGGCGGGGCGCTGACGACGACGCGGACGAGGCCTCGACCGACGAGGAGGAACCCCATCTCCCGGGCGAGGAAGAGGTGCCCGCCATCGCCGCTCCCGTTCCCGATGCATCTCC
This sequence comes from Rhodococcus oxybenzonivorans, assembly GCF_003130705.1. Taxonomy (NCBI): domain Bacteria; kingdom Bacillati; phylum Actinomycetota; class Actinomycetes; order Mycobacteriales; family Nocardiaceae; genus Rhodococcus; species Rhodococcus oxybenzonivorans. The sequence continues at coordinate 5,041,416 of NZ_CP021354.1, read as the reverse complement.
CATTCCGGCGGGTAAAGCTCCGGGCAGGGTCATCGACGCGGAGCTCGTCGAGGACCCGGAGACACCGGCAGGCGCCGCGGCACCCGAGGACGACGAGGCCCAGGCTGAGGTCGTGGTGGACGCCGAGGTGGAGGAAGACCCGGCGACTGCGGGATCGGATGCGTCCGGCGAAGCGGATCACGGAGCTGAAGGCGACCTGCCCCGAGGGTCCGCAACCCCCAGCGACTAGGCTCTTGGTCGGTCGACGATGTGACCGCCCGTTCGATTTCACCAGCCTTTCGATTGTTCAGGAGTAGAGCGCTGACTTCCTCGCGTGACCACCTGAGGCCGACGGCGGCGACCGGGACGTCATCGACGGCACCGGCGCGGGTCGTCGTACTCGCATCCGGTGCCGGCACCCTGCTGAGGTCGCTGATCGACTCCTCCCGGACCGGCGGATATCCCGCCGACGTCGTGGCGGTCGGTGTCGACCGGAACTGTGACGCGATCCGCCACGCGGAGGCTGCCGGAATTCCCCACTTCCGCGTGAGCCTGCGCGACCACCCGGACCGTGCGTCGTGGGACAAGGCGCTCACTGAGGCTGTCGCGGCACACGAGCCGTCGCTGGTGGTGTCGGCGGGCTTCATGAAGATTCTCGGCCCGGCGTTCCTCGACCGGTTCGGTGGCCGCATCATCAATACCCACCCCGCGCTGCTGCCCGCCTTCCCCGGTGCGCACGCCGTGCCCGATGCGCTGGCGTACGGCGTCAAGGTGTCGGGGTCGACGGTGCACCTCGTGGACGCCGGTGTCGACACCGGCCCGATTCTCGCGCAGGAACCCGTGCCCGTGCTCGACGGCGACGACGAGTCGACCCTGCACGAGCGAATCAAGACTGTGGAGCGACGGTTGTTGGCGGATGTCATCGCCGCTGTCGCCACCCGTGGAGTTGTATCCGATGGACGAAAGGCCGTGATCCCCAGTGAGTGAACGCAAGGCTGTGCGCCGAGCGCTCGTCAGCGTCTACGACAAGACCGGTCTGGTCGAGCTGGCTACCGGCCTGCACAAGGCGGGTGTCGAATTGGTGTCGACCGGGTCGACGGCCGCGAAGATTGCCGACGCCGGTATTCCGGTGACGCCGGTCGAGGCGCTCACGGGGTTCCCCGAGTGCCTCGAAGGACGGGTCAAGACCCTGCACCCGCGGGTGCACGCCGGTGTACTCGCCGACACCCGCAAGCCGGAGCATCTCGCCCAGCTCGACGAACTCGGCATCGAGGCGTTCCAGTTGGTGGTGGTGAACCTCTACCCCTTCACCCAGACAGTCGCCTCGGGTGCAACTCCTGACGAGTGCGTCGAGCAAATCGACATCGGCGGTCCGTCGATGGTCCGCGCTGCCGCGAAGAACCACCCGTCGGTTGCGGTCGTCGTCGATCCCGCCCGTTACGAGGACGTGCTCGCGGCGGTTGACGGCGGCGGTTTCACGCTCGGTGAGCGGACCGCTCTCGCCGCTCAGGCATTCCAGCACACCGCGTCGTACGACGTCGCAGTGGCGAGCTGGATGACGTCCACGCTGGTCGAGAGTGGTGACTCGCAGTTCCCCGAGTGGGCCGGTGCCACGTGGGACCGCTCGGCGGTGCTCCGTTACGGCGAGAACCCGCACCAGGCCGCCGCGCTGTACGTGAACCCCGCCGCTTCCGCAGGCCTCGCTCAGGCGGAGCAACTGCACGGCAAGGAAATGTCGTACAACAACTACACCGACGGAGACGCCGCCTGGCGTGCCGCCTACGACTTCAGTGATCCCGCGGTCGCGATCATCAAGCACGCGAATCCGTGCGGCATCGCGGTCGGCAGCGACATCGCCGAGGCGCACCGCAAGGCGCACGCGTGTGATCCGGTGAGCGCATACGGCGGCGTGATTGCTGCCAACCGTGAGGTCACCGTCGAGATGGCGGAGCAGGTTGCCGAAATCTTCACCGAGGTGATCATCGCGCCGTCGTACGCAGACGGCGCACTCGGTGTGCTGCAGCGGAAGAAGAACGTTCGCGTGCTTCTTGCGAAGGCGCCGAATCCCACCGGGATCGAGCTGCGTCCGGTGTCCGGGGGAGCGCTGCTCCAGGAACGGGACGTTCTTGACGCCGAAGGTGACAACCCCGCCAACTGGACTCTCGCGGTCGGGGACGCTGCCGACGAGCAGACCTTGAAAGATCTCGAGTTCGCTTGGCGGGCTTGCCGTTCCGTGAAGTCCAATGCCATTCTGCTGGCCAGCGACGGTGCGTCGGTCGGCGTCGGAATGGGTCAGGTCAACCGTGTCGACTCCGCGCATCTGGCCGTGCAGCGTGCGGGCGACCGGGTCGTCGGGTCGGTGGGTGCGTCCGACGCGTTCTTCCCGTTCCCGGACGGCTTGCAGGTTCTCGCCAACGCGGGCGTCAAGGCTGTGGTGCAGCCGGGCGGTTCGGTCCGCGACAACGAGGTGATCGACGCCGCCAAGGAAGCCGGTATCACCATGTATCTCACGGGCGCGCGGCACTTCGCGCACTAGGGTTCGGCAACTTCGCGAACGGGCCTCGGCTTCCTGCCGTGGCCCGTTCGTGGTTGTCAGGCCGCTGCGGCTGCGTGTCCCCGGCCGGTGCCTTCGAGTGTGCGCGGCGAACCGGTGATGACCACGCGTGCGGCGCCTCGGCTGCGGACCTCGCTGATCAGCTCGCCGAGGGTCGCTTCGTGTGCGGCGTCGCAGTGCGACAGGTCGAGCGTGACCGCGTATCCGGTGAGGTCGTCGGGCAGGCCTGGATACGGGGGCTCGGTGGACAGTTGGTTGATCCGAAGTTTCATGGAGTGCTCCTGCAGGTGAAGGGTAAAAGAAAAGGCACCCGAGGGGTTTGCCCTGGGTGCCCGAGAAGAACTGGATGGATTCTCGTCATTCTCGGGGTGCGCCGTACTTGGAGATGTGCTTGTCGGCGGTGCAGTGACGCCATGCGGGTACGGATGCGAAGAGCGCGTGAAGCTGCATCATGTCCGTACCTTTCTGCGTGACGTTGCTGGTTGGTAGATGACCGTACAGCACCGATCGAGGGTTGTGCACTTCCATTATCGGGTCCGCCGCGCACTCGACCGAGCTGAGCAGCGATCTTTCGTGCAGAGTTGCCGTGCTGTTCACCTTCGCGCGATTCGCCGCTTCGGTCACAGGTTGCTCTCGATTCGGTTTCGAGCGTCACATTCGTTCGTTGCAGCTGCTTCACTCGGGGCTGATGTGACTCGTGTGGCACCTGTGGAAGGAGAGTGGCGCCCGCACTGCGACGTGCGCCCATCCCCGGTATGAACAGAACTGCGATCAAGGCCGGCCTCGGTGCCTGCGTCCTCGGCGCCTCCGTACTCATTCCCGCCCATGTCTCGGCGCAGCCGGATCCGGCGCCGACAGCGACCGGCACCGAGCTCGCCGACCTCACGGTTTTCCTCGACCCCGGTCATCAGGGTTCGGCCGAGGGGAACGACCTCACTCGGCAGGTCGACGACGGCCGAGGTGGGACCAAGGATTGCCAGACGAGTGGGATGACTTCACTGGGCGGGGTACCGGAGCACACGATCAACTGGAATGTGGCACAGCTGGTGAAGAGCAGTCTCGAAACCTTGGGCGCCTCGGTGGTGCAGAGCAGGCAGAACGACACCGGCTGGGGCGGATGCGTCGACGAACGAGCGCGCGCGGCGAGCGAGTCGAACGCCGACGTGGCCGTGAGTATTCATGCCGACTCGACGGCGTCGGGTGAGGACGCCGGGAAACACGGCTTCCACATGATCGTCCCTACCCTGCCGATACCGGACGAGGCGGCGAATGCGGCCCAATCCGGGGGCGGCCTCGAAGCGTCGAAATTGATGCGCGACGCCTATGTTGCCGACGGGTTCGTCCCTGCCAATTACGCGGGGGTGGTCGATGGCATCCAGACCCGCGCCGACGTGGCGGGACCGGCGCTCACGAAGGTTCCACTGGTGTTCGTCGAGATGGGTAACGGTTCCCATCCCGAGGACGCAGCTCAACTCGAAAGTGCCGACGGTCAGCTGAAGCACGCGATCGCCATCACCACGGGCATCGTCACCTATCTGCTCACCGGATCGTCCGTAGGATCCGAACTCGACGCCGTACAGTCGGCCGCCGCGACCACCGAAGCGGACGCGACCACCACCACTGCGCCCTCGTCGTCAGGGTCGCCGACCACCACCACGACACCGAAGGCGCCGTCGGCCGCGGCAGCGCAAGACACGACCACGACGGCCGTCACAACCTCGGCATCTGCCACGACCACGACCACGACGACGGCACCGACCACGACCACCCGCGCACTCGAGGCTGCGACACCGACGACCACGACGCCGTCCGCACCGGCGCCGGCCGGGGAATCGACGGAACTGTCGCGGCTCCTCGAGACGCTGCGACCGCTTCTCGAGGTCGACGGAGTGGACGGTCTCGAGGATCTGGTGAACAACGAGAACCTGGGGCTCGTCTCCGACTTGGCCCGGACACTGATGGCGATGCTGAACGACGCCCGGCCGAACTGACTACAGGGTGGCCACCCAGGCGCTGAACGGCTCGGCGAACTCCGACGAATAGGGGAGGGGCTCGACGTAATCGGGGCCTGTGGACGGGCGGTTCCCGACGTCCTTGAGGACATGGCTGGCGTTCACCATGCGCACCGACGTGAGAGCAGTGTGCGCCAGTGCGGCATCGAGTCCATCGACATCGGCCACCCGCACCTGGATGTCCTTCGCCGAGCAGCTCGTCAGAACAGGGAAGCCGGCAGGGAGGCGGCCGGCGAGCGTGCGAGGGTCGAGCGCATCCTCCTCGGCGAGGGCTTTCGCGTTGGCGTGGACCAGACCCGCGTTCTGCAGTGGCTCGGGCAGGTTGTCGGGGATCGTTCCGTCGGTGCGGAGCGACTCGACGGTGTCGGCCAGAGCAAGCCGGAGTTCGTCCGCCAGTTCCACCGGCAACTGCCCGGCGCCCACAACGGTGTCCAATTGGGCGGAAATCTGGGTCGTCAGCAGGTCGAGGAGGCGGACACTGAGCGGTTCCAGAAGTCCCACGGCACGGACCCGGTTCTCGCCGACTGCGGTGGCGAGCGCCAAGGCGACGAGTCCGCCGTCGCTGTGACCGATAACGATGAGCCTCGACGGGTCCACACCGGGTTGCGCCGCGAGGAAGTCCAGCCCCGCCGATGCGGCGTCGACGAACGTGGTGAATCCGAGGTCGCCGATCTCGTCCACCTCATAGGGGCCGAGAGCGGTTCTCCCGCTGCCGATCTTGTCGTAGCGCAGGCTCACGATGCCGTGCTGCTCGAGTAGATCGGCGAGAAATCGGAGGGTTCCGATGTCGCCGGGGAGGAGGCCGCTGTCACCGTTTCGATCGGTGGGTCCGCTACCGGCGAGCAGGAGCGCCCCGGGTGCGGCCGCCCCGGTCGTGTGCTCGGGGGTGCGCAGGCTGCCGTAGTAGGTGACGGCACCGCTCTCGAAGGTGATCTCGGCGTCAGGCATGGGGACTGTCTACCAGTTCCGGACGAACGGTCGCGAGGCGGAAGCGCACCGAGTTCCGTGAGGCGGAGCCGACCCCAGTTCCGTGAGGCGGAGCTGATCCTAGTTCCGTGAGGCGGAGCCGATCCTAGTTCTCAGAGAAGCAACACAGTCCTCACAAGAACGGCGAATAGCGTTCAGGTCAGCACATCCCCGCCGGCGCTGCGCCGGACCGAGATCCGACTCCAGGAAGGTGCCACGCCATGAACGTCGTACAGCTGAACACGGGTGGGTACGTCGCCGCCCTGTTGTCGCTCGATTTCGTCGATGGTGCCTTCCGCGGCGATGCCGTCGAGTGCATTCATCGCGGGGAGGTCGACGAATGGGCCTTCGCCCTGGCCCGTACCGGGTTGTTCGGGAACCGTGCCGTGGCCGAAGCGGTCCAGTCGTGGCGAGACGATCCGCGATCGCTGCTCGATGCCCTTCTCACCGACGCGGACGAGGTGCTACGCAAGCGTTACGACGTCGCCTGGCAGGCGCTGGACAGGGTGGCGACGGTCGGTTCGGCCGCGTACGCGTGACGCGGGGTGTGACGGAATCTCGCTGCTTCTCCACGTCAAGGCGTGCCGATTGTCTCGAACACTCGTAGCTTGGAGTGGTGACGTCATCGCAACAGAGACCTTCCACACTCGGCGAGCTCCGCGAGTCGGGCCATGTTCAACGCACCGTCAAGGAAGAAATTCGCGAGAATCTGCTCGCAGCCCTGCGTGACGGACGTGATCCGTGGCCCGGCATCGTCGGGTTCGAGGAGACGGTGTCACCGCAACTCGAGCGTGCCCTGATCGCCGGGCACGACGTGGTGCTCCTCGGCGAACGTGGACAGGGCAAGACACGACTGCTCCGCACACTCAACCTGCTCCTCGACGAATGGACTCCGGTTATTGCCGGTTCCGAACTCGGGGAGCATCCCTATGAGCCCATCACGCCGGCCTCTATCCGTCGGGCACGCGAACTGGGTGATGCCCTGCCCGTTCTGTGGCGGCACCGCAGCGAACGGTATTCGGAGAAACTCGCCACGCCCGACACCTCGGTGGCGGACCTCGTCGGTGACGTCGACCCCGTCAAGGTGGCGGAAGGCCGCAGCCTCGGCGACCCCGAGACCATTCATTTCGGATTGGTGCCCCGTGCTCACCGCGGCATCGTCGCCATCAACGAACTCCCCGACCTCGCCGAGCGCATCCAGGTGTCGCTGCTCAACGTGATGGAGGAGCGCGACATCCAGGTTCGCGGGTACACCCTGCGGCTTCCCTTGGATGTTCTGTTGGTGGCGAGTGCGAACCCGGAGGACTACACCAACCGTGGTCGCATCATCACTCCGCTCAAGGACCGGTTCGGCGCCGAAATCCGCACCCACTATCCGAACCATCTCGACGACGAGGTCGAGGTGATCCTTCAGGAAGCGCATCTCCTCGCCGAGGTGCCCGAGTATCTGCTCGAAATTCTGGCGCGCTTCACCCGCCTGCTGCGTGAGTCGACGTCGGTCGACCAGCGATCGGGTGTGTCCGCGCGATTCGCGGTGGCCGGGGCGGAGACGGTGAGTGCCGCGGCGGTCCATCGGGGAGCTGTTCTCGGCGAGGCGGACCCGGTTGCGCGGCCGGTGGACCTCGAGACCGTCGTCGACGTGCTCAGGGGCAAGGTCGAATTCGAGTCCGGTGAGGAAGGGCGGGAGATCGAGGTTCTCGAACACCTGTTGCGCCGGGCAACGGCCGACACCGTGCGGGCGAGGCTCGGCGGCATCGATCTGGCTCCGTTGGTTGCCGCCGTCGAACAGGGTGAGCCCGTCGTTACCGGTGAGCGAATTACCGCCAAGGTGCTTCTGAACGAGCTGCCTGAACTCGACGTCCTGGATGAATTGGCCGAGCGGCTGGGCGCCGAATCGGATGGGGAACGCGCCGCGGCGGCGGAGTTCGCGCTCGAGGGGCTGTACCTGGCGCGCCGGATCTCCAAGAACCCCGACATCAACGGCCAGACGGTGTATTCGTAATGACCCGCAAGGCGGAGCGCGGGTCGCACAATGCGCGGTACGGGCCGTACGAAGGCGGTGATCCGCTTGCGCCGCCCATCGACCTGAGGGAAGCCCTGGCCGCGATCGGTGACGACGTGCTGTCGGGCAGTTCGCCGCGTCAGGCCTTGCGGGAAATGCTCCGGCGTGGCAATCGCGATATGCGGGGACTCGACGACCTTGCAGCCGAGGCCAATCGGCGCAGACGGGAACTGCTGAAACGAAACAATCTGAGCGGCACCCTCGAAGAAGTGCGGGAGCTCCTCGACCACGCCGTTCTCGAGGAACGCAAGGCGCTGGCCCGCGCACTCGACGACGACGCTCGTTTCGCGGAAATGCGGTTGGCGGAACTACCGCCGTCGACGGCGCAGGCCGTGCAGGAGTTGGCCGACTACGACTGGCGTAGCTCCGAGGCGCGCGCAGACTACGAGAAGATCCGGGATCTCCTCGGTCGGGAGGTGCTCGATCAGCGATTTGCGGGCATGAAGCAGGCCCTCGAAGGGGCGACGGAGGAAGACCGCGAACGCATTCGCGACATGCTCACCGATCTCAACGACCTACTCGACAAGCATGCCCGCGGTGAGGACACGCAGGAACAGTTCGACGACTTCATGAACAAGCACGGCGAGTACTTCCCCGAGAACCCGCGCAACGTAGAGGAGTTGCTCGATTCGCTGGCACAGCGCGCAGCGGCCGCGCAGCGTCTCCGGAACTCGCTGTCGCAGGAACAACGCGACGAACTGGACGCGCTGGCCCAGCAGGCATTCGGCGACCCGTCCCTGATCGGACAATTGGATCGGCTCGATCAGCACTTGCAGGCCGCCCGGCCGGGTGAGGACTGGCAGGGCTCGCAACGGTTCCGCGGCGACCAGGGCATGGGACTGGGTGAGGGGACCGGTGCCCTGCAGGACATCGCGGAACTCGAATCGCTCGCCGAACAGCTGTCGCAGCAGTACGCCGGAGCGGCACTGGACGACATCGATGCGGAGGCACTGGCCCGGCAACTCGGTGACGAGGCGGCCGCGGACGCGCGGACCCTGGCAGATCTCGAGAAGGCGTTGCGTGATCAGGGTTTCTTCGACCGCGGTGCCGATGGTCAATGGAGGCTGTCCCCGAAGGCGATGAGGCAACTCGGGCAGACGGCGCTACGGGATGTGGCACAGCAGCTGTCCTCACGTGGGGGACAGCGGGAAACCCGGCGGGCGGGCGCGATGGGTGAGCCGACGGGAGCGTCCCGGGAATGGGCGTTCGGGGACACCGAGCCGTGGAACGTGACCCGCACGATGACCAATGCCGTGCTGAGGGCGGCGGCCGAGGTGTCGGACCGCCCCCGTGTCCCGGTCCGGTTGTCCGTCTCCGACGTGGAGGTGATGGAAACCGAGCAGCGGTCGCAGGCGGCGGTCGCGCTGCTCGTGGACACCTCTTTCTCGATGGTGATGGAAGGCCGCTGGGTGCCCATGAAGCGCACCGCGCTGGCACTGAACCATCTGATCAGCACGCGTTTCCGCAGCGACGAGCTGCAGCTGATCTCGTTCGGCCGTCATGCGCAGGTGCTGACGCCGTCGGAACTGGCGGGCTTGGACGGCGCCTGGGATCAGGGCACGAACCTGCACCATGCGCTGTTGCTCGCGGCGCGGCATCTGCGTCGGCACCCGAATGCGCAGCCGGTTGTCCTGATCGTCACCGACGGCGAGCCGACGGCGCACCTCGAGCCGGACGGGTTCGCGTACTTCGACTACCCGCCGAGCGCGCGCACGCTGGGCCTCACGGTGCGCGAACTCGACACCCTCGCTCGGCTCGGCGCCCGTGTGACGTTCTTCCGGCTCGGCGACGACCCCGGCCTGGCGCGAGTGGTGGATCGGATGGCCGAACGCGTCGGGGGACGGGTGGTCGCACCCGGCTTGGACGGTCTCGGCGCGGCGGTCGTGAGCGACTTCATGCGGCGCAGGCGCTGAGTGCGGCTCCGCCGCCCGTGAGTACTTGTTAACCGCGGGCGGTTAACAAGTACTCACGGGCGCGTTAGCGCACTGTGGAGCACGGTGTCTATGAAGGGCAGCACCACGTCCGGATGCATGGCAGCCCCGCCCTCGTTCAACTGCTCACGCAATTCTCTGAGAACCGAAACGACATGGGGTCCGCTGTCGAGGAGGAAGCGTATCAACCCGTGCCGCTCACATTGGGCCACAACAGGAATCAGCGTCTGCTTGGCCTCCTCCTTCCGGCCGGCTGCCCAGAAGCAGGCTGCCAGCAGTCGAGTGGCTCCGAGTCGCGCAAGCTCACGTCCGGTTCCGGCGAGTGCATGTACCCAATTCTCAGCCAAGTCGCATGCGAAGCTGAGCTGCTCAGGATCACCGCTGCGAAGCAACAGCAAGATAGTGGCCTCGTTCTCCATCTCGGCGGTGACCCGTTCGATTCCGTCTGCAGGCTCCTGACGCGATCGGCGGGTGAGGGGCACGACACCGGAGCGAGGCGGATACCCCAGTCGGGCACGTTCACAATCCACCGCAGCCCGCAGCCGGGGGAGTGAGTATTTGTTGGCGGTCCGGATGCCTTGATCGAGCTGGGCGGCCGCGCCGTCATGGTCGCCGCGTATGGACCTGATTCGGGCACTCGAGCAGTAGTGCCGGATCATGAAGTCCGATGCGCCACCCAGTGCCGCTGCGTCGCTGGTTTCGTCCAATAGTTCTGCAGCCTCGTCGATTCGGTCTTGCTGGTAGAGATCCTCGGCGAGCAGCACCCGGGTGAGTCGCGCGTGCTGGGATTGGGTGTTGCCGGCGTCCCGTACGAGATTGAATGCTCGGTGATACAACTCGCTCGCCCCGGCGATGTCGAGTTGTTCGGCCCGGGCCATACCGGCGAAACAGTATCCGTAGGCAACGGCGTAGGGTCCGGTGGCCTTCTGGTGGTATGGAGTCGCCCACACTTGCCTGTCGTAGGCATCACTGAATCGAAACTCGTAGGTATCGACGATGGTGTCGATGAGTGCCGCCATCGACACGACGAAGGGGTGGTGCTCGTGGGCATGGGCCAGGCAGTGAGCGACGAGATCTTTGACACCGGCTGCGCGGTCAGCGGTGATGGTGGTATCAGCCTGCAGCACATCGGCTTCCACCTTCAGCCGGGCGCGTTGGTCGTCGGGGAGGTCGAGTGTGTTCAGGAGCTCGAGCGTCCGGTGTCGGGCCTTCGTTGCAACGTCGAGTTGCTGTAGTTCAGTGTTCGCCCAGCCGATCGTCAGCTGCAGGCGCGGACTGGACAACACCAGATCGGGCGGCAGCTTGGCAATCAGGCCGAGGAGCGTGGACATCTGGGACCGATCGAGTAGGTACAAGCTGTCGTTCTCGAGCAGTCGGACTGCTGCAGTTCGGTCACCGGCAGAAAGGGTGTGATCGAGCGCCTCGCCGAGTAGGTGCCGCTCACGGAACCACGCGGCCGCCCTGCGATGCAGTGCCGCGATCCGATCTGGATGGTCACGCTCGAGGCGCTGTCGCAGAATCTGCGCAAACAGGTGGTGGTAGCGGTACCATCTGCGGTCCTCCACTGTTCGGGTGAGAAAGAGGTCACGAGCGACGACCTGATCGAGCTTCGCCGTCCCATCGGGGACGCCTGTGAGAGCTGAAGCGAGTTCTCCGCAGACCCGGTCCGGTACTGCGGTCGCGAGGACGAAGTCGAGGAAGTCGGGTTCGAGGGCGTCGAGTACGTTCTCGGCGAGATACTCGCCGAGTGCGTCGGTCCCGGCGCGCAACTGGCCCAACAAGGTCTCCGGGCCCTCGGATTCCCGCAGCGACAGCGATGCCAGCTGTAGCGCCGCGATCCATCCATCCGTCGTGGCTCGCAACTCCTCGACTTCGGAATCGGTCGGAGGTATCTGCATTCGGTCGGTGAAAAACTGCCTTGACTCGGAAGAATCGAAACCCAGTGCTGCGGAGTCGATTTCCAGTAGTTCGTCGCGAACCCGCATTCGGCTGAGCGGTAACCCCGACCGGGTACGGCTGGCCACGATGATCTGAAGGTGGTGGCAGGCGTTGTCGAGAAGAAACTCCATCACCGCGATAGATTCGGGCGCGGAGACCCGATGCCAGTCGTCGATCACGGCGACGAGCGGTTCCCCGCTCTCGTGTAGTCGGTTGATCAGGGAAGTGAGCACGAAACGTTCAGTTGCTTGCCCCTGTTCTTCGAGTGATTGACCGAGATCGCCGACCAACTCGGCGCGAACCCTCTGGATCGCTTCGACTAGATGCGACAGAAACCAGACCACATTGTCATCGTCACGGTCGACGGTCAGCCATGCCACTGACACTCCCTGGGAAACGAGTTCCTCCCGCCACTGTGCAACCAGGCTGCTCTTGCCGAATCCTGCCGGTCCGTGGACGAGGGTGAGTCTGCGGCCCTGGCCGGCGCGCAGTGTGTCGAGCAAGCGGTGGCGCCACACCAGTTTTCGGGACGTCGTGGGTGGACGAAACTTGGTCAGCGGGGAAGGGGGCGTTCGTGGCGCTTGCACCCTGTAGGGGCGCGGACGAGACCGTGGTGCGGCTTCTGGAGGTCGCCATTGTGCCGTTCCGGTGGACTCCGCGCCTCTGTCCGGGAGAGGGGAACGTTTCGGTGGTACCTGCATTCGATCGACAGCCATGTCATGCCTGCGCTCCACGGCGCGAAGTTCGTTGCCGAAAGCGGCGGCGCTGTCGAACCGATTCTCCACGGCGCGGGCCATCGCCCGTTCCAACGTCGCGCACACGTCCTCTGGTATTCCGGACTCTCGCAGATCCGGGATCGGCTGCGAGGAGATACGGAGAAATTGTGCAACGACTTGTTCACCACTGAGTCGCTCGAACGCGGCGTGCCCGGTGAGCGCGCAAAACAGAGTCGATCCGAGACTGTATACGTCTGACGCGGCGGTCGGCGGTCGGCCTTCGAGGACCTCGGGCGCGGTGAAGGCGGGGGAACCGGTGATCGACCCAGAGGCGGTTTCGAAGCCTCCGGAAACTCGTGCGATACCGAAGTCTGTAAGCTGCGGCTCGTCGTACTCGGTCAGCAGGATATTCGCTGGTTTGACATCCCGGTGCAAGGTACCGGCGCGGTGGGCGGTCTCGAGAGCGCCGGCGATCTTTATCCCGAGCCGAACGGTCGGTTCCCATCCGATAGGGCCGGTACTGCGGATCTGCGCGTCCAAGGAGCCGTGCTCATGGTAGGGCATGACCAGAAAGGGACGGTTGCTCCGTGTAACCCCTACCTGATACAGGTCGACGATGTTGGGATGTCCGGACATCCGACCCATTGCTCGTTGTTCGCGCACGAAGCGGGCGAGGTTCTCGTGGTCGAGGTCTGTTGTCAGAACTTTGACGGCGACCGTGCGGTCTACCGCGTCGTGTAGGCAGCGGTAAACGACCCCGAACCCACCCCGTCCGATCTCCACAGCGTCGTCGAAACCAGCGGCAGACAGTTCGGCCGCGATATCCGGCTCGCGCTGAGTGGCCCACCGGTCGTCCGCCATTGGCATACACCACCTCTACGCTGTCCCCAGAATAGTCCGCGCATCTTCACCGCGACCCGAAGTTGTGGGAAGGAGCGGATGGAAAATGAACGCTGCGGGGCGTGCGCACCGTGGTCGGTGACCAACGAATTCAGAGGATGGTCGGCGCGGCGACACCGGCGGTGATGGCGCAGAGGCGATCGGGGTGGCTCGTCGCTGTTGTTTTCGTAGTCGCACGCTCCGAGAGGTCTACCGGGGTGGTTTCCATGTCATTACGGGCCCGACACCAGGGGGCGATAAGAGTCTCGTAATGGACCGCAGTGAAGTCGGCCGTGCCGACCAGGTCGGCCAGTGCGACTGCCGCTGCCGCGTCGCGCACCGCGGCAGCGGCATCAGCGCAGAGGCGGTCATCGAGACGGACGGTGGCGTCGTCCATGTACTCGCGTTCCCATGCCGCATCCTGTGCGCGGTACCAACTCTTGATTCGTCCGGCTTCCCAGGCCACATCACGGGCAGCGATCCATGCACTGAGTCGCCGGTGACTGCCGACCAGACTCTCGGTGCGGGTCAGTGAGTGAAAGTCGCTGTGCAAAATTTCGGCGACGTCAATGGCGTGCCGGATGACCTGTCGCCAGTTCGGTCCGAACGCGTGGTTGCACGCATCTTCGGTGACCTCGAACTGATCGAGAATCATCAGCGCCTCGTCGACAACGTCGACATGCAGGTAGTGATCACCGGGCAGCCCGCACCGGCGCAGCAGCTGGAACGCGACGAATGCTTCGCCACGAACGGCGGCGCAATGGATGAAGACATCGAGGATCGAGATTCGCAGCTCGGGTGCGCAAGTTCCCCGAGGGGGGACCGGATACCGGCGGATGAACTGCGCGGCTCGCGCTGGGAGGAGCCGGAGCTCGTCGGTGACCACATTCTCCCGCATAACAAGCATCCTTCTTTCCAGGGAAGTCGAGCCGCGGGGACACATTCGGCTCCCAGTGGTGGACTAGTGCGGCACCGTGCAGCGTCGAAATCGGTGTCAGCACTCGACGTAGTTGACTGGAACGTTGACCGCGAGCCCACCGGTAGAGGTTTCTTTGTACTTCGAGAGCATGTCAGCGCCGGTCGAGCGCATCGTCTCGATCACCTGGTCGAGGCTGACTCGGTGAGTACCGTCGCCGCGCAGCGCCATCCGCGCAGCGTTGATGGCCTTACCCGCAGAAATGGCGTTACGTTCAATGCACGGGATCTGGACCAAGCCCTCGATGGGATCACAGGTCAACCCAAGGCTATGTTCCATTGCGATCTCGGCCGCATTCTCGACTTGCTCCGGGGTGCCGCCGAGGATTTCGGCCAGACCGGCCGCCGCCATGGATGCGGCGGAGCCCACCTCTCCCTGACAACCGACCTCGGCGCCGGAAATAGAGGCCCGTTCCTTGTACAGGGAGCCGATGGCCCCGGCAGTGAGCAGGAATTGAATCGCGGTCTTGTCGGGGTCGGCCCTGCCGGCTGGGGTGTAGTGCACGGCGTAGTGCAATACAGCGGGGATGATTCCGGCCGCCCCATTCGTGGGAGCTGTGACGATGCGGCCACCGGAGGCGTTCTCCTCGTTGATCGCAAGGGCGACAAGGTTGACCCAGTCTTCGGCGAATTCTGGTGCCCGATATGGATCCTCCCGGTCCAGTCGCAGAAACCAGTCGCGGGCGCGCCGGCGAACCCTCAGTGCACCCGGCAAATACCCGTCGCGCGAGATACCACGCTGCTCGCACTCGACCATCACATCTCGGATGTGTAGCAACTGTTCGTGTATTTCGAGGGTGGACCGTGATTCGTGCTCGATCGAGAGCATGAGGTCGCTGATGCTGCACTCGTAGCGGTCGCAGAGTTCGAGAAGTTCTTTCGCAGATCCGTAATTCAAGCCGCCAGCCGACGCGGGGGTGGTTTCGATGCTTTCGGCCTCGGTGACGACGAAGCCACCGCCCACCGAGAAGTAGGTCTCCTTGTGTAGTTCGACGTTCTCGTCGGCGTAGGCGGTGAGGGTCATTCCGTTGGGGTGGAAGGGCAGGACGGTCAATGGACGCAGGATGATCTCATCCTCGGCGAGCGCGATGTCACGGGATCCGCCGAGTGAAATGTGGCGGGTGCTGCGCATGATCTCGAGCCGGCGTTCCATCTCGTCGGTCTCGATATCTTCGGGACGGTATCCCTCGAGTCCGAGTAGGACCGCGGACATCGTGCCGTGTCCGGCACCGGTTGCCGCGAGTGAACCGTACAGGTCTACCTTCACGTCGACGACGTCCTCGAATGCTCCGAGGGTGTGCAGGTCGGAGATGAATCGTGCGGCGGCTCGCATGGGACCGACGGTGTGCGAACTCGACGGACCGACACCGACGGAGAACAGGTCGAACACGCTAATGGTCATGGAATCACAATCCTGTGTCTGTGCACTTCGAGGGCACGCGGTGGAGGCAGGGACGGCAGCAGGAATGCGCGCTCATATCGCTTCGCTGAGCTCATCGGTGTATTGAGCGGGAGCGAGCAAGTCCTTCGTGGACGATGTGTGGAAGGGCAGGATGGCGAACAACCATCCCGAGTAGTGGGGGTCGCGAGCTACGAGTTGAGGATCGTCGATCGCAGCGATATTGGTCAGCGTGACCAGGCCACTGAGGGGAGCGTACATCGTGACCACCGTCCGCGAGGACGACCAGATCAGTGCACACGGAGCGCCGGCGTTCACTGTGCTCCGCACTGCGGGAAGGTCGAGTCCCACGATGTCGAGACCATCGAGAGCGGTTGCAGTGATGCCCGCTCTCAATGGGTAGTCCGACAAGGCTTCTCCCGGTGTGAGCGCCAACCAGCTGTGCGATGAGGTGTACATCCGACCTGTGGGCAACTGCATATCTCCCATGGCTTTTCCTTCGCATGTCGGCGTGGAGGGCGATGCTTGGCCGGCGCAATTCGCCGCAGGTGGAAGCTTTGCCGGTGGGGCCATCGAGATCGACGTGCCGACGCGCTGGCTTCCCCAGTTCGTACAATCTGCAGCGTTGACCCGAACGTGGACGTCGCTCACCGCACCTCCCGTAGGTACCTGTTGATCACGCTGACCGGACAAAAACAGACGATTGATATATCAGTGATGGTCATTACGGTAGATCAGAACTCGGTGGTGGTCAAGTATCGTCTGACGACTTCCCTGGGCGGCTGGAAGTCGGATGTCTGGGCTGACTTCGGCGATCCGGGCGACTAGCTCAAAGAGGTAATCGGTTGCTGCGGTAAGGGATGACGCGGTCCGGTAAAGGGGGGCCGGGCCGATCTTATGCAAGTCGTAATTGATATATCAGTCGCAGGCGCAATAGTATACTAGGCATTATGGCCGGGTAGCTGAGACAGCAGGCGCACCGAGGAGATCTGTAGATGGTCAGAACCCTGTTGATAGATAACCACGATTCGTTCACCTACAACCTCTTCGAATTGCTCACCGCGGTCAACGGTATGTGTCCGACGGTAGTGACGAATGATGCAACGTGGGAGTCGATCGATTTCACGGCCTTCGACAACGCGGTGATCTCTCCCGGTCCGGGCACGCCGACCAGCATTGCCGACTTCGGTATCAGTGCTCGTGTCATCGCTGAATCAGGACTACCGGTGCTCGGGGTTTGCCTGGGGCATCAAGGATTGTGCGCGTTGTTCGAGGCTCGCATTACTCGGGCGCCCGAGCCCATGCACGGCAGGCTCTCCTCCATCGTGCATACCGGCGAAGACCTTTTCCGCGGGCTTCCTTCGCCGATGAATGTGGTTCGCTATCACTCGCTCGTCGCAGTGGAACTGTCGGAAGAGCTCGAGGTGCTGGCAACGACTTCTGACGGACTGGTCATGGCCGTGCGGCACCGAAGCAGGCCACTATGGGGTGTCCAATTCCATCCGGAATCGATCTCGAGTGAATACGGACGGGAGCTATTGGCCAACTTCCGGGACCTCACTGTCCCTGCCGCGGTGCACGTTCTAAGGCCCGGCCCAGCTCTCGACGACGGCCATCGCCTGGTAGTCGGCATCCTTGCCTCGTCGTCGACCATCGTCGGTTGGACCGATATCCGGACGCTGCGCAGCTTTTCGACAGTCTCTTCGGCGGTCGATCGGGCACCTTCTGGCTCGATGGCAGTGTCAAATCGGATCTCGCTTCCCGATTTACCATCATGGGCGACTGCTCAGGACCGTACGGCGAGTACATCACCTACGACCTGAACACATCGACTGTCAACGTCAGCCGCAGTAATCTTCGCGACGAGCAGATTTCCGCATCCATCTTCGACTACCTCGAAGCGCAGCTTCGCCTTCGGGCCGTGGAACCGGACCCCGCGCTTCCCTTCGATTTCCATCTTGGCTATGTCGGCTACCTCGGGTACGAGCTGAAAGGAGAAACGGGCGGCGTGCGGGCCCATACCTCTCCGCACCCCGATGCGGCGTTGGTCTTTGCCGACCGAGCTGTGGTGATCGATCACGAACAACGATGTGCCTACGCGCTCGCATTGAGCCCGACACCGAATGATCGGCGCAGCGAAGCTTGGTTCGCCACGGTCGGTGACGCACTGGAGGATCAGGAGGAGGTCGACGACCGGGATGACCCGCCGATTGTCTTCGCACGTCCGACGGGCGCGGAATTCGAACTACGTCACGGCGAGAGGGCATACCGTGCTCTGATCGACGAGTGCCTTGAACTGATCCGGGCCGGTGAGACGTACGAAGTGTGCCTGACCAACACGGCAACCGTCGATGCTGACGTCGGGCCGCGCCGAATCTTCTCTAACATCCTGCGCTTCAATCCGGTGCCGCACGCCGCGCTTCTCTGTTTGCGCGATCTCTCGGTCGTCAGTGCATCCCCGGAGCGGTTCCTGCGCGTCAGGGCAGACCGGTCGGCGGAGTCGAATCCGATCAAGGGAACCCGTCCGCGCGGTGCCACCGTCGACGAGGACACGGCCCTGATGCATTCCCTCGCCCTGAGCGAGAAAGACCAGGCTGAGAACCTGATGATCGTCGACTTGGTACGGAACGATCTGTCGAGGGTGTGTGCGCCGGGAACAGTGCACGTACCAATCCTGTTCGGAATCGAGACCTATGCGTCGGTTCATCAGATGGTTTCCACCGTTCGGGGTGTGCTTCGCACTGATGTCCATGTCATCGACGCGATACGTGCCTTGTTTCCTGCCGGATCGATGACCGGAGCTCCCAAGATAAGGACGATGGGGATCATCGACGAACTCGAAGGCGGTGCGCGCGGGGTGTACTCCGGTGCAATCGGCTACATATCGTTGTCAGGAACCACAGATCTGTCGGTAGCGATCCGAACGATGGTGGTTACCGATGCGCACGTTCGATTCGGCGTCGGCGGCGCAATTACCGCACTGTCCGATCAGATGGAGGAGTACGAGGAGACCCTGGTCAAGGCGGCCTCATCGTGCAAAGTACTCGAAGTCGACGATCGTACGACTATCAGCACGGGAAGGTGATCTGTGTGGCCATGGCCGCGGCTTGCGGACCAGGCCAGAGAAGCCTCGGATCAACCCACTTCTCCCGCGAACTCGGGCGGGGCCCAGTTGAATGTCAACGTCGCACCATGGCGCCGCGCACACAGGTGAGTACAGCAACGGCATCGACGGTCGCTGCGACGTCGTGGACACGCAGGACGGCGGCTCCGTTCTGCGCGGCAATCATGGCTGCGGCAACCGAGGCGGCCTGACGGTCGTCGACGCCGCGGCCGGTGATGGTGCCCAGCATGCCTTTGCGAGACAGTCCGGCCATCACGGGAACACCGAGATCGGTGATCTGTCGGAGCTCGGACAATAGTGCGAGATTGTGGGTGAGGGTTTTGCCGAATCCGAAGCCCGGGTCGACCATGATGTGCTCGAGGGGAATTCCCGCGTCGAGGCAGGCGGCGACACGGTCGAGGAGGAACCCGCGCACCTCGGTCACGACTTCGCCGTACTCCGGCGAATTCTGCATCGTGTCGGGATCGCCGCGCATGTGCATCAGGCACACGGGCACGTCCAGCTCGGCGGCGGCGCGCAGGGCGCCCGGAAGTCGCAGGGCGCGAACATCGTTGATCATCGACGCGCCCGCCGTGACTGCCTCGCGCATCACGTCGGGTCTCGACGTGTCGACGGAGATCGGAACCGTTGTGCGTCTGGCGAGTTCCGCGACGACGGGGATGACGCGCGTGATCTCGTCGGCAACGGACGGCGGGCGGGATCCGGGGCGTGTCGATTCGCCCCCGACGTCGAGGAGTTCGGCGCCTTCGGCGACCAGAGTCAAGGCGTGTTCGACCGCGGCAGCGGTGTCGAGGTACAGGCCGCCGTCGGAGAACGAATCCGGGGTCACGTTGACGATGCCGCAGACCAGAGGAACATCGCGTGCGAGAGCATCGAGCAGTCGGTCGGTGCGGGTGGCGGTGAGCGTCGGGGACGTAGCCATCCGGGCACTCCTTCACGAAGGGAACACCGGTCCGGTGGACGGGGTCATGCGTCCACCGGACCGATGCTGTCAGTTACACGGGAACGATGCCAAATTCTTCGGCGGCGTCGATCAGCCATTCCGCGAGGTATCGGGCGAACGACGACCGCACGAGGATCCGGTAGTCGGTGCCGGTGCTGTCGAGCGGGATGAGGACGACGCCGGCAAGAGCGAGCATCGTCTGGACCGCGGCGCCAGGCCCGAGGACCTTGGGGTGCAGGTCGATCGAGCATCCTTTCGCGAGGACATCTCGGGCGTGGGTTCCGCGTAGGCGCAGGGTGGTGCGCTGTGCGGAGACGTCGATCGCGGCGCCACCGTGTGGGGTCACCGCGCTGCGGAGTTGAACCTCGACCTCTTCGGGTGCCTGGGATCGGGTGGTGATCAGGAACTCGTCGGGGCCGAGCCAGATCGCGGTCGCTGCATCGCCCTCGATGCAGGTGGAGGGCGCGGTGGGCAGGTCCACGCCCAGTATGTTCGATGCCGCAGAGCCGCCCGGCCCGGCCAGGTCCACCCACAGGTCGACCATTGTGACGAACGGTTCCTCGGTGAGGCTCACCGATTCGGGGAGCTCGGAGAATTTCTGGTCCCAGCCGTGCAGGGGGCTGAGGGGGACGAGGGTGTCAGCCATCGCGACGTGCTCCTTCTGGATCAACGAGGACGGAGCTGGTGACCTCGACGGCGACCAGGTTTCCGTTCACCGGGACGTGCAGGGTGTCGCCGAGCCGGGCCCGCCCACCCTTGACGAGGGCGAGTCCGAACGGGCGGCCGAGTTCGGCGCTGAGGTAGCTCGACGTGACGTGGCCGAGCATCGGCACCGGTGGAGGCGGCAGGACGCCGTCGGGGATCTCTTCGATGATCTGCGCGCCCTCGGGCAGCACGGTCTGCTTGTCGAGGGGTAGCAGCCCGACGAACTGCTTGCGCAGCGGGTTCTGGTTCTCCTCACGGGAGAAGGAGCGCTTCCCGATGAAGTCGCGCTTCTTCTTCGACACGGCCCAGCTCATCCCGAGGTCCTGCGGAGTGACCGTGCCGTCGGTGTCCTGACCGATGATCGGGTACCCCTTCTCGGCGCGCAGCACGTGCATGGTTTCGGTGCCGTACGGGGTGATGTCGAATTTTTCGCCCGCGGCGATCAGCCGTGCCCAGACGGCGGGTGCGTGCCAGCCGTTGACGTTGACTTCGAAGGCGAGTTCGCCGGAGAAGCTGATCCGCGCGACCCGCACGTGGACGTCGCCGAGGGAGGTGTCGCGCCACGCCATGAACGGGAACGCGTCGTTGGTGACGTCGAGGTCGGGAAAGACCTCACCGATCACGTCGCGGGAGCGCGGTCCGACGACGGGGAACGTGGCCCACTGTTCGGTGACCGAGGTGAGCCGCACCTTCAGGTGGGGCCATTCCGTCTGCAGCCATTCCTCCATCCAGTCGAGGATCTTCGCGGCGCCGCCGGTGGTGGTGAAGACCTGGAACCGGTCGTCGTCCAGGCGCATCACGGTGCCGTCGTCGATGACCATGCCGTCGACGCCGCACATGACGCCGTAACGGACCATGCCGACCTTCAGTGTGCTCATCATGTTCGTGTAGACCATGTCGAGCAGCACCCCGGCGTCGGGACCCTGAACGTCGATCTTACCGAGGGTCGAGCCGTCGAGGATGCCGATGCTGCGGCGCACGGCGGCGCATTCGCGCAGCACGGCGGCATCCATGTCCTCCCCGGGCAGCGGATAGTAGCGGGGACGCTTCCACTGGCCGACGTCCTCGAACACCGCGCCCCGTCCGACGTGCCAATCGTGCAGTGCCGTCACCCGTTCGGGGTCGAAGAGGGCGCCGCGGCTGCGGCCGGCGAGGGCGGCGAACGCGACCGGGGTGTACGGCGGTCGGAATGTGGTGGTGCCCAATGTCTCGATCGGCCTGCCGAGCAGTTCGGCCGTGATGCCGGAGGAGATCACCCCGGAGGTCTTGCCCTGATCGTGTGCGGTGCCGATGGTCGTGTAGCGCTTGATGTGCTCCATCGACGTCATCCCGGCACCGACCGCGCGGGCGAGGTCGGCAACCGTCGCGTCACGCTGCACGTCGACGAACTGGGTGTCCTCGCCGGCGGTGTCGGGCACCCGCCACAACACCAGCGGCGCCAAGCCACTGTCGTTCGCCGCATGACGGTCGACAGTATCGACATCGGTGACGGAGGCCGTGAACCCGAGATTGCGCACGGCAGCGGCGCCCACGTGCTGGCCGTCGCGCAGGCACCCCTCCAGATCGAACACACCGTTCGCGGATCCGGTGACGGAGACTCCGTCAAGGGTCTCGCCGGGGACGAAGGCGCCCAGGTTGTCGTCGTAGCGGAGTTTGCCGCGGGCCTGGGAGAACAGGTGCACGGCCGGGTTCCAACCGCCGCTGACGAGTAGGACGTCGCAGGCGAGGGGAACTGGGGTGCCGTTGTCCGCGCGTTGTGACACGACGGCGTGACTGATCCGGCCGTTGCCGCGGGTGCCGGACACCACCGACGCAGTGCGAATGGTGATGCCCCGCTTGTCGCATTCGGCCTGCCAGCGGGCGGGTGCGTGTTCGCGGGCCTCGACGATCGCGTTGATGCGAACACCGGCGTCGTGCAGGTCGATCGCCGCTTCGTAGGCGCTGTCGTTGGTGGTGAACACAACGGCCTGCTCGCCGACCTTGACGCCGTAGCGGTGCAGGAAGGTGCGGGCACCGTGCGCGAGCATGATGCCGGGGCGATCGTTGTCGGTGAAGACGACGGGACGCTCGTGGGCGCCGGCCGCGACGACGATGTGCCGGGCCCGGATCCGCCACACGCGTTGCCGGCTCAGCGCGGTGGGGGCTTCGGCACCGAGATGGTCGGTGCGACGCTCGAGCGCGAGGACGAAACCGTCGTCGTAGTTGCCGAATGCGGTGGTGCGCTGCAGGTGCAGCACATCCGGGAAGGTGGCGAGCTCGGCGACCGCGGCGGCCACCCAGTCGAGGGCGGGAGCGCCGTCGATGAGGTCGGTGGACCCGAGCAGGTCTCCGCCGGCTTCGTTCTGCTCGTCGACGAGCACCACCCGCGCGCCCGCCCGGGCGGCGGTGAGCGCCGCGGCGAGACCCGCCGGGCCGGCGCCGGCGACCAGGAGGTCGGTGTGGACGTGCGTGGCGTCGTATTTCGCCGAATCGGCGATCGTGGCAAGACGTCCCTGACCGGGGATGCCGCGGGCGACGAGGCCGTCGAACAACTCGATGGTGGTCGCGAGCAGCATCGGCTCGGGGAACGGCTCCTCGATCTGCACGAGGCCGCCGGTGTCCTCCGCCCACGCCGCGGTGATGCCGCGGGGCCGGCCGAGTTTGATGCTCGTGGTGATCTGGTGGACGCCGTTCGCGAGCAGGGCCGAACCGAGCGTGTCACCGGGGTGACCGGTCAGTTCCCGGCCGTCGAACGTGAAGGTGTAGGAGGTGTCGCGGTCGAGGCGACCGCCCTGGCGGGTGCGGAAGGGTGCGTTCACGATATCGTCGGCTTCTGCTCGTCCAAGCGGTAGACGCTGTGGAATCGGTAGGTGGCGGTGTCACGTACGGCGTTGAACCAGCGCCGGCAGCCAGCGCTGTGGTTCCACCGTTCCGCGAAAAGACCTTTCGGGTTCGCACGGAAGAACACGAAGTGTGCCCATTGTTCGTCGGTCAACGATTCGGGGTCTTCCGGGTACACGACGTGGGCTTCGCCGCCGTAGTGGAACTCGGTTTCCTCACGGGGTCCGCACCACGGGCATTCGATGAGTTGCATGGTGACTCCTGATTTCAGTGCGCGACGGGGGATCAGTGCGCGACGGCCGCAGCGCCGTGCTCGTCGACGAGGGCACCGGTGACGAACCGGTCGAGGCTGAACGGCGCGATGAACTCGTGCGGTTCGTCGTTGGCGATCGTGTCCGCCAGGCACCAGCCCAATCCCGGGGTGGCCTTGAATCCACCAGTGCCCCAACCACAGTTGAGGTATACGTTGTCGTACGGGGTGCGTCCGACAATCGGGGAGGCGTCGGGGCACACGTCGACGATGCCGCCCCAGGTGCGCAGCAGGTGCGCGCGGGCGAAGACGGGGAACAACTCGACCGCGGCCGCCATCTGCCGTTCGATGATGTGGAACGCGCCGCGCTGGCCGTAGCCGTTGTAGGAGTCGACACCGGCGCCCATCACCAATTCACCCTTGTGCGCCTGCGAGACGTAGACGTGGATCGCGTTGGACATCACGATGGTCGGGTGTACGGGCTCGAGCAGTTCGGAAACCAGTGCCTGCAACGGGTGACTCTGCACCGGGGTGCGGATGCCGAGCATGTCGGTGAGCGTCGAGGTGTGCCCGGCAGCGCACAGCGCTACCTGCCCGGCCACGATGTCGCCGCGGGTGGTGCGCACCCCGGTCACCTTGTTGCCGTCCGTGACGAATCCGGTGACCTCACAGTTTTGGATGATGTCGATGCCCGCCTCGTCGGCGCGGCGCGCGAATCCCCAGGCCACGTAGTCATGTTTGGCGATGCCGGCCCGCGGCTGATACGTCGCGCCGAGGACGGGGTAGCGGATGTCGCTCGAGATGTTCACCAGCGGGCACAGCTTCTTGACCTCGTCGGGTCCGACCCACTCGGCGTCGATGCCGTTGAGCTTGTTCGCCTCCACCCGGCGGACGCTGTCGCGGACGTCCTGCAGGCTGTGCGCGAGATTGAGGACGCCGCGCTGGCTGAACAGGATCGGGTAGTCGAGGTCGTCCTCGAGGCCCTCCCACAGCTTGAGCGCGTGCTCGTAAATCTTCGCACTCTCGTCCCACAGATAGTTCGAGCGGATCAGCGTGGTGTTGCGGGCCATGTTTCCGCCCGCGAGCCAGCCCTTCTCCAGGACCGCGACGTTGGTGATGCCGTGATTCTTGGCGAGGTAGTGGGCGGTGGCCAGGCCGTGTCCGCCGCCGCCGACGATCACGACATCGTACGACTTCTTCGGTTCCGGGTTACGCCACAGGAAGTCGGGGTGATCGGGCAGGTGGGCGCCGGGCGGCTGGGTGGCACTCATCAGTTCGCCTCCGTCAGGTCGGGGTAGAGCGGGAAACGCAGGGCGAGGGCGTCGACGCGGCCGCGGAGTTCGTCGAGATCGTCCTCGTCGGTGGCCGGCCGCAGTGCATAGCTGATGATGTCGGCAACCTCGGTGAACGCGTCCAGGTCGAAACCGCGGGTCGCGAGGGCGGGGGTCCCGATGCGCACACCGGAGCTGACCATCGGCGGCCGCGGGTCGAACGGAACGGCGTTGCGGTTCACCGTGATTCCGACGCGGTGAAGCCGGTCCTCGGCCTGCTTTCCGTCAAGCTCGGACTCGCGCAGATCCACCAGCACCAGGTGCACGTCGGTGCCGCCGGAGACGACGTTGATACCGGCCTCGCGGGAGTCGGGCTGCAGCAATCGGTCGGCAAGGATCTTCGCCCCGGCGAGGGTGCGTTCCTGGCGCTCGTGGAACTCCGGCTCGGCGGCGAGCTTGAACGAGACGGCCTTGCCGGCGATCACGTGTTCGAGCGGGCCACCCTGCTGTCCCGGGAACACCGAGGAGTTGAACTTCTTCGCCAGGGCCTCGTCGTTGGTGAGGATGACGCCGCCGCGGGGACCGCCGAGGGTCTTGTGCGTCGTCGACGTGACCACGTGGGCGTGCGGGACGGGAGAAGGGTGCAGCCCGGCGGCGACGAGTCCGGCGAAGTGGGCCATGTCGACCATGAGGTACGCGCCGACCTCGTCGGCGATGCGCCGGAATGCGGCGAAGTCGAGCTGGCGTGTGTAGGCGGACCAGCCGGCCAGGATCAGCTTCGGGCGGTGCTCACGGGCCAGACGCTCCACCTCGTCCATATCGACCAGGTGATCGTCCTCGCGGACGTGGTAGGCGGCGACGTCGTAGAGCTTGCCGGAGAAGTTCAGCCTCATCCCGTGTGTGAGGTGACCACCGTGCGCGAGGTCCAGTCCGAGGATTCCGTCACCGGGCTTCAGCAGTGCCGCCATCGCGGCGGCGTTTGCCTGCGCCCCCGAATGCGGCTGCACGTTGGCGTATTTCGCGCCGAAAAGGTCGGTGAGGCGGTCGATGGCGAGCTGCTCGATGACGTCGACGTGCTCGCAACCGCCGTAGTAGCGGCGTCCGGGGTATCCCTCGGCGTACTTGTTGGTGAGCACCGAGCCCTGCGCCTGCATCACTGCGAGCGGGGCGAAGTTCTCACTGGCGATCATCTCCAGGGTGCCCTGCTGGCGCTCGAGTTCGGCTGCGATCGCCTGGTGGACGGCGGGGTCGAGGTCGGCGAGCTGATCGGTCAGCGTCGGATTGCCTGCCGGTGCGGCTGTCGTGCGGCCGTCGATGTCGAGAGTCAAGAGTTCGCCCTTCTGAGAGATCAGTGACTTGTAGACTGATATATCAACTTGAAGGTAGAGTAGGGTCAGCGATGGATCGCAGTCAAGGCTCTACCGGAATTGTTTGGGAGATGAACATGAGCGTGGCGCAGCCGCCGGTTATGGAAGTTCAATCCGTAAGCGGCACCAATGCCGACCGTGCGTACGAGATCGTGCGGGAACGCCTGGTCATGCTGGACATCCGCCCTGGCGAGCCGATCAATGACGACCGGCTCGCCGAGGAACTCGGATTCGGACGAACACCGGTGCGGGAAGCGCTCAAGCGGCTCGAGCGGGAGCGTCTCGTCGTCGCGTACCCGCGTCGCGGCACGTTCGCCACCGCCGTCGACATGACCGACCTCGCCGACATTTCCGAAATCCGTAAGCAACTCGAACCCACCGCGGCCGCCCGCGCGGCACGGAGCGCGTCCCAGGATGCGCGGGCGCGGCTGTCCGTGCTCGCCGACGAGATCGCCGAGATCGATGACAGTGAGGACCCACGCGAAGTCCTGCGCAAGGACGTGCGCGTCCATCGCGAGATCTATCGAGCGTCCAACAACCCCCACCTCGAGGACATCCTCGTCAGCCTCGACGCACACGCCACCCGCATCTGGTGCCTCTTCCTCGACCGGTTGCCGGACGTCGCCGGCCACGTGCGCGAGCACGTAGCGCTGCTCCACGCCATCGTCGACGGGGACGAGGACACCGCCTCGTCCCTCACCCGCGCCCACGTCACCGGCTTCGAGAAAGCCATCCGCGACCTGCTGTAGCGCCATCTCAGGGCGCGCATGAAGCGACGGAACTAGCATCTTTTTCGATGAATTCGTGGACAGCGACCCGGGTTCGATGTTGAATCGGCTGAACAATCGGGACTTAGGTGCTGCCTCGATTTACCGCTGCGGACAGACCACTGTCGTGGGTGATTCGCAACGATGAGCTGATGGTCCAAGCCTGGACGCTCTCACTCCTCGTGCGGTTGGGTGGCGAGGATGGTCCAGCTGGCGGCTGGATAGGACGCGGCGATCTGCTTGTCGGGAGCGAGGATGCGAAGCGTCCCACCATCGAGCACATGACCGGTGAAACCCGCTGAGTATTCGTCAGTTCTCGTGCCACACTGCACGGACAGTCGTCTCATCGCAGCACCTTTCAGCTCGACGCTTCGCCCAGGCGATCGGACTCGGAAATGTGCTGCCGCAGAGAACGTCATGGCTGAGGGACTCTGCGGCAGCCGAAGGCCGTCAGCTGAAAATGACGGTCCTGTGCCCGTGCAGAAGAATGCGATTCTCGCAGTGCCAACGAACAGCCCGAGACAATGCCAGCGCTTCTGCGTCCTGGCCGACGGTGGCGAGTCGGGCAGGATCGTAGCTGTGATCGATGCGGATCACTTGCTGCTCGATGATGGGCCCCTCGTCCAGATCCGGTGTGACGTAGTGGGCGGTAGCCCCGACCTGCTTGACGCCGCGATCGAATGCCTGGTGGTAGGGCTTGGCGCCCTTGAATCCGGGCAGGAACGAGTGGTGGATGTTGATCGCACGGCCGTGTAACTTCCGGCATGCGTCATCGGACAGCACCTGCATGTACCGCGCGAGCACGACCAGGTCGGCGTTGTACTGATCCACGAGTTCGAGGAGCTGTGCCTCGGCTTGCGGTTTGGTCGCCGCCGTCACGGGGATGTGGATGAAGGGCAGACCGGCGGCTTCGGCCATTGGGCGAAGGGTTTCGTGGTTGGAAACCACGGCGACGAGCTCTCCACCGAGATTGCCGGCACGCCAACGAAAAATGAGGTCGTTGAGGCAGTGACCCATCTTCGAGACCATCACGACGACGCGCGGCTCGCTGCACCCGTTGAAGTTGAATGACATACCGAATTTGTCAGCGACACTGCGAAACTCGGCGGTGAGCCTTTCCACGTCGAGGGCGCCCGCCGCGACAAACGATGTGCGAAGAAAGAATGCACCGTTTTGTGTGTCATCGAACTGCTGGTGTTCGGCGATGTCGCAGTTCTGTTCGAACAAGAAAGAACTGACTGCGTGGACGATTCCGGGCCGCTGAGCGCAGCTGAGCGTCAAGGTGAAGGTTTCGGTCATGTGCGTCTCCTCGGTGCTGGACGCTCTCCCTGGCAACGGCGGCGTCTCGAGTGGATATCGGGCTTGTTGTGGCGGCGAACGAGACCATCCGTGTCTCGATGGCTTCGAGGGCTAGAGTGTCAGTAGTAGAGAAGTGATATATCAGATGAGTATTAGTATTTCAGGCTGCGGCGAAAGGGTCAAGAGGCGGAGTGGAACGCTAAGATGACGCCCATGGGGCTGCAGGCGATAGAGGTCGATGCCGGCGTGATCTCTCGCGCTGATCGTGTCTATTGCGCGATTCAAGACAAGTTGATCATGCTCGATATCCGCCCCAACGAGGCAATTGTCGAGAGTGCTCTCGCCGAGGAGCTCGGTGTGGGGCGAACACCGGTCCGAGAAGCGCTCAAGAGGCTCGAGGGGGAGCGTCTGGTCATTTCGTTCCCTAGGCAGGGAACGTTCGCCACAGGTGTCGACGTCTCCGACCTCGGTCATATCTCCGAGATCCGGGCTCATCTCGAGCCCGTAGCCGCGCGACGAGCGGCGGAGGCGGCTTCCCCTACTCTCCGCCAGCTGCTTCTCGACATGGCGGACAAGACAGATGGACTCGATGTTTCCGGTATGGAACGGCACGAATTGATGCGATGGGACCTTACGGTGCATCGGACGATCTATCGGGTCGCGCGCAATCCGCATCTCGAGGACGTCCTCGTCCGATACGACAATCTCGCGACCCGAATCTTCTGTCTCTACCTCGAGCGGCTACCGTCGGTGCCCCAGCACGTCGGTGAACACGGGGAGCTATTGCGGGCTATTGCCAACGGTGACGGTGACCTCGCCGGAGAAATCGCGCGTCAACATGTCACGGGGTTCGAAAAAGCCGTCCGGGCAGTCGTTTAGCGTTCGGAGGACGGGCGATCGGCTTCACCCTCGGGAGACAGCAGTTCACCCACGAAGACCTCACTCGCTGCTGGGCGTTCCGACGAGGTTCAATTGCTTTCTCACTCGGGCGGTGACGGCGTCGGCGCGGTCGGTGAGGGCATCGACAGTGGCGGCAGTGTCGACGAGGGACTGTCGGATGTTCGCATCGGTGATGCCGGGCAGATTGATCTCGACATTGACCCGAGCTGTTGTGGCTGCCGCTCGGGCCGCCTCTGCGGCAGCCGCGACGTCACTGGCGACATTGCGGTTCGCGACCGATACGAGCTCCTCGGCAAGCGCGACCACCACCCATGCTGCATTGATGACCTCGGCCGGAACTCGCGCCGCGCTCACGAGAGCGTTCTCGATCGCTGCCGATCGTGCGGCGATCTCCGCATCAGTGCTCTTGGGAAGCGTGTAGGTGTCGATTACGGAACCGAATGCCGCCATATCGTCCTCGGCAAGCTCCAGTGCCCGCTCGCGGACCGTATCCGCTCCGGTGCACACACGCTCGATCAGAGCGCTGTGTTCGGCGTACCGGTCACCGGTCGTGTATCGAGCCACCATCGCTACGAGCGCAGCGGATTGACCGAGGTGTAGCGCAGCGGTGGCACCGCCGCCGGGTGCGGGTACGCGGTCGGCGAGCGACGCGAGAAATGCGCTGATCGTGTCATGTCGCATGAGTGGGGTCGTCCTGTCGGTGGGGAAGGGCTCAGATGAAGCAAAGGGCCATCACGTGACCGAGCGAGGGTGCCGGCCCCTGAGCAGCGAGCCGGCACCCCGACAGAGAACTACGACCGGATCTTCTTCATCTCGGGGTCGACGAGTGGTTCGGCCACGACGGTGGCGGGGATACGTCGACCGAAGTACTCGATCTCGACCGCGGTGTCGACCGTCGCGCCGGCGGGCAGCCACGCGTAGGCGATCGGCGCCCCGACGGTGTGGGCGAACGAAGCGCTGGTGACATAGCCTGCTGGCTTGCCGTCGACGAAAACGGGTTCGTGGCCCAGCACGACCGACGTGCGGTCATCGATCATCAAGCACGCCAGCCGCCGGGTCACGGTGTCATCGGAGACACCCTCGAGTGCGTCGCGGCCCACGAAGTCACCCTTCTGCGGGCGGACCGCGAAACCGAGACCGGCCTCATAGGGATTGTGCTCGGTGGTCATGTCGGAGCCCCACGAGCGGTAACCCTTCTCCATCCGCAGACTGTTGAACGCTGCACGGCCGGCGGCGATGACCTCGTACTTCTGCCCCTCCGCCCAGAGCACGTCCCACAAGCGTTGCCCGTAGTCGGCGGAGGTGTACAGCTCCCAGCCGAGTTCGCCGACATAGGACAGCCGCATCGCGGTGACCGGGATTCCGCCGATCCGGACCTGCTTGGAACGAAAGTATTTGAAGTTCTCGTTCGCGAAGTCGTCCCGGCTGATCGCCTGCACCAGATCCCGGGCACGAGGTCCCCACAGGCCGATGCAGCAGGTGCCGCCGGTGATGTCGCGGACCTGGACGGTACCGTCGTCGGGTGCCTGGCGGCGGAAGTAGTCGAGGTCGAGGTTGCCGTTTGCGCCGACTTGAAAAATGTTGTCGGACAACCGTGCAACGGTGAGATCGCTGCGCACCCCACCAACGGCGTCGAGGGCGAGGGTGTAGGTGACGGACCCGATCGACTTGTCCATCTTGCCTGTGGTCAGGCGTTCGAGCAGGGCAAGGGCGCCGGGGCCGGAAATCTCGAGACGCTTGAGCGGTGTCATGTCGTACATCGCCACCGAGGTGCGGGTCTTCCACGCCTCAGCCGCGGCGATGGGGGAGTGGAACTTCGCTGCCCAGGGCTCGCGGGCCGGCGGCTGCCACTCGGTGGGAAGCTGCTGGACCAGGTGGGCGTTTGCTTCGTACCAGTGCGGGCGCTCCCAGCCGGCGCCCTCCAGAAAGACTGCGCCGAGCTCCTTCTGCCGAGCGTGGAACGGGCTGACCCGTACGTCACGGGGTGAAATTTTGGGCTGCAGGGGATGCAGGACATCGTAGATTTCGACAAAGTTCTGCTGGGACGTCTCGCTGACGTAGTCGGGGTCGAGCTGAAACTCCTCGAAGCGGTGCACGTCGCAGCCGTGCAGCTCGACCTCGGAGCGGCCGTCGACGAGCAGCTGCGCGACGGCTCGGCCGACACCGGCGGAATGCGTCACCCAGACTGCTTCGGCGATCCAGAATCCGGCGATGTCGGGGGACTCGCCGATGAGCGGTCCGCCGTCAGGGGTAAAGGAGAAGACCCCGTTGAATCCGTGCTCGATCTTCGCGGTCTCGAGGCAGGGAAGCAGCAGTTTGGACTGCTCCCACGACGGTGCGAAGTCCTCTTCCGTGAACGCCAGCATCGACGGCATGTCGGAGTCGGAAATCTCGTCGCTATCGGTCAGCCCGCGGGTGTCTACCGGCATCGGACGGTGCGCGTAGGTGCCGATGCCGAGGCGGTCGACGTGCTCGCGAAAGTAGAGGTCCTGATCCTGGTGCCGCAGGATCGGGAAGCCCGCCTCGGCGAGTTCGGTGTTGCGACCGACCAATTCGGGAATCTGACCGGTTTTCGCGTACTGGTGCGCCAGGGGGAGCAATGGCACGTCCATGCCGATCAGCTCACCGACGTCAGGGCCCCAGAAGCCGGCGCAGGACACGACGATGTCGGCCGGTACTACGCCGTGATCGGTGGTGACTCCGGTGACCTTGCCGCCGGAGTGCTCGATACCGATTACTTTTGTCGACCCCTGGAACACCGCGCCGCGGGCTCCTGCCCGCCGGGCGAGCGCAACGACGACCCGGGAGGCCTTGGCGAGTCCGTCGGTCTCGACGTACAAGCCGCCGAGGACCCGCTTCTCGTCGAGAAGCGGGTGGAGCTTCGCACACTCGGCAGGGTCGAGGATGCTGCCGTCGATACCCCAGGAGGTGGCCCAGCCCTGTTTACGGTGCAGGTCCGCGAGTCGCTCTTCGGTGGTGGCGACCTCGAGTCCACCGAGCTGGCTGAAGCACCATTCGCCGTCGACGTCCAGGCTCATGAACTTCTCGACGGTGTATCGAGCCAATTCAGTCATCGTCTTGGACGCGTTGGTCTGGAACACGAGGCCCGGTGCGTGCGACGTCGAGCCGCCGGTCAGTGGCAGCGGCCCCTGGTCGAGGACGGTGATCTTGTCCCAGCCCCGAGCTGTGAGCTCGTCGGCCAGGTTCGTGCCGACGATGCCGGCTCCGATGATCACTACGCGCGGTGAACCCATGATGGTCCTTCCTGGAGTGGTTGTGCGATCGCCTGCTCCCCGCGGATCGCCTCGGCATGCGCTGTCGCTGTGGGCCGACAGTCGACGTGCTCAGTGAGAACGGATGACCAGCAGCCGCGGGGCAAGTCGACAACTGATATATCAATCACAGTAGTGTGTGTCACAGGGGCGGTCAACCCCTGCCTTTGGGTGGTATCACCCGACTCGAAGCTTGCGCGCATGAACCGCGGCCGGCGCGGAGGCACGCCGGGGTTCATGCGCGTTCCGCGGTCGGGGAGGCTGCGCTACCGACCGATGCACCGGTAGAAGTGGAGCTCATCATGGAAGTCGAGTGAAGCGATCGAATGAGCGGAGCTGTTGATTTCGTCGGTTGCTCCTGCCGATCGCATTGCAGAAAATGCAGGCTTCGAACCCTCAGTTCCGTACCGATCTCGGCGCTCTTACGGCGATCGGATTCCGACATCCCACCCCACACCCCATACGGTTCCCTCGTGGTGAGTGCATAATCGCGACACCGATCAATGACCGGGCATGCGGCGCAGATTGCCTTTGCCGCTCGTTCTCGTTCGGCGCGCCGGGGCTTACTTTCCCCGCAGGGCGAGAAGAACACCTCCATGCCTTCGGACCGGCACCGTGCCTGTAGGTGCCAATCCGTTTCTTGCGGGGGTGCGGCGACTGTGGTGACGTTGTGCAAGGACATTCGGCTCCGTTGTAGTGCGCGGCAGAAGCGCGGGTAAGCATCCCTTCGACGTCGACGTCGACGTCGATGTCGTGGCGCTCAGGCGGCCTGGATGCGAGGTATGAAACTGAGCGCCGAGCCAATCATCAAGGCCCGGCCTTTATCCGGTGGATTCAGGGCGGGCCTTGACGTTGTGCTGGTCTACCTGTGCGGGGTGCTCACCCGCCGCGGCTTCCGAAGGTCTGTGATCAGTGGATCTCGGGTGATGTCGCGATACAGCGACACACACATGCCGATCATCACAACGGCGAACGGAGCGGCGACGATGATCGTCATCGTCTGCAGGCCGTTCAGTGCGTCCGTTCCGCCGGTCCACAACATCAGCATGGCAACGCCTCCAGTGGCGACACCCCAGAACGCTACGGTGGAGCGGGTCGGTTCCAGCGTTCCACGTTGGGACAGTGTTCCCATGACTACCGAAGCAGCGTCCGCGCCCGAGACGAAGAAGATTGCGACCAGCGCCATCACGAGAAGTGACGATGCGCCTGCAAGTGGCAGGTTATCCAGCATGCCGAACAGCTGCGATTCCGGAGTGCCGCGAGAGAACAGGTCGGTTCCGTCACGCTGTTCGCCGATTGCAGCCCCACCGAACACTGCGAACCATACAAGGCTCACGGAACTCGGGATCAGGATTACTCCGACTACGAACTGGCGAATGGTCCGGCCTCGGCTTATGCGAGCCAGG
The DNA here is from genome assembly GCF_003130705.1 of Rhodococcus oxybenzonivorans. Lineage (NCBI taxonomy): Bacteria > Bacillati > Actinomycetota > Actinomycetes > Mycobacteriales > Nocardiaceae > Rhodococcus > Rhodococcus oxybenzonivorans. Next base: position 5,007,881 of record NZ_CP021354.1, on the reverse strand, counting down.
AACATACCGACGAAGGGGGTCCACGAGATCCACCATGCCCAGTAGAAGATGGTCCAGGAGGAGAGCCACGTTTCGGTCGCCGCATCGCCGGATGCAGCCGAGCGCGCCGACATGCTGGCAATTTGGGAGGCGTAGTCACCCAACGTGGTGGGCAACAAATTCAAGATGAACACGGTGGGGCCGGCGACGAATACGAAGACGGCCAGAAGAAGTGCAAGCACCATGTTGATGTTCGAAAGCCACTGAATACCGCGAGAAATTCCGGAAACGGCCGAGGCCACGAAGGCAAGGGTGAGTATAGCCACGATCGCGATGACCAGGAGAGTCCCGGCCTCGCCAATCCACCCGAGAACCTTTACGCCAGAGCCGATTTGGAGTGCTCCGAGGCCAAGTGAAGCGGCAGTGCCGAACATTGTGGCGAAGATAGCCAAGATGTCGATGACCTTGCCGATCGGCCCCTCGGCGCGGCGGCCGATCAGCGGAATGAAGGACGAGCTGATGAGCTGTTTGCGCCCCATCCGGTAGGTGCCGTAGGCGATCGACAGACCAACCACCGCATACATCGACCACGGGTGTAGTCCCCAATGGAAAAGCGCGGTCGCCATCGCGGTTCCCACCGTGGAATCGGTGATTCCAGGTGGCGGCTGGACGAAATGAGTCAGCGGTTCTGTCACGCCCCAGAAGATCAGACCGATCCCCATGCCGGCGCTGAACATCATCGCAATCCAGCTGACGGTCCTGAACTCTGGCTTCTCCCCATCCTTGCCGAGGGTGATTCGCCCGTACCGGCTCAGCGCCAGCCACAGCGCGAACAAGACGAACCCTGTGGCGGAGACGACGAATAGCCAGCCCAGGTTGGTCACCACCCAGTCCAGAATCGACGACATCGTGTTCGTCAAGGTGGCCGGCCATAGCAGTCCCCACCCCAGGATCGCCACCACGATGGCGGTTGTAATCCCGAACACCACGCGATCGGTCTTCTTCTCGGGTGCGACGCCTTCCGCCTCGTCGACGGCGCGAGGATCGGTGGCCCCGTCGACGGCGCGAGGATCGGTGGCCCCGTCGACGGCGCGAGGATCGGTGGCCAAGTCGTCCGCGCGGGGGGTGGTGGCCCCGTCGACGAGGCGGGGGTCGACTACCTCGCAGCGGCGTGATTGGTGGGGGGTCGCTTCCGTATCCGCCTCGAGTGAGTTGCCATTTGTTGTCACATCGGTCTCCCTGCAGCACATCGCTGAGTAGGTTTGTGAACGGAGTCCGGACTGCCCGGTGCGAGGCGTCCCGGTCCCGAATTGTGTTGCTTATGGCGCAACGACGTTTTCTATGGGGAACAACACTGCGGCCAACTGTGATCTATGTCAAGTCCTACGGTCAAAATGACACAGATCACTAAATTGCGAATTTACGCTCCCCGCGTGGAATCGACACCAGCTGGCCAGAGCGTGGACGAGGCCGGTTCCTCACACGCTGCGCTCTCTGAAGGACGTTTGCGCGGCCTCGTTCGCTGGTTCGTAGGACCGCGAACGAGCCCATGGGTAAGCCATGTGCATGCCGAGCCTCGCATGTATCGACGACGATTAATATATTAGTGTTTGTCAGGTTGGTACGACAGGTGTCCGGGTCGGCCAGGAGGCGGCGGGCATCCGTCGGAAGCGTCGACTTGGGCGACACGCTGATCGGGTGGGTCACCGTGCTGATTGGTGAACCTATGCGTGGGGTCTATGCCCGGCACCAGGGCGCCCGTCAGCACCAAGAGAACTTTCGTATAGTTGCTCCATGACCAACAGCAACGGAGCGCGGGCTACTGACGGCGGTGTCCAGTCGGTAGACCGGGCATTTCAAGTGCTGGAGGTTCTCGCCCGCAATGGTGAGGTCGGGGTCAGTGCGATTGCCGCGGAAATCGGGGTGCACAAGTCCACGGTGTCCCGTCTGCTGGCTTCGCTGGAAGAGCACGAGATGGTTGTGCAAACCTACGACCGGGGAAAATACCGCCTGAGCTTAGGCATCCTGCGCCTCGCCGCGTCTGTTCCCGAACGGCTCGAGATAACGGAGCAGGGTCACGCCGTATGCGAGCGACTGGCCGCGAAACTAGGCGAAACCGTGAACGTCGCCGTTCTGCGCTCCCGATATGCCATCCACCTCGACCAGGTACGAGGGCCCGCCTCCGTGGGCACACAGAATTGGATCGGCGAGCCGACACCGGTGCACGCGACGGCAAGCGGAAAAATACTCCTTGCCCACTTGGACGTGCACCAACGGCATGAAGTCCTAGGCGCAACGGTGCTCGAGAGGTTTACCGAGGACACCATCACGTCGGTCGAGGCGCTCGACGAGGAACTGGACGCGGCCAGGAGCCTCGGCTACGCCGTAGTCGTCGAAGAGTACGAGAAAGGGCTGAATGCCATCGCGGCGCCGGTCCGGGACTACGACGGCAGAATCGCGGCCGCGCTGAGCGTCTCCGGGCCTGTGTACCGCTTCACCGAGGCCCGGATGCGCCTCGTGGGGCCCGATGTCATCGCGGCGGCCGCCGAGATCAGCGAACGGATGGGCTTCCGGCAATCCGTCACGCCCAGCGCCTGAGCTCACTCGATCTGACACTGCCTCGGAGCGGAGAGCCACCACACGTCAGCCCGGTCCGATGCCTTCTGCCATCTCGACGACGTTCGTGAGCAGCATCGCCCGCGTCATCGGACCGACACCGCCTGTAGCCCCGCTGAGCTTTCCTGCGACGCGGTCGACCGAGGGATGCACATCGCCCAGAATTCCCTCCACCGTGCGGGTGATACCCACCGACAACACAGTGGCACCTGCGCGGATCCAGTCCGGTTGCACCAGGTTGGCAACTCCCGCCGCAGCAATCACGACGTCGGCATCGCGCGTGTGAGTAGCCGTGTCGACCGTCGCTTCATGGCACAGGGTCACCGTGGCATGTTCGCTGCGGCGGGTCAGCATCAGCCCGAGTGGCCTACCAACGGTTACACCACACCCAATGACGCAAAACCGAGCGCCGGTGATCGGGACATCGTGATGACGAAGTAATTCGATGATGCCGCGGGGGGTGCACGGCAACGGTCCCGGCATCCCGAGCACCAGACGCCCGAGATTCGTCGGGTGCAACCCGTCCGCATCCTTCGCGGGATCGATCAACGCAAGGATCCGGTGGGTGTCGATGTGCTTCGGCAACGGCAGTTGAACGATGAAGCCGGTGCACGAATTGTCCGCGTTCAGCCGCAGGACGGCCGCCTCGATATCTTCCTGTGCAGCGGTCGCCGGCAGGCGGACCTCGAGGGAATTCAATCCGATGCTTCGGCAGTCGCGGTGCTTCGCGGCGACGTAGGCATGGCTGCCGGGGTCGTCGCCGACGAGGATAGTTCCCAAGCCAGGCCGGATTCCCTGCAATTGCAGCACTGCGATCCGGTCGGCCAGGTTGTCCTTGATCTGCGCGCTGACGGCCTTGCCGTCGAGCAGTGTCGCAGTTGCCACGGAATATGCCTTTCTGGGTGACGAATAGGTGAAATGGACCAGTGCGGCGAGTTGTCGGTCGTGCACGAAACGCCTGACCCGATTGGCGACTGAAGTCGCGTGGGGTGCGGTGAGTCGGTCTCGAGGGGCGCGAAGACCAAGAGATACGTCGTCGGACCGGGAGGGGTCGTCGCCATAACGGATGGATTACCGTGACGACAATTGATATATCAGACGCAGAATAGCTTAGACCGGCTGAACCGGCGGGTCAACGCCCCTGTGGGGGTGTTCGTGGGGCTCATGAGTCGCTCAGCTTGTATCGGTCGCAGATCGCCTCCCCGCGGACCCGAAGGCGTGCCGATGTTGCGGGCTGCTGACAACGTGGGGCCTCCGCTATTTATGGTGTGACTAGGAGTTTCAGTGAAAATTCCCGTGTCCGTGTCCCCTTGCGGTTGCTGAGGAGTTGCGAGCGTCCATTGGTTCGGCGGGGCGCGCAGCTCCTCTTGACACTGCGCTATGACCATTGTCACACTGTTGCGTAACGCAGGACTTGTTTCGCATCGCGCTACAGAGAGGCATCTTATGCTCGAGGTCTGTCCGCTAGCCTCCTTACCTCGCGGTGACGCACGCCGCGTCGACACCTCCCCGCCGATCGCCGTGTTTCACACCGACGACGGCGAGGTGTTCGCAATAGACGACACTTGCTCGCACCAGGACGCCTCGTTGGCAGACGGCTGGCTCGAGGGATGTGAGGTCGAGTGCCCACTGCATGCGTCGAAGTTCAACCTTCGAAGCGGGGCGGTCGATGCGCCACCCGCGAAGCTGCCCGTGCGAACTCATGAGGTCCTGATCAAGGACGAGGTGATCTACGTGGAGGTCAGCACCGAAGCGCCGAACCTGCCGCCCGATATTCGTAGCCGCCTCAACGCGGAGGGGAACGCATGAAAAGTATCGCCGTCATCGGGGCATCCCTCTCCGGTCTCAGTGCCGCGCGTGCCCTGCGCGCACAGGGATTCGAAGGTGAGCTGAACATTGTCGGAGCGGAGCGCAACCGGCCTTACGACCGGCCGCCGCTGTCGAAGGAGTATCTGGCCGGAGACGTCGACGAAACCTCCCTCACCTTGGAGCCGGAAGGGGAAGACCTCCAGGCGAATTGGATGCTCGGACTATCTGCAACAAACCTCGATGCCGGCACCCGCAGCGTCACGCTCAGTGACGGTTCGCAGCTGACCGCCGACGGCTTCGTCCTCGCGACCGGTTCACGTGCGAGGGCGTGGCCGGACACCGAGCATCTAGCCGGCGTCCATGTCCTACGCACGATCGACGACGCAGACCGGCTGCGCGCGGACCTCAAACCCGGCGCCCGACTGGTAGTCATCGGTGCCGGTTTCATCGGCGCCGAGGTTGCGTCCACAGCGCGCAAGCTGGGCCTGGACGTCACGGTGGTCGAGGCAGCACCGTCGCCGCTGATCGGCCCGCTCGGCCCGCAACTGGGAACCGCGGTCGCCAGACTCCACGGGGGCAACGGCACCACTCTGCACTGTGGTGTGGGTGTCGCCGGGTTGACCGGGGGCGACCGTGTGACCGGCGTTGACCTCGCTGACGGGCGCCACCTGCCCGCTGACGTCGTCGTCGTGGGCATCGGCGGCATCCCGAACACCGAATGGCTCGCAGGGAGCGGTATCGAACTCGGCAACGGTGTGCTGTGCGACCGCGGCGGCACCACCTCGATCCCAGGCGTTGTTGCAGTCGGCGACTGTGCGGCCTGGATGGACACCGCGGGCGTCCACCGCCGCGTCGAGCACTGGACCGGCGCCTCGGAACGCCCGGCGATCGCAGTGTCGTCCCTGCTCTCGGGTGAGTATCAGGGTCAGCAGGTCAAGCCACCGTACTTCTGGTCCGATCAGTACGGTTCGCGTATCCAATTCGCTGGAATCGCCGGGCCCGATACCGAATTCACCATCGAAGAGGGAAGTCTGGAAGCGGGAAGCTTCCTCGCCGTCTACCGCCGAGACGGGCAACCCGTTGCAGTCCTCGGCGTCGACCAGGTCCGCCTGTTCACCCGCTGGCGCCGCCAACTCTGCGCGCTGCCGGCACCGCTCTGATCCTTTGTAGACCTTCTTCCAGCCCGCAGATCCACGAGATCAACCACTAAGGGAGACCCCACAGTGACAACCACGCACCTGCCCGAGAGTCTCATCTCCACGCTCCCGGGCGCCTATTACACCGACAGCGACATCTTCACGCTCGAACAAGAGAAGGTCTTCGAGCAGATGTGGTTCTGCGCTGTACGGTCGGGTGATCTCGACAAGCCTGGGGCTTTCAAGACCGTTCAGGTCGGTCGGGAAAGCGTCATCGTGACACGATCCAGGACCGGCGAGATCCGTGCCTTCCTCAACATCTGCGCCCACCGCGGCGCCCGGCTGTGCATGGAAGAGAGCGGAGAGGTCAAGAGGTCTTTCCAGTGCCCGTACCACGCATGGACGTACGACCTCGAAGGCAAGCTTGTCGCGGCGCCCAACCTGACCAAGATGCCCGACATCGACCGTGTCGAATACGGACTGAAGAAGGTGGCAGTGCAGGAATGGCTCGGCTACGTCTGGCTCAATCTCGCCGACGAGCCCGAGTCCTTCGACGAGACAGTCATTCAGGACATTCGCGACCGACTTGGCGACGTGGAATCGATCGATCGATACAACATCGCTGACTTGGATCTCGGCCGTCGCATCGTTTACGACGTGAAGGCCAATTGGAAGCTCATCATCGAGAACTTCATGGAGTGCTACCACTGCGCGACGATCCACCCGGAATTGACCGAGGTTCTGCCGGAATTTGCCGACGGCTATGCGGCGCAGTACTACGTCGGGCACGGTGCCGAGTTCGGTGAGGATGTCGAAGGGTTCACCGTCGACGGCTCGGCCGGTCACGACGTCATCCCCGGTATCGCCCCGGAGCAGGACCGGCGCTACTACGCGATCACCGTGCGACCGACGGTGTTCGTCAATCTCGTCCCCGATCACGTCATCGTCCACCGGATGTTCCCACTGGCGGCCGACCACACCATCGTCGAATGCGACTGGCTGTACCTGCCCGACGTGATCGCGAGCGGAAAGGATCTCGACCGCTCCGTCGAACTGTTCCATCGGGTCAATCAGCAGGACTTCGACGCGTGCGAGCGGTGCCAGCCCGCGATGGCCTCGCGCCGCTACCGCGACGGTGGCGTGCTCGTGCCCAGCGAGCACCACATCGGCGAGTTCCATGACTGGCTGAAGGAAAAGATCGCTCGCTGATTGCGCCGCAACGCTGACCGCTCCACGGATCGAGAGATCCGTGGAGCGGGCACGCGGCTGCGATACTGCACCTTCGGGTACCGCAGCCCGCCGTTGCTCATCCGCGACACGGCACTATGCCATTCGATGCAGCTGAACGTTCTTCGTGATTCGAACGGATGCGGCACCACGTCGTTGTCCTGCCTGGCATCCGAGTTGCATGAATTGCCAGATATTTTCGCAAAGTCTTGACTCGTTCCAGATTGGTAGGTCATAGTGTACGCAGAGCAATTGCGTGCGGCCGAGCTGCGTGTGACGCGTCCTCGAGTGGCAGTGCTGGAGGCAGTGCAAAAGAATCCGCACGCCGACACGGAGACGATCCTCGGAGAAGTGCGTGCAGTGCTTCCCGGTGTGTCTCAGCAGGCGGTGTACGGCATTTTGCGCACGGCGACTGCTGCCGGTTTGGTGCGCAAGATCCAGCCGGCGGGTTTGGTGGCTCGCTACGAGACGCGGGTCGGTGACAACCATCATCACGTGGTCTGCCGGTCCTGCGCAGCCATCGCGGACGTCGATTGCGCTGTCGGTGAGTCGCCGTGCCTACCCGCTGTCCACGACAACGGATTCCGTGTCGACGAGGCGGAGCTCATCTTCTGGGGCCTGTGCGCCAACTGCTCGACATCGCTCACCTCGTAGCGCTCATCCATCAACAGCCCGAATTATCCCCTTTTGGAAGGAATGTCGTGTCTGACACCACCCGGACTCTCGCAGAAGAGCACCCGCCCATCGCCGAGGCCCAAACGGAACCTGCGGAGAGCGGCGGCTGCCCCGTCGCGCACGGTCGGCTCGAGCATCCGACTCGGGGCGGCGGTAACCGTGACTGGTGGCCGAACCAGCTCAACCTGAAGATCCTGCAGAAGAACCCCGCCGTGCGTAACCCCATGGACGAGGACTTCGACTACACCCGGGAACTCGCGAACCTGGACTTCGAGGCTCTGAAGCGTGACATCGAGGAGGTCATGACCACCTCGCAGGACTGGTGGCCCGCCGACTACGGCCACTACGGCCCCCTCTTCGTCCGCATGGCGTGGCACGCCGCGGGCACCTACCGCGTGACCGACGGTCGCGGCGGCGCCGGCGCCGGGATGCAGCGCTTCGCGCCGTTGAACAGCTGGCCCGACAACGCGAACCTCGACAAGGCACGGCACCTGCTGTGGCCGGTGAAGAAGAAGTACGGCAAGACCATCTCGTGGGCCGACTTGATCGTCTTCGCCGGCAACTGCGCCCTCGAGTCGATGGGCTTCGAGACTTTCGGATTCGGCGCGGGCCGGGTGGATCAGTGGGAGCCCGAGGAAGACGTCTACTGGGGCCCGGAACTCACCTGGCTCGGCGACGAGCGTTATACCGGTGAGCGAGACCTCGAGAAGCCGCTCGGTGCGGTGCAGATGGGTCTGATTTACGTCAATCCCGAAGGCCCGAACGGCAACCCGGACCCGCTCGCCGCCGCCACGGACATCCGTGAGACGTTCGCCAGGATGGCGATGAACGATGTCGAAACGGCCGCACTGATCGTCGGTGGCCACACCTTCGGCAAGACCCACGGCGCCGGCCCCGCCGACCACGTCGGCCCGGAGCCCGAGGCTGCACCGCTCGAGGAGCAGGGTCTGGGCTGGAAGAGCTCCTTCGGCACAGGTAAGGGCAAGGACGCCATCACCAGTGGCCTCGAGGTGACGTGGACACCTACCCCGACCACGTGGGACAACAGCTTCCTGGAAACCCTGTACGGCTACGAATGGGAGCTGAGTAAGAGCCCCGCCGGCGCCAACCAGTGGATCGCGAAGGGCGGCGCTGGTACCGGCACCGTTCCCGACGCCTTCGACCCCTCGGTGCGGCACGCCCCCACCATGCTGACCACCGACCTCTCCCTGCGGATCGACCCTGCCTACGAGAAGATCACCCGTCGCTGGCTCGACCACCCCGAGGAGCTCGCGGACGAATTCGCCAAGGCCTGGTACAAGCTGACCCACCGCGACATGGGCCCGGTCGCCCGTTACCTCGGACCGCTGGTCCCGGACGAGACCCTGCTGTGGCAGGACCCCATCCCCGTGGTCACTCACGAGCTCATCGATGCCGACGACATCGCGTCGCTGAAGAGTCAGATCCTCGGGTCCGGACTGACTGTTGCCGAGCTGGTCTCGACCGCGTGGGCGTCGGCCTCCTCGTTCCGGGGCAGCGACAAGCGGGGCGGCGCCAACGGCGGTCGTATCCGTCTCGAGCCGCAGGCGAGCTGGGAGGTCAACAACCCGGCCGAGCTCGCCCAGGTGGTGAAGACCCTCGAGGGAATTCAGGAGTCCTTCAATACCGCCCAGACCGGAAACAAGCGGGTCTCGTTTGCCGACCTCGTCGTGCTCGGTGGCGTTGCTGCCGTCGAGCGGGCCGCGAAGGATGCCGGACACGATGTCGAGGTGCCATTCACTCCCGGTCGCACCGATGCCACACAGGAACAGACCGATGTGGAGTCTTTCGCTGCGCTCGAGCCGACTGCGGATGGTTTCCGCAACTACCTCGGCGAGGGCAACCGTCTACCGGCGGAATTCCTGTTGGTCGACAAGGCGAACTTGCTGACGTTGACCGCTCCCGAGATGACCGTTCTCGTCGGGGGCCTGCGCGTGCTCGGCGCGAACTACAACACCAGGTCGGAAGCGGGCGTCTTCACGTCGAAGCCGGGGACGCTGACCAACGATTTCTTCGCGAACCTGATCGACCTCGGCACGACATGGGCGCCGAGGTCCACGGACTCGGAGATCTACGAGGGCCGCGACCGCGTCACCGGGGAGGTGAAGTGGACCGGAACCCGCGTCGACCTCGTGTTCGGGTCGAACTCCGAACTGCGTGCTCTCGCGGAGGTGTACGCCTCCGATGACGCAAAGCAGAAGTTCGTGCGGGACTTCGTGTCCGCGTGGGACAAGGTGATGAACCTCGACCGGTTCGACCTCGCCTAACCCGGCGGCTCCGCCACCCGTGAGTACTTGTTAACCGCCCGCGGTTAACAAGTACTCACGGGCGCGTCAGCGCACGACGGGCTGGTGCTGCGTGATGCAGTGGATTCCGCCGCCGCGGGCGAAGAGGGGTCGTGCATCGACGGTTACCACGTCACGTCCGGGGTAGGCGGCCGACAGGAGCGCGACGGCCTCCTCGTCGGCGGGATCGTCGAAACTGCAGGCGATCACTCCGCCGTTGACGACGAGATGGTTGATGTAGCTGTAGTCGACGAATCCCTCGTCGTCGCGGAGCACCGTCGGCGCCGGCACCGGAATGATCTGCCAGGATTGGCCGCGGGCGTCCGTGGTCTGCTTCAGCAGGTCGATGACGGTCCTGCTGACCTCGAAGTCGGGGTGTTCCGGGTCGCGCTGCTCGTGCACCAGGATGACGCCCGGAGACGGGATGGCGGCGACGATGTCGACGTGTCCGCGCGTGCCGAACGTGTCGGAGTCGCGGGTGAGTCCGCGGGGCAACCAGATGACGTTCGTGGCGCCGAGAGTGCGCGCGAGTTCGGCCTCGACATCAGCCTTGGACAGTCCCGGGTTGCGGCCGGGGTCGAGTTGCACGGTCTCGGTGACCAACACGGTGCCGAGGCCGTCCACTTGTATTCCGCCGCCCTCGTTGACGAGCGTCGACTCGACGAGTTCGGCGCCGGACCGCTCGACCACCATCCTGCCGATCTTGGAATCGCGGTCCCACCGCGCCCAGTCCTGGCCGCCCCACCCGTTGAACACCCAGTCGACGCCCCCGAGCCTGCCGTCCTCGGACACCACGAAGGTGGGACCGATGTCGCGCATCCAGGCGTCGTTCAGCGGGGCCTCGACGACGTCGATGTGAGGGGAGAGGTATTCCCTCGCGACGGCCATCTCGTCCGGGTCGACCACGACGGTGACGGGTTCGAACCGGGCGATCGCGTGTGCCACCGCGGCCCAGGTGCTGCGGGCCTCGTGGTGGGCTGCGGGAGTGTCCCCGAGCGAGTATCCCTCGCTGGGAAAGGCCATCCAAGTCCGCTCGTGAGGTTCGCCCTCCGCGGGCATGCGCCAGCTCATCAGGCTTTCCCGAAGGGGGAGGCGTGATCGACTGGCTCGGTGAGGGCGCCGTAGGTGTCGGGTCGCCTCGTCGTGAGAAACGGGAACAGTGCAAGCCAGTCTTCTCGCTGCTGAAGGTCGAGATCGGCGACCAGGACGGCTGATTCGTCACGCGGTGCCTGAACGAGAATGCGGCCGTAGGGATCGGAGATGAACGACGACCCGTAGAAGGTGATGAGGCCTTCGTTGCCGTGGCGGTTGGGCACCACCATGAACGTGCCGTTCGCGATCCCGTTCCCGACGATCACCTGTTGCCACAGCGGCTGGGTGTCGAACTGGGGGAAGTCGGGTTCGGAGCCGATGGCGGTGGGGTACACCAGGACTTCGGCGCCACCGAGCGAATACGCGCGAGCAACCTCGGGGAACCACTCGTCCCAGCAGGTCGGCATGCCGAGTTTCACGCCGTCGAGGGCAGTGTGCACCGGGTATGGATCGGTGGCCGGTCCGCCGCGGAAGTAGGTGTCCTCGTAGTAGCCGGCGGTCACCGGAATGTGCAGTTTGCGGGTGCGTGCCAGCAGTCGGCCGGACGGGGACGCGAGGATGGCCGTGTTGAACCCGAGGCCGTCGTCGTACTGGTCGCCGCTCTCGCGGTCGTCGCGCTCGTAGAGCGAGGCGTGGACGGGGATACCGTGTTCGGCCGCCGCCTTGGCCGCGAAGGTGAATGTGGGGCCGGTCAGGAGGTCTTCCGCCTGGCGGCCGGGGTTGTCACCGCCTTCCACGAATGCGGGATAGCGGCTCAGCGTCAGCTCGGGCAGGAAGACGACCTGAGCTCCGAGTCGAGCCGCCGCGGCGATTCCTTCGTCGAGTTCGGCGCGGAGGTCCTGCTCGTCCTCGTGCCACCGGTGCTGCACCAGCCCGACGCGGAGTAGGGGGCGTTCGGTCGTCCGCGCCCCCGTGTTCGGCGTCCTCGTGAGGGGCGCGGGAGTGGTCGGTGCGGTGATCGTCAACATTGTGGTCCTCGGATGTCCGGTTCGGCGACTGCCTAAAACGAATTGGATTCGTTAAGTATGGTGGGTGAGTGCTCGACGATCAAGGGGTGGAACGTGTCGAATTCGACTTTTTCTCGCTCGACCCCGCCATCGGCAGCGAAACATCGACCAGAGGGGGCGCACTCATGCCACGGCCATCACAGCGGCTGCTGTCACCGGAGATCATCACGGAAGCGGCCATTCGCCTGGTGGACCTCACCGGTGACTTCACGATGCCGGGTCTCGCCGAGCGGCTGAAGGTGCGGCCCTCCTCGCTGTACAACCACGTGTCGGGGCGGGCGGAGATCATCGAATTGATGCGCGCCCGCGTGATGGCGGGCATCGTGGTGGCGGACCCCGACGGCAAGTGGAGCGAGACGGTGGCTTCCCTGGCGCGCGAGTATCGGCGCAACTACGCCGAGCATCCTCGGCTGATTCCACTGTTCACCGCGCACACGGTGCAATCCGGTGTGGCGTTCGGAATGTACAACGCGCTGGCGCAAGCCTTTTCGGACGGCGGATTCTCACCGGCGGAGGTTCTCCACGCCATCACGACGGTCGACAGCTTCGTTCTGGGCTCCGCGCTCGACCTCGCTGCCCCCGAGGTGGTCTGGGCGACCGCCCCGGAGGCGAACGAGCCGATGCGGGCAGCGTTGGCAACGTCCGGACCGAACCCCGGACGGGCCGACGCAGCATTCGAGTTCGGACTGCGCACCCTTATCGCAGGCTTGGTGGCGCAGGCTCCGAGGCAAGATCGCTCTCGTCCCGCAGCGCCGATGTCTCGCGGGTGAGGGTTCGGCCCTGGAAGAACGCAGGGTTGCGGAAACGCATGATCACCATCAGGACGGCACCGAGAAGAAGAATGCCGAACCCGAGGTAGAAGACGAGTCCGATACCGCCTATCTGTGCGCCACTCCCGTTCTCGGGGTTCATGCTCTCGTCGACCGAGATGACGAAGACCGCGAGCAGCATGAGTCCGCCGAGCAGCGGGAACACGAAGCGGAAGACAGCGTTGCGGACGCTGGTGAACAGCCGTCCCCGGAAGTACCACACGCAGGCGAACGCGGTGATGCCGTAGTACCAGCAGATCATGATTCCCAGCGCGGCAATGGTGTCGAGCAGGGCGCTCTCGGACAGGAAGGTGACCACTGTGTAGAACACGGCCGTCACCACACCGGCGACGACGGTGGCGTAGGACGGCACGAGGAACCGGGGAGACACCTCGGCAAGCTTCTTCGGAAACGCACCGTACGCGCCCATGGCGAGCATCGTGCGCGCTGCCGGGAGGAAGGTGGTCTGCAGGCTCGCGATCGAGGAGACGAACACGGCGAGGAACAGCAGCATGCCACCCCAGTTGCCGAGTACGGGATCTGCGAGAGCGCCGAACACGTTCTCCGAGTTGTCCGGGTTACCGAGGCCGAGGCCCTCTTCGCCGACTCCCGCATACATCATCGCCGCGACCGACACCAGCAGGTACGTCAGCAGGATCGTCGCGACGCACAGCAGTCCCGCGCGACCGGGAGTCTTCTTGGGGTTCTTCGATTCCTCGCCGAGGGTCAAACAGGTGTCCCATCCCCAGAAGGCGAAGATCGAGCCGGTGACACCGATGACGAAGGCGCCGATGGCAAGTCCGGAGAATGGATCGAACCAGCTGAGATCGAACGACAGGTTCGCGGGCGAGTCGCCTGCCCCGACGTGGACGAGGGCGACCACGGCGAAGGCGATGAGGAGCACCATCTGGAAGCCGACGAGTGCGACCTGCAGGCGCTCACTGGTGGTGATACCGCGACTCGCGATCCACGTTGCGATGCCGATGAAGACGAGTGTGGTGCCGACGTTGACCACTTTGTTGCCGGCTAGATCGGCGATGCCCGGACTGTCGAACAGTCGGGCGATGAAAAGGTAGAAGAACTGGACGGCGATCGCCGCCAGATTCGACAGCACGATGATGGTGGCAATTACCATTCCCCAGCCGCACATCCATCCGACGTACGGACCGAACGCCTTGGTCGACCAGGTGAAAGACGCACCGCAGTCCGGTGATTCGGAGTTCAGCTCACGGTACGCGTAGGCGGTGAGGAACATGGGAATGAATCCGGCGATGAAGATGGCGGGCATCTTCAGTCCGACCGCGGCGACGATCAGTCCGATGCTGGCCGTGAGGGTGTAACCAGGTGCGACGGAGGAAATTCCGAGAATCGCGCCGGACAATGTCCCGACCGTGCCGGTGGCCAGGCCCTTGGCGCTCACCCCGCCTGCGGTGGGCCCCTGTGCGACTTCGTCGTTCGTCATGGTCGAACCTCCGGTGGGGAACAAGCGTGGATCCGGGGCGGGTGTGGTGGAAGGTCTACTCACTGTGCGGGAACTCCTGCTTCGGTACGACGACCATGGGTACCGGCAGGACACGGAGCATCTTGGCGGCGGTGGACCCCAGGAACAGTCGATGAGGTTGGGCGAGGCGGCTGGAGCCGACCATGACGAGGTCGCCGTCCTGCCAGTCGAGTGTGCGAACCGCCGATTCCACGGTGGAGCCGTCGGCTATCAGCACGGAGATCGGAAACTCTTCGGGCAGAGCGGAACGTGCCGTGTCGAGAGTGCTCTGTGCGTGGGCGACGGCGCGTTCGCGGATGTCCTCGGGTGTGTCGCGGTGGTCGCGGAGGTCGTTCCGCGGGTCCAGCGCCACCAGCGACACCAGGCGTAGGGGTGCCTGCATGAGTTCACTGGTTCTCACCGCGGTTCGCAGCAGCACGTCGGCGCCGGCGCGGGTACCGAGTGCGCAGGTGATCTCCCGGATCTGCTTGGCCGTGGAATGCCGGGCGCCGCGCGGAGCCAGGGCCAGCGGAACGTGTGCCGAGTGCAGCAGCTCCGTCGACACCGAACCGATTGAGTGCCGCCCCAGGAGTCCGTCGCCGGCGGCACCGACGACAATGGCCTGTGCGCCGAGCCGGGTCACCTCGTCGAGGAGACCCTGCGCGAATGACTCGTGGAAGCTGAGGTGGACGTCCACGTCGATGTCGCTCGGCACCGACGACTTCGCCTCCTCCAGCCAGCGCTGGGCACGTGAGGCGAGGATGTCGTCGTAGCCGGTCTCGGCCGGGACTCGCGCCGGGACCGTCCGGTCCGGCGGGAGCACCATGCAGATGTCGAGCTGGGCACCGAGACTGCGGGCGAGCTGCGCCCCGAGGGCCAGACCGTCCTCCCCGCTGGGGGTGGCGAGATATCCAACGACCAATCGCATCATTGACGGTTCCGATCTGGCTCGGGGCGGGGAGTTTACGCGAAGCCGATGTATTTGGTCTCGAGGTATTCCTCGATGCCCTCGGTGCCGCCTTCGCTGCCGAGCCCGGATTGTTTGACGCCGCCGAAGGGTGCTGCGACGTCGGAGATCACCCCGCGGTTGACGCCGACCATGCCGCTCTCGAGCTTGTCGGCGACGCGGAACGCGCGATCGACGTCCTGCGTGTAGATGTACGCGGCGAGTCCGTATTCGGTGTCGTTCGCGGCGGCGACAGCTTCGGCCTCGGTGTCGAAACCGGTGATGGCGGCGACGGGTCCGAAGATTTCCTCCCGGATGATGCGGGCGCCGGCGGGTACCTCGTCGATGACGGTCGGCTCGAAGAAGTAGCCGGGCCCGTCGACGGACTTGCCGCCGGTGCGGACCCGGGCCCCCGCGGCGACGGCGTCGTCGACGAGGGACGCCACGTTGCGACGTTGCTTGTCGTTGACGAGGGGACCGACGTCGGTGCCGTCTTGGCTGCCCGGCCCGACGGTGAGTGCGGCGATCCGCTCGGTGAGCTTGGTGGTGAATTCCTCGCGCACCGAGTTGGCGACGATCAGGCGGTTCGCGGAGGTGCAGGCCTCGCCGCCGTTGCGCATCTTCGCGGCCATCGCACCGTCGACTGCGGCATCGATGTCGGCGTCGTCGAACACGACGAACGGGGCGTTGCCACCGAGCTCCATCGAGGTGCGCAGCACCTGCTGGGCGGACTGCTCGATGAGAATCTTGCCGACGCGGGTGGAGCCGGTGAACGTCACCTTCCGCAGTCGCGGGTCGGCGAGGAGAGGTGCGGTGACGGCGGCGGCGTCGAGGGTGGGGAGCACCGAGAGCACACCGGCGGGCAGGCCGGCGTCGGCGAAGATCTCGGCGAGCAGCAGCATGGTCAGCGGGGTGTCCTCGGCGGGTTTGACGATGATAGTGCAGCCGGCGGCGAGGGCGGGACCGATCTTGCGGGTGCCCATGGCGAGCGGGAAGTTCCAAGGGGTGACGGCCAGGGTGGGGCCGACGGGGACCTTGGTGACCATGATCCGTCCGTTGCCGGAGGGGGAGGTGGTGTAGCGGCCCTGGATACGGACGGCTTCCTCGCTGAACCAGCGCAGGAACTCGGCGCCGTAGTTCACCTCGCCGCGGCTCTCCGGCAGTGCCTTGCCCATTTCCATCGTCATCAGGAGGGCGAGGTCGTCGGTGCGTTCGATGACCTTCTCCCATGCCGAACGCAGGATGATCGACCGCTGCCGGGGTGCGGTGGCGGCCCACTCGTCCGCGGCGGCGGCGGCGGAGTCCAGGGCGCGGAGTGCGTCCTTGCCGCCCGCGTCGGCGACGTCTGCGAGGTGTTCGCCGGTGGCGGGGTCGTAAACCGGGAAGGTGCCGCCGTCGATCGGGTCGGTCTGGGCGCCGTCGATCCACAGGCCGGTGGGCAGGGTGGTGCGGAGCCGTTCGAAATCAGTCATGGGAGTCCTCTGGTCGGGGTGCGGGCGCTTCGCACCCGTGCGCCTTTCTGGTAGCGATGGCAACCAGAAAGGCGCACGGGTCAGACGAAGGAACGAACTATCTGCTCGATGACCGTCAACGCGTCCTCGAGCAGGTCGTCGCCGATCACCAACGGGGGAAGGAGGCGGATCACGTTGCCGTAGGTACCGCACGTCAGCAGGATGACGCCCTGCTCGAGAGCCTGGGCGGCGATGGCCTTGGTCAACTCCGCGTCCGGTTCGGTGGTTCCGGGCTTGACGAATTCCATCGCGAGCATGGCGCCGCGACCGCGCACGTCACCGATCACACCGACCTCGGCGGCGAGGGCGTGCAACCGCGGCAGGACGAGGTCGGCGATGTGCCGAGCCCGGCCCGGCAGGTCGAATGTCCGCATGGTGTCGAGGGCGGCGAGCGCGGCGGCACAGGCGACGGGATTGCCGCCGTAGGTGCCGCCGAGTCCGCCGGGGTGGACCTTGTCGAGAAGTTCGGCCCGTCCCGTGATCGCGGAGAGGGGCATACCGCCGGCCATGCCTTTGGCCATGGTGATGATGTCCGGGACCACGTCCTCGTGCTCGCACGCGAACCAGGCGCCGGTGCGGGAGAACCCCGTCTGCACCTCGTCGGCGATGAAGACGACGCCGTTGGCGCGCGCCCAGGCGACCAGAGTGGGGAGGAATCCCTCTGCCGGAACGATGAATCCGCCCTCGCCCTGGATCGGCTCGATGATGATCGCCGCGAGTGAATCGGCGCCGATCTGCTTCTCCATCTGGCTGATGGCCCGCTGGGCGGCCTGCTCGCCGGTCAACCCGTCCTGATCGCGGTACGGGTACGACATCGGGAGGCGGTAGACCTCGGGAGCAAAGGGACCGAAGTGGGCCTTGTAGGGCATCGACTTGGCGGTCAGGGCCATCGTCAGGTTGGTGCGGCCGTGGTAGGCGTGGTCGAATGCGACGACGGCGTCGCGTCCGGTGGCGAGGCGGGCGACCTTGATCGCGTTCTCCACCGCTTCGGCGCCCGAGTTGAACAGGACGGTCCGCTTCTCGTGATCGCCGGGGGTGAGGGCGGCGAGTTCCTCCGCGACCCGCACGTAACCCTCGTACGGGGTGACCATGAAGCAGGTGTGGGTGAAATGTCCGACCTGCTCCCGAACTGCCTCGGCCACAGCGGGATCCGAGGCTCCCACGCTGGTGACGGCGATGCCGGAGCCGAGGTCGATGAGCGAGTTGCCGTCGACGTCCACAATGACGCCACCGTCCGCGTCCGCGGCGTACACGGGCACGCTCGAGCCGACGCCCGCGGCCACGGTGGCGCGGCGGCGAGCGGTGAGGGCCGCCGACCTCGGGCCGGGAAGCTCGGTGACCAGTGCTCGCTTCTGCGGCAGCCGGTACTGGATGTCGTTCATCAGGGTGCAGTCCTCAGGGTCGTGACGGTAGATGGGAAAACGGGAGTCGAGGTCAGTCGTGTGAGCTCATGACGTGCTTGATGCGGGTGTAGTCCTCGACGCCGTAGCCGGAAAGGTCTTTGCCGTAGCCGGAGTACTTGAATCCGCCGTGCGGCATTTCGGCGACGAGCGGGATGTGGCAGTTGATCCACACGGCGCCGAAATCAAGTGCAGCGGAGAGCCGTTGCGTGACACCGTGATCCTGCGTCCACACGCTCGACGCCAGACCGTACCGGACGTCGTTGGCGAGGGTCACGGCCTCCTTCTCGTCCGAGAAGCTTTGCACGGTGAGGATGGGCCCGAACGTCTCTTCCTGCACGATGTCGTCGCGCTGGTCGACTCCGGTGATCACGGTGGGCTCGAAGAAGAAGCCCTGCTCGCCGGAACGTCTGCCGCCGGTGGCGATCTTGGCGGAGGCGGGCAGATCCGCAATCTTCGCGCTGACGGTGTTGAAGTGGTTGATGTTGTTGAGTGGACCGTAGAACGTGTCCGGGTCGTCCGGGAGTCCCGGCTTCAACGTCTCGGCCTTACGGACCAGTGCATCGACGAGCTGGTCGTGGATCGACTCGTGGACGAGGACGCGGGTGGCCGCGGTGCAGTCCTGGCCGGCGTTGAAGAACGCCGCTTCGGCGATTCCGTCGGCGGTCTTCTCGATGTCGACGTCACCGAACACGATGGCAGGCGCCTTGCCGCCCAATTCGAGGTGCGCGCGCTTGAGCTGCCGAGCGGCGGAAACGGCCACCGCGATGCCGGCGCGCACCGACCCGGTGATCGACACGAGCCCGAGCGCGGGGTGTTCCACTAGCGTCGCACCGGTCTCCCCGTTGCCCAGCACCACGTTGAACACGCCATCCGGCAGGATGCCCTTGGTCAACCGGGCGAGAACGAGGGTGCTGTTCGGGGTGGTGTCGCTGGGCTTGAGGACGATGGTGTTGCCGGCGGCCAGGGCGGGGCCGATTTTCCACAGCGCCATCATGAACGGGTAATTCCACGGGGTCACCTGTCCGACGACGCCGATCGGTTCGCGGCGCACATAAGACGTAAATCCCTCCATGTACTCCCCAGCGGCCTTGCCCTCGAGCATGCGGGCCGCCCCGGCGAAGAACCGGAGCTGATCTGCCCCGACCTTGATCTCCTCGTCGGCAATGACCTGTTTGGGCTGCCCTGTGTTGCGGCACTCCGCCTCGACGAGTTCGTCGCTGTGCGCCTCGATCGCGTCGGCCAGCTTCAGCAGTGCCGTCTGGCGCACGCTCGGCGTGGTCTTGCCCCAAGACATGAAGGCTCGCTCCGCCGCCTCGACGGCAGCGTCCACATCGGACTTGGTGGACACCGGCGCACGGCCGACGACACTCTCGTCCACCGGATTGATCAAGTCGAGGGTCTCCGTCGTCGACGAGGCGACGAACTCGCCATTGATGTAGTTCTGGAGTACGTCGATCGACATCCGTACCGTTCCTCTCGTGGGGGCGAACGGCCCGCCGACAAGCATTCGCCGGGGTCCGTAGTGCATCTGGTAGTCAGTGTGCGCTGCCTCACAAGGTGGTGGCAGCTGACGAAATGGTGAAAACAAGAGCGCTTGGCGCGCCGAGTTGTCCAGCCTTCAGCGCGGCCGGGGAGTGGTTCGATGGCAGATCCGGCCCGCCACGACGGTCAGCCCGACGCGGGAGGTGAGCAACGAGCCGGTGCCCTCGGTGAACGGGTTTCCGTCGAGGACGACGAAATCGGCCGCCTTGCCGGCGACGAGTTGCCCGGTGAGGTCGTCCCAGCAGCACGAGTAGGCAGCGTCACGGGTCGCGTGCGCCAGTGCGTCCGCCATCGGGAGCGCGTACTCGGGAAGGTTGGGTGGCAGAGTCGGATCGATCGCGGACTTGCGCGTCGTCGCGACGTACATGTTGGGCAGCGGAGGATGCGGTGCGGTGGGGGCGTCGGAACCCAGCGCCAGGACCGCGCCCGCCGAGGTCATCTCGGGCCAGGGGTACGCCCGCTCGACCCGGTGGTCACCCAGAACGGCGCGCCAGTTCTCCTGGATCGCCGGGTCGGCGTGCACCGGCTGCATCGAGGCGACGACACCGAGTTGTGCCAGACGCTGCACGTTGTCTTTCGTGATGGTCTCGAGGTGTTCCATGCGGTGTCGACGCGGCCGGATTCCGTTAACGGCGATTGCCTTTTCCAGCGCGGTGAGCCCGATCTCCGAGGCCTCGTCACCGATGGCGTGCATGGCCACCTGGAGTCCCGCGGCATCTGCCGCGGTGACCACGGGTGCCAGCGACTCGAGATCCCAGATCGGTTCGGCATTTGTGCCGTCGGAGTACGGTTCCTTCATGGTGGCGGTGCAGCTGTCGATGACACCGTCGATGATGATCTTGATCCCGGCCATTCGCAGCCACGGCCCCTGCAGACGCTGGGCGTACGTCGCGGCCTCGCGGACCTGACGGACGTTCTCCTCCGTTGAATCGGTTCGCGTGACGAGCCAGTGCCCGGCTACCCGAAGCGGCAACGTGCCGTCCCCGGCTGCCAGGGCTCGCTCGAGCGCCGCCACCTCCTCCGCACCGAGTGCCATGTCGACGGCTCCGGTGACGCCGTCGGCCAGGTACCGCTCGAACGCCGCCTCGATCGCGACGTCACGTTCGTGGTCGGTGACCACCTTCGCGAGGGCGGGCCACACGATCTGGGTCACCGCCGTTTCGTACAACATCCCGGTGGCGTGGCCCGTCGCGGGATCGCGTTCGATCCGGCCGCCGAGGGGGTCGGGGGTGTGGTCGTCGATCCCCAGTTCGCGGAGTGCTGCGGTGTTCACCCACACGGAATGGACGTCGTTGGAATCGAGGTACACGGGGCGGTCCGCTTCGACCGCGTCGATCATCCGCCGGGTGGGCGGACGGCCGCCGAGGGCCGGAAACAGCCAGCTGCGCCCCAGAATTCGGGGTGCCGCTGGATTGTCGGCGGCGAAACGCCCGATGCGATCCTGGATGTCGGCCAGATCGACGGCGCTCTGGAGATCCACCTTCTGCAGCGACTGCCCCATCATGAGCAGGTGGGTGTGAGCGTCGATGAACCCGGGCAGCACGAAAGCGCCGTCGAGTTCGACGATGTCGGCGTCGCGGGTCAGCGCGTCTGCGGTGACCGTATCCCCGACGTACGTCAGTTGGCCGTCCTCGACGATCATCGACTCCGCCCACGCGGGCTCGGCGGCGGTGAAGATTCGACCGCCTCGGTAGTGGGTGGCCTTCGCTGTCATGGTGTTCTTCCTGTCCATCGGATTCATCAGACGATCACCGACGTGGTGTAACGCACGGTGGGATCCTGGCCTACGGCGAGGGATGTGGCTTCGGTACGTGCAGAGAGAGACGCGATCGCCGTAATGGGCAGCAGCAGAACGAGACTGATCCCGGCCACGATGACACCGAACGACGGATAACCGACGGCCTCGGTGACGAGAGTGCCGAAGAGCGGGGCGAACGCGGAGCCGACCAGGTAGGTCCCGAGTAGTGGGGCGGACCAGCGGCCGGACGAATCCAGTGCGGCCGCGATGGCCACCACGTAGATGAAGGCCGCCGCGTAGACCGTGTTCCACGTAATGATGAGCACCAGGTAGGTGGTGGGCTCGGTGGTCAGGCACGCGCCCAGTTTGAGGGCGGCGCCTAGTGCCAGCAGAACGGCCACGGGAACCGTGCGCCCGAGACGGGAGCCCAGAGCGGTGAGGATCAGTGCGATACCGATACCACCTGCAGTCGATGCGGACAGGGCCAAGCCCATCTGCTGTTCGGTCAGCCCCGCGTGCTCGAATCCCATGATGCCGGACACCGCCCACAACGAGTCCTCACCGATCGCCCAGACGGCGAACAGCACGAGCAGCGACGCTCCGGCGACCGTGACGCGTCTCCGGGTGACCCCTTCGGGCAGTTCGGCGCGGGTTCTCGTCGTGTCTGCCCCGAGGTCGGGGGCCGTCGGCAACCAAGTCATGGTGAGTGCAGTGGCCAGTGCGAGTACGGCCACGATGCCGAAGGCGTTGGTCATCCGGGTGCCGAGAATCGGGATCAGCGCGAGGACACCGGTAACGGCGACGCGATTGACGAGACCGCTCAGCCCGGAGACACGGTTCGGGTTGGTGAACGCCGCCATCGCCGCGCCGCCGACAGCGACGGCACCGCCGGCCCCGAGGCCTCCGACGACGGTCGCGATGCAAGCGATCGGTGCGGACGGAACGACGGCTGCCGCCGCGAACCCGGCTGCCATGACGACGAGGCCAGCCCGGCCGAGCCGCCGCCGGAACTGTCCGGCCGCCCATCGGGTGGTGGCGAGGCATACCAGCGCACATGCCAGCAACGATCCCGTCAGAACGGCACCGGCGACCGTCTGGGAGACGCCGAGATCGTCGACCATCGCGATGATCATGAGCGGGACAAGGTTGGCGGTCATGTATCCGACCACGAAGACACTGAACGTGGCGATCCCGCTCCTGGCAGTCAGGGGGACGCGGAGGGCGCGAATTTTTGGGGTTTCCGGTGGTTGCACGAGGAGAACTCCGTGTCTCGAGTAGTGTGCCGGACCGCTCGCGGGACGTTCTCCCGGTGAGATGCGGATCACTTAGCGAATCGTATTCGTTAAGTATGCGGAGCCTCGGGTCCAGGCGCAAGACCTCAAACGAACGAAATTCGTTAATATGGTATTTCGGTGTCCGTAGAGGTCACCGGTACCGAATCCTCTGACAGAATGGAGTCGATGCTCGGGTTCCGATGGCCTATCTGTCCAGCCATGTTCCCGGGATGACGGGTCAAGGTGGCACACACCAGACCGCAACGCGCAGGAGCCCGACATGACCGTTCCCGTCCGCTGGATGTTGTCCCAGCCGGATCTGGCTCTCGAACTCCGGGGCGGAGCCGCAGGCCTCGGTAACGAAATCACCTTCGCCATCACCACCGAATTGTCCGATCCGTTCCGGTGGCTCTCCGGTGGGGAACTGCTGCTCACCACCGGGCTGCGACTGCCCCTGACAGCGGCCGACCGGGCCCGGTATCTACGCGGACTCGACGGCGTGGGAGTGGCCGCCGTCGGATTCGGCACGGGGCTGTCGCACCCGGAAGTGCCGGAGGACCTCGTCGCCGTGGCCGACGACCTCGGTCTTCCGCTGCTGGAAGTGCCGTTGCCGACCCCGTTCGCCGCCGTCGTCAAACGCGTGATGAACCGTCTGGCCGAACAAGAATACGAGTCGGTCCTGCGGGCGTCCCGGGCACAGCCACGAATGACGCGGGCCGTCATATCGGGCGGAACCGGCTCCACCGTCCGTGAACTCGCGATGGCCACCTCGGCCACGGTGCTACTTCTCGATCTGTCCGGCAGGGTACTCGAACACCATCCCGCGCGACCGGACGACGAGGTCCTCGACGAAGTGCGCGATGTGCTGGCGGCAGGAACGGGTGGAGCGTCGAGCAGCGTGTCGCTGGCGCGGTCGGGGGCCTCCATCACCGTCCAGCAGATCAGTGTCGGAAGCACCCCGCACGGGCATTTGGCGGTGATCAGTCCGACGGCGCTCAGCCACGTCGATCAGATTCTGCTGGGTCACGCCAATTCGCTGCTGGCGCTGGACTTCGAGAAGCCCGCTCGCTTGCGCGTCGCGCAGAATCAGCTCAATTCGCACGCGCTCGGTCTGCTGCTCACCGACGATCGCGACCTGGCGCCTGCGTGGGAGCAGATTCGGGGCGCGGCAGATGCCGACGGGATGGTACGAGGTCTGACGGTGGTCGCCGAGACTCTGGAACTCGCGCAGCGGGTGGAGTCGGCGGTCGCCGCGGCGATGGACGCGGTTGGGCGCCAGCTCTTCTCGCGTCGCCACGACACCCGGATCACGGTTCTTCTCCGTGGAACCGACGACGTGGACTTCGCACGGTCGATGCTGAGCGCGCTGCCCCCGGGCACGCGAAAGGCGGTCCGAGCCGGGTTGAGCGGGCGACGGGAGCTGTCGGGTGTCGTGGCGGCGATCGAGCAGTCGCAACTCGCGGCGTCGGCGGCCGAAGCCGGGGCCGAACCACTGGAATTCGCGGCGCTCACCGGCAGTGCCCTACTCGCGTTCAGCGCGACCCGTGAAGTACTCAATTCGCTGGCGGACATAATGATTGCGCCCATCGACGACTACGACCGCGTCAACGGCACAGAGCTTCTGGGGTCGTTACGGGCGTTTCTCGAGGCGAACGGGCATTGGGAGTCGGCGGCCGCCGCGATGGGCGTGCACCGGCACACACTGCGCAGCCGGATGGCGCGGATCGAAGCCCTGATCGACTGCAGGCTGGACGTGGCGCGGGTGCGCGCCGAACTACTGCTCGCGATCATCGCCCGGCAGTCGTGATTGCCGGGCGATGATCGCCGGGGCCTACTGTCCGAGGCGCGCGATGATATCCGCGGCGGTGCGCTGACCCATCCGGACGGCGCCGTCCACGTGCTGGTAGCCCTCGGCGGCGATGTCCGAGCAGGAGAAATGGAACGGCCCGACCGGGGTTCGTGTGTCCTTTCCGTACCGGTGCAGGCCACCGAGGTCGAAGCTGGCGGCGTACGCGCCCCGCGTCCATTCCTCGGAGCCCCAGTCGGACTCGTAGTACACCACCGGCTCGGCCGCCTTCGGTCCGAGGTAGCGGGCGAGCGAGCCGAGAATGGTGGCGCGACGCTCCTCTTCGCTCAATTCGAACATCGCGTCGGCTTTCTCGTCCGACACGAACGCGACGAGGGTGCCCCGGGTGTCCTCGTAATTGGTGTTGTCGTACACCTCCTGCACGATCTCCGAGGCCCCGAAGCCGGTGCCGGACAGACCGTCTTCGCGCCAGAACGGCGTCTCGTACACGGCGTGCACCTTGATGACGAGTCCGAGTGACTGATGCTGATGCATCTGGTGCTGGCGGCGCGGCAGCGGCGGATCGTAGGAGATCCGGGAGTACAGGTTGGGCGGCACCGCGAGCACGACCCGCGACGCCTCTACACGGACGTCGCCGTCGGCCGAAACGACGGCACCCTGCTCGCTCCACTGCACGGTGCGCACGGGTGCGTTCAGGAACACGTCGTCCCCGAGCGCGGCGGCCAGCCGGATCGACACCTGCTGCATGCCGCCGATGACGCGCTTGTCGAGGATGAAGTCCTCGTCCACGAGGTGCGAGAACGATCCGGCGGACGCGGCCATCAGGACGGCTTGCAGCGCGGAGAATGCGTGCGCGGGCTTGGTGAGCATGCCGCCGGCGATGAACAGGCCGATGTTGTCGCGGGCCTCGGCGTCGTCGGACTGCTCGATCAACCAGTGCTTGAACGAGATGGTGTCGAGCTCGCGGGCACGGGGATGCGCCCAGGGCTCCTCTGCGCCGACCTGCGCGGCGAGGTCGTCGAGAATGGAGATCAGGCGGTCCATCTCCTTCCGCGTCGTCTCGTCGACGGGAAACGATTCACCGGTGTAGCGGGTGCGCTTCCCGGCGGCCGAGATGTAGACGGATTCGCCCTCGCGGTAGCGGTCGAACGTCTCGAGGCCGAGTTCGTCCAGCAAGGAGATCAGCGCCGTCTGATCGGGTGAGACCCATTGGCCGCCGATTTCGAGTGTGGCCCCGCCGATCGTGTCGGTCCAGGTGCGTCCTCCGACGCGGTCGCGCGCCTCGAGGACTGCGACGGACAGGCCTGCCTTGCGCAGTGCGGTCGCGGCGGCCAGCCCGGACGGGCCGGCACCGACAATGGCGACATCTCGCTGGAGAGTGGGCACTTTCGAACTCCTTCGATCGGTGGTGAGGTATGGGGTTACGGCGATAGGGGTCATCGGCAGCGGGTCAGTGCGAGAGTGAGCTCGGCATCGATCACGCAGATATTCGAATTGTCCACCCGATCGCGACTGCGGAGCTCGCCGAGCATGTGTGACAGCCGTTCCGCGGCCGTCGGGTGCCGGTCGAGCCAGGCGGCGACGGCGACCGCCGCGGAGGTGTCGGGGGAGGCGTCCCGCAGAACCGAGCCGATCAGCGCGTGCCAGTGCTCCTGCAGGTTGTCGACGAGGACGGCCGCCGCCATCGTCTCCCAGTAGGCGGTCCCGGTCTCGCCGACGGAGAACCGTTCCGACAGCCAGTCGAGGCCGATGACCCTGCCGAATTCTCGATAGGTTTCCGCAACCTGGGTGATCGGCAAGCCGAGCGTGCGTGCGGTGTCCTCGAGTGCGAACGCCTGCGCGAGGATGCGCAGCGTGCTCAAGTCCTGCGCGAGTGAACCGGTCAGCCGGGGCAGGGCGGTAGCCAGTTCGCGGACGGGGTCGGTGAATCGCTCGATCGACGCGCGAGCGTCGGTGTCCGCGGTGCGGTGCCGCAGGAGCCACGACGTGGTGCGCTCGATCAGGTCCTGGATGCCGAAATGCAGATTCAACCTCGTGCGGTGGGAGGCACCCGGCAAGGCGAGTACCTGGTCCCACAGGCGATCGATGTCGAACACCTGCCGCACCACCGCGTAGGCGCTCGTGATGTCGGGGGTGCCGACACCGAGGCGCTCCTCCAGGCGATGGATCAGTCCGGGTCCCACCCGGTCGATCATGTCGCCTGCGACGAGCACGGCGACGATCTCGCGGGCCAGTCGGTGTCCGCTGATCTGCTGCGGTACCCGCTCCCGGATGGGTGCGGGAAAGTAGTCCGCCAGGACGCCGTCGAACACCGCGTCATCGAGGACCGGGGAGGCGAGTAGTTCCGTGACGACGAGATTCTTGGACTGTGCCAACAGGACGGCGATCTCGGGACGGACCAGTCCCTGCCCGGCGCGGTGTCGTGCAGTCAGTTCCGTTGCGGTCGGGAGGACCTCGGCGGATCGACTGAGTCCTGCGTCCCGTTCGAGGTTTTCGATCAGCCGTTCATGACGTCCGAGGAGGAAGGGGGCGTGCACCTCGGCGAGGCTGATCGCGAGGGTCTGGGCCGACGCGTCGGCCAGCACCGACTCGGCAATCTCGTCCTGGACGCGAGCGAGGAGTGAGTTCCGCTCCGCGGCAGGCAGTTCTCCGGCCGCTACCGCCGCGTCCACCGCGATCTTCAGGTTCACTTCGCGATCGGAGGTGGCGACACCGGTGGCGTTGTCGATGAAGTCCGCGTTGATCCGGCCGCCCCTCAGCGCATACTCGATGCGGGCCCGCTGGGTGAACCCGAGGTTCCCGCCCTCGCCGACCACTGCGGCGCGCAGCATGTCGGCGTCGACGCGGACGGAGTCGTTGGCCGGGTCGGCAGCATCGGCATGGCTTTCCGCGGACGCCTTGACGTAGGTTCCGATTCCGCCGTTCCACAACAGATCGACCTCGGCCGTGAGCAGGGCCTTCACCACCTCGTGCGGGGGCAGTTCGGCTTCCTCGACGCCGAGCCGTTCGCGCACCCGAGGAGACAGCGGAATCGTCTTGGTGGTCCGGGGCCACACCCCGCCACCGGCGGACACCACGTCGCGGTCGTAGTCGTCCCAGCTGCTTCCCGGCAGTGCGGCCAGTCGTTCGCGCTCGCGGTAGGACGCTTCGGAATCCGGGTCGGGGTCGAGGAAGATGTGCCGGTGGTCGAAGGCGCCGACGAGGCGGATCGCGCGACTGAGCAGCATGCCGTTGCCGAAGACGTCCCCGGACATGTCGCCGATTCCCACCACGGTGAACGCGTCGGTGTCGACGTTCTTGCCCATCTCGGCGAAATGTCTCCGTACCGAAACCCATCCACCGCGTGCGGTGATACCCATCGCCTTGTGGTCGTAACCCGCCGAACCTCCGGAGGCGAAGGCGTCGCCGAGCCAGAAACCGCGGCGCACCGCAATACTGTTGGCGAGGTCGGAGAACCGCGCCGTGCCCTTGTCGGCGGCCACCACCAGATACGGATCGTCGCCGTCGTAGATCACGGTGTCGCGGGGGTGCACCACCTCGCCGTCGACGATGTTGTCGGTGACGTCGAGCAGTCCCTCGATGAAGGTCGTGTACGCCTGCCGCACAGCATCGGGAGCCGGATCGGTGCGCACGACGAACGCGCCCTTCGCACCCATCGGAACGATCGGCGAGTTCTTCACGTGCTGCGTCTTCATCAGTCCCAGTACCTCGGTGCGGAAGTCGTCCTTGCGGTCCGACCAGCGCAGACCGCCGCGGGACACCGTGCCGCTGCGCACGTGACTGCCCTCCACTATCCGAGAGTGCACGAAGATCTCCCGGTACGGGGTGACGGGAGCGGACAGCGACAGCAGCGCAGGATCGATCTTGAACGCCGCCGCGGTGCCGGCTCCCGCCGTGCGGTCGTGCTGAAACCAGTTGGTGCGCAGTACGGCCGAGATGAACGACAACATGCCGCGCAGCAAGCGGTCCTCGTCCAACGTCGTTGTCTTCTCGATGGCGGTGAGGAGGATCTTCTCCGCATCCGCGACGGCCGTGCCCCGATCGGTCCGCGCAGGATCGAAGCGAGCCGCGAACAGTGCGCCGAACCCGCGCACAAAACTACTGTTGTGCAACAGGATTGCCACGATGTTCGGCTCCGACAGTCCGAGTCCCACCTGGCGGAGATAACGGCAGGCCGCACGAATCAGGACGGCGTCGGACCACGACACGTTGGCGGCCGGAATGAGACGGGTAAATCCGTCCACCTCCAAATGTCCCGCGGCCGCGGCCCCGAACGCGGCGGAGACGAGGCCGGGAGTCGTGCTGTCCCAGGTGGAGCCGTCGGTGCTGAAATCGAAGCGGTGCACTACCGTCTCGCTGGATTCGGCGGCGGGAAGCTGCTCATGGGAGGCAACCCGCAAACCGAGGTCGGCGAAGAGCGCGACGAGTTCCGCGAGCAGGGGAGCCTGCGGCCAGACCATCACGGCCGCCCGCCCGGACCCGGTGTCGGCGGGGTCGAGGAAACGTAGCTGCGGAGTGATGTCGCCCGATGCCTGTACCGCGCTCGATTCGGCGCGCTCGTCCTGATGTGGACGAGGAGTGTCGGTCGTGCTCGGAATGACACCGGTAAAGCTCATCGTGTGGCTCCTGACCCCTGATCTGGCAAACGCGTGACTGGGGACAAGTCTGCCGAGGAGAGACGCACGCCACAGCCGACGAAGTGGAGCGTCGAACACCGGCCGGTGCGACATTTAGGCACCCGTGAGTACTTGTTAACCGCGGGTGGTTATGAAGTACGCACGGCTCGCCAGGTGGACACCGCCGCCGTGCCCAGAAGACCTCCGGTGATCACGAAGATCGACGCCGTGCCCGCGACACCGGCCATAGCGCCTGCGGCCAAGGGGATCAGCACCTGGCCCAGGCGGTTACCGGTCAGGCGCAGAGACAACGCGGCCGCCCGGTTGGGGCCGGTGACGAGGCCGGTCACCCAGGTCATCGTCAGCGGTTGCCCGATGCCCCAGAAGAAGCCGGCCACCACCAGGAGCAAGGCCATCCACCACGGATCGCGGACGAACGGCAGGAGCGCGGTGGGCAGCGCCGAACACAATGTCGCGGAGACGAGCAGTCGCTGTCGCGGTGCCCGGGTGAGCAGCCACGGCAGAAACGCCCGGGACACGATCGATGCCGCGGTGCGCGCGGTGAGCAGCAACGACACCAGGAGAACGCTGAAACCGAATTCGTGGCCCAGCACGGGCAGATAGGCCACGACGACGTCGACGGAGGCGAGGACGATGAGGCTGCTGAACACCGCGGGTCGCATACCGGACGTCGAGATCATGCTCGCGACGGATTGCTGCTGGTCTTTCGCGGCCGGCTTCCTGGACTGCGGACGCTCGCGGATCGGCCACGCGAACGGAATCGACGCCAGCGACACCGCGGCCATGACCGCCAGCGCGAGAGTGGTCTGCACCGGACCGCCGTCCGAGCTGCGGGCCGCGATCAGCCCCACGACCGGCACGCCGACGGCCTGACCGACCGACACGCCGAGGGTCAGGCCCGCGAACCCCTTGTCCAGCTCGCCCGGTTTCGACAGCAAGGTGATGAATCCCTGCCCGGCCACGGTGACGAGGATCTGGCCGAACCCGAGGACCACGTTGCCCACGCCGAGCACGATCAGGTCGTTGCTGAGCGCGATCACCACGACACCGAGTGTCGTGAGCGCCACGCCGGTACGCAGGACTGCGGCCGCGTGCCGCTGGTCGACCGCCCGCCCGATGCGGACCGCGACGAGCAGGGGTGCCAGCGAGAACAGGGCCGTCACGATTCCGATAGTGACCGCGTCACCGCCGAGTGCGAGGACACGGTACGAGACGAGAACGCGGACGGCGTGATAGACGGCCTGGAGTAGTGCGGTGGCGATGCAGACGTTGAGGAACCAGTGCTTCAACGGCTCACCCGTTGATCACCCGACGATCGCCGAGCGGCGCCTGCAAAGGCACCTCGAGCGTGCCGAACACTGCGACCAGGATGCACATCTTGTCGGCCGACTCCGGCAGGCTTCCGGTGCGTAGGGAGATGGTGACGGTGGTGTCCGTCTCGGTGACGGTCGCATCGGCGCCGTAACACTCTGGCGTTCCGGTGACGAAATGGATCGCGACCTTGTTGCCGTCGGCGCGGGACCACGACTCGAACGGGGTCGGATGGGCGCGGACGATGTCGGGCCGGGCGGTGAACACCGTACCGAATTCCTCGCCGGGTACCTCGCTGGGCACGGGCATCCCGGACGACGGATGGGTCGGGCTCGGGTCGACGGCGGATGCGATCTCGGGGGGAATCGTCGGTTCGTCGGTGCTCGAGGTGGACCCGCATCCGGCGACGGCGAGGCAGGCCAGCACTGCGAGGGCGATTACGCGCATAAGCCACGGTAACCCCGTCACGCGAGCAGTCCCGAGACCAGCGCAATTGCCGGAATCGCCGCCAAAGTGGTGACGAAGGCCGTGTCGCGCGCCAGCACCGTTCCGCACCGGTACCGGCTGGCGTAGACGAAGACGTTCTGCGCCGTCGGCAGGGTCGACACAACCACGATCGCGAACAATTCGTGTCCCTCGAGGCCGAGTAGGTATCGCGCCATCAGGTACGCGAGGACGGGTTGCACGCCGATCTTGAGCACCGACGCCAGTGCGACGTCCCGGCGTGGACTCGTTCCCTTTTCGAGGACGCGCACCCCGTACAGCGAGATACCGAAGGCGAGCAGGGCACCCGGTACGGAGGCGCCGCCGATGAGCCGGAACGGTTGCATCACCGCTTCGGGCGGGGTCCAGTCGACGAGGGCGAGCACCAGTCCCGCGGCGCCGGCCACGACGATCGGATTCTTGAACGGTGCGGTTACGGTCTCGAGTCGCGATGCGCTCCTGCGCAACGTGGTGATGTCCAAGATGGTCAACGCGATCGGCGAGTACACGATTATCTGGAACAGGAGCAGTGGGGCCACGAACGACGCATCACCGAGCACGAACACCGCAATGGGAATGCCCAGGTTCGCGGAATTGACGTACGACGCCGACAACGCCCCGATCGTCAGCTCCGGTAGCGACCTGCGCAGCCATACCCGTGCCACCACCATGTACAGTGCGCCGACTGTCAAAGCGGTCGCAGCAGCGACGGCCAGCGTCGGCGAAAAGATCACGGAAAGGTCGGACGATGCAAGCGAATCGAACAGCAGCGCCGGTGTCGCGACGAAGAACACCAGCCTGCCCAGGACGGATTCGCCCTCCGCTCCGAGCGTTCCACGCCGGCCGAGAATGTAGCCGATCGCGATGATCACGAAGATGACGGTGAATCCCGCAACTATTCCCGACACGCTGCGGGGCACCTCCTCGACCGGTGAGCCTCTTGTCGGCAAACCGTCCGAAGTCTAGTGGGGGCCTTTCCGGTGGGTGACAATAGGCTCGAGCGGGAACCGGCAGAGGCACGTGCGTTCGGACGTGCGCGAGGAGTTGCGATGCTGCGTCGGACGACCATTTTGTGCGCGCTGTTCTGCGCCTGCGTTCTCACGGCGGTCACGGCTCCCGCTACGTCTGCGCTGGCGCCCCCGTCGAGCGGTGACCCGCAATTGGTGTCGCTCGCCGGACACGTTCTGAGCCGCACCTATCGCGAAAACGCCAGTGTCGCATACGTGGACGCGTCCGGAACCCGGTTCGCCCACTTCGGTGCGGCCGACGACACCGAGTACGAGATAGGTTCTCTCACCAAGACGTTCACCGCGCAGCTGTTCGTCGACGCGGTGGCGCGCGGTGAGGTGCGGGAGGACACCACCGTCGGAGAATTGCTGCCGCTGCGGGGTGCGCCGGTCGCCGACGTGACCCTGCTCGAATTGGCCACGCACACGTCGGGACTGGCACAGTTTCCGATGACCACCGATGCCGTTGTGGCGGTGGGCCACTGGGTGTCCGCGACCAATCCCTTCACATACGACCGGGAGGCGCTGCTGCAGCAGGTGCAGTCGGCGCAGCTCGGCAGTCGCGGAACCTACGCGTATTCGACGGTCGGTTTCGCGTTGCTCGGTCAGGCGTTGGCCGCGGCAGCCGGCACCGACTATCCGTCGCTCCTACGCGAACGGATGCTGGTACCGCTCGGGTTGTCGGATACCTGGTTACCGCTGACTGCGGCAGACCTGCCCGCCGACGCCACCCGCGGATTCGACGTACTGCATCGATCGCAGGAACCGTGGCCGCTCGACGCCTACGCTCCCGCCGGCGGGCTGCGGTCCACGGCGGCGGATATGGCGGGCTACGTACGGCAGCTTATCGACGGCACGGTGCCGGGCAGCGCCGCGATGGACCAGCGGTGGATCGGCAACACCTACCGGGCATTGACGTGGTCGGTGGTGCCGTTCGAGGGGCGCGAGTACACGCTCCACGGCGGGGCGACGGGCGGCTTCCAGTGCACCGTGGTTCTCGATCGGCGCGGCGAGCGCGGATTGGTCATCCTCACCAACACCATCGGTGGCCTCGAGCAGCAGGGGCTCGATATCCTGTCGTCGCTCTGAGCGCATGCGAGTGCGACCAAAGGCTCGGTGTCACCGTCATACCCCTGGCGGGTATGTGCCGCTACAGTGGAAGTCATGACCCCGGCGGCGAGACGAAGGCGTGCGCCCACCGCACGCATTGCGTTGCTGGTCACGGTGGCGGCTGCGGTCCTTGTGATGCACAGTTTCACCGCCGCTTCCGCTCCGGCTCATGACGGTTCGTTGCATGCCGTGGCCGCCTCGTACGACCCCGGCACGAACCATGGCCACGACTGCACGGGAAACGAGTGCGAACAGTCGCACCCCAACGGACACCACTGCGCCGGCGTGGTCGTCGTGGCACCGGCGCTCACGCGTGCGACGGTGCCCTGCGTGGCCGGTGCCGAGGCGCCGTCGCCGACGTCGCGGGTAAGCGTCGACCGAGTGCAGTCCGGACGTGGACCACCGGCGTGGACCGTGTTGTCATTGGCGCAGCTGTCGATACTGCGGGTGTGACGGGGAGTCCGGAGCTCAGGGCTCCGGCGGATCTTGCTGCCACTTTCCCGAAGCATGTCCATGAGGAGATTTTCCATGCGTACCACCCATGCAGCTTTCATTGCCGCGGCGGCCGGCGCCGCGCTCGTCCTCGCCGGCTGCGGCACCGACTCGTCCGACCCGAGCAGTTCGGGCGCCTCGTCGACGTCCCACTCCCTGTCGATCTCGGCCGAGGCCGGCAGCGGGGCCGAAGCACAGTTCAACGACGCCGACGTCACGTTCCTGCGCGGCATGTATCCGCATCATGCGCAGGCGGTGCAGATGGCCGAGATGGTCGACGACCGCACCGACAACGCCGAACTGCTGGCGCTCGCCCAGCGGATCGCGGCCGCTCAGGCACCGGAGATGGATCAGATCACCGGGTTGCTCGCTCAGTCGGGTAACCCCGCTCCGACGTCCACCGGTCACGAAGGGATGGACCACGGGTCGGGCGACGGAATGATGTCCGAAGACGACATGTCCACCTTGATGGGCATGTCGGGGCCCGAGTTCGACCGGATGTGGCTGACGATGATGATCGAGCACCATGAGGGCGCCGTCGAGATGGCCGACACCGAACTGGCGGAGGGCGAGAATCCCGATGCCAAGCAACTCGCCACCGGCATCGTGAGCGCTCAGCAGCGGGAGATTGCCGAGATGCAGGCGATGCTCGGCTAGCTCCGCTCGGAATACGCCGAAGGCCGCGTAGTCCGTGGACTACGCGGCCTTCGGTTGTCTGCGAAGAAGCTGCTACCGGCTGGTGAAAGGCAGCAGGGCCATCTCGCGAGCGTTCTTGACGGCGACGGCAACCTGGCGCTGCTGCTGCGGGGTCAGGCCCGTCACGCGGCGGCTACGGATCTTGCCGCGATCGGAGATGAACGTGCGGAGAAGGTTGATGTCCTTGTAATCGACGTACTCGATCTTCGCCGCGAACAACGGGTTCTTCTTCGGCTTGCGTCCCTCGACGGGACGCGGCTTCTTCGACGGTGCTCTCTTGACTGCCATCTTCTTCCTTTACCAGCTCGACTTGTGGACGCCTGGCAGCTCCCCGCGGTGTGCCATCTCGCGAACACGCACGCGAGAGAGCCCGAACTTCCTCAGGTGGCCGCGCGGACGTCCATCCGCAGCGTCTCGATTGCGCAATCGTACCGGACTCGAGTCCCGGGGTAGACGCTGCAGTGCCGTCTGCGCCTGCGCGCGCTCGTCATCGCTGCTCGACGGGCGGCGGATGACCTCTTTCAGTTCGGCCCGCCGCTCCGCGTAGCGCGCAACAATGATTTTGCGCTGTTCGTTCTTTGCGATCTTCGACTTCTTCGCCATCGGGGGTGTCTTCTACTTTTCTTCTCGGAAATCGACGTGGCGCCGGACGACGGGGTCATACTTCTTCATCACCAGTCGGTCGGGGTCGTTGCGGCGGTTCTTCCTGGTGACGTAGGTGTATCCCGTACCCGCCGTCGACTTCAGCTTCACGATCGGACGGATTTCGTTCCGGGCCATCAGACCTTCTCTCCGCGGGCCCGGATCTTGGCAACCACGGCCTCGATTCCGTCCCGGTCGATGGTTTTGATCCCCTTGGCGGAGACGGTGAGAGTGATCCGCCGCCCCTCGCTGGGCAGAAGATATGTCTTCTTCTGAATGTTCGGATCCCAGCGCCGATTGGTGCGCTTGTGGGAGTGCGATACGGATTTGCCGAATCCTGGCCGGCGTCCGGTCACTTGGCAATGTGCCGACATGGGCATTCCTTTCTGTCTCCTCCCGCATCCAGGCGACTACCGGTCAGCAAGGTGATGACAATCATTTTCGACAACGACGAAAATCCAATGTAGCGTTTCTCGGTAAGCAATGACAATCGTTATCGAAAGGGTGCTCGTGAGTGAGATTCACCGGACGCCGCTCGTCCTGGTATCCGGATGGAGCGGCCCCACCGACACCGTCGCGCGGTCGCTGCTCCGTGACGACACCGTGGTCGTGCATCACGACCTCGACCTCGTGCACGAAGGCGTCGTGCGGCGCACCGTCACCACGATGGAGTCGGGGCGAGAGCGCACCCGCGTCGGAATCCTCGAGCTCGCGCACGGCTGTATCTCCTGCACACTCCGGGAAGACCTGCTCCCGTTGCTCCGCCGCCTTCATGCGCGCAGCTCCGTGCAGCGCATCGTGTTGCACCTCGACCGCCGGCTCGAACCCGAGGCCGTGTGCTGGGCAATCGAGCACGTGGTGGTGTCCGGGGTGGTCGGCCAGCTTGACGGAACCGCCTCACGCGATGTCCGTGTCGAGGCCGTGATCACGTGCATCGACGCCCAGTCGTGGCTCGACGACGCGACCGGCGACGAGGCTCTTGACGACGACCGGACCGTCGCGCAGGTCGCCGTCGGTCAGGTCGACTTCGCCGACGCCCTGGTGGTGTCGGGCAGCGCCGGCGACGGGTGGCAGCAGGCCAGGCTCCACGCCGTCCTCGCGCGGCTCGCTCCCGGCGCACCGATCGCCTGGGACGTCGACGGACTCGACGTCGAGCGGTTGCTCATGGAAATCCCCTCGGGTGCCCGGCGCGGCGAGCTGACGAACGCCCACTCACCTCTGCTGCGGGGGCAGCCTCCGCTGTCGCACGACTGCGGGGTCATGATCGTCGAGTTCTCGGCGAACCGGCCCTTCCACCCCGAGCGACTGCACGAGGCCATCGACGTTCTTCTGGACGGTGTGGTCACGGCGCGCGGCCGGGTGTGGGTCGCCACGCAGCCCGATGAGGCGCTGTGGCTCGAATCCGCCGGTGGGGGACTGCGGGTGGCGAGTGCGGATCGATGGCTGGCCGCGATGACCCCGGCCGAACAGGACCAACTCCCCACGGCGCGGCGAGCGATGGCGGCCCTGTGCTGGGACGAACGGTTCGGCGACCGGCACAGCTCGATGGTGGTTCTGGTGCATGCTGCCGACCCCAGCGACATCGACCGGGCGCTCCAGTGGGCGCTGGTCACCGACGAAGAACTCGCCGACGAGGCCGCGTGGGAGTCGTGGCCCGACCCGTTCGGCCAGTTCCACGAAGACCCCTGCGACAGCAGCGAATCACCGTACGCAGAACCCGACAGCTCGAGAGAGGGACACGAATGAAACCGAACATCCACCCCGACTACCACCCCGTGGTCTTCCAGGACGCCAGCACCGGAACCACGTTCCTCACGCGGTCGACGGTGACCAGCGACCGCACCGTGGAGTGGGCGGACGGCAACACCTATCCGCTGGTGGTGGTGGACGTGACCAGTGAGTCGCACCCGTTCTGGACCGGCGCGCAACGCGTCATGGACACCGCGGGCCGCGTCGAGAAGTTCGAACGCCGGTATGGAGTGCGCAAGCGCCTGTGAGTACTTCTTAACACTCCGTGGTTAAGAAGTACTCACAGGCGACGAAGGAGGAGAAAGAAAGATGGCAGTACCCAAGCGCAAGATGTCGCGGTCCAACACGCGTAGTCGCAGGTCGCAGTGGAAGGCTCAGGTTCCCGAGCTGGTGGAGGTGACTGTCGGGGGAACCACCCACCGGGTACCCCGCCGGCTGGTGAAGGCCGTGAAGCTGGGCTTGCTGGACCCGGCTGACAGGTAGGCCCGGCCGGGACGAAACGACGGCAGGCTCGCGTGCGAACCTTGGCGGGTGCTGCTCTACATCCTCGAACTGGTGGGCATCGCGGCGTTTGCGGCGTCGGGTGCCCTGGTGGGCGTGACGAAGCGGCTCGACATCTTCGGGGTGTGCGTGGTCGGTGTCTTCACCGGTATCGGTGGCGGCATCGTCCGCGACCTCCTGCTGGACATCCATCCGCCCACGTCGCTGGGGAGCTGGCCCAACTTCGGCACTGCCCTCGGCACGTCGTTGCTGGTGTTCTTCCTGCACTCGGCGCTTAGCCGACTGCGCCGCGAGATTCTCGTGCTCGACGCGGTGGGTATGGGCTTGTTCGCGAGTACGGGTGCGGTGATTGCACTCGAGCACGGCGCGAGCCCGCTGGCCTCGTGCCTGATCGGGGGCACGGCGGCCATCGGTGGGGGAATATTGCGCGACGTGTTGGTGAACGAAGTTCCGCTGCTGCTCCACAGGGATCTCTACGCAATCCCCGCGCTCCTGGGGTCGGCGCTGGTGGTCGTGTCGAGTGAACTCGGGTCCGGTCCGAACGCCGCTCTGATCGCGGGCACGGCGCTGGCCTCGGTTCTCCGTCTGCTCGCGCTCTGGCGAAAGTGGAGCCTGCCGGGACCGCGCATCGTGGAGTGATCACATCCGGCTCCGTACCGACCCTTCTCAGCCATTACTCAGTCGGCCGGGTCAAACTGTCGGGTATGCGCATTCTGGTGGTCGACGACGATCGGGCCGTGAGGGAGTCCTTGCGGCGGTCCCTGAGCTTCAACGGGTACTCGGTGGAACTGGCCGTCGACGGTATCGATGCGCTCGAGAAGGTGGCGGCCGCACGACCCGACGCGCTGGTGCTCGACGTGATGATGCCGCGCCTGGACGGCCTCGAAGTGTGCCGGCGGCTGCGGAGCACCGGTGACGACCTGCCGATCCTGGTTCTCACCGCGCGCGACTCCGTGTCGGAGCGGGTTTCGGGACTCGATGCGGGAGCCGACGACTATCTTCCCAAACCGTTTGCTCTCGAGGAACTGCTCGCCCGGCTGCGCGCTCTGCTACGCCGGGCGGCGCCCGAACCGGGAATCGACTCGGAGAAGATGACCTTCGAGGACCTGACCCTCGACCCGGTCACCAGGGAGGTGACGCGCGGCGAACGGTCCATCAGCCTCACCCGTACCGAGTTCTCGCTGTTGGAAATGTTGATGGCCAACCCGCGCCGGGTGCTCACCCGTGGCCGCATCCTCGAAGAAGTGTGGGGTTACGACTTCCCGACGTCGGGCAACGCCCTCGAAGTCTATGTGGGGTATCTGCGTCGCAAGACGGAGGCTGATGGGGAGCCGCGCCTGCTGCATACCGTTCGGGGCGTCGGCTACGTGCTGCGGGAGACTCCGCCGTGATGGCTGTGCCGTTCCACCGAACCGCCGACAAGCCGGGGTTGCCGGGGCACGAACCGCATGCCACCGGCCGCTACCACACCGGACCGATTCAGCTGCCGCCGGAGATGCGTCCACCGATGCCGTTGACGCGGTCGGTGTCGCTGCGCTGGCGTGTCACGCTCCTCGCGGCGTCGGTAGTGGCAATAGCGGTGGCCGTGATGGCGATCGCCGCCTACGCGGTGGTGTCCCGGGCGCTCTACGCGGACGTCGACAACCAGCTGCGTACGCGCGCATCGGCGTTGATCGACAGCAATCTGGTGACGTTCGACCCGCGCTACATCGCGGGTGCGACGCTGTACACGACGGACATCAGTGTGGCGCTGATCTTCCCGGACCTCGACACGTACACGCCGCCCGGTTCGAGTGTTCCCATCGGCGAGCCCGAGTTGGCGGTCGCCCGTGGTGAGGAGGGCACGTCGCTGCGTACTGCCGAGAACCAGCGGGTGCTGGCCGAGCGCACCCAGGACGGCAGCACCCTGGTGATTGCCCAGCGCCTCGCACCGACCGGTGCGGTGCTGGACCGACTGGCGTGGGTGCTGTTCGTGGTCGGTGGGTGCGGTGTCGTTCTCGCGGCGGTCGCCGGAACGACGGTGGGACGCACCGGGCTCCGGCCGATCGCGCGGCTCACCGCGGCCACCGAGAGGGTGGCGCGCACCGATGACCTGACCCCCATGCCGGTGACGGGTAACGACGAACTCGCGCGGCTGACCGAGAGTTTCAACACGATGCTCCGGGCGCTGGCCGAATCACGTGAGCGCCAGAGCCGGTTGGTGGCGGACGCCGGTCACGAACTGCGGACACCGCTCACCTCGTTGCGGACCAACATGGAATTGCTGATCGCGTCGAGCCGCCCTGGCGCCCCGCACATTCCGGACGAGGACATGGCCGAACTGCGCACCGACGTGGTAGCGCAGATCGAGGAGCTGTCCACCCTGGTGGGCGATCTCGTCGATCTCGCCCGCGAGGATGCGCCCGAGACGGTGTTCGAGCGCGTCGACCTCAGTGAGGTGGTGGAACGCTGCCTCGAGCGGGCGCGCCGCCGCCGCAACGAAATCGACTTCACCGCCGTCACCGTTCCGTGGTTCGTCTACGGCGATCACGCCGGGTTGTCCCGGGCGGTATTGAACGTGCTCGACAACGCGGCCAAGTGGAGTCCCACCGGTGAGCAGGTGCGTGTGATGATGAAGCCTGCCGGCGAGGGACTGCTCGAGCTGACGGTGGACGACGCCGGCCCCGGCATCCCCGAGGAAGACCGCGAGCTGGTGTTCGACCGCTTCTACAGGTCCATGGCGTCGCGCTCGATGCCCGGCTCGGGATTAGGGCTCGCCATCGTGCGGCAGGTAGTCGTCAAGCACGGAGGCACCATTGCCGTGGACGTCTCCGAGCGGGGCGGTGCACTCATCCGCATCGTTCTTCCCGGGGAACCGGAGTCGGAATAACCTGGGGAAGGGTTGGGCAAACTCAAAGGCCGGTCTCAGGAGCTTCTCAGTCCCACCGGGCACTCTCGTACACAGAGACGGTGCGGCTGCCCCTGCGGGTGGCCGCGGGAGATGGAAGTGATGCGATGACCGAAGATCGAAACAGTTCCGACAGCAACAGTCGCGACACCGGTGACCAGGCTGCCCGGCCCATTCCGGGCTACCAGCCGACTGAGCAGTTCCCGACCACGCCGCACCGCCCTACCGGACCGGGCCCGCAGGCCTACGGATCGGCGGGCTACCAGCAGAGCGCCCCGTACGGCGTTCCACATCAGTCCACACATCAGTTCGGGCAGCCGCAGCACGGCTCGGGACCCCAGCAGGGAGCGCCCACGGGGTCGTTCCCCGGTCACTACGGGCCGGCGTCGGCAGCGACGGCCAAGCGTCCCGCGCGGACGGCCATCGTCGTCGGGGCTGTCGCACTGGCGTTGGTGAGCGGCGGCATCGGCGGTGCCGTCGGTTCACTCGCTACCCAACGGGACGGCAACGGCGCGGCGGTCACCAATTCACTCGACGCTCCGAAGAACAACACCGCAACTCCCGCGGCCAACGCCCCGGCGGGCTCCGTGCAGGCCGTCGCGAACAAGGTGGTCCCGAGTGTCGTCCAGATCGAGGTCGCAACCGCCGGCGGATCCGGTGGGGAAGGGTCGGGGGTCGTGTTGTCCTCCGACGGTCTCATCCTCACCAACAATCACGTCGCCGGCGCGGCGGCGAGAGGGGGCAAGCTGACGGTGGCCTTCTCGGACGGCAGTACCGCGGACGCAACCCTGGTCGGCGCCGACCCGGTCTCCGACCTGGCTGTCATCAAGGCGTCGGGCAAAACGGATCTGACACCCATCGAACTGGGAACGTCCGCCAACGTCCAGGTGGGCCAGCAGGTGGTGGCGATCGGTTCGCCGCTCGGGCTGGCAGGCACGGTCACCGAGGGAATCATCTCCGCCCTCAACCGTCCGGTGTCGACCTCCGGTGAGTCGGGCAACCAGAACACCGTGATCGATGCCCTGCAAACCGACGCGGCGATCAACCCGGGCAACTCGGGTGGCGCTCTCGTGAACATGGACGGGCAGTTGATCGGGATCAACACGGCGATCGCGAGTATCGGCGGAACCGGAGCGGGGGAGCAGGGCGGCTCCATCGGCCTCGGATTTGCGATCCCGGTCGATCAGGCCCGCCGCATCGCCGACGAGTTGGTCGACACCGGCAAGGCCACGCAGGCCATCATCGGCATCCAGGTTCCGTCGCAGGATGCCGCCAACGGTGCCACCGTCGTCGAGGTGACGCCGGGCGGCCCGGCCGAGAAGGCCGGAATTCCGAAGGGGTCGGTGATCACCAAGGTCGACGACCGTGTCATCACCAGCGGTGACGCCCTCATCGCTGCCATCCGTTCCCACGCACCAGGAGACACAGTGTCCATTACGTACTCGGACGGAAACGGGTCGAACACCAAGACCGTCGATGTCACGCTGGGAACCGCAGAACAGGGCGGCCGATGATGAACGCAGGGATCCTCGGGCAGGTCGAGTCCGTGTTGAACGGGGCCACTACGGTAGGGACCATGGATATCGAAGCCTCGCTGGCCGGCCGCGCGCTGGTAGTTATCGTCGACGACCGCACCGCCCACGGTGACGGCAAGGACTCCATCGGTCCGCTGGTCACTGAGTTGCTCAACGAGGCCGGGTTCATCGTCGACGCCATCGTCGCGGTGGCAGCCGACGAGGTCGAGATTCGCAACGCCCTCAACACCGCCGTCATCGGCGGGGTCGACCTCGTCGTCTCCGTCGGCGGTACGGGTGTCTCGCCACGTGACGTCACGCCCGACGTCACCGCGGAGGTACTCGACCGGGAGATTCCGGGAATCTCCGAAGCGCTGCGCACGTCCGGCCTCGCAGCAGGTTCCCTCGACGCCGGTTTGTCGCGCGGTCTCGCGGGTGTGTCGGGAAGCACGCTGGTGGTCAACCTGGCGTCTTCGCGCGCTGCCGTGCGAGACGGCATGGCGACGCTGACGCCTCTCGCGTCGCACGTCATCACCGAGCTGTCCGGTCTGGAAGGCTGAGCCATTTCCACCTCCCCTCCGTCGGACGGCGAGCCGACCGAGAACGCAGCACCGAGCCGGGCCCCGATCGACAGGGCCCGGCTCGCGCGCATCTTCGGGGACGTCTTCCCCGACACCACCGCCGACGAACGCGGGCCCGACGACACCTCGAGTCGGGATGAACGGGGCAGTGAATCCGACGAGTGGCTGCGCCGCCAGAAACCTCCCCATCACGGATAGTTATCGTCGGAAAGAACTACCGTAAGGCAATCGTGATCTGCGGTCTGCCTCTGGAATCAGCCGAAGTTTTTGTATCCGGCGGCGGACCGGGGCACTCGTGGCCCAGGCCACACTTTACTGCGACATCGACGGTTTTTTTCGCCCAGAACAGACATCGTTCCAGCTCGTGAACCAGGTGTTAACGTTACCGAACTTCACGTGAACGCCGCATGAATGTGCTGGTCAGCGAAGCGGCGCG
Organism: Rhodococcus oxybenzonivorans; assembly: GCF_003130705.1. Taxonomy (NCBI): domain Bacteria; kingdom Bacillati; phylum Actinomycetota; class Actinomycetes; order Mycobacteriales; family Nocardiaceae; genus Rhodococcus; species Rhodococcus oxybenzonivorans. The sequence continues at coordinate 4,965,481 of NZ_CP021354.1, read as the reverse complement.
AGGTCCGGATTCTTGCCGGAATCCCACACGGTGGACACGTTTTGCGGTGTGGCATACATCACGATTCCGTTTCCTCGGGAATTAATTGCTTAAGCAACCAACTCCCGGTTACTGTCCTCGGCGAGTCAGTACTGGAGATGGAGGGCAGGGTCGTGTGCCGTTGCCCAGTCGAAACTCTGATGCTTTGTCAGTGATTTCGACTTCAGTGCGGTAATCAGGTTGTGATAACCCGGAATTCACTCCGCGGTCATGACGGCCGTGAATGCTGCTCTGGGCCCGACATGGACCACTCCTCAGTCTCGAAGGTCGTGACTGGGAACCAGCAAGAATCCTGATGAGGGGAACGAATGAGCGAGAACCGAAAGACCGGTCTGCGCCGTGGAGTCCGCGTTGCCGGCCTGGGTGCCGCTGCGGCTGTTGTGCTCGGCCTGATGTCGACGGGTGCTGCGAATGCAGATACTTTTGTGCCGCTGCCGGGTGGTGAGAAGGTCGTGAACGCCGGTGGTGTGAGCGCGAAGATCGCCCGTAATGCTGAGAGTGCTCTGGTTTCTCCGTCGCTGGCCGCTAATGGTGCGGGCCGCACGGCGTGGGTGTCGGGCGATGTGTTCGCCGAGCTCGGTGGGGAGATCCCCGAGGAGGGTGCGACGCTGACCACCGGGTACATCGTGGGTTGCCAGGTCGACATCACCGGTCTGAAGGGCAAGCTCAGCGCGGATCTCGGTTTCGATGCGCTGGGTATGGGTGGCTCGTTGTCGGTGCCGATCGAGGCCGGCGAGGTCAAGTTCGCGAAGATCAAGTCGAAGACCGACCTGAAGCCGGGTGTGTCGGCGATTCAGTACCGCGATCAGCAGATCGAGGTGCAGGGTTGCGGTGGTTACGCGCAGGCTCGGGCGTACACGGTGGTGGAGGTTCCGGGTAACCACTACGTCAAGGCCACCCTCTACGGGCAGCCGTTCAGCATCGGCTGATTGCCGCTCCCAATCGATTCCATTCACGACTCTCGCGTAAGCGATCAGTAACCCTAGAGGGGAACCATGAACAGCAAGACCCTGCGCCACGGCGCCAAGGCTGCCGGCGTGGTCGCCGCGGCCACCGTCGCGATCGGCCTCCTTTCCACCGGTGCGGCCAATGCCGATACCTTCGTTCCGTTGCAGGACGGCGAGATCACGCAGACGCTGCTCGACGGCACCGTGGTGACCGTGCGTCAGACCGGTAACACGGCGAACATCAGCCCGTCGATGGGTTCGACTCCGTTGCACCGCAACGTGTGGACGTCGGGCACGATCGATGTGTCGATCAACGGTGGCACCGCCAAGGGCGGCAGCATCGATGCCGGTTACATCGTGGCGTGCCAGTTGAACTTCGGTGGCGAGGTCGGCGGTGAGGCCGGTGCGTCGCTCGTTCCGTCCGAGGTCGTCGGTGCGGCTGCCGGTGGCGATCCCGCCAGCATCCCGGTCGAGGGTGGTGCCGGTAGCGGCGTCTCGATCGGTCCCGGTAAGGCCACCAACGTGCCGATCCTCGACATCGAGTACACCGATGACTATGGCGCCGAGGCTCACAAGAGCAGCTTCAGCTTCAAGGGCAACAGCGGCGGCTTCTCCTACGCGGACGAGACGTTCGGTGTGTCCGGTTGCGCCGGTTACGCCCAGGCTCGTTCCTACGCCAAGGTCAGTGTCTCGACCGAGTCGGTCGACGGCACCGTCACCCTGTGGGGACAGCCCTTCAGCCTCGGCTGACGTGTGAAGTCCAAAAAATTTCACACGGTGTAGAACCTCGGAGTTGGGGGCGTGCGGTGACTTCCGCACGCCCCCAACCTCGCTCTATGCGCCCTGCTGCATGTCACAGTTCGGTCACGGCGGCCAGCGTGGACATGGAACAGGACACGTAGACATCACATTTTTATGTTGTTTCCGCTAACTTTATTCCGTCACGAGGTAATGACTGCCTAACCGAAAGCCGGTTGGGCGGTACCTGATGAGGGGAACGAATGAGCGAGAACCGAAAGACCGGTCTGCGCCGTGGAGTCCGCGTTGCCGGCCTGGGTGCCGCTGCGGCTGTTGTGCTCGGCCTGATGTCGACGGGTGCTGCGAATGCAGATACTTTTGTGCCGCTGCCGGGTGGTGAGAAGGTCGTGAACGCCGGTGGTGTGAGCGCGAAGATCGCCCGTAATGCTGAGAGTGCTCTGGTTTCTCCGTCGCTGGCCGCTAATGGTGCGGGCCGCACGGCGTGGGTGTCGGGCGATGTGTTCGCCGAGCTCGGTGGGGAGATCCCCGAGGAGGGTGCGACGCTGACCACCGGGTACATCGTGGGTTGCCAGGTCGACATCACCGGTCTGAAGGGCAAGCTCAGCGCGGATCTCGGTTTCGATGCGCTGGGTATGGGTGGCTCGTTGTCGGTGCCGATCGAGGCCGGCGAGGTCAAGTTCGCGAAGATCAAGTCGAAGACCGACCTGAAGCCGGGTGTGTCGGCGATTCAGTACCGCGATCAGCAGATCGAGGTGCAGGGTTGCGGTGGTTACGCGCAGGCTCGGCGTACACGGTGGTGGAGGTTCCGGGTAACCACTACGTCAAGGCCACCCTCTACGGGCAGCCGTTCAGCATCGGCTGATTGCCGCTCCCAATCGATTCCATTCACGACTCTCGCGTAAGCGATCAGTAACCCTAGAGGGGAACCATGAACAGCAAGACCCTGCGCCACGGCGCCAAGGCTGCCGGCGTGGTCGCCGCGGCCACCGTCGCGATCGGCCTCCTTTCCACCGGTGCGGCCAATGCCGATACCTTCGTTCCGTTGCAGGACGGCGAGATCACGCAGACGCTGCTCGACGGCACCGTGGTGACCGTGCGTCAGACCGGTAACACGGCGAACATCAGCCCGTCGATGGGTTCGACTCCGTTGCACCGCAACGTGTGGACGTCGGGCACGATCGATGTGTCGATCAACGGTGGCACCGCCAAGGGCGGCAGCATCGATGCCGGTTACATCGTGGCGTGCCAGTTGAACTTCGGTGGCGAGGTCGGCGGTGAGGCCGGTGCGTCGCTCGTTCCGTCCGAGGTCGTCGGTGCGGCTGCCGGTGGCGATCCCGCCAGCATCCCGGTCGAGGGTGGTGCCGGTAGCGGCGTCTCGATCGGTCCCGGTAAGGCCACCAACGTGCCGATCCTCGACATCGAGTACACCGATGAGTATGGCGCCGAGGCTCACAAGAGCAGCTTCAGCTTCAAGGGCAACAGCGGCGGCTTCTCCTACGCGGACGAGACGTTCGGTGTGTCCGGTTGCGCCGGTTACGCCCAGGCTCGTTCCTACGCCAAGGTGAGTGTCTCGACCGAGTCGGTCGACGGCACCGTCACCCTGTGGGGACAGCCCTTCAGCCTCGGCTGACTTCTTCTGTAGCGCTGAGACGTCGGGCCCGTGCACTGGACTGTGCACGGGCCCGAGTCCGTGTGAGGGCGGAGCTTATCGGCGTGTCTCCTCCAGGTTCGCCGCCTTGTCCGCGGGCATGGAATGCGCGCCGCCGGCAGTGGTTCCCGAGGAGTCGGTTTCGAGGCTCGCCTCGAGGATGTCGCGAATCTGAATCAACAGGTCGGCCTCGCTTGCCTTCTTGTCGGCGGGTTCGGTGATGAACCGTTTCTTCGCGGCGTTGGCAGGAACGATGAGGATGAAGTAGACCACCGCCGCGATGATCACGAAGTTGATGACGGCAGTGATCACGGCCCCGACATTGATGAAGGTTGCGGGGTTGTCCGAGAGGACCTGGTAGCCCCACCCGAGATCGTTGGCTCCACCCGCGACTGCGATGAGCGGGTTGATCACGTTGTTGGTGAACGAGGTCACGATGGCGGTGAACGCGGCCCCGACGACTACTGCGACGGCGAGGTCGAGGACGTTCCCCCGAAGCAGGAAGTCCTTGAATCCCTTGAGCATGTCGATGTCTCCTCCAGTGGGTGGCACGTCAGTCGGCACTCTTTCGGGCAAAGCCTAGATCAGAGGCGGCGCAGGTGGCGGATCACTGGAATGTCACGGTGATCGCATTGGTGAGCGATGCAGCGGCCACCGTGGTGGCTTCGGTTGCCGGCAGGGCCAGCATCACCACGCGATCACGCTGGTCACGGCCGTTCCCCGACGGAGTGACCAGTACGACGACGGCGTCGGAGGCCAACACGGTGGCATTCTGCGGCCGACCCGAGTGTGCTGGTGTGTCCGAGTCGACGGTCAGGACATCGACGCGATCACCTTCCCTGAGAAGTTCCGCCACCGCCGGATCAGCGAGGCGAACCGGGACTATGCGCGCATCCTCGATACCCGCGGCCGTCGCTGCCAGGCGTGGTCCCAGCACTCGCACGTCCGTGAGCGTTTCGCCTGCGCGAGCTGGGCTGGCGAGTGTGCGACCACTGACATCCGACAGCGCGGTGACGGCTCCGTCGGGAAGGCTCCGCACTTCGAGTTGCCGTACCTCGAGATCGGTGTCGACGAGGATTCGTCCCGGTTGAAGATCGCGCACAGCGACCACGACGGGAGAGTGAGCAGAGTCGGGGTCGCCGCGAAGTCCGAGCGCGACGGCGAGGCACGCCAGACCGGCTGCTGCTACGCGTCGTGCGACGAGGGTGCGTGCCCAGCTCGGGTGGGTGAGGTCGGACAGGCGATCGAACCAGGAAGGACCGAGGCTTCGGTGCGCCCGGGTGACCCGATTCCGGGCGGGGTTGCGTGACATGATTCGACGCTAGGACCCCACCCGGCCCTCGAGGTGCAGCGAACGGCCTGCCTGTGGATAGGCGAGAAGTTGTGGATAAAGAGGTTCCGCGAGTGAAGTTAGCTGGCTGCAGCCTTGGCCGGCGCAGCGGTCGCGGTGCTCGTCGAGCTAGAAGACGCCGTTGACGAACTTTCCGCCTTCGCGGCGGGCGCGGACTCGGTCTTGGCGGGCTCGCTGGCGGCTCCCGAGGATCCGCGGCTGTCGGTGCGGTAGAAACCGCTGCCCTTGAAGACGATTCCGACGGAGTTGAACAGCTTGCGAAGCTTGCCCGAGCATGCAGGGCAGACGGTCAGCGAATTGTCGCTGAACGACTGAACGATGTCGAAGCGGTTATCGCATTCCGTGCACGCGTATGAATAAGTGGGCACTGGGGCTCCTCCGCACTGTGTAGTCAAACCGCAGATGTTAGCACTCTACAGTCGACAGTGCCAACAACGCTAATCAGCACCTTATTCCGCGGCATTTCTTCCCGGGCCGGACTCGATGTCCTCGCCCAGGCGGACGAGTCCGGAACCCGGTGTCAGTGCCCAGCCCATCCGCACGTCATGAGGATCTTCAGGGAGTTCGGCCACCAGTTCTTCGTCGCGGACCACCGTGATCAGACGAGTCTGCGGTGTCGCGAGTCCGAGCGTGCGGTCGTAGAAGCCGGCTCCGCGCCCGAGGCGGACGCCGCGCCGATCGACTGCCAGAGCGGGCACGAACACGATCTCGGCCGTCCGGATTTCTTCGGGAGCGAGGACGGCTCCCGTCGGCTCGAGCAGGCCGTACGGTGCATCGACCAGCTGCCGGGCACCGGTGTATTCGGACCAGAACAGCGGCCCGGGACCGCGGGTGACAGGAACGAGGACGCGTCGAACGCTGCTGGCGAGGGCGTCGAGCAGATCCACCGACCCCGGCTCGAGTGCCGTGGGAACGTAAGCACAGACCACCGAATCGCCCGCGACACCGACTGTGACCAGTTCGGCGAGTGCCCGATCTTCGGCCGCTCGCACGCCCGAGTCCAGTGCACGTCGGCCGGAAAGTACCTGTTCCCGCCACTCGGTCTTGCTTCGCGCCTGCATGCGACCACTGTAGGAGTACCCGAGCAGGCATTCTCGGTGGGTTCTCCGTGGCCGTTCACGGCCGCTTGGTGACTGCTGAGTAGCTCTACACAGTTATGGTGTGGGGCATGACAGATGCCGTTCCGCACACCAACAGCGCCTTTCGCACGGCGGTCGTGCCCGCAGCAGGAATGGGTACCCGATTCCTGCCGGCGACCAAGACCGTGCCGAAAGAGCTGCTCCCGGTGGTCGATACCCCGGGTATCGAGCTCGTCGCCGGTGAAGCTGCTGATTCCGGGGCCGGACGCCTCGTGATCGTGACGTCGCCGGGCAAGGACGGTGTGGTTGCCCACTTCGTCGAGGATCTCGTCCTCGAGAGCAAGCTGAAGGAGAGCGGCAAGTATCACCTTCTCGAGAAGGTTCGGAAGGCTCCAGGCCTCCTCGAAGTCGAATCCGTCGTCCAGGATCAGCCTCTCGGGCTCGGTCACGCCGTCAGCTGCGCAGAATCGGTGCTCGACGACGACGAGGACGCCATCGCAGTACTCCTGCCCGACGACCTGGTGATGCCCCGGGGCGTACTGGAGACCATGGCCCGGGTGCGCCACAAACGCGGCGGCACCGTCCTGTGCGCGATCGATGTACCCAAGGATCAGGTCAGCTCCTACGGCGTCTTCGAGGTCGAAACGGTGCCTGATGCCGTCAACCCGGACGTCCTCAAGGTCACCGGAATGGTGGAGAAGCCTGCCATCGAGGACGCGCCCTCGACCTTCGCGGCAGCCGGCCGCTACATCCTCGACCGGGACATCTTCGACGCCTTGCGCCGTATCGAACCGGGAGCGGGTGGTGAACTGCAACTCACCGACGCCATCGCCCTCCTCATCAAGGACGGCCATCCCGTGCACGTGGTCGTGCACCGCGGAACGAGACACGACCTCGGAAATCCCGGCGGGTACATCCGCGCTGCTGTTGACTTTGCCTTGAACAGCGACGAGTACGGCCCGTCGCTGCGTGAATGGCTGACCGACCGATTGAAGCGGGCGGATTCCTAGAAGCTCGGGAGGCACGAACTACATGCGGTCGGTCGAGGAGCAACAGACCATTGTGACCGCGGCTGCGGTGGCGCCGCGGCCGGTCCGGGTCGCGATCTCCGAAGCGCAGGGACTGCTGTGTGCCGAGGAAGTGGTCACCGAGCGGCCGCTTCCCGGTTTCGACCAGGCAGCCATCGACGGGTACGCCGTTCGCAGTGTCGATGTCCAGGCCGCCGGGACCGACCTTCGTGACGACGACGGCGCTCCCGTCGAGCTGACTCTTCCCGTCGTGGGGGAAGTGTCGGCCGGCTCCCGGCAGCCCATCCGTCTCCAGCCGCGACAGGCGGTCAAGGTAGACACGGGGGCCCCGCTCCCGACGCTCGCCGACGCAGTGCTGCCGCTCGACCGCACCGACAGCGGCCGCGCACGCGTCAAGATCTACAAACCGGTCCGCTCCGGCGACTACGTGCGCCGTGCGGGCGACGACGTCCAGCCCGGAGATGTCGCCGTGCGGGCCGGCACGATCATCGGAGCGGCTCAGGTCGGACTGCTTGCGGCCGTGGGTCGCGACAAGGTCTTGGTGCACCCACGGCCGCGGTTGTCCGTCATTTCCGTGGGCGGCGAACTCGTCGACGTCGACCGGACCCCTGGGCCCGGTCAGGTATACGACGTCAACTCTTACGCGCTTGCCGCCGCCGCACGTGATGCGGGCGCCGACGTCAATCGCGTCGGCATCGCGAGCGCCGACGCGCGGCGCCTACGCGAGGTGGTCGAGGGGCAACTGATTCGCTCCGAGATCGTGGTGATCGCGGGTGCGGTCGGGGGTGGGGCCTCCGAGGATGTCCGCGACGCACTCGCCGACCTCGGCAATCTCGAGGTCGACCGGGTCGCGATGCATCCCGGGTCGGTGCAGGGATTCGGCCAGCTCGGCCGTGACGAGGTCCCGACCTTTCTTCTCCCGTCGAACCCGGTGAGTGCGCTGGTGGTCTTCGAGGTGATGGTCCGTCCCCTCATCCGGATCGCGCTGGGACGCCGGCAGCCGATGCGCCGCGTCGTCACCGCACGCACTGTCGCACCCATCACGTCGATCGAGGACCGCAAGGGATTCTTGCGGGGCCAGCTCATGCGCGACGAGGCCACCGGTGAGTACCTGGTTCAGGCGCTCGGCGGTGCGCCCGGAGCGTCCTCGCATCTTCTCGCCACGCTCGCCGAAGCCAACTGTCTCGTGCTGATCGACCCGGAAGTCACCGAGGTGCGTACCGGTGACCAGGTGGACGTGGCGTTCCTGGCGCAACGGGGATGACCCAGCATCCGGGCTGGCCGCCGCACCTCGGCCCACTCCGCGTCAACGGCGGGGTGGTAACCGTGCGTGCCATCAGACTGCGCGACGCCGCAGCGTGGAGTCGGCTGCGCATCCGTGACCGTGCCCATCTCGAGCCGTGGGAACCGACCGGCGAAGCGCCATGGGATGCGCGGCACCATATTTCGGGGTGGCCGGGACTGTGCAGCAGCCTGCGCTCCGAGGCGCGTAAGGGTCGCATGTTGCCGATGGCGATCGAGCTCGACGGAAACTTCTGCGGGCAGATCACGATCGGCAATGTGGTTCGCGGTGCGTTGCGCTCGGCGTGGATCGGGTACTGGGTGGCCAGCGACGTCAACGGACTCGGCGTGGCCACGGGAGCCCTCGCGCTGGGGCTGGATCACGCGTTCGGTCCGGTGGGACTGCATCGCATCGAGGCCACCGTGCGCCCGGAAAATCTGGCGAGTCAGGCGGTGCTCCGCAACGTCGGATTTCGTGAAGAGGGTCTCTTGAAGAGGTACCTCGACGTCGACGGCCAGTGGCGTGACCACATCCTGGTCGGCATGACGGTCGAGGACGTGATGGGAACTGTCGCCGATTCCCTCGTCCGCAGCGGCAAAGCGACATGGGCGTAACAGCCGCAAAAGCTTCTGGACAATCGTCCAGCTACACAGCAGTTATCTGACGGTATCAAACGTTGCCAGTCGAGGTCGCCGTTTCGGGCACTCCCGGCGGAAGAAGAATTCACGTCCTTTTCGAGCATGTCGAGCGCCACATTTTCGCGTTACGCATGTGACACCTGAGTATGGTGAGATCGGCGCGTCTGCGAAGATGTGCGTGTCCATGCGGTTAGCCTGGGAGTGTCAACAGCGGTATCCGTGCTGGTAGACGATTGGGAGGAGGCTGCCGTATGCCGAACTCGTTTCTCTGGATCGGGCTCGTCGTCGTGTGGCTCTTCGTCCTGGTCCCGATGCTGGTCAACAACCGCCCCCGGATCCGGCAAACCAGTGACGCTGCCCTCGCAACGCGCGTGCTGCACCGCGGTGACGAGCGCCCCGTGCAGCGCGGTCCCGCGGCAGGACACCGCAGCGACCCGTACTGGCAACCGGAACCGGACCACTACGGCTACGACGCGGAGGACCTTGTGGATACTCACGCAGACGAAGACGATCTCGACACCGGCCGGGCCCCGGTCGGTGACTACGTGCCGGTGCGACGTGGGCGTGGTGGCTTCGACCCGGAGGCCGATGCGATCGCGCGGGAGGCCCGATACGCCTTCCGTCAGCGCTCGGTGCTCGGCCTCGTGTTCGGCACGATTATGTCCGCGGCGCTCGCGCTGATCATTGCCCCGGTGATGTGGTGGATTTTCGTGGCCGGCGTCGTCGGCCTCGTCGGTTATCTCGCCTACCTCCGCCGTCAGGTCCAGATCGAGCAGGAGATCCGGAGGCGCAGAACCGCGCGGCTCAATCGCTCCCGGCTGGGGGTCGAGTCCCGTAGCGACGAGGAACTGCGTCTCATCCCCGCCCGGCTGCGGCGTCCGGGCGCCGTTGTGCTCGAAGTAGACGACGAGGACCCCGAGTTCGATCATCTCGAGCGCTTCGACGACGAGCGTATGCAGCACGCCACGATGCGTCGTGCCGCCGGTGAATAGTCCGTCGCCGGGAGCCGAAAGCCGCAATCGGATAGGCGATTCGCCCCCTGTGTGGGTGGCCTGCTAGAGTTTGCCGAGCAGATCGCAGGGTCCGCATCAGGGGCTGTGGCGCAGTTGGTAGCGCGCTTCGTTCGCATCGAAGAGGTCAGGGGTTCGATTCCCCTCAGCTCCACCATCACAAGAGCACTTCCTCCCTTCGGAGGAGGTGCTCTTCGTGTTTCAGTGCTCTTTTGTGTGTTCGCGCTCTTCCGTGTGTTCAGTGCTCTCTGTGTATCGCAGTGCTTCTTCGTGTCGCCGTGCTCTTCCGTTCGGGGGAGCCGGTGTGCGCCAGAGCGCCGTGTGGCAGTGTGCCGCGTCACGTTTGGGATGGAGAAGTTGCTAAACGGTAACTGGGCAAGGTCTACTGATCACAGGTCATCGAGGGGTCAATTGATCGGGGTCAAGAACATGCAGGCAAGGCAGAGAATCTCGGATGCGCTCGCGTCAGCGACCGTGTTGGCGACGATTGCTGCGACGATGTTGCTGGTGAACGTGCTGTGAACGAGAGGCGCTCATCCGGTGCCGCCCGCGCTGCGCTCACTGCAGCGGCGAAAGCCGTCGTAATAGGCACGGCGGCGGCGGCCGTCGCAATGGGTGTGGGGGCGGCGATGATGGGCCACGCCACTTCGTTCGCGACCGATGTCCAGCCGGCGCCGAACACTGCCGTGCAGCCGTCCGAGGTGACGGTCGCCGGGACGTTCTGATGTCGACGTTCCGGGGCGGCCGACCGACGCTGTCCCTGCGACGAACCATCCGACGCACGCATGCCTTCGGTGGTTCACCGACAAAGCCGCCCGAGTCCCACGTGGCTCGGGCATAGCTGGTGGTGCCGGCCCCCGACTCCGGCACCACCAGCACCTCCGAACCGTCCGCTCGTTACCATGGCAGCGTCGACGCCGCCTGAGGTGTTGGATCGATACCAGAGGGGGGTGCGCAGTGGCAGCACGTCGTGTGATCCGGAACCTGATCATGCTGGGGCTCGCGCTGGCCTTTCTCTCCGTTCTCGGATGGGGCACTTTCTCAGTGTTCCCGTCGACCGCATCTGCAGATCCCGACGTCGGCGGCGGCTCGACGCATCCAGGTGTGGGGTCACACCCGTGCGAGGGATATCACGACTGCGGCCATAACCCCCACACCACCGAGCCTTCCGAAACGTCCGAGCCATCCGAAACTACCGAGCCATCCGAAACCACCGATCCTCCGGAGACGACGGAGCCGTCCGAGACCAGCGAGCCGTCGACTCCTCCCGCTCCACAGGTGGTCGTTCCCCCGTACGGGCACCTGCCGTCGGACCCGGTACCGAACATCACCCGTCCCGACACGTCGAGCGATCCCGAATCCGGCGACGGAGGTGTGGCAGTAGGTGTACCCCCTGCGTCGGGAAGTGGACCGGAAGGTCCCGGGCCTGGCACCTCGCCGGGAGGTCCCCAGGGCCCGCCGGCGGCGGACGCGCCACCACACTCCAATGGAACGAGCCTTCCCGGCGATGCGGCCGAGGAGAACGCACCAGCGCAGGACCCAGTGCGGCCCGGCGTGCGACCGGCACCCGCCGCAGTTCCGGACTCCGCACCGCCGGCAGTCGCGCCGGTCGTTCATAGTGAGCCACTACCTGCGTTTGCAGTGCTCGGCGGTGTGGGACTTCTTCTCGGCTGCGCGGGTGGGGCCGGTGCGCTGACCTTCAAGGGTGCGCGCGCACAGCAGGCGCGCATCGCGGCCGCCCGGGCGGAGTTCTTCCCGCCGGCACCTACGGGAGGGATGTAGTCGTGGCAGGAAGCCGTTCTCATCGACGGGTGGCAGCAGCCGTGGATGCGGTCTGTGACGCTGCCGCCCGGGCAGAAGCGGTCTCACTCGGGGATGTCGTAGATGCAGTTGCCCGCGAACGGCAGCGTCCCATCGAACTCGACTTCACGACGCCGATGGCGCCGGGCGTCTGTGGTCAGCGACGTGCATACCCCGACAGGGACGTCATCGTGCTCGCCCCGGGACTTCCCGACGTCGACCGCACTCTTGCACATGAACTGGGGCACATCGTGTTTCGGCATGAGGGTGCCGAGATCGTCGCGGCAACGCTCGAGGCCGGCGACGACTTGATCGCGTACATGCTCAGTCAGCGCTCGCGAATGCGTGGCGGCGAGCAGACTTCCGGTGACGTGGCGGAGTGGGAGGCCGAGACGTTCGCATCGATGTTGCTCCTGCAGCTCAGGACGATGAAGGGCAGGGGAACGCCGGTGTCGGTGCTCCGCTACGACGAGGCGATCGGCTGATGGGCTGGATTGTCGCGCTCGTCGTCTGGATCGCAGCCGGCGCCCGCACAGGCAGGGTCGCGGCACGCCAGCCGACACCACTGCGGATCGCGATGGTGATCGCGGTGTCCAGCGCCGCGTGCGCGTCTACGTTGGCCGTCCCGGATGTCGCCTTGCGTCTCGACGCGCTGGCGCCGACGGCCGGGCTGTCGGAGATCCTCCTCGAGTTGGCGTGGACCCTCTTCGCTGCCGCGAGCGCCGTAGGTGCGGTGTCGGTCTGGCCGATTTTGCCGCGCCGCGCCCTACGCGCTGTCGCCACCGTGATCTATGCGGCCGCGGTCCTGGTCGGAACGGCGCTTGCCGGTGGTTACCCCGTCCCGGCCCTGGTGTTCATCGTGCTCGCGCTGGCATCGGTGGTGATCACCGGTATCTTGCACGTCGCATGGACCCCTCTCGGCCGCGGCATCGCCCTCGTCGTGGTGGGATCGGCGATGGTTCTCGTCGCCGCGGTCGTGGGACTCGTCCGGGAGGCGGCGGGGGAGACGTGGATCATCGGATCCTCCGGTGCGTACACGATCGCCGCTGTGGTGGTTTCGGCCGGCACAGTGTGGGTGCTGGTGGAGACCTGGCTGCGCGCACGCCGCGATCTTCGCCGGATGAGCGTGTTGCATTCTGTGCTCGTCTCCCGATTCCCCGAAGTCGTGGAGGGCGACGGCAAGGGCAGCACCACCGTTCTGCGGGCGTCTGATTCGATCGCTCACGTTATGGACGCGCTGTATCTGCAGGCCGGCGCGGGCATGTTCGAGACGCGGGCGCAGAATCTGCCCGAGTCGACCACCGAGCGCAGCAGGATTTTGGCCCGCTGGATCGACGACCCAGCCGGTTCCGAGGTGCTCGACACCGAGTGGATAGCTCCACCGCAGGGGATGTCACCGCGCCGATGGGTGCTGCAACTCGCGGAGGCGTACGCCGAAATCCGTCACTCGCCCGTGCCGGTCGCGGCTACGGAGCCGGCATCGGAAGAGTCGGTGCCCTGACCGCCTTCTACTGGAGGTAGTCCTCGACCTCCGACGCCGGACGGACCGAGGCCTCGTCCGGGTTCTGTCCTGCGTCGAGACGAGCCCGGCGTCGGCGCAGAAGATCCCAGCACTGATCGAGTGAGGTTTCCAACGCGGCCAGCTGTGCGCGTTCCTCCTCGGGGGCCAGCTCGCTGTCCTGCAACTGCGCCCGCAGTTCGTGCTCCTGCTCGACGAGAGCCTGAATACGCTTTTCGATCTCTTCGTTGTCCACGTCGTCTCCTCTTCGGTCCGAGTCCACTTGTCGCGGAGGGCGGCTCATCCGGTCGACTGCGTGACCAGCCATCCACACGGCGAGGCGAGCTTGTCGGCCTCCGGCGGTCCCATGGATCCCCCCGGATACAGCTTGACGGCGGGCGGCCTGTTCAGCAACGGGTCTGCGACGTCCCAGACGTGGGCAAGCCCGTCCGGACGGGTGAAGAGTGACCGGTCGCCGTGCAGTACGTCCAGGATCAGGCGCGAATACGGTGCGAGAGCATGGCCGAGTGGCATCGTGTCGAGAGGAAGACTCAGGTGGCCCACCGACAGTTCGTCGTCGGGACCGGGCTCCTTGACCACCATCGACATGTCGATCTCGCCGTCCCCGGACAGATCGAAGGTCAGCACGGCGCCGTCCGGTGGGATGTCGGAAAGAGGGCCTTCCGGGGTCCGGAACACCAGGCTCACGCGTTGCTTCGCGACGCCCAGCATCTTGCCCGTCCGAAGCAGGAACGGCACACCCCGCCAGCGGTCGGTGTCGACCCACAACCGTGCGGCGACGAAAGTTTCCGTCTCCGAATCGTCGGCGACACCGTCGACGTCTCGGTATCCCTCGTACTGGCCGAGGACCACTTCGGTGGGGTCGAGCGGGCGGAACGCTCCGATCACCGATTCGCGTGCAGACTGGAGGTCGTCGGCGCCCAGGCTCAGGGGCGGCTCCATCGCGATCTCCGCAGCGACCTGGAACAGGTGAGTCACGAGCATGTCGAGGACCGCACCGGTGGCGTCGTAGAAGCGGGCGCGGTCGTCGATGTCCAAGGTTTCGGGGATGTCGATCTGGACCTGTTCGACGTGTTCGCGGTTCCAGACTCCCTCGATCAACCCGTTGGCAAATCGCAGGATGTGCAGATTCTGGGTGCTTTCCTTGCCGAGGAAATGGTCGATGCGATAGATCTGCTTCTCGTCGAGAACCTCGTGTACTGCGGCGTCGAGTTCACGGAAAGCGGATTGTGAGGTACCGAACGGCTTTTCGTAGACGACCCGGGAACCGCGCGCCAGGTCGTGCGCGCCGAGAGCTCGTGTGGTGTCGGCGAAGGTGCTCGGGGGAAGTGCCAGATAGTGGACGAGTTGAGCGTCGGGAACGCCGAGCGAATCCCGCGCGTCCTGCACGGTGCTCGGTAGCGTCCCGGGGTCTTCGGGCGTGAAACCGCCACCGGCGAATCGCAGGCGCTGCGCGAAGTCGTCCCAGCCGTCGTCGGTGTGCCCGCCGCCGAACTGGGTGAGGGAGTCCCGCACGTGGGCCCGGAAGTGATCATCGGTGACCGTGCCCCGCCCGGTGCCGATCAACATCCATCGAGAACCGAGAAGACCTGATCGTGCGAGCTGGAAGAAGGCCGGGAGCACCATCCGTTTGGACAGGTCCCCGGTGGCGCCGAAGAGCACGAAAATCGTGGGACCGAGCTGCGGTCTGTCAGGCATTGCTCCATCATGCGCCAACGGGAGTCGCCGCGCGTGCGATTCCCGGGTGGGCTCAGCGCTCAGACAGGAAGGTCGGTACCCGGGCTCGGCTCGTCCGGTACGCTCGGCATACGAGCGGCGTGGTCATGTATAGCGCAGTGCCGGAAGAGGTTCCGTATCCGGCGCGAAAAATCGGTGCTACCGGGACGCGTCCGGCGGTACCTCGGGCAGACCCTCGCTGGCGCGAAGCTTCTCGGCCATCGTGGTAAGCAGATTCTGTGACTCCTCGGACAAGTCGAACGCGCGGCTCGACAGTTTGCGTAGTCCGTAGCCCTGGAGCTGCGACAAGAGTTCGAGGTCGTGGTCGATCTTGGCTGCGTAGATGTCGTTGAAGAAATATTCGGGCTTAACCTTGAAGAAGCGGGCGAATGCCGCGACGGTCTCGTCCGAAGGATTTGTGCGCTGCCCGGAGCGAAGCTGCGAAATGTAGGGCTTCGAGATTTGATGCCCGTCGGCAATGAGCGCCGAAGCCACCTCTGCGTTGGTGTGCGGTTTACGTCCCGGAGGGTGGACCGTGTCGAAGAGCTTGTTCAACCGCGCAGCAAAATCTGCCATTGTGAGCCGCCGGGTCCTCTCTCGTGCGCGCGTCAGTCGTGTGAACGACACAGTACCATGATGATAACCGATTGATAACTCACAGCCAGAGGTGCGAAACGGTGCGCTTTCGCTCGCTGACGGCGTCATGCATGTTTCGACGACGGTCGGCGCATCGCGCACCTCTCGCTGCTCAGCCGTTCGGACTCTATGCAAGTCATACCGGCGCGTCTCTTGACGGTTCAATGGCCGAGCGTCCAGTGGACGTTCCTGCAGATGTGGCGGATCGGCCGCCCGGCCGCAAATGCTGATTGCTCATTCAATCACTGGGAGTTTGCTGACGGCCTCGAGTTGCCGGCACGCGGCAGTGCGGGGGGCCTGTACTTGCAGTTCAGGGCCATTGTGTTGCGTTGTGCATTGCAACTACGGCAGGTCGCTCGGCCGCGACGGCGCCGTGAACACTACTGCGAACGGGGAGTATCTGCACCGCCCGACCGCCGCGCAGCCGCGCCAGAAGCCTTCCGGCGTGACCTCCGCAGGACGGCCGATCATGCGGTCTGACTGGTGCGCTCGTCGGCAACGGCTCTACCTCGGTGTCTTCGGTGACCGCCCGCGATGCCTGGCCAAACCGGGAGTCGTCGGGAATGATTGTGATATGGAACACAGAATGAGTGACGCCGAGCTTCGGAAGGCGATTCGAGTTCTGCGCGAGCGCGCCGACGATGCCCGGCACAGAGGACGGGAAGAAGACGCCAACGGAATCGAACGGACGATCCGGACATATCAGGAAGAAATGGCGCAGCGGTTGTGAAGTGGGCCGGCTCGGGGAGAGCCGGCTCAGCTCTGTCGCCACGCTGCCGAGGACCCGGGTGCTCCCGCCTCGGGGGCGTGCGCGCAAACGTTGTGCGTGCGTAGACTTCCAGCCGACACGGATCGGTGAGGACGGGGGCTCGCACGACAATGGCGATCACGACGCTGGACGGCAAGAAGTGCCTGATCACAGGTGCAGGTAGCGGGATCGGGCACGCTACGGCGTTGGCGGCCGCCGCGGAAGGCGCCGAACTCTTTCTCACCGACATCAATGAAGTCGGCTTGGCTCACACGGTGGAGCAGGTTGGCAATCAGGGCGGAACCGTGAGCTTCTCACGAGCGCTCGACGTGTCCGATTACGACGCGGTGACGGCGTTCGCAGCAGATATTCACGATCAATTCGGCAGCCTCGACGTCGTGATGAACGTCGCCGGTATCTCCGCGTGGGGCACGGTCGAAAACCTCGAGCACCGCCACTGGAAGTCGATGATCGACGTCAACCTGATGGGGCCGATCCACATCATCGAAAGCTTCGTCCCTCCGATGGTGCGGGCGGGGCGCGGTGGACACCTTGTCAACGTGTCGTCTGCTGCGGGACTGCTGGCGCTGCCCTGGCATGCCGCTTACAGCGCAAGCAAATTCGGGCTCCGCGGGGTGTCCGAGGTTCTGCGATTCGACCTGAAGCGGCACGGTATCGGCGTCAGTCTCGTGGTTCCGGGTGCCGTGAAGACTCCGCTGGTGGGCACTGTCGAGATCGCTGGAGTGGATCGGAACGACCCGCGGATCGAGAAGGCGATCCACCGATTCGAGAAGCGAGCGGTCAGCCCGGAGAAGGTAGCGTCCTGCATCCTCACAGGAATCAAGAAGAACCGCTATCTGGTGTACACCTCGCCCGACATCCGGTTCGGATACTGGTGGGCCCGTAAGTTCTCGCCGCCGTACGACTTCGTGATGCAGAAGGCCAACGACCAGTTCAGCAAGTTCCTGTAGCGACTAGTTCTCGCGACTGCGGCTCGGTGCCAGCACTGTGCCGTCCGTGAATCGAATGCCGTCGGTGCAGCGACACTCCACCTGGCCGCCGCCGAACTGTTCGGCATGCAGTCTCGCGTAGAGGCCTTGACGGGCAAGGAGTTCGGCGTGGGTGCCGCGTTCCACCAGGCGACCCTCGTCGATCACGAAAATGACGTCGGCATGCTGAATCGTGGAGAGCCGGTGCGCGATCGCCAGTGTGGTCCGCCCGCGCATCACCTCGGCGAGTGCTCGCTGGACGAGCCGCTCGGACACGGTGTCGAGTGCCGAGGTGGCTTCGTCGAGAATGAGAACGCGCGGGTTCTTCAGCAGCACTCGTGCGATGGCAAGACGCTGCTTCTCGCCGCCGGAGAGCCGGAAGCCACGTTCGCCGACGAGCGTGTCGTAACCGTTGTCGAAAGCGAGAATGCGGTGGTGGATGTTGGCGGCGGTGGCCGCATCGTGCAGTTCGGCGTCGGTGGCGTCGGGCTTGGCATATCGCAGGTTGTCTGCGATGGAGGCGTGGAACAGATACGGGTCCTGGGTGACCATCCCGACCGCGTCGGCAAGTGAACTCATGGTCAGGTCGCGTACGTCGTATCCGTCGACGAGGACGGCGCCGCGGTCCACTTCGTACAGCCGCGGTACCAGGTAGCAGAGGGTCGTTTTACCCGCGCCCGATGGTCCGACGAAGGCGGCGAGTTGACCCGGCTCGATCTCGAAAGAGGTGCCCGCCACCGCCCAGCGTCGAGGGCGGCGTGGCTCGATCACCTCCTCGTCGGCCACTACGGGGGTGCGGGTGGTCGGGGCCGAGAAGCCGCGCATCCCGCCGCCGACTCCGCCGCGTCCGAGGCTTCGCAGAGCCACGGGGTCCGGGTCGGCGGTGGCCAGGCGCACCGGAGTGGGGTAGGCGAAGGAGACGTCGTCGAGTTCCACCTTGCCCGGGGAGTCGGCGGGTAGCGCGACGGCGTCGGGACGATCGACGATCGCCGGCTGCAGATCGAGATACTCGAAGATGCGGCGGAACAACGCCATCGACGTCTGGACGTCGAGCGTGACCCGCATCAGTGACACAAGCGGCTGCAGCAGTCTGGCCTGCAGGGTCGAGAACGCGACGAGGGTCCCTGCCGAAATGGCCGGGCCGTACCCACCGCTGATCAGATAGCCGGCGAGCAGATACACGAGGGCCGGGGTGATGGCCATGAAGGCACCCACCACAGCGAAGAATCCCTGGCCTGCCATGGCCTGACGTACTTGGAGCTCGGTCTGCCGGGCGTTCTCCGCGCGGTAGCGCGCGAGTTCGGCCTGCGACTGGTTGAAGACCTTGGTCAGGAGAACACCGGAGACGCTCAGTGCTTCTTCGGTGATGGCGGTCATGTCCGACAGCGACTCCTGGGTTTTTCGGGCCAGCGCCCGCCGCCGGGCGCCGACGCGGCGCTGGAGGTAGACGAATCCGGGTAGCAGTGCCACGGCGAGAAGCGTCAACTGCCAGGACAACAACACCATCGCGATGAGGGACGCTGCGACGGTGACCGCGTTGGACAGGATGCTCGATGCCGTGGAGGTGAGCACGGAGCGGACCCCGCCGACGTCGTTGGCCAGTCGCGATTGGATCGACCCGGTCTTGGTGGAGGTGAAGAAGGCCAGTTCCATCTTTTCGAGGTGCGCGAAGAGCCGCTCGCGCAGATCGGCCATCGACAGGTTGCCGACCTTGGTGGTGAGGTAGCTCTGGCCGACGCTGATGAGCGAGCTCACCAATGTCACCCCGATCATCGCGAGAACAAGCCACATCAGCAGCGTGAGATGGACGCCGCTGCCGTCGGTGGGAAACAGTGCGCGGTCGAAGACTGCCCTGGTGAGGAACGGTGGAACGACGCCGAGGAGTGACGACACGACGATCGCCGCGCCGACCAGGACCAGCCAACCCCGATAGGGCCGCAGCAGCGCCCAGATCCGGGGCAGCAGCGAAGACTCGGAGTCGGAGATCTCAGGGGAGGACATCGGCGGGGCGGAGCGCATTCGTCCATCGTGCCCACCTGTCGCGATTCTGGCGAGGCGATTCGGGTGGGCTGTGCGCGAGGGCTGTATGCAGTGCTCTCTCAGCCCGATTCAGCGACACCGAGCCGGGCCACCTGCGCGGCAAGGTACTGGTGCTCGGGGACGTTGGTGGTGCGGCGCGCCGCCGCACGGTAGTGCGCCGCCGCCGATCGAGTGTCCCCGACCATGTCGAGGAGATGCGCGCCGACGGCATCGAGCCGGTAGTGCCCACGGAGTGGGCCGTCGAGCTCTTCGAGCATCGCCAGTTCCGGTGGCCGGACCGTGCACCATGGCCGCAGCGACGGCGCGGTTCAATCGCACGTACTGGCCCACCGCCCCTCCGGCCACGGCGTCCATCACCACCCGCTGGCCTTCGGCGATCAAGTCGCTGTTCCAGAGGGTGCGATCCTGTTCGGTGAGCGGGATCAGCTCACCCTCCGGACCGGTGCGTGCCGGGCGGCGGGCATCGGTGAGAAGCATCAGCGCCAGCAGACCACCCACCTCTCCGTCGTCGGGCAGTATCGCGTAAAGGCGCGGGTGAGCCGGATCGCCTAGAAGTCGGTGTCCGGCGCGCCCATCACCTGACGAACCTCGATCGGCTGCTGGATGGGGACACCGTTCGGTCCGGGTGAGGCCGAGGCCTTCGCGGCGATCTCGAGTGCGCGGGTTTCGGACTCCACATCGATCAAGCGATATCCCGCAAGCAGTTCCTTGGTTTCGGGGAACGGGCCGTCCGTCACCACAGGAACGCTTCTGCCGTCGAATGTGACACGCTTCGCGGCGTCGGGCCCGGCGAGGCCCTGCGCGTCGACCAATTCACCGTTGGCGGCGAGTTCGGCATTGAGGTCGTGCTGGAATTGGATATGGGCCTTGATGTCGGCCGGATCCCAATCACTCATCGGCACCGTGCACCCGGGCCCGCCCTCGTAGTTCTGCAGCAGCATGAACTTCGGCATTGTTTTCTCCTCATCTCGTGGCGCCCATTGTGACGCCTTTCGCGAAGAGGACGGAGCACATTCCGGTTTCTCTACATCCAGCCGAATATTTCTGAAAATCTTGTCAGCGGTGCCCGCCGTGCAGGCACTCGTCGAACAGGGAGCGGACTTCCTCGACGTGTTTGTCCAGGTCGGAGGTATCCCACCCGTCTGTGGGGACGGGTTCGAGCACATCGACGTAGACGGTTCCGGCGTGCGCGACCAGCGAGTTACGCCACATCAGCTCTCCGGCGTTGTGGATGACGATCGGCACGATCGGCACCCCAGCCGAGATCGCGAGATGGAACCCACCCTTCTTGAACTTGCCGAGACGAGGAGTGGGGGTGCGCGTGCCTTCGGGGGCGATGGCGATGGAGATGCCCGAGTGCAGCTTCTCCACCGCCGGTTGCAGCGCGGCCCTGGCCTTCGCGCTGTCCGACCGATCGATGTACGCGACGTCGAGCAGTGCACCGACGGGAAGGAAACGGGGGTCGCGTGCGGCTTCCTTCTTGGCGACACCGGTCACGTCGTGACGGATGACGCTGCCGACCACCAGCATGTCGAGTGAACTCTGGTGATTGAACATGAACACCGCCGGTCGTGCGGCTTCGGCGTTCTCCTTGCCACTCACCCGCAGCCCGATACCACAGATTGCCAGGGCGATATCGGGGCCGAAGCTACCGACCAGGTTGGCGGCGGTCTGGCGGTTCCTCGTTACCAGACCGGCCGAGACACCGAACGCGGCGGCGCCCATCAGCGCGCCGATTGCCGTGGTGGTGCGCGCAATCGACACCGGGTCGTTGCCGCTCTGCGGTGGCCGCAGATTCACCGAAGGCCACCCGTTCTGCCGGGCGGTGGCCGCCAGCTTCCGATCCGGATTCAGGGCCACCGGATGACCCACCGACGTCAGCATCGGAAGGTCCTCGGCACCGTTGGAATACGCGAAGCTGCTCTTCAGGTCTGCGCCGTGCTGTTCCGCGTACGTGCGCACGGCCTCAGCTTTCGCCGGACCCCACAGCGGAGGGGACGCCAGCTGACCGGTGAGCATGCCGTCGAGGACTTCGGGGCGAGTACACAGGACGTCCTCGATGGCGAGGTCCTCGGCCACCGACTGCGCCTGGTAGGGAGTAGCCGATGTGGCCATCACCACCTGGTGTCCCGCGTGCCGGTGCGCGGCGAGTAGCCCGCGGACCTCCGAGTAGATCATCCGGGCAATCTCCTGCCGGAAGAGGCGCTGCCCCCATTCCTGCATTTCGTCCTCCATGCGCCCGGCCAGACTCTGCACGCCGATACGCATCAGGCCGCTCACATCGGCGCCCCGAAATCGGGTCTCCATGGCGGCCCCGGTGGTGCGCAACAGTTCTGCGACACTGATGTCGAAGCGCCGCAGACGATCCCGGTAGACCACACTGGCCGAATACCCGCTGATGAGAGTCCCGTCCAGGTCGAAGGCGGCAAGCGTTCCGGGTCCTGGCGGGGCGGCGGCGATCGCATCGTGGAGGCTGCGCAGATCAGTCATCTACTCACCCACCACCTGGTCGAGGGTGTCGTGAGCAAGGGTCCGGATGCGCAGGACCCGGTCGACCTGGGTGCGGATCTCGGCGTCGAACTCGATTCGCCGAGCCTCGAGATTCTCCGCACCTGGTTCGACGAGGCCCCGGTTGCGCGCCAATTTCAGTGCAGTCGTGAAGAGTTCGGCAGAGATCGACTCCCGGCTTCCGATCTGCTGGCGTAACCGGCGCTGCTCGGCCAGCGAAAGGCACTCGGTGATGAATGCTTTCTCGTCGAACTTTTCGTCGGTAGGCGTGCGTAACAGCTGATCGGACACCACCGCGTAGGCCTCGAGGAAGGGTTGCAGGACGCGGTGGGCCAAGTGGATCTGCGCTGTCGACAGCAGCTTCTCGGCATGCGCGGGGTCACGCATGTTCTCCCGCCACAGGGGGTCGATGATCTCGAGTTCGGTCCGGAGTTGGTCGCGGAAGGCGTCCTTGTCGCTGAAGAAGAACTCGAACTTCAGCAGGTCACGGATGCGCAGCGCCTCCTCCCACCCGTCCTCGAGCGGGTTTCCGAACGGCTGGTCCGCCGCGGCGCGCAGAACCATTTCCGCGATGGCTCTCATCACCAGGAAGTGAATGGTGTTGTTGCGGTAGAACGCTGCGACGAGGTGCTGGTCCCGCCCGAGGTAGAACACACGCTCGCTGCCCCGGTCGAAACTGCGCAGCACACCGGAGTCGAGGTGGGTGCGCAGCGCCGTGCGAATGACCTCGGGGTTGGTGAGGTCGACATCGCCTGCCGTCGGTAGTCGCCGGACGGTGATGTAGTCGACGAGCGGTCCGAGGATGGCGCGTAGTTCAGGAACGGTGAGCGCACGGTCCTCGATACCCAGGAATGCGAGCATCACCAGCGACGTGGCCGTCACCGGTGTCACTTCGTTGATGCGGTGCGACACCTCGAACGCCGTCTTCTGCACGGCCAGGCGCAGGTCGTCCTCGTGGCCGAGATACTCCGCCAGCGACATCGGTCGGCCGAAATTGACATGGGCCACCCCGTGCCGCTGCCCCTGGGCGCGCACATATCCGACGAGCCAGCGGAGTCCTTCCTTCGTCTTGGCCTCACCGTGGGCCTCGGCCGCCATCGCACCGACCTCGTACAGCTGGTCATAGGTGAGGGAGACCGGAATGAGGTAGACATCGGACATCCCACTGGACTGGAATGCCTTCGCCAAGTAGGTGAGGAGCCCGAAGCGGGGCGGCCGCAACTTTCCGGTACGGCTGCGCCCGCCCTCGATGTACCACTCGAGGTTGAACCGCTTGGTGAGCAGGTAGCGCATGTATTCGCGCAGCGACCACTTGTAAATTTCGTCGTCGTCGAACTTGCGTCGAATGAAGACGGTGCCACTGCGCTTGCTGATCGGCCCGATCGGCCAGAAGCTGACGTTCAATCCCCCCATCACGTGATTGAGCGGGAGGTCGTTCGCGAGGAGAGCGGGACGCAGCACCAGAGGATCGAGATAGGAGCGATGGCTGGGCAGGAATACCAGAGAGTATTCCTTGTTCAGCTCGCGGAGTTCGTCGAGACGCGAGGTGTCGACGTCGAGGCGGTATGCACGCGAGAAGTAGCGGCCCAGTTGATCCCACAACGCGATCGCGCGTCGGCTCTGGGCGGCAACCATCTCGTCGAGGGCGCCCCGAGCGCGACGTTCGACTTCCGAGGCGGGGAGGTCCAGGCGCGCAGCCAGCTCGTGGATGACGGTGTGGAACCGGCTGGTGTCGGTCATCTCGTCGACCACGAACCGCGACACCTTGTATTGCGTTCCCAGCAAGGAGCGTTCGGCACGCTCGAGGGTCAGTGCGGCCTGGCGGCGTACGAAGTCGGGGAGCGATCCGCCACCCTTCTCGGCGAGCCGGCGGCGGAGATCGCTCAAGGGGGCCGGGGCGCCTTCGATCACCTCGCAGCGGCCGGGTTCCCGGCGCAGGATCTTGCGCTGCATGCTCGGGCCGGGATGAAGGGGATCACGCAGAAGCGACTCCCGCACCCGCTGCAGGCCCTCGGGCTGGTCGGTCCTGGGCCGCCACACCACCCGGAGCGGGACCAGAAGGGGATCGTCCTCGCGTCGGCACACGTCGGCGAGTTCGTCACCCGAGACGCGGACGGCCTGCGGCGGACGCCCGTCGCTTCCGTCCTGTCGGTCCAGCCACGCGCGCAGGGTCGTCTCCTCGATGTCGCTCATCGACTCGATGAGGTAGACGCGTGGCCGTGTCGTCTGCTCGTCCATTCGTGTGGTCCTTTCGTTCATCCACGGCCGAGTTCGACGATGTCGTCGAGGCTCTCCTGTAGGCACATCATGAAACGGGCCGGTTCGGTCACCGCGGCGGTGTCGAGATTGACGCCGATGCAGCACGTGCCGACGTGCGAGACCAGTGTGGCCATGACGGCACAACCCGGTGCGGGACCGAAGGGGAACATCCTCTCTATCCGGGCCCCTGCGAGGTAGACCGGCACCGGTACACCGGCGACGTTGCTGGCCTGCAGGTCGAGACCGCTCGACTGGGAGAGATACCAATTCGCGAGCACCACCGTCGGCATCCGAACCAGAATCGGCGCCGCAGAGTCGAGGAGGCCGAGCGCCGGCTCCTGCCGTAAACCGAGGACGATCGCGCGTACCTTCTTGATCCGCTCGATCGGGTCGACCTCACCGACGGGTCCCGCAAAGCGTGCTGCGGCGAATCGATTCCCTCCGGTCGGATCCGACGCCGCCCGCAGGCTGACCGGCATGCCGACCGGGATCGTGTCGATGTCGTGGCCGAAGGACTCGTGGTAGCGCCGGAATCCACCCAGCAGGGCAGCGATATAGGCGTCGTTGAGTGATCCTTCCGCTCGGTGCGCAGCCGACCTCAGCTCGTCGACGCCTACCTCGAGCACGCCGAACCAGCGGCCGAGGCCCCGGTCTCGCAACAACGGTGAGCCGGTGGCCGGGGGAGGAGTGACCACCCGGCGGATCGAATTGGCGTAACCGACGACGTCGGTGACCGCCCCGATCGGGTTCGTGACGGCGGTGATCGCCGTGCGAGTGGCGCCGCGTACCAGGCCACCGAGTCGACCCGGCGCCCGGCGAACGTTCCCGAGCGTCTGCTCGAAGAACGCACCGCCGCCCGACATCCGCTCCGGCAGAGGTGGCGGGCGGTCCGGCTTGTCCGGTGACGGCTCGGGACGTCTGCTGTGCAGCAGCGTCATCAACTGGATACCGCCGAGACCGTCCGTGATGCTGTGATGCGTCTTCACCACGTAGATGGCGCGACCGTCGTCGAGGCCCTCGATCAGCATGGCGCTCCACGGCGGCCGGGCTCGATCGAAGGGTTCGGTGGCCATCCGCCGGCAGATCCGCAGGGCGTGGTCGAACGTCGCGGGTTCGGGTAGTCGCACCCGGGTGAGGTGATAGTCGAGGTCGAATTCCGGGTCGACCGACCACATCGGGTTACCCAGCCGCAGCGTGGGCTCGACCACGCGCATCCGGATCCGGGGCACCATGTGTGAGGCCCACTCGTGCGCGCGCACCAACCGGTCCCAGTCCGGCGGTCCGTCGAGTACATCGACCGCGACGATCGGCGAACGCAGCTTCGGTTGTACCTCCTCCATCCGCCACATCCCGGTCTCGAAGTCGGACATTGTACGGTCCGCTCCCCAGGCGATGTCGGAGAAATCGACGTCGACGGCACTCGGTGGTATCAGCGGTTCGCCATCGGCCATGCCCACCCTCATTCGGTTGATCGAGTTGCCTCAACTGGTGCTTTTCCAGTGTGGACCCGACGCGTAGTTCACACCCCTGATTCGACGGATTGGCCCGGACTCGGCTCGGTGATGGGGCGCGGGCGACGCCTTCACACCCCTGCTCGACGAGTGCGCTTGTCGTAGGCTGCCGTCATGGCGAAACGCTTCGAATATTCGGAAGACATCGGGTACCCCGTGGACCGCGTCCACGCGACGCTGACCGACCCGGTGTTCTGGCGGCACCGGTTCGAAGAGGCACCAGAGAAGCTGACCCTGGACGAGAGCGGCGGGCCCGGAACCCTGACGGCGACGATGCGCGACAGCATCAGTGCCTCTTCGCTTCCCGGGCTGGTCCGCAAAGTGGTCTCGGGCGAGCTGAGGGTCGAACGCGCCGACGAATGGGGACCTCTCGACGGGAACCGGGCCGACGGACGGATTCGCGGCAGTTCCACCGGCATTCCGGTCCGCATCGAGTGTGCCTCGGTGCTCCGTGCGTCGGGAGAAGGCTCGGTGTTGGAGCTCATCGGGTCGGTCGAGGTGAAGATCCCCCTGGTCGGTGGTCAGATCGAATCACTCATCAAAAAGCTCGTCCGCGACATGGTGGGTCAAGACCGCGATGCCATCGAGAAGTGGCTCGGCGACAGCTGACCACGTCCCTAGGGGCAGGTGTTCAGCTCGACGTCGAGCGTCCGCGCCCCGGGCCCTGCAGTACCGAGTCGATCGTGACTGTTGACGATCGCGCAACTGCCCAGCGAGAGGCATCCGCACCCGATGCACCCCGTCAGGTTGTCGCGTAGGCGGACCAGTTGCTCGATTCGCTGATCCAGGTCCGCATGCCACCGCGTCGACAACCTCTCCCAATCCTTGCGGGTCGGCGTCCGGCCCTCCGGCAGAGTGGCAAGGGCGTCCCGGATCTCGGCGAGGGGTATTCCCACCCGCTGGGCGATGCGAATGAACGCGACCCGCCGGAGCGTGTCCCGACGGTACCGCCGCTGGTTGCCGCTGGTGCGGCGACTACTGATGAGGCCTTCACGCTCGTAGAAGTGCAGAGCGGACACCGCCACACCGCTGCGCTCCGACAGCTGGCCGGGTGTGAGCTCCTTGGCTTTCCATTCGGGCATCTCCACATCGGGCACCTTTCACCAGGAATACCCGAACAATACTCGAGGTCAGTCGAGGCGGAGGTGACCGTGCAGGTGGTGGGTGAGCGGAGTGGGACCGTGCGCCATCCACAGGTCGTACGTGAGGTCGCCACCGCGCACCGACAGTTTCCTCCGCACACTGTGCACCGGCTTCGCATCCGGAGAGGCGCACAGCGACAACATCGACAACTCGATGGTGCCCTCCCGAATCTGGCCCCGATGAATCTCGACGAAACCGGTGGGCTGGGCAAGGAGAAGTTCTGCCTCGTCCTCGGCGACGAGCCGCAGGAAACCGGACTCGGAGTGCAACGGACGCCCGTCGTCGGCTGCCCACGTCCGGGACCGATACGCGAGGAACGGCTTACCGCTCGCCGTGAACTCGATCTCCTCGGTGTAGCCGAAGTCGTCGATCGTGGGATAGGCACCTTCGCCGGCTCCCACCCACCGTCCCGCGAACGGGGCCAAGGCAGGTGGCACAGCCGGTCCGGCAGCGGTCGCCGAAACCGGTGGACCGGCCGTCGCAGTCGATCGCCTCGACTCTTCCTCCATGAGTTACCTCCGCCGTCTCACGCTACTCGCTCCGGCACGCTGTGACGTGTTCGGCGGCGGAGTGTTTGACGTGCCTACGGGGCCCTGCCGCATTACCGTCTAGGCATGAACGCGTCCGGTTCTGCGCCGTTGGGAGCCAACTCCGAAGTGGGGCAGCTTCGTGCCGTCCTTCTACACCGGCCCGGCGACGAACTGAAGCGGCTCACGCCCCGCAACAACGACCAACTGCTCTTCGACGGGCTGCCCTGGGTCGACCGCGCGCAGGAGGAACACGATGCGTTCGCCGACGTGCTGCGCAGCCGGGGTGTCGAGGTACTGCTGTTGTCCGCACTGCTCACGGAGACCCTCGCCGCCAGTGGTGCGGCGCGCATGCAAGGGATCGGTGCTGCGGTGGATCCCCGCAAACTCGGGCATACGCTCGCCCAGGAACTGGCCACCCACCTGCGCGGTGTGCCGGCCCAGGACCTGTCCACCATTCTCACCGCGGGCATGACCTTCGACGAACTACCGGTCGCGGCGAGCAGTGCGTCGCTGGTCCGGCGCATGCATCACGGCGGCGACTTCGTCATCGACCCGCTGCCCAATCTGCTGTTCACCCGGGATTCGTCGGTCTGGATCGGCCCGCGGGTGGCCATCACCTCGCTGGCCTTACCGGCGCGTGTGCGGGAAACGTCGCTCACCGACATCATCTACGCGCACCACCCGCGGTTCCGTGGCGCCCGGCGCGCCTACGAATCACACACCGCCCCCGTCGAAGGCGGCGACGTCCTGCTGCTCGCGCCCGGTGTCGTCGCCGTGGGGGTCGGGGAGCGCACCACCCCGGCCGGTGCGGAGGCACTGGCGCGCAGCGTATTCGAGGACGAGCTCGCCCATACGGTACTGGTGGTGCCGATTGCGCAGTCGAGGGCGTCGATGCATCTCGACACCGTCTGCACCATGGTGGACCACGACGCGGTCGTGATGTACCCCGTCATCCAGGACACGTTGTCGGCGTTCACCATTCACCGCGAGGACAAGGGTGTGTCCATCCGGGGGGCCGACCCCTTCCTGTTCGCTGCCGCCGACGCCATGGGCATCGGGAAGTTGCGGGTCATCGATACCGGACTCGACAACGTCACCGCAGAACGCGAACAGTGGGACGACGGAAACAACACCCTCGCGCTCGCCCCCGGCGTCGTCGTCGCCTACGAGCGCAACGCCGAGACCAACGCCCGCCTCGAAGCATCGGGCATCGAGGTGCTGCGGATCGCCGGCTCCGAACTGGGGTCGGGCCGCGGCGGGCCGCGCTGTATGTCCTGTCCCGTGTCCCGCGACCCGCTGTAGGCCCTCCGGGCCCGTGAGTGGTTAACGAGTCTCCGCACTCGCTAACCACTCACGGGCGCGCAGCGCCTACAGGATCTCGGTGACCTTCGTGGCCGGGCGAGCCAGGACAGTGCCCTTGTCCGTCACGACGATCGGACGCTCGATGAGGATGGGGTGCTCGATCATGGCATCGAGCAGTTCGTCCTCCGACGCCTGAGCCAGCGACAACTCCTTGTAGATCGCTTCCTTCTTCCGGATCGCCTCGCTCGGCTTCAGCCCGGCGTCGTCGAGCAGCTTGCGCAAACCGTCCCGTGTGGGCGGCGTCTCGAGGTACTTCACCACGGTGGGTTCGATGCCGGCGTCCCGGATCAGTCCCAGGACGGTGCGGGAGGTGTTGCAGCGTTGGTTGTGGTAGATCGTCGCGGTGTTCGCCATGCAGAACATTCTGCACCCGGGAACAAATGAGCCGGTACCGTGCGCTGCACTGTGCGTCAATAAACACTGTGCGTCAGTGGAACAGTCGCATACGTGGATCAGTCGACGACAGAGGGAGATCGACCATGGCCGAGCACTCGAACAGCACACCCCGCCGCATCGTCATCGCGGGTGGGCACGGGAAGATCGCCCGCCACCTGACCAAGCTGCTGACCGCGCGAGGAGACCGTGCGGTGGCCCTGATCCGCAATCCGGATCACGAACACGCCGTGGCAGCACTGGGCGCCGAGCCGGTGGTCATCGACCTCGAGAACTCGACCGTCGACGACGTCGCGAAGGTGCTGCTCGGCGCAGACGCCGCAGTGTTCGCGGCCGGCGCCGGCCCGGGCAGCGGAGCGGAACGCAAGGACACCGTCGACCGCGGCGCCGCGGTGCTGCTCGCCGAAGCCGCCGAGAAGGCCGGGGTGCGTCGGTTCGTTCAGGTCAGCTCGTTCGGTGCCGGTGAGCCGATTCCGGAGGGCACCGACGACGTGTTCGCCGCCTACCTCGCCGCCAAGACCTCGGCCGAAGAAGATCTACGGGCGCGCACCTACCTGGACTGGACGATTCTGCGGCCCGGTGGGTTGACCGACGACGAACCGACGGGGCACGTCACCCTCGCCGCCCCACCGCTCGAACGTGGCACCGTGCCGCGTGCCGATGTCGCGGCCGTGGTCGTGGCGCTTCTCGACGATCCGAGTACGGCGAGGAAGACCCTCATGCTGACGTCCGGGCCGACCCCGGTCGAGGACGCTGTCGCGGCGCTGTGACCGGTGGCGTTCGCCGCCAGCCATTGCGGCGCCGTGCCCTCCCCACTACGGTCTGATACAACGCCTGGAACAACGGAGGTGGCGGCGACCGTGCACATCGACATCGATCCGGATTCGTCGACCGCCCCGTTCGACCAGTTGCGGCTACAGATCATCGAGCAGGTGCGCACCGGTCGGCTGATCGCCGGCACGAAGATCCCGACGGTCCGCGCCCTGGCCGTCGAGGTAGGGCTGGCCCCCAATACCGTCGCGAAGGCGTACCGCGAACTCGGTGAGCAGGGTGTGATCGAAAGCCGGGGCAAGCAGGGCACCTTCATCGCAGGCGGTGGCGACCCCATCCGTGTCGGTGCCGAGAAGGCGGCCACCCGATATGTGCAGGAACTGCGCAAGCTGGGCGTCTCCGACGACGAAATCCTCGACTTCGTGCAGTCGGCCCTCCGCGGCGCCGGTTGAGCTGCGCTTCATCCAGAAGAAGCGATTCCAGAAAGGGGAACATTCGGTATGGCCTCCGCACTGTTCCGTGACCTCGCGATCCTGATCGCACGCATCGGTCTGGGCGTCGTTTTCGTCGCGCACGGCTGGCAGAAGTTCTTCGAATTCGGGGTGAACGCGACGCAGGAGTCGTTCGCCGACATGGGAGTACCACTTCCCGACATCTCGGCGATAGCGGCAGCGACGATCGAACTTGCGGGCGGATTCGCGCTCATCGTGGGATTGGCCACACCGGTGGCCGGATTTCTTCTGTTCCTCGACATGCTCGGTGCGCTGATCCTCGTGCACGCCGACAAGGGTGTCTTCGTTTCGGAGGGCGGTTACGAACTCGTGGTGGCATTAGGTGCGGGCTCGCTGCTTCTCGCCGTCATCGGCGCCGGGCGCCTCGGTATCGACGGCCTGATCGGACGGGGTTCGGGATGGGGCAAAGCCGCGGTGTGACTGCACGCGCACGCCGGCTCTCGTTCAGGGGTCGGCGCGCATCCCAGCTTGCATTTACTTCCGCCAGTGACCAACGTAGTTGTTCATGGCGATGAATACTGATCTGCCGGATCACCCATCCGAGTCTCCGAATGTGCTTGCGTCCGGTGGGCTGAAGCGGATCGGTGTTCGCACCGACTACGTCGTGTTTTCCGTCGCTGCCGCGGCGGTGGCGCTGATCGTCGTGTGGGGCCTCGCGGCCCCCGACAATCTCGATTCGAGCACCGGCAAGGCCCTTTCGTGGTTGGTCACCGATCTCGGATGGCTGTTCGTTCTGTCGGCGTCCGGCTTCGTGCTCTTCTCGTTATGGCTCGCATTCAGCCGGTTCGGCCACATTCCGCTCGGCAAGGACGGCGAGAAGTCGGAGTTTCGGACGGTCAGCTGGATCGCGATGATGTTCAGCGCGGGCATGGGTATCGGGCTGATGTTCTTCGGTGTCGCCGAGCCGCTCGCGCACTATGTCACGCCGCCCCCCGGCAGCGACGGTGGAATCGGAACCGCGATGGCTACCACCATGTTTCATTGGAGCCTGCACCCCTGGGCGATGTACGCCGTGGTCGGCCTGTCGATCGCGTACGGTTCGTACCGGAAGGGTCGCAAGCAGCTGTTCAGCTCGGCGTTCATACCTCTGCTCGGTCGGCGCGCGGAAGGTCCGATCGGCAAGTTCATCGATGTGCTCGCCATCTTCGCGACACTGTTCGGTACCGCTGCCTCGCTGGGTCTGGGGGCCCTCCAGATCGGCTCTGGTTTTCAGGTCGTCGGGTGGATGTCGGAGGTCAGCACCTTCCTGCTCGTCGCGATCGTCGCACTGCTGACATTGGCGTTCGTCGCCTCCGCGGTGTCGGGTGTCGCGAAGGGCATCCAGTGGCTGTCCAACACCAACATGGTGCTCGCCGTCGTGCTGGCGCTGTTCGTGTTCGTGGTGGGTCCGACGGTCCTGATCCTGAACCTGCTGCCGACGACGATCGGTGCCTACGCTGCCGAACTGGCGCAGATGTCGGCGCGAACCGGGGCGTCCTCCGATCCCGCGACCGGTGAGTGGTTGTCGTCGTGGACCATCTTCTACTGGGCGTGGTGGATTTCGTGGACCCCGTTCGTCGGGATGTTCCTGGCACGCATCAGCCGCGGCCGGACCATTCGCCAGTTCGTTTTCGGAGTCATTCTGGTTCCGAGTGCGGTCAGCCTCGTCTGGTTCGCCATCTTCGGCGGCGCGGGTATCGGTGAGCAGCGCGACGGTATCGACCTCGCCGGGCAGGACACCCAGGAAGGGCAGCTGTTCGGGTTGCTCGACCACCTGCCGCTCACCGGCATCACCACCGTTCTGGTGATGGTGCTCGTCGCCATCTTCTTCGTGTCCGGCGCGGATGCCGCATCGATGGTGATGGGTACCCTCTCGCAGCGCGGCTCGCTCGATCCGCAGCGCTGGGTGGTCGTTTTCTGGGGTTCGCTGACCGGTGGGGTGGCTGCCCTGATCCTGTGGACCGGTGGTGATACCGCCCTCGACGGACTGCAGACGATGACGATCATCGCGGCCGCACCGTTCGTGATCGTGATGATCGGTCTGTGCGTGTCGCTGTACAAGGATCTGTCGCGCGACCCGATCGTGGTCGACGCCAGGGAGATGCGGCGGGAACTCCGGAAAGCGGTGGCGAAGCGACGCCGCTCGCCCAGTTCCGTGAAGAACCGGCGCGGGGGTTCCGGTTCAGCGCCAGCTGGGTAGCCAGAGCTGGTTTTGCCACATCTCGGGTGTGATCGGCAAACCGGTGAGGATGGGCCACAGCCAGATGAAGTTGGCCACCACCAGTCCCACGTAGAGGCAGACGGCGAGCAGACCGGTGCCGCGACGTTCGTAGGACGACGTGGCCCTGCCGAGGATGTCGCCGAGGACGAGGGCGATACCCATCACCATGAACGGCGCAAGGGCGACTGCGTAGAAGTAGTACATCTGGCGGTCGAGGGTGGTGAGCCACGGGAGGAAGGCGGCGCCGTAGCCGGTGAGCACGGTGGCATATCGCCAGTCCTTGCGGACCACTGCTTGCCACATCGCCCAGGCGAGCATCGGCACCGCCAGCCACCACATCGC
This sequence comes from Rhodococcus oxybenzonivorans, assembly GCF_003130705.1. Classification (NCBI taxonomy): domain Bacteria; kingdom Bacillati; phylum Actinomycetota; class Actinomycetes; order Mycobacteriales; family Nocardiaceae; genus Rhodococcus; species Rhodococcus oxybenzonivorans. The sequence goes on along the minus strand of NZ_CP021354.1, from coordinate 4,932,721 downwards.
GGGCGTGCCGACGAGCATGACCGCCTTGATGCAACTGGACGCGCTGCATCCGGACACGTGGTCGCCCTCGGCGAAGTAGTAGAGCATCGGGCGAAGACCCATCGGCCACGTCCATGGTTTCGACTCCCACGGGTGATGGTTGCCCGCGGAGTTGGTGAGACCTTCGTGGAATTGGAGGACGTTGCCGCTGTAGTACCACAGCGACCGCAGCGCGGACGGGAGGAACGACCAGGTTCCACCGGTGCCGATCTCGTTGCCCACGGCGTGCCGATCGACCCCGGTCTCGCTCGCGAACCATGCCCAGTAGCTGCCGAGATAAACGAACAGCGGGACGACGACGAGCGCATACAGTGCGGGGCCGACGTCGCGGAGGGCGGCGCCGAACCATGGCCGCTGCACTCCGTAGGTCCGTCGGGCCGCCACATCGAACGACACGCTGAGCAACCCGAAGAAGACGATGAAGTAGATGCCCGACCACTTCGTTCCGCACGCCAGGCCCAACATGATTCCGGCACCGAAACGCCACCACCGGACACCCAGACGCGGCCCCCACTCGCTGTCGCCGATCCGCCCTTCGTCGTACACGCGGGCCATTCGCTCGCGAACCTGGTCGCGGTCCACGACCAGACAACCGAGGGCGGCGACGGCGAACAGGGCCAGGAAGATGTCGAGCATGCCGAGGCGAGAGGACACGAAGGTGACACCGTCCGCGACGAGCAGGATGCCCGCGAGACCGCCGAGGAGTGTGGACCGGCTCAACCGCCTGACGATGCGAATGACGAGCAGAACCAGGATCGTGCCCGCCACCGCCGACGCGAACCGCCACCCCCAGCCGTTGTAGCCGAAGATCGCCTCGCCCATCGCGATCAGTTGTTTCCCGATCGGGGGATGCACCACCAGGCCGTACCCGGGGTTGTCTTCTATCCAGCCGCCGGTGAGAACCTGCCAGCCCTGTGGCGCGTAATGCTTCTCGTCGAACACGGGTGTGCCCGCGTCCGTCGGGTATCCCAGCATGGTGAACCGGGTGATCGCCGCGATCGCTGTGACGAACAGGGTCACCACCCAGCCGCGGGCACGGTCCACGGGACCGAAGCTGGGGGAGGGGTGAGGGGTGCCGGGCTGACCACCGACGAGCGTCGTGCGGAGGGCGTCGGTCGCTCGTCCGTCAACATCGTCACGCGGCAATCGTAGGCTGTGGGTCATGACTGGTCGCCTCGTGCTCGCCGCAACGCCGATGGGGGACGTGGGTGACGCCTCGCCCCGGCTGCGTACGGCGCTGGAAACCGCCGACGTCGTCGCCGCCGAGGACACCCGTCGCACCAAGGCTCTGGCTTCGGCGCTCGACGTGACCATCACGGGAAAAGTGGTCAGTTTCTACGACCAGGTGGAGATGGCACGACTGCCTGCGCTCGTCGCCGATGTTGCAGAAGGTAAGACGGTGCTCCTCGTGACCGACGCGGGGATGCCCTCGGTGAGTGACCCCGGGTACCGGCTGGTGTCGGCGTGTGTCGCCGAGGACCTGGCCGTGACCTGCCTGCCGGGACCGTCGGCGGTGACGACGGCACTGGCCCTCTCCGGGCTCCCGGTCGAGCGCTTCTGTTTCGACGGCTTCCCGCCCCGCAAACAGGGCCAGCGCAAGACGTGGTTGCGGGAGTTGGTGAACGAGCCACGGGCGTGCGTGTTCTTCGAGGCACCCCACCGGCTTGCCGACTGTCTCGCCGATGCCGTCGAGGTTCTCGGCGGTACCCGGCGAGCTGCCGTCTGCCGCGAACTGACCAAGACTTACGAGGAGGTACGCCGCGGCACCCTCTCGGAACTCGCCGAATGGGCGGCCGAGGGGGTGCGCGGCGAGATCACGGTGGTGGTGGAAGGGGCCACCATCGTGGCCTCCGATCCCGCCGACCTCGTCGACGAGGTGGAACGACTGGTTGCCGACGGCACCCGACTGAAGGACGCCTGCGCGTTGGTTGCGACCCCGGGCGTGTCGAAACGCGAGTTGTACGAAACCGTCCTGGCTTCGCGTAAGGAGTAGGGCCACCGGCACGGTGGCACTACCGCCGAAGTGCCCGCTCGCCGGGTGCGAGGGTGGCATCGTCGGCGGCCGCCTGCCCGGCGTACCAACCGTGCGCGTCCACCGCCCTTCCGCGGGCTTTGCGAGTACGCGGAAACAGGCGGTCGAACTCCGCGTCGACAGCTTCGGATTTCGTGGCGAGAATCGGCAGGAGATCGTCGACCGGGATCGAGGCTTCGTCCGCGGCGTCGACTGTCGCTCTGCTGTCGGCGTCGCGTAACCGCTGACCGATCCGACTCGCGAACCCCGCGAGGAAACCTTTACGAAACGACGTGGTGCGGGACCCGCTTCGACTCTGCGCATCAGCGAATTGCATTGCCCGCGTAGCCTGCACCAGCAGGGAAGTGAAGAGCATGTCGACCTGCTGCAGGTCGAGTGGTGTTCCCACCACCGTGGCGATGGCCAGCGAACTGAACCACACCGTCCGCACCCGGTTGGAGTCACCGATCTCGGTGAGCAGGTGCACCTTCTCCTTGACGTACGGATTTTCGAGATGGATCCGGCGACTGTGGACAGCGGTGTTTCCCGAGCCGTTCTGGGTGTGGAGGAGGGCGGCATTGATGGCGTAGCGGGTCATCAACTCCTGGGCCTTCGCAGTGAAAATTTCGGCTTCCTCGGCGAAGTCGGTGGCCTCTGCCTTGGCGAGAAGTCCCCGAATCCTGTTGAGTACCTTGGCGTCGGCCTCGGTGTTCCCGCTCGCTACCGGCCTGGTGACCTCGACCCGGACGCGGGGCCAGGTGGACGGCGGGGGAGTGAGGACGGTCCACCCGGGCAGATCGGTCCAGGCCAAGGAGAGGTCGGTCAACTGGTAGACCGAGTGGTAAGGGTCCTCGAAGAGCAACCCCGCAGCCAGCGCGCGCACGCCCGCGTCGTCGGACATGTCGTCCATCGCATCACCGACTCGATCCGAAATGCGCTGCGCCAGATCCGAAGCCGCGGGGTACTGCTCGGCGATGGAACGGAGTTGGTCGAGCCAGTCGTGGGGCGCCCGATCGTGGGCGCGGGTCCGCTCCGCCTCGTGCAGGACGAGTGCTGCCGCGAGCGGCGCGTCGGCCGGCTCCTTCGATCTCCGCGCCAGATGGAGGACGTCGGCAGGTTGCCAGCCGCGCTCGTACGCGGCCGACAACTCTCCCAGAAGGGTGTGGACGGCGGCCGCCGCCGGCGGGCTCACTTCGTCGTCGAACACGCGCGCTCCCCTTCCGGATCCACTACTGCCGAATCCGCCGTGTAGAGATCGAATGTATGTTCTATTCGCCGTCATGGGGGAGAGTGTGCATGCAGGGTCCGACAACTCGGCCCTGCACGGCTCACTCGTCCACGTAACGAGGGAAAACGCCCGACGGTGCGGGCAGTGGCGTGCCCGCAACGATGCGGGTGGCGAGGTCGGTGAACTGGCGGGCCTCCGCTTTCTGGCCCAGGAGGTCCAAAATCTTCTCCGCCGCATTCGGCATCACCGGTTGCACCAGAATTCCGACGATGCGGACCACCTCGAGCGTCACGTACAGCACGGTGGCCATCCGCTCGGGGTCCGTCTTGCGCAGGACCCACGGTTCCTGCTTCGAGAAGTACCGGTTGGTCTCACCGAGAACCGACCAGATCGCCTCCAGCGCGAGATGCAACGCCTGGACGTCGAATTCGGCACGGCACTTGGCCAGCAGGGCGTCCGCCGAGGCGAGCATCGCGGAATCCTCGTCGGTCAGCTCACCCGGCACCGGAACCTGGGCGTCACAGTTCTTCGCCACCATCGACAGCGAGCGCTGCGCCAGGTTGCCCAGCTCGTTGGCCAGGTCGGCGTTGATGCGCGTGACGATGGCCTCGTGGCTGTAGCTGCCGTCCTGTCCGTACGAGATCTCCCGCAGCAGGAAGAAGCGGACGGCGTCGAGTCCGTACTGCTCGACCATGGCGACCGGGTCGACGACGTTGCCGACCGACTTCGACATCTTCTCGCCCTTGTTGTAGAGGAACCCGTGCACGAAGACCCGCTTCGGCAACTCGATTCCCGCCGACATGAGGAATGCCGGCCAGTACACGGTGTGGAACCGGGTGATGTCCTTGCCGATGATGTGGAGATTCGCGGGCCAGAACTTGCCGAACTGCTCCGACTCCGTGTCGGGATAGCCCGCACCGGTGAGGTAGTTGGTGAGGGCGTCCACCCACACGTACATGACGTGCTCGGGGTGGCCGGGAACCGGGACACCCCAGTCGAAGGTGGTGCGTGAGATCGACAGGTCCTTCAGGCCGCCCTTGACGAAGCTGACGATCTCGTTGCGACGTGTCGCCGGCGCGATGAAGTCCGGGTTCTCCTCGTACAACCGCAGCAGCTTGTCCTGGTACTCGGACAGCTTGAAGAAGTAGGTCGACTCCTCCGTCCATTCGACCGGCGTCCCGGTCTCGGTGGACAACCGCGAGCCGTCCTCCTGAAGTGTCGTCTCGGCCTCGGTGTAGAAGGCCTCGTCGCGCACCGAGTACCAGCCCGAGTAGGTGTCGAGGTAGATGTCACCTCGCTCGAGCATCTTCTGCCAGATCGCCTTGCTGGCTTCTTCGTGATCGGTGTCCGTGGTCCGGATGAACCGGTCGTACGAGATGTTCAAGGTCTTGTCGAGAGCCTCGAACACGTCGGAGTTCCTGGCGGCGAGCTCGCGGACGTCGATACCTTCTTTGATCGCCGTCTGCTGCATCTTCAGGCCGTGCTCGTCGGTTCCGGTCAGGAAGAAGACGTCGAACCCGTCGAGGCGCTTGAACCGTGCCAGCGCGTCCGAGGAGATGTACTCGTACGCGTGACCGATGTGCGGGACGCCGTTGGGGTACGCGATCGCCGTCGTCAGATAGAAAGGTGGCCGCGAAGCGGTGGAGTCAGCAGCATTCATGGTGCGACCACTCTATCTGCGCCCCGCGGTTCCGCGACGCGCAGATTGGTGTAAACGCCGCTTCGACCGGCCGCGAGACCGGGGTGTTGGCGTTCACGCGGTGTCGCCGTCGACAATGTGCGCATGAGCAAAGACCGTCCCGCACCCGAAGCGCCCCAGCCACTGTTTCCGCTCGTCGACGCTCACACTCATCTCGACGCGTGCGGAGCCTCGGACGCGGCGAGTGTCCGGAAGATCGTGGACCGGGCCGCCGCTGTCGGTGTGGAGCGAGTGGTCACCGTGGCCGACGACCTCGATGCCGCACGGTTCGCCGTCGATGCGGCCAACTGGGATGCGCGGGTGTATGCGGCCGTCGCCATTCATCCGACGAGGGCAAACGTCCTCGACGATGGCACGAAGGCCGAGATCGAGCGATTGGCCGGCGATCCGCGGGTGGTGGCGGTCGGGGAGACGGGCTTCGACTTCTACTGGCCCGGGAAGCTCGACGGCTGCGCCACCGTGCCGGAGCAGGAAGAAGGTTTCCGATGGCACATCGACCTGGCGAAACGGCTCGGAAAAACTCTGATGATCCACAACAGGGACGCAGATCAGGCGCTGCTGGACGTGCTGCGCGAGGAGGGGGCGCCCGACACTGTGGTCTTCCATTGCTTCTCGTCGGATGCGGCCATGGCGCGTAAGTGCATCGACGCGGGGTACGTACTCAGTTTCTCGGGCACCGTCAGCTTCAAGAACGCGAAGGCGTTGCGAGAGGCGGCTCCCCTCGTACCCGCCGACCAGCTCATCGTGGAGACGGACGCCCCGTTCCTCACACCGCACCCGTTCCGGGGCGCGCCCAACGAGCCGTATTGCCTGCCCTACACGGTGCGTGCTTTGGCAGAGGTTCGCGGTGAGGAGCCGGAAGCGCTGGCACGGGCGTCGACGGTCACCGCGGAGCGGGTCTACGGCCTCCGGCCCGTGAGTGGTTGACGAGTCTCTGGACTCGTTAACCACTCACAGGGCCGAAGGCCCTATGTTGAAGTTTCAACTAGGACATTCTAGGCTGATGGCCGTCACGTAACGGTCGTCCCGATCCGCGGGGACGCCTCGATGAAAGGCACGGTCATGAACAACCCCGCAGTTCGCAATCTCGGAATTCTCATCGCCCGGGTGGGCATCGGAATCATCTTCCTCGCTCATGGCTGGCAGAAGGCGTTCACCAACGGGCTGGACAAGCAGACGGCCGGATTCGAGAGCATGGGTGTCCCACTCCCCGGTATCTCGGCGTTCGTGGTCACCTGGCTCGAGATCATCGGCGGTCTCGCACTGATCGTCGGCGCGGCGGTGCCGATCTTCGGCATCCTGCTGTTCCTCGACATGGTGGGCGCGTTCTTCATCGCGCACATCGACAAGGGCATTTTCGCCAGTGAGGGCGGATACGAACTGGTCCTCGCCCTCGGCGTCAGCTCTCTGCTTCTTGCAGTAATCGGGTCCGGCGCGTACGGCGTCGACGGACTCCTCGGTGCCAAGCTGCCCTGGGCGGCGAAGGACACCGCGCGCGTCTGACCTCGCTGAAAGTGGCAGAGGACGCCTCGGGCGTCCTCTGCCACTTTCGTGTCAGAGGACCTTGTTCAAGAAGTCCTGGGTACGGGCCTCACGGGGACTCCCGAAGATCTGCTCGGGTGTGCCCTCCTCCACCACGTAACCGTCCGCCATGAAGATCACCCGATCCGCGACCTCCCGGGCGAAGCCCATCTCGTGTGTCACCACCACCATGGTCATGCCACCCTTCGCGAGGTCGCGCAGCACCTGCAGCACCTCCCCGACCATCTCCGGGTCGAGGGCGCTGGTGGCCTCGTCGAACAGCATGATGTCCGGGTTCATGGCGAGAGCGCGCGCAATCGCGACCCGCTGTTTCTGCCCGCCGGACAGGCTCGCGGGCTTGGCGTCCGCCTTCTCGGCGAGCCCCACCTGATCGAGCAGGCGGACCGCCGTTGCCCGTGCTTCCTCCTTGGTGGCCCGCTTTGTCTGGACGGGTCCCAGCATCACGTTCTCGATTGCCGTCATGTGCGGAAATAAATTGAAGTGCTGGAACACCATGCCGATGTGCTGACGCACCCGGTCGATGTCGATCTTCTTGTCGCTCACGTCGAAGTTGTCGACGACGACGCTGCCGCCGGTGATGTCCTCGAGCCGATTGAGGCAGCGCAGGAAGGTGCTCTTGCCGGAGCCGGACGGGCCGATCACGCAGACCACTTCGCCGCTCTGGATCTCGACGTCGATGCCTTTGAGTACCTCGTTGTCACCGAACGACTTCTTCAGACCGCGCACGCGAATCTTCGGCTCAGTGGTGGCCGTCGGGGTCGGGTTCGATTCGGTCATCGATTGATCCTCTTCTCGAGGCGGTTCGACAGCTTGGTCAACGCCATGATGATGATGAAGTACATGACGCCGATGATCAGCCACATGTTGAAGGACTGGTAGTTGCGGGCGATGATGATGCGCCCGGTCTGCGTGAGCTCGGCCAGCCCGATCACGGACAGGATCGACGTATCTTTCAGGGTGATCACGAACTGATTGATGTACGACGGGATCATGGTGCGCACGGCCTGCGGCATCACCACCTTCTGCATCGACTTCAGATAACTGATTCCGAGGCTTCGCGACGCTTCCATCTGGCCCTTGTCGACCGACAGGATGCCGCCGCGCACGATCTCCGCCATGTAGGCGCCCGCGTTGAGACTCAGGGTGATGATGCCGGCGGTGAACGCCGACATCTGGAAGTCGAGTGCGGCCGGAATGCCGAAGTAGATGAAGAAGGCCTGCACCAGCAACGGCGTTCCGCGGAAGACGTCGACGTAGGTGGTGCCGATTCCGCGCAGCACGATGTTGGTCGACACCCGGAACAGGCCGAAGATCGCGCCCAGCACGAGAGCGATCGCGATCGAGACCACGGTGAGGACGATCGTGAGCCACAGTCCCTCGAGCAACAGCGGGTAGGTGCTCTTGATCAATCCGAGAATGGAATTGTCGTCTGTGCTCGCATCGGTGTCGAGGTACCGGGCGAGGATCTCGTCGTACTGGCCGCTGGCCTTCAGGTTGGCGAGCCCGGCGTTGAACTGCTGCAGCAGCTGCGCGTTCTGGTCCTTGGCCACGGCGAAGCCGTAACTTGCGCCCGGAACCTTGTCGGTGACGGTCTTGAATCCATTGCCCTGCTTGATGCCGTAGGCCAGTACGGGGTAGTCCTCGAACACGGCGGCCGAGTTACCGGTGCGCACCTCGTCGAACATGCTCGACGAGTCGGCGAAGTACTTGGTGGTGAAGCCGTACTGATTCTTGATGGACTCCGCGTAGGTGGCACCCTCGGTGCCGTTCTTGACTGCGACCGACTTGCCGCGCAGATCCTCGTACGAGGCGATCGAGTCGTCGTCCTCGAGCACGCCCATCTGGACGCCCGACTCGAAGTACGGGTCGGAGAAGTCGAACGTGGCCTTGCGGGCGTCGGTGATCGACATCCCGGCGATCATTCCGTTGGCCTGCCCGCCCGTGACCGCCTGTAGTGCGGCGTCGAATCCGACCGCGTTGACGGTGTAGTCGAATCCCTGGTCTTCGGCGATGGCCGCGAGCAGATCCATGTCGATGCCGACGAGCTTGCCGGACTCGTCCTGGAACTCGAACGGCGCGAACGTGATATCGGTGGCGATGATGTAGTTGTTGCCCGGGGCGGGCTGTTGCGCGCCGTTCGGATCGGGCTGTTGCGCGCCCGCGAGGCCTGGCGCGACGAGTGTGACGAGCAGCGTCAGCGCGGCGATCACCGCGGGCACTCTCGGACGTCTGGCGTGTCTCAGAAGTCGATCGGATCTGCTGTGCACGGAACCCCAGCTTTCTATGACAGGTGCCCGGTCGCTTCCGGGCTCTTGGTGCAGACGCAAGATACTGCGTCACCGCGGGTGGCCCGAATTCGACGCGTTTTCGCGTCCCAGTCGAAAACCATGTCCGATCTCAATCTTTTTGTGATCTAGGTAGCAGGTGCTGGCTGCAAAGTTGCCATAGCAAAGCCGATTCGTTACCGTACCGTGATCAAACTTTCGCCAGCCTTTGGGACTTGATGTGTCAGTACTCGCCAGACTTAACAACGCCAAATCGCCCTTTCTCTACGTGGTGGTCGCCGCACTGCTTGCGACCCTCGTTGTCGGTGGCGCCCTGGCCGTAGCCCGGCACAAGACCGTCACGATCGACGTCGACGGCGAGAGCATGTCGCTCGGCACCATGGCTACCGATGTGAGCGGGGCCCTCGACGACGCCGGGTACACCCTCAACGAGCGTGACGCTGTCGCGCCTGCTGCCGGCGCCTCGATCTCCGAAGGTGACACCGTCGTGTTGCGGCGCGCCCGTGAGGTCACGCTCACCGTCGACGGAGAGCCGAAGAAGGTGTGGACCACGGCGCTCACCGTCGACGACGCTCTGAAGCAGTTCGAACTGGCCGACGACGTGCACGTCTCGGCGTCGCGTTCGCAGCGCCTTCCGCTCGAAGGTGCCGAGCTGGACGTCGTCGAGCCCAAGCTCGTCAAGGTTGCCGACGGCGGGGCGCCGATCGCCGAGGTCCGCCTCGCCGCCCCCACCGTGGGCGATTTGCTGGCGGCCAAGGGTGCCCCGCTCGAGCAGGCCGACACCGTCGTACCTCCCGCTGACAGCCCCGTCGTCGACGGCGCCGAGATCCGCGTCACCCGCGACCGCACCGAGACCCGCACCGAGACCCTGCCGATCGCGCCCCCCGAGAACCGCGTGGACGATCCCGCGCTCGACAAGGGCAAGACCGTCGTCGAGAACCCGGGCGTTCCCGGTGAGCGCACCGTGACGGCCGCAGTGAAGACCGTCAACGGGGTCGAGGCAGGCCGCCAGGAACTGAAGTCGGAGATCCTGCGCGAACCGGCGCCCGCCGTCGTCCGTGTCGGCGTGAAGGAGATCGCCATCTCCAACGCGTCGACCTGGGACTCCATTGCGCACTGCGAGGCCACCGGCAACTGGGCCATCAACACCGGGAACGGCTTCTACGGCGGACTCCAGTTCACGCAGAGCACCTGGGAAGCGTTCGGTGGCACCGCCTACGCCCCTCGCGCAGACCTCGCGTCGCGCGAGCAGCAGATCTCCGTCGCCGAGAAGGTTCAGGCGACGCAGGGCTGGGGTGCATGGCCCGCCTGCACCAGCAAGCTCGGACTCCGCTGACCCGCTCGGCTCGAGTAAAGGAACACGATGTCGCCCTTCGCCAAGATCAACTCGGCCCGCTCGCCGCTGCTGTACACCGTGGTCGCGCTGCTTCTCGCCACACTGATCGCGGGCGGAGTGATGGCCGTGGTCCGGCACAAGACCGTCACACTCGACGTGGACGGTGAGAAGGTCTCGCTGAGCACCATGAGTACCAGTGTCGACGCCGCGCTGTCCGACGCCGGGTACCCGCTCGACGAGCGCGACGTGGTGGCACCGGAACGGGACGCATCCCTGTCCGACGGTGACACGGTGGTTCTGCGCCGCGCACGCGAGGTGTCCCTGACCGTGGACGGTCAGCCCAAGACCGTGTGGACCACGGCGCTCACCGTCGAGGACGCGTTGAAGCAGTTGGAACTCGCCGAGGACGTGCACGTATCCGCGTCGCGTTCGCAGCGCCTGCCCCTCGACGGCGCCGCGCTGGAGGTGCTCAACCCGATGGTGGTCAGGCTGACCGACGGCGCTTCGCCGGTGACGGATGTGCGGTTGGCGGCACCGACGGTCGGGGACTTCCTCACCGCGCACGGTGCGCCTCTCGAACAGGCCGACACGGTCGTGCCCCCCGCGGACACGCCGCTGGCGGAGGGTATGGGCGTCACGGTCACCCGCGACCGAGTCGAGACGAAGGTCGAAACCTTGCCGTTGGCGCCGCCGGAGCAGCGGATCGAAGACCCCACGATGAACATGAGCCGCACCGTCGTGGAGAACCCTGGCATGCCGGGTGTGCAGGACGTCACCTTTGCGGTCAACACGGTCAACGGCAGGGAAGTGGGCCGCAACCAGGTGGCGGCCACGGTCACCACGCCCGCGCAGCCCAAGGTGATCAGAGTCGGCGCGAAACCGGGCACGGAGGTGCCTCCCGTCGAGAACGGCGCCGTCTGGGATGCGCTCGCACAGTGTGAAGCCACCGGGAACTGGGCCGTCAACACGGGCAACGGCTTTTTCGGCGGCGTTCAGTTCGATCAGAACACCTGGGAGCGTCAGGGCGGTCTCAGGTACGCACCGCGGGCCGATCTCGCCACCCGCGAGGAGCAGATCGCCATCGCGTCCCGAACGCAGCAGACCCAGGGCTGGGGAGCATGGCCGACGTGTTCGGGCAGGCTCGGAGTCCGTTAAAGTTCCCCTGGTGTCCGACGCCGAATCATCCCATGTCGAACGAGGCCAGCCTCCCCGAGGGCAGGCTGCTCTGCTCGGCCCTGCCGAAGTGCGTTCGCTAGCCGAGGAATTCGGTGTGCGCCCCACGAAGCAGCTGGGGCAGAACTTCGTTCACGACGCCAACACCGTTCGTCGTATCGTGGCCACCGCCGGCGTGGGGAGCAGCGACATCGTTCTCGAGGTCGGGCCCGGTCTAGGGTCGCTCACCCTGGCGCTACTCGACGTGGTGGACAAGGTGATTGCGGTCGAGATCGATCCCAACCTCGCCGCCCGGCTGCCGGTCACGGTCGCCGCCCGCGCTCCGGGGCTCGCGGACCGGTTGACCGTGGTCGGGGCCGATGCGATGCGCGTCCAGCCGTCCGAGATCCCCGGTGAACCCACCGCGCTCGTCGCCAACCTGCCGTACAACGTGGCCGTGCCGGTGCTGCTGCACCTGTTTGCGGAATTGCCCAGTCTGCGAACGGCTCTGGTGATGGTGCAGGCCGAGGTGGCGGACCGCCTGGCGGCACCGCCCGGCAGCAAGACCTACGGAGTGCCGAGCGTGAAGGCCAACTTCTTCGGTTCGGTCCGCCGTGCGGGGTCCGTGGGCAAAGCGGTCTTCTGGCCTGTTCCCAAGGTGGAGTCGGGATTGGTGCGGATCGATCGTTACGCAGAACCTCCGTGGCCGATCGACGACGAGCACCGGCGACGAGTGTTTGCCGTGATCGACGCGGCATTTGCGCAGCGCCGCAAGACTTTACGAGCGGCGCTCAGTGGCTGGGCCGGATCGCCGGCCGAAGCGGAGCGCAGGCTCGTCGAGGCAGGAATCGAGCCGTCCACGCGCGGGGAGAGGCTCGACGCTGCGGCATTCGTGCGTCTTGCTGCCACCCGTCCGTAGCCGCGGTTCCCCCATCCTGCGGAGGATGCCGGCAGCGAAGTGAGTGGTTCGGGCGGAGGCGAGCGCCGGTACGAGGTGCCGAATCCCATCAGGTGGGCGCCGATCGACGCAGATTCCGGGGTTGGGGGAGACAAGTGGGCGCGGATGTGGTTCACTATTGGAGGTCGTAAGTTTTGTGTTTGTGTTTCCCACGCTCGCAAATCGATGGTTGCGAGCGTTTGGACGTCCTCCACAGGAATTGTCATAAGCGGTCGTGTCAGATGACCCTGGTAACCGAGCCGGTTACCTGAAGAAGAAACTGTGTTAGAGGAGATTTACATGGCAGAGGGCATCGTGAAGTGGTTCAACTCCGAGAAGGGGTTCGGCTTCATCGCCCCCGAGGATGGCAGCGCTGACGTGTTCGTCCATTACTCGGAGATCCAGAGCGGCGGCTTCCGCACGCTCGAGGAGAACCAGCGTGTTTCGTTCGAGATCGGCCAGGGCAACAAGGGCCCGCAGGCCACCGGCGTCACCCTGGTCTGAGAACGGCTATGACTTCCCGGTTCGCCGGGACATGACGTTCGAGCAAGGCCCCACTCCGCAGGAGTGGGGCCTTGCCTCGTTTTCATCTCACACCGAACGTAGATGCGCAGCCTGATACGCGAGATTGATCGCGCACACCAGCCAGAGCTGAAGCGCAGAATTTGGGCCGAAGAGACCGACGACGGCGCAGATACCGAGGGTAACGGCGACGAGGAAGGTTGCGGTGCCCAGTCCGCGTCGGCGTGCCGGCCGGAAGATCAGCACGCCGGTGACGAGAAGTGCCCACACCGTCGAGGCGAGAATCGCCGCGCAGACATACCATGCCGACGAGTACCGTGCCGGCCAGGTCCACGGATCGTTTCCGTTGTCGAGTGTGCAGAGGAACGCCAGCGAGAACACCATGGTGACGACGGTTGCGGCGCCGAGCACCGCGTGGGCCCCCACAAGCACTTTCGCGCTGTTTTCGGGCCCTGACGGCGCGCGAGCACGCCCCTCCTCGACAATCGTGTGCTGCATCCCCGACAACCCCGACCTTTCGTCTCGTCGCTGCTCGGACGCCGAACAACGACCGTGTCGCTCCGTCGTTATCCCGGACACGGTGACCACCGCACGGCGTCTTGGTCAGGCGTTACCGTAGCGGTCGGCGAAGAGGCGATGGCGCTCGCCCACCCGTCGGCACTCTTCCCGCAGCTCAGGGGGATCGAGGACGGTGAAATCGGTACCGAAAGCACTGAGCCACTGAGCGATCGACGCCAGGGAGTCGCCGCCGAGCGCCACCGCGCAGCGGCCGTCCGGCAGTTCCTCGAGAGTGCCCCAGTCTTCGTGCACCATGGGTGCGATCTCACCGATCGGAGCGTGCAACAGCACTCGCGCGCGTACCCGGGTGACGGCGCGGGTGATTCCGCGGGCGACGAAATCGGCGGCGCCGCCCGGTGGGAGCTCACGCGGCGTGAAGCGGGGTCCTGTCGGAATCTTCGGCGTCATCCGATCCACCCGGAACGAACGCCAGTCGGCGCGCGTGAGATCCCATGCCACCAGATACCAGCGGACCCCGGACCGAACGAGTCGATAGGGCTCCACCTCGCGGCGACTCGCGGTGCCGTCGTGGGTGCTGTAGTCGAAGCGGAGCCGCTCGTGGTTGTGGCACACAGATGCGACGCTGGAAAGCACCTGGGCGTCGACGGCGCTCCGTGCGGGTTCTCGGTGCACCACGTCGACCTGCAACGTCTCGAGGCGGTGCCGAAGCCGCGACGGCATCACCTGCCGGAGCTTGGCGAGAGCGCGCATCGACGCCTCGCCGATGCCCACCACCGAACCGGTGGAGCCGGATTGGAGTCCCAGTGCCACCGCCAGAACCTCCTCGTCGTCGAGTAGCAGAGGCGGCATCTCGGCACCGGCACCGAGCTGATATCCGCCGCCGACGCCGACGGTCGCGTCGACCGGATAACCGAGATCGCGAAGCTTGTCGACGTCCCGGCGAACGGTGCGCGGTGTGATCCCGAGTCGATCGGCCAGTTCGGCTCCCGACCACTCCCTGCGGGTCTGCAGGAGTGAGAGCATCCGGAGGAGTCGCGCCGAAGTTTCTCGCATGACGACAAGAATGCCACCGATTGCGGACGGGTTCTGTCCTGATTGGGGAAGGAAACCGCCGGGTACGAAACCGCGCAGGGCGACCGGTCGGGCCACTACACTGGCCGCCGACGCTCCACGGACCATCGCACGAGTCTTGTAGTGAAAATCCGACGGAAAGGTCCTCGTTGAGAATGCACACGCGTGTCCGGCCGTATCCGGCCAGAGCGGTGTTGGCCGCTCTCCTGTCCACCCTCTTCACGTTCGTCCTCCTCGTCTCACCCACTGCGATTGCCTCGGCCTCGGCGGCGGATCTCTTCAACAGTGCCCAGGGAAAATTCGCTGACGGGGACGCCCGAGGTGCGCTCGCCGACATCGGCGGAGCCGTCGCCCAGGACCCGGGCGACCCGAATGCGGTGGCTTTGCAAGCGATCTATGCCGATGCCGCCTCCGACCTGATCACCCGCGAGGCCGCGCTCGCACGACTGGGGGCGATGGACGCAGGCATGCGGGCCGGCGTGCACGGCCTGCTCGACGCCATCAGGACTGCGTCGTTCACGCCACCGAACCCGCTTCCGGCAATCCAAGGCCCGTCCACCGCCATCATCGTTCTCGGTTACGGACTGCTGCCCGACGGCAGCATGCGCCCGGAGTTGATCAACCGGCTACAGGCCACAGTGATCCAGTCGTTCGTGTCGCCGTTCTCGCCCATCATCGTCACCGGCGGTAACCCACAGAACGGCATCACCGAGGCGGCCGCCATGCAGGGGTGGCTGCAAGCCAACGGTGTTGCACACCAGCGGATCCACGCCGAGCACCGTGCCGGATCAACGGTAGCCAACGCGCTGAACTCGGTTCCGCTGGCGCGCTCGCTCGGTGCGGGTGGCGCGATCATCGTGACGTCGGCCAACCACATCCGTAGGGCAACGGTCGATTTCAACGTTGCTGGGCTTCCGGTGGTCGGCGCGATGAGCGCCGTTACCAGTGCGGGACAGCTGATCGCCGAAGTCGCGCCCTTGACCAAGGACCAGCAACTCGGCATGTACCGAGATGCGATCCGGGTGTTCGGCATCCCCGCCGGTTACTAAACGGCGCCTCTCTGTGTCAAGACGAACCGGTGGCCCCGGTTGTAGGGTGGAATTTGGTGGGTCCGGGAAGTGACTGGTCCGAAGTGCCGTGTGCGGGGTGTCAGCCGGCCGCGCAGGACGATAGAGCCGCCCCCGAGTGTCCTCTCGGGCCTGCCGCCAGCTCTGTCCACCCTGCCGCGATCTTCGAGAGGCTTCCATTCCTCTGCGCTGCATGGTGGCATGGGCGGGCAGCCTCCTCCTACTTTCACGCTGGCAGGTTCACCACCCCCGCGTTGGCTCTCTCACGAGCAACTGTGAAGTTGGCGATCCAGAAAATCGAGCTGCTCCTGGCATGCCCGGAAGCACGGGGTGCATCGGCGCACGGTGCTGCTCCCCAGAGTAAAGGAGAACCGAACGGACGGAATGTGTCGGTCAATGTGCTTGGGAGCCGGTCAAGCCGGCACGGCAAGAATTGAGATACTCACGGAGGTTCCCACGCTGGCGGGGGGTGAGCTGACTGACCATCTGTTCCTCGAGTGCGGAGACTTACCGGCGATAGCAATCGAGTAGCTCCACTCCGGTCGCCGTGACTGTCGTCAGCATTTGCCGGCGGTTGCTGGGGTCGACCCGCCGACTGACCAGACCTCGACTCTCGAGCGCGATGATCATCTCGTCCATAGTTTGCACTGTGACGAAGGAATTGCGGGCCGGCTCGGCGGAAGAGAGTCCATCGCAGCGACGTAAGACCGCCAGGGCGGTGTGTTGGAGAGTCGTGATGCCGACCGGGCGCAGGATTGTGTCCATCCGTGACCGTATGGCCAGCTCCAACTGTTCGATCGCGTAAAGGAGACTCGGACCGAGGTCCTGTCCGTCACCGCTGCCGGATTTCCGAATCTGACTGGTGCTTCACCGGTGGTGTCTCTTCCGCGTTCGTGAACGCCTTTCGTGCGCGCCGCGTGCGAACCCGGGATTGTTGCGGCGGTCCAACCGCGACGGATGGTGACGTGTCTCCAATTCCCTACTCGTACACGGGGGCAGGTTGAATGGAGTAGCGTGCCGCGTTCTCCAGGATCAGATGGCGCTCGGCGAGTGGCCTGTTCCGTATCGCGATGGTGCGCAGGATTCGGGTTACTCTCGCATAGAACGTTGCTGGGCTCATGCCGAACTCGACGAGGATGTCACCGGGCCGCGCACCTCCGTAGGGTGCCCAGATTCGGGCCAGTTCGAGCATGGCTTGCTCTTCCGCATCATAACGTCTCCTGCTTGGGAGGTGGATGATGAGTGCGCCGCGATGCGGCGCACCATGTGGGAGCTCTGGCTTGCTTACTGCCCTTGCGCGATCCATTCGGAAAGATGGGGTGCCTCGGTGCCGATCGTGGTTTCTTCACCGTGTCCGGTGTGGACGAGCGTTTCTTCGGGAAGTGCGAACAGCCGGTCGCGGATCGACCCAATGATGGTCGGGAAGTCCGAGTAGGACCGGCCGGTGGCGCCGGGACCGCCCGACAACAGGGTGTCCCCGGAGAACAGTATCCCGGCCTCGCGCGGGTACAGGCACACCGATCCCGGCGAGTGACCGGGTGAGTGGATAACCTGGATCTCGGTGCCCGCGATGGCGATTCGCTGTTCGTCCTCGAGATGCCAGTACTTGGCGTCGGGGTGGCTCATCTTCCACAGCACGTCGTCGCGATCAGAATCGGAAGGCCAGCAGGTCAAAAGAACGATGTTCTCGGGGTGCAGCAGCACAGGGGCGTACAGACGCTCGGCGAGTTCGGGGGCGACGGTGACGTGGTCGTTGTGACCGTGCGTGCAGATCACGGCATTCACGTGCCGGCCTCCGACCTCGTCGATGATCGCCTGCGCGGTGTGAGCGGCGTCGACGATCACGACGTCGGTATCGTCACCGATCAGCCAGATGTTGTTGTCGACGTTCCACTCTCCGCCGTCGAGGGCAAATTTTCCCTCGGTAGCGACCCGCTCGATCCGGAACCTTCCGCTCATGACGCCACCACCTCACGCTCGCCGACTTCGGCTGAAGCAACCTCGGCCTTGTGCGTGTCCTTGTGCCGGGTGATCGCCAGTTTGAGATCGAAGTCCGTGTCCGCTGCCTGCTCCGGAGTAAGCGGCATACCGCAGGCAAGGATCTTTCGTGCCGCCATATGGTCGCGGGGCTTGTTGACCGACTCGACTCCCAGCAACCGGGTGCCGAGGAAGCAGAAGATGGAGAACGCCCCGCTGTCGACGGAACCGCGAACCACGTGGGTGTCCGCGCCCACGGTCAGCCCAGCCATCTGCAATTTCGATTCGTACTGCTCGGACCAGAACCACGGCACACTCAGGTAATTGGTGCTGGTGCCGGTGAGCTGAGCGGCGAGGCAGCGGGCCTGATCGACCGCATTCTGTACGGATTCGAGTCGCACCAAACTGGCTGTTCCCGGGATCGGGTAAGCGGCGCAGTCACCGATCGCCGAGATGTTCTCGTCGGGTGTGCGAAGGTACTCGTCGACGACGACGCCGTTGTCGACCGGCAGGCCCGCCAGGGCGGCGAGTTCGATGTTGGGTACGACACCGATACCCACGACGACGGCGTCGGCGCGTATGACGTCGCCGGACGCGGTGGTGACCCCCGCTGCTCGGCCGTCGACTGCGACGACCGTCTTCACGCCGGTCGACAGCCGCATGTGCACACCGTGTTCGGTGTGTGCGGTGGAGAAGTAGTCCGACATCACCGGCGACAGGGCGCGGGCCATCGGCCGATCCATCGCTTCGACGACGGTCACGTCGAGGCCCTTCTTGCGGGCCGCTGCGGCGACCTCGAGACCGATGAAGCCGGCCCCGATCACGACCAGGGACGAGCACGAGGCCATGCTCGAAGTGAGGGACTCTGCTTCACCGGCGGTTCGCAGGTAGTGCACACCGGGAAGGTCGGCGCCGGGGACGGGCAAGAGCCGGTTGCGGGCGCCGGTCGCCAGGATCAGGTGGTCGTACTCGATGACGGTGGCATCGATCAGCTCCACCAGTTGTGCATCGCGATCGATGCGGACGACGGGCTTGCCGCACGCGAGCGTGATCCGGTGGTCGTCGAAGTACTGGGCCGGACGCAGCGCAAGGGATTCCCGGTCCGGATCACAGTGCAGGTACGCCTTCGACAACGGTGGCCGCTGGTAGGGCACACCCGGCTCGTCACCGACCAGGGTGATCGATCCGGCAAATCCGTGACTGCGCAGACTGACGGCGGCCTCGAATCCGGCCTGTCCGGAACCGATGATGACGATGCGGTCGATACTCATACCTGCTCCTCCGGAAGCCGGACGATCAGACCGTCGACGTCGTCGCTGACCACGAGCTGGCAGGACAGGCGACTGGCTTCGGTGCGGGGGCTGACGGTGTCGTCGAGCATCTCGTCTTCTTCCTCGGAGATCGAGGGAAACTTGTCCGCCCAGGGGCTTTCTATGTAGACGTGACATGTCGCGCACATGGCCTGGCCACCGCATTCGGCGACGATGCCGTCGATTCCGGCGCCGATGGCGGCCTGCATGACCCTTTTGCCGGTAGGAACCTCGACCTCATGCTTGGTTCCATCGGGGTGAACGTAGGTGACGGTAGGCACGTCTATCTCTCTTTCACGGTAGTGCAGTAATGGCGAACTCAGGTGGGGTGCCGGCAGTCGAGCCGGCACCCCACCGCCGACTCACGGCAGAACGGTCTCTTCGTCGCTGAACAGCATCGTCACTCCGCCGGAGGCGAAGTTCGCGACGTCGGCGGCGGCGTTCCGACCCGCTGTGGAGGCGAATGCCTGCCCGGCTTCTTCCTTGCTCTCGAAGTACAGCTGCGCGAGCGCGTACGCCGAGGGGGGATTGCCGTCGAGAGATTCACACTTTCCTGCGGCGAACCGCTTGACGCTCGGGATCTGCTGCACCAGAGGCAAATGTTTGGAGCTGTAGTGCTCGTCGAAGGCGGCCGGGTCGGCGGGCTGGTTGTAGACGATGGTGACGCGGTACATGGTGTCCTCGTTTCGTTGGGTCGGTCAGGGTCGGTCAGGGTCGGTCGGCGGGCACAGGATTCTGCTGGGGATCCCACTCGACCAACACGTGCTCGGGTCCCCGGAACGAGGTGTTGGGAAGGTAGGAGAATTCCTGTCCAGCAACGAGTGACATGTGCGGCAGGCGCCGCGAGACCTCTTCGAGGAAGACCTTCATCTCCAACCGCGCCAGCGTCGCGCCCAGGCACGTGTGGCTGCCGATGCCGAATGTCAAGTGGCGTCGGGCGTTTCCTCGATGGATGTCGAAGTCGTCGGGCTCGGGGAACATCGAGTCGTCGCGGTTCGCCGACGCCATGACGATCAGCAGTCGACCGCCGGCCGGGATATCGACTCCGCCGACAGTGGTGTCAACCACGGCCTTGCGGCGCCAGGCGACGACGGATCCGCTGTAGCGGAGGCATTCTTCGATGGCCTTGGGGATCAGCGTGGGGTCGGCGCAGATCTCTTCCCAGGAGCTGCGGTTCTCGAGCAGGGTGCGGAACGCGTTACCGGTGGCGTTGGTGGTGGTTTCGTGCGCGGCCACCACACCACTCATCATGATGTTCTGCAGGTAGTTGTCGTCGAAGAGGTCGGGGTGCTGCCTTTGCATCTCGATTGCGTGGGGGATCCACCCCTTCGCGTTCGGGTCGGCCTCGAGTTTGTCGACCAGTCCGCCTGCGAATTCCCAGAACTTCCCCATCCCGGTTGCGACCCGGGTCTGTTCGTCTCCGGTGGGGTGTCCCCAGGTGAACAGGGTCTGCTGCATCCCGAAGTGGCGGCAGGTCTCGATGTCCTCGTCCGGCACGCCGAGGAAGATGAGCGCGACGATGCAGGGAACTTCGTAGAGGAGATCGCCGATCAGGTCGGCCCGGCCATCCTTGATGACCCGGTCCAGGTAGGTGTTGACGACCTCGCGGATCTTCGGTTCGAGGGTGGCGACGTTTTCGGCTTCGAACGGCTGCAGCAGCAGTCGGCGACGTTCGGTGTGGATCGGCTCGTCCTCGTTCACGATGGTCGGGCCGGGAGCGAACTGATAGCTGCCGAGGATCTGCAGCGCCTCGTCACTGATCGGGGTGATCTGGTCGAGAGTGATCGACGGGGAGAACACCGATGGTGTCTTGAAGATCTGCTTGATGTCCTCATAGCGCGTGACCACCCAGTAGTCGAGCAGTGGACTGTAGAACACCGGCTCTTCTTTGCGGGCTTCCCGCAGCGACGAGGATGGATCGACCTGGTAGGCGCCCTGGAACGGATCGAAGCCTGCCGCCATACCTGAAACGGGGCATCCGGTCGGGCTTTTCACGCCTTCCGGCGCGTGATCGACGGTCATTCGTCTCCTCCAAATTTGGATATAGGAGCTGTTGAGTGATTCCTGATGAGCGTATGATTCAGGTCACATGACGCGCTATCCTGTGAGCGCAGCAATATAGCCAATTGGCGCAATAACTGAATCGTTCTCGATTTAGTGGGACCAGAGAGACCGACAAAGTAGATGAGCGAAGACCCGGATCGCGGAAACGGCACAAAGACGTTTCTTTCCGACGATATCGACGAGGCGCGGGCCATCGGCAGCGATCTCTACTATCCCCATGAGGTTCGCGTCCTCGGGGACGAGCATATTTTTCAGATGCGAATGACTGCCGCCTCGTTCGGTCCCGTCACGCTCGGCCGGCTGGACTATTCGACCGAGGTGGAAATCTTCACGAACGAGTTGCGCGACTCCTATCAGGTGAACATCCCGATGCGGGGGGAGCTGGTCACCGGGTCGGGTCGCGCCCGGACCGTGGCGACCCCCCACTGCGCCGCGGTCTACCGGTGCGACCAGCGGACCCTGCTGCGTGGGTGGGCCTCGCCCTATCCGACCCCGGTGCTGGCCCTGAAGATCGATCGCCGGGCGCTCGAGGATCAACTCGCGGCACGGTTGGGAACCGAGATCGTCGACCCGATCGTCTTCGGCATGGACCTCGATCTGGACACCGTCGTCGGCCGTCAATGGCTCTCACTGGTCGAGGGTCTGTCTCATCAACTCGATAGTCCCGAGGCGTTGGCGCTGCATCCCATCGTCTCGACGCCGATGGCGGAGTGCTTGATGAGCGGGCTTCTCGTCGCGGCTGAGCACGACTACAGGGCAAGGTTGTATGAGCCCAAGCCCGCCCTGCCGGGAATTGTCCGGCTCGCCGTCGACTACCTCGAGGCGCACGCGCAGCAGCCCCTGACGGTGGCTCGGGTCGCCAAGAACGTCGGGGTGAGTGTGCGGTCCCTGCAGGTGGGGTTCCAGAATTCGTTGGGTACGACGCCGATGCGGCAGCTGAAGATCATCCGCCTGCAGAAGGCGCGCAAAGACCTGCTCGAGGCGGACCCGGCGAATGAAGGTGTCACCGAGATCGCACAGCGGTGGGGGTTCCTGCATGTCGGCCGGTTCGCCGGGGAGTACAAGGAGACCTTCGGAGTGAGTCCGTCGGAGGACCTGCGCACGGTGCCGTTCCGGTAGCAGATATGACGATCCCGCGGAAGTGATCGTGTCCATTCACTTCCGCGGGATCGGTGCCGTCCGGATCCGTCAGCGCCAACGTCTTGATCCGGAGGAAAGGGGGCGTCGTGGCTACTGCACCACGGCGGCCAGGTTCGGTGCGGCGATCGTGAACTCTTCACGGAAGATCAGTCGGGGCGCCATCCGACGTCGCTTGAGGGCCTTGACCGCCGCCTCGACCATTGCCGGCGGTCCGCACAGGTAGGCGCTCATGCCCTTGCACGACGAGAAGTCGTCGAGCACAACATCGGTCACCATCCCCATGGCCCCGTCCCACTGTTCCTCGCTCAGCGCGGGGCGGTAGTGAAAGTGCTCATGCTCCTGTGCGAGGTCGCGGAAGAAGTCGACGTCGTACAGATCCTCCTGGCGACGTCCACCGTGGTAGAGATACAACTCCGGAACCAGGCGCTCGGCCAACGCATGCTGGACGATCGACTTCAACGGCGCCAATCCGGTGCCACCGCCGATCAAGATCGCGGCCTCGTCCTGCTGCTTGACCAAGTTGAACTGGCCCAACGGCCCACGCAGAGAGATGCGGTCACCGACCTGCATCGGTCCGAAAATCCACCCGTCCGTGGCCAGACCCCCGGTCGTGAGTTTGACGTGGAATTCCAGGTTCCGCGTCTCCGTCGGCGGATTGGCCAGCGAGTACTGCCGGCCGACGTTGTGCCCGGGGACGATCAACTCGACGTACTGACCGGCATTGAACAGCATCGGCGTATCCACTTCGACCACGAGCCGACGGGTATTCGCAGCGATGTCCTCGAGTACCGTCACCGTGCCCTCGTAATCACGCAGTGGGAAGTGCGGAACTCCGTCGTCCCCGGCTCCGCCGATCGGTTCGACCGTCAGATCGGAGCAGGGGGTCGCCATACAGCCGAGAGCTAAACCTTCGGCGCGCTCGTCCGTGGTCAGGGTGTACTCGGGGGATTCGTTGTGGCGCACCTCCCCACACTGCACCTTGAGTTTGCAGGTGCCGCAGGTGCCCTGGGTGCACGAGTGCGGAAGCCATTCGTTCGCCCGCAGCGCCGCATCGAGGATGGATTGGTCTTCGGCAACGGTGATGTCCGAATTCTTACCCTGGATACGGACCGTGTATTTATTTGCCATTTCCGACAGTGCTCCAATCCAATAAAAATGCTCCCGAAGTGCCCGATCCATTAATCTCCGGACCGGACACTTCGGACCTCCAGAAATGTGATTCCGTTACACTTCCCATTTGACGAACAACTGCTTCGGGCCACGGAAACCCCAACCCCAGAAATCGACCTCGTGAGCCTCGTCGCGTTCCAGGTTCGGAATGGCCTCGAGCAGTTCCTCCAGGCCGATCCGGATAACCGAGTTAGCGAAATAGGTACCCGCGCAGGCGTGCTTTCCGCCACCGAATGTCATGTTCGGAAGCAGGGCCCGATCGATATCGAATTCAGTCGGGGCGTTATAAGCGTTCTCGTCCTGGTTGGCCGAGCCATAGGAGAGCATCACGATCGACCCCTCCGGCAGCGTCACGCCACCGACCTCGACCTCGTGCGCGGCACGCTTGACCACGGCAGACCAGATCGGCGCCACCCAGCGCATGCCCTCCGAGACCGCCCGGGGGATCAACGCCGGGTCGTCGACGACCCGTTCGAGCTGTTCGGGCTTGGTGAACAGTCCTGCCAGCGTGGTGGCCATCGCGTGCCCCGGCTCCTGCATCGCTCCGAGGAGGAAGACGTACAGGTTGGGGTAGATGACATCGCGGCTGCGGGTCTGCCCTTCGGGCATACCGTCGTGTAGCCAGTGGGAGATCGCGGTGTGATCGGGGTTCTTGATCCACTTGTCGATCTTGGGATCGACGTGGGCGATGATCTCGGCCTTGGCCTCGTCGCCGGGGATGAACCCGTCCGGGTTGGCGAATTCGCCGTTCTCGTCGACCGCGGCGTTGGTGAAGGACACGCTCAGCTTGTGGAACCATTCGCGAAGCTTGTCGGTGCTGACGTCATCGAGTCCGAGCAGATCGCCGAGAGCACGAACGCTGACCGGCTCACAGTACGCAGCCACGATGTCGGCGTTTCCATCGTTCTCGATCTCGGCGAGTCGCTGACGTGCGAAGGGGCGCACCAGATTGTCGATGTACTTGTCGACCGCTGAGGGCTGCAGGTGCGGTTCGACCATGTCCCGCAGCTTGCGGTGTTCGTCGCCGTTCGTGTTGAGCAGTGCGCCGGGCCCGAAGGTGCGGCCTCCGGCCGCAGAGATGACGGCCGGCCAGTTCTCGGCGTCCTTGGCGATGTCGGCGCACAGTTCCTTCGTCGACACGATGTACATGCCCAGCGCCGGGACGAAGGCTACTGGAGCCTCTTTCCTCAGACGCTCGTAGAACGGATAGGGGTCGGTCTCGAGCTCTTCGATCGTGATCTCGTCGATAAAACTCTGGGTGGAAGTCATGGTGCTCCTTCTGCTTCGGGCCCGCGTGCAGTGGGGACTCGCGCTGATTCACTCGTGTGAACCGACGACCGAGCGAAAGTGGATGGGTTCAGGTGTGAGGTGCGGTGGCGTCGATCGACGATCCCGACCTGCACAGCCCCGCCGAACAGTGTGTGATCCAGCCCTCGCGACTCCAAAGGAGTTGTGCCGCTTATCGGCACACCGAGGTGGATCACGTGGGTGTGACCCGAACTCCGGTCACACCCACGTGCGTATCAGGACGCCGGGGCGCCGGCGACGGCGCGGGACTGGTCGATCTCGTCCGGGACCGCCTGCTCAGCTGCCGCCGCATCGGGGTCGGGGTCGCCGGGACCGAAGTGCGCGTACTTCTCGATGTGCTGGTCGAGTGAGAGCGGGCTCGGAGTGCCGTAGGTGAAGTAGGTTTCCCACGGCAGCTTCGCCCCGCCGATCGCCAGGCCGGTGTCGATGTCCGACATCTGCCAAGTCTTGGTGTCACCATCGGGATCGAGGTGCAGATACCCGACCTCGCCGAAGAGCTCGATGCGGTTGCCCCCGGGTTCGAACACGTAGAGGAACTGGGCCTGGGTGATGCCGTGCTTGTCGGGGCCGGCTTCGATCCGAATGTCGTAGTCGCGGAACATTTCCACGGCATCGATGTTGTGCTGGCCGGTGCCGTAGTAGAACGCGAGGTGATGCATCTTGCCCCGCTCACCCTGCGCGTCGCGCAGGCACGCGACCTCGTGGCCGAGGATGTTGGAACTCATCCACGCACCGATCTCGGTATTGCCGTCGACGACGCGTTCGGTGGTGCGGAAACCGAGGTGCCGCTCGAACGAGTTCTTCACCGCGGTGACATCGCTGGCGAGCAGGTTCAGGTGATCGATGCGCTTGACCGGGATGCCCTGCAGTGGCTTCTTCGAGGGGCGGGTGAGGATCTTGGACTGCAACTCCGGCGGAGCCTGGTACTTCTCTACCTCCCACAGCAGTTCGAGGTTGTGCCCGTCCGGGGACTGGTAGGTAAAGGTTTTTCCGTATCCGAAGTCGCTCTCGCGCCATGCTCCGTCGACGTTGGCATCTTTGAGCGATGCCGCCCGGCGTTCGAGCGCCTCCGGGGAACTGGTGCGCATCGCCGCGTGGCCGAGTCCGGACTGGGTTGATTCGGTGACCTTTAGGCTCCACTGGTACGGGTCTTCATACCCGCGCAGGTAGACCGACTGCCCCTCGGTGTGGGTGATGTACATGCCGAGGAACTTGGTGAAGAAGTCCACCGTCTCCTGCGGCTTGGGGCTCAGCAGTTCGGCGCGGGCGAGATGGGAAATCTCGAACCGAGGGTCGCTCATAGGTCGTCTCCTTTGTTGCCTGCCTGAGATCGGCAGTGTCCGCTGTCCGATCGCGTCGTGAGGGTGTGTGCCCCCCGGCGACCGGGACCAGTGCGGAGTGGCGTTGTCTGGCGCTTCGGTCCTTGCCGACTGGGTATCAGCTCGTGTCCGATGTCACGATCTTGATCCGAATCACTTGCTCTCCGCTACACAATCCAGAATTGCCGAACAAGCGACGGAAATCACCCCGACATAGTTCGGAAACTGGGCAACTCTGCGCAACGCGGATCTCTTCGGCGCTAGATTGCGTTTTCCGGCCTGTCGGGACCGTTAGAACAGGTCTCCCCACTCGTCCCGTCTCCGACGCGGCCCCTCGCGCGGTCGGTTCGATCATGGGGGAGCGGCAGGGGCGGTGCGCCTTGATCGGCGACCCCGCCGCTACTGGTAGTGCCGGTTTGTCGACCAGCTGCAGCCAGAGCCTTCGTCTGTCTTCAACCGGCAACTGGGATGGATAGTCATCGAGGATTCGCGCGAGCTGCTGTTCGTACCTACTACTCGACATCGCGAACCGTGTGAGGAGCTTCTCGGGTGGCGGGGTGCCGTAGGGCAACCATTGGCACGCGAACTCGACGATCGCTGCATCGAATCTGTCTACGACACGGACTCCCTTCACTATCGCCGTTAGGCATTACGTCGGCTACCGGTCACCCAGTGTGCTTTGCGAACCGGGCCGGAAGGCGCCTGCGTCGGGACATCGGGACAAGGGGATCAGCAGGGTTCCCGGTTGTTCGCCCTGGCAGTGCGCATGTCCCTCATCTACCCAACGAGTACACGAAGGAACGATCGATGCTTGTCAGACGATCTTCGAAAATTCCTGTCGCACTGGGAGTAGCGTTCATTGCTTTCGCTGCCCTGCTACGGTTGGTGCTGGTGCCCTCACTGTCGAAACTGCCCGGTGACCTCGACGTCGATCCGGTGTAGGAGGGCACCGGAACATTGCTCAATGCTCAGGCTCTACAAGCCGGTGACATCCCCAACGTCATCGCCTCGGGGTTTTCCCGTGACCGTTAACCGTCACACCTACGTATCCAGCACCGACGGTGACACCGCAGTGGCCCACGATGACATCACCCTCGAGGCGGCCGGGCAAGCCCGGCGAAAGGGTGGTGCGCGCGCAGTCATCCATCCGTGCGCTGGTGGTCATGGTTCCACCGACGCTCATCTCCTAGTGTTCCAAGTCACAGGCGGTCGGTGGTTGTGCACCCGCGCAACCACGCCGATCCGTGGATGGAAGGACGGACACTTTGGCGGCACTGCAGACAGTCCAAAAGATCGGGCCGGTGTTGGATCTCTTCACCGCGGCGCAGCCGGAATGGGGAGTCTCCGAGGTCGCCGCTGCCATCGACGTCCCCCGATCGAGTGCGCACGCCTTGCTGTCGAGTCTGGTCGACACCGGACTGCTCCAGTGCCGCACCCGAGGTCGCTACCGGATCGGGTGGCGGGTGATCGAACTCGGCGAAACTCTGCGGGGCACTGTCGACGTGCGATCCTGCGCGTCGCCGGTCATCGAGGACCTCGTCGATCGGTACGGCGAAACCAGCCACCTCGCGGTGATGGAGCGGTGGCACGTGTTGTACGTCGACAAGGTGGTCGGTACGCACAACATCACCGTGCAGGGTGCACGGGTCGGTACCCGTCTCGAAGCACATTGCACAGCGGTGGGGAAGGTACTCCTGGCCAGTCTGGGGGAGAACGAACTGCGCCGTTACCTGGCCGGTCGCCAGTTGCGCAGGCACACGCCGTCGACGATCACCAATGCCAGGGCACTGCTCGACGCGTTGTCGGTGGCGCGGTCTGCCGGCCACGCCTACGACCTCGGTGAAGCCGTCTCGGAGGTTCACTGCGTGGCCGCGCCGGTGCGCGACGACATGGGTTCGGTGGTGGCCGCGGTGAGCATGAGCGTCCCGGTCAGCCGTTTCGTAACCCGTCGCGTCGAGTTCACCCGCGCTGTCATGGCAGCGGCTCGCGAGGTGTCCCACGCGGTCGGCAACACGACCCACGCCACACCCGCCACGACCAGGGAGGTTCCCGAACCGCACCGGCCGGCCCTGGCCTCCTGACCTCCCGTCATCCGAAGACCGAAACGACAGACACAGCGCAGAGGTGCCTTGGATACCGTCGCACGTAAGGCCGCCGACCGGTTGATGGAGGTGTCCGGACGGGCGAACCTATCGACCCGCTTACCCCGGAGCATCCCGACGCGTCGATCGAATTCGCCTACCGCATTCAGCAGTTGTAGGTCGAGGAGTGGGCGCTCGGCGGCGACCTCGTCAAGGGGCACAAGGTGGGTCGCGTGGGGTGAGTGCGGCAACGGCGCTGGCTGCCGTCGACCGTGTCGTGGGCGCGATCGAGAACACCGACAGCCGGTTCTCTGGCTAGATGTTTTCGATGATGGACGCCGCGGCCGACAACAATCCGTCCGGACGCTACGTCACCGGGCCGATCAGCCGGCGGCCGGAAGACCTCGACCTTGCGCTCGAGGCATGCCTGCTCGAGGTCGACAGGGAGATCGTCGATTCCGCGACCGGTGCTGCGGTGCACGGGCATCCGGCCGAAGCGTTGACGTTCGCGGCCAACACGCTCGCCGAACGGTGCGACGCCATCGAGGCCGGCTGGGAGGTGCTCACGGGCGGGATGACCTACGCGGTGCGGGTGAGTCGGGTGCGCGTTTTGCCGCGCACTTCACGAATCTGGGCGCCGACGAGTTGTATCACGACCTGTTGTCCCGAACGAGGTTCGCGGCCTTCGTGTGCGGGTGCGCGACTTCGCGACCAAGCGATTGAGCCCGTTGCGCATCACATCGCCGGCGGCGACGAGCGGCTCGACGGCTTCCCGCGTGATGCGTTCGTAGCCATGGCCGCGGAGGGACTGTTCCGGATCCCGTTCCCTCCGATGTCGGCGGCGCCGGCCTGACGCACCGCGCCACCGCGACCGCGGTCGCGGTGGAGAACTGGGTTATTACTCCAATAGCGTGCCGCCATCTTGGACGAGCACTGCATCCTCGCGGGTACCGTGCTCGACCAGGGCGCGGACGAGCAGCGACGCCGCTGGCTGCGGCCCCTCGTCGAGGGGAGATCGTGGGTGCCTTCGTGACCAGCGAACCGGCGTGTCCAGCGACTTGTCCCCCGACGCCGTGTCCACCGAAGCGGTCCCGGACGGTGACGGCTGGATTCTGCGCGGCCGGAAACGGTGGATCACCAACTCCGTCGTCGCCGGTGTGGTGGTGGTGCTCGCACGCACTGGGCTCGGCCTGACGACCTTCATCGTGCCACCAATGCACCGGGTGTCGCGATCGGATCCCCGACCGCAAGCTGGGGAATCGTGGGCAGATCACCGCCGATGTTCATCTCGACGACGTCCGCCGCGCCCGGATTCGGTGCTCGGACGGGTCGGGGTGGACTCCGAATCGCGTTGCAGATCCTGATTTACGGACGCATCGGGATCGGTGCTGCGCGCGTCGGCATGGCGCAGGCCGCATTCGATCGGACCGTCTACCATCTGAAGTCCCGGCACGCGTTCGGTGCGTCGCTGGCCTCGAAGCAGCACTGGCAGTTCGTGATGGCGGACTACGCTGCGGATTTGGAGTGCGCACCGTGTATCTCAAAGCGGCACTGCGGCTCGACGTCGGCGAGCGGTTCCCCGAACCCGAGGCGGCGATGGCGAAACTGCGGGGCACGGATCTGGCCGCGCGGATCGCCCGGGATGCCGTGCAGGCCTTCGGTGGACTCGGCTTTGTGCGGTCGCTCGGCGCCGACGGCACAGGGGGCCCGGTGGAGGCCATCCACCGTGACAGCAAGATCGGCGAGATTTAGGAAGGCGCCAACGAAATCCAGCGGTGGGTGTTGGCGCGTCAGATCTTCGGGCGCACACACCGGGTAGGGACGGAAGGCAACTTATGGTTCTACGTCAATCGGCGGCCGCGAGTCACGCTCCGGCCGCGCCGCCGTTCCTGCCGTGCTGCTCACGAAAATGCGCTGGGCTGGCGCCGAACCGCTTACGGAAAGCGCGGCTGAAGTGTGAGACGTCGCGGAAACCGACCCGGTCGCTGATCTCGGCGACCGTCGACTCGGTGCCGAGAAGCTGCCCCCGGGCGCGGTCCAGGCGCAACTGGTACAGCCACGTGCGCGGGGTGGTGCCTGCGATGCTGAACAGTTTGTGGATGTAACGCAACGACATTCCCAGTTCGGCACCGATCTCCGCCGTCGAATGGTCGGGGTCGTGCAGGTACCGCGCCATGGTCTGCTGCACCGTCCGGAGATCATCGTGGTGGACCCGCATCGTCGCGGTCAGCGGACGTGCCTGCTCGGTGAGGACGGATGAGAGCATCTCGACGGCGGACACGGCGACCGATGCTGACGACCCCACCGACAACCGGTCATCGGTGGTCGCGATGTCGACGAGAAAGCGCGAGACGAGACCGCTCAGCCCGTTCTGTCCGGACATCCCCAGGCCGGTGACCTGGTCCATGGCCTCCGCGGGCAGCCGGGAGATCAGAAGTTGGCGGGGCGCGCGCAGCACGACCTGCTTGAATTCGGTCTTCCCGTCCACGACGAACGGTGCCGCCGAGTCGAGGATGCCGAACGCCCCCTGCTCGAGAACCGCGGTCCGTGAGTGCTGCTGAAGAGTGGCCGTTCCCCGGGTGATCAGACATAAAAGATAGTCATCGTTGGGGTCGGACCGAATCATCTCCGGCGTGCGCACCACCGTGTGCGGATCGGCGTGCACCACACTCACGGTCAGGTCCCCGAACGGGCGCACCGACAGTTCTGCAGCAAACCGGGCGTGTTTGTCGGGCCAGTCGACGTCCATCTCGCAGTAGGTGGAGTCGAGGGTGTCCGCCCAGCGCATGCGTCCTTCGGTCGACTCCAGCTCGCGCGTACTCAGCACCATCTCGGCGTTGTTGTCGGTGCAGGCGGAGTCATCCTTCTGAGCACTGTCGGTCATGTTCGATCACACCTCCGCCTTCTAGTGTTCCAGATCACAGGGATTTCCCGCGCGTACGACCCCCGAAGAGTTCGGGCCGCGCCCACTTCGAATGTTGCGAACGACTTCAGAGGAGACAACGCGATGACCACCAACACCACGTGGATCGAATCGATCACCATGGAGGAACTCGATCGTGATCCGAATCCGATCTACGACCGGCTCCGGCGGGAGGCCCCCGTGGCGTTCGTTTCGGCGGTGGGAATGTATGTCGTGGCATCGCGCGACCTCTGCCTGCAGATCGCGCAGGATTCGGACACCTGGTCCACGGTGATCGCCCCGTCGGGAGGACGAACCTTCGGAGAGGGTACCGTACTCGCCTCCAATGGTGAGCAGCACAAGAAGCTTCGCGAATGGATCGATCCCCAACTACGGCCCAGCGCCGTGGACTCCTATGTCGAAGCGCTGGTCCGGCCGCAGGCGCGTAGCCTCCTCGAGGGTATCGAGGATCTGGGTGCCGCAGACATCCAGGAGGCCTACTTCGCGCCGATCAGTGTGCGTTCGGTCGGCGACCTGATGGGTCTCACCGAAATCCCTTCGGAGACCTTGGTGCACTGGTTCCAGACGCTGGCGCAGTCGTACGGGAACGCGGAAGTCGACGAGAACGGAGACTTCGCCAGCCCAGGGCCGTTCGAGGCCGGTGACCGGGTCAAGGCCGAGATCGTCGCCGCTGTCGACCCGATGCTCGATCACTGGACCGAACATCCCGACCACACCCTGATCTCGCACTGGCTGCACGACGGGATGCCCGACGGTCAGGTCCGCGACCGGTCCGAGATCTATCCGAACATCTACGTGTTCCTGCTCGGCGCCCTTCAGGAGCCCGGACACGTCATGACGACCACCCTCGCAGGGCTATTTCAGCATCCCGACCAGCTCGAACGCGTCGTCGACGACCCCACACTCATTCCGCGCGCCGTCAACGAGGGCGCACGCTGGGTGGCGCCGATCTGGAGTGCGGCGGTGAAGGTCGCGGGCCGCGATGTCACCGTCGGCGGCATCGACCTGCCGGCGGGAACACCGGTCATGCTGGCGTACGGTTCGGCCAATCGCGACGAGTCCGTCTGGGGAAACGCGGAGGCTTACGAGATCGACCGACCGATCATGCCGCATCTGGCGTTCGGTGCGGGAAATCATGCCTGCGCCGGAACGTATCTCGGTACCGCGATCGTGCGGATCGCACTCGAGGAACTGTTCGAGACGATCCCGAACATCGAGCCCGATCCCGACCGCTCCCCGCAGTTCTGGGGATGGACATTCCGCGGGCCGCAGGGCCTGCACGTCACCTGGGAGGTCTGACCGATGGACCGCATGGTGACGGTGTCGGGGCAGGACGGGGCGTTCCCGGTCGCACCCGGCACGTCGGTCCTGGAAGCCGCATTGCGGGCGAATCGCTGGCTTCCGCACGCCTGTTCACAGGGGACCTGTGGCACGTGCAAGATCCGGGTTCTCTGCGGGGAGGTCGACCACGGCGCCGCCGACGAGACCATCCTCTCCACCGACGAACGCTCGTCGGGACTCGCGCTGGCCTGCCAGTCGAAACCGCACGGAGACCTGACCGTCGCTCCCGTGAACGACGCCGACCCCGGCCGGCCGATGCACCCCCTCCGCGACTACACAGGCACGGTACGGGAACTGTCCGACATCGCTCGGCAGACCCGCAGGCTCGTCGTCGAACTCGACGAGCCGATGGAGTTCGACGCCGGTCAGTACGCCGAACTGATCGTGCCGGGCTCCGGTGTCGCGCGCCAGTATTCGATGGCGAACCCGCCGTCCGAGCAACGGCTGCTCGAATTCCACGTCCGGAATACGGCGGGCGGCCTCGCCACCGAGGGCTGGATCTTCGACTCACTCGCGGTGGGTGACCGCATCGATCTGCGTGGACCGCTCGGCCAGTTCGGTGTCGTCGGATCCCGGGAGGAGTCGGCCATCCTGATCGGCGGAGGCACCGGGCTCGCACCGCTCAAATCGATTGTTCGGCATGCACTGGACCACGATCTGCTACCGGCGATTCACCTCTACCACGGTGGTCGCCGGGAAGCCGACCTCTACGACGTCGAGTGCTTCCGCGCGATGGAGGCGACCGATTCCCGATTCCACTATCACCCGGTGCTCAGTGAGGAGAACTGGGACGGGGCAACGGGAATGGTTCACCGACGCCGTGCTGGGTGACTTCGCCAGTTGCCGTGGCCACAGCGCATACCTTTGCGGACCGCCCGCGATGGTCGTCGCCGCCGTCAAGGCCTTGAAACGCCGCCGCATGTCGCCGCGGTTGATCTTCAAGGAGGAGTTCACGGTGAACGCCCCGCGGCCGGCAGCCGAGGCCGTGTGATCCCGCAGTCCCCAATTCGACCTAGGACGCCGAGAACAAGAATTGTTCTACGCCGCAAAACACCTGCCGCTGGTCCGGCAGGTGCCCGGGGGTCGCCCGATTCGCCGCCGGGGATCTCAGGAACTTCGCCACCGGTGGTATCACGATGCTCTTCAGCAACGAGGACACCGTTCTTCCTTGAACATGCCTCCGGCACAGAACATCACGAGCCTCTGCGCGCGTGCTTTGTCCGGTACAGGCCCGGGCTCGGCCGAAGGTATTGCGGAACAACCGCCGAAATGGGACACGTTGCGGAAGCCGACGCGGTCGCTGATGTCCGCTACGTAAAGATCTCTGGTGAGCAGATACTTTCGTGCGCGCTCGAGGCGGGGTTGGTACAGCCATGCACGCGTCGCGGTGCCCGCCGCACTGAATAGCTTGTGTACCGTCCGCAGTGACATTCCGCACCCGTTGCGATGTCCGACAGCGTGATGTCGGCGTGGTGGAGATCTGTTCGATCACGCGCTGAACCCGCGCGAGACCTTCGGTGCGATGGAGTTGCGCGGGATTGGTCGCAAGCATCCCCTCGGTGGGGGCCGGGGCCAACATGTCGACGGTGGACGACGCGAACGAGACCGCGGCAACCCTCGACGCGACCGCGTAGACGCGAGATGAGTAGTTCCCGGGGGCGCGCGCACGACGACCTGCCGGAACCGGGCGGGGCGAACGATGGGCGGCCGCAACGAATGTCGTCGCCGCCCATACGCAAGTGGGGATCAGGGTAGCGACTGCGCCCGGTCGGCAATTTCATCGGCCCGGGTCGTGGCTGCCGCGGTCCCGGCAATCGTCCAGTTTTCCGGGGCGATTTCGACGATCTGTCCTCGGACGAGTGATCGCTGCGCACCGAGGACCTCGACGATTAGGTCGGTGAACCGCGCGGCAAGTTCCTGTCGCTGACGGGCGGGTCGGTCGGCGAGCACGATCGCCGTGAAGTACGGAGCTGCAGGAGCACCGTCTGTAACGGTGTTTGCTGCGACGGCGACATCGTCGGGATGATATCGGATGATGAAGACGCGGACCCGTTCGATCGGCGAGCCGAGGACCTCGGAGTAGCAGCGACTTGCCGCGGTGAGTAGCTCTCGGTGCTGCTCGGCGGTGTAGGCGCCGTCGACGAGGTGGAAGTGCGCGACAGGCATGGGTTGCGGGTCCTTTCGGTGGGTGGTGGTCAGGCGATTCCGTGGCGGGTTCCGGCGTCGACGTTGATCACCGAGCCGTGCAGGACCGCGGCCTCGGGAGCGAGCAGCGTTTCGACGACCCAGCCGATCTCGTCGAGTGTGGGCAACCGTCCGAGGGTGGTCTTGGCGTGGTAACGCTTCCAGATGTCCTCCGGATCCTGTCCGGTTTCGGCGGATTCGTTCTCGACGAAGGCGCGCAGCCTCGGAGTGTCCACCGGCCCGGGCGCGATCGTGTGGGTGGTGACACCCTTCGGACCGTACAGGGCACTGAGTTGGCGCATCAGGTTGAACACAGCCGCGTTCGCCGTGCCGGGCGCGGCATCGAGCGGACCGGGTTCGAGACCCAGGGAGCCGGCGATGGTGACGAAGCGGGAACCGCCCACGAGATGGCCGCGGACCGCGTGCAACAGACGAACGAGACCGCCCACCTTGATGTTCGTCGCCATGGCCAGGTCGCCGGGTGGGATGGTGTCGGCGGATCCTCGCACCGGCAGGCCGGCGGCGAACAGCGCCATGCGCACAGGCGAATCTACCAGCGCGGAGATCGATTCGATCGCGCTGTCGTCGGCGATGTCAGCAATGCAGGGGATGATGCGCTGGTCGGCTGCGGCAAGTTTCTCGAGGTCGTCGCCGCTGCGGGCGACCGCGAGGACGCGCAGCCCGCGGCGGGCCAGGCGCAGGGTGATTTCGGTGCCCATCGCACCAGTTGCACCGACGACGACGCAAAGGTCGGGTGTGGTCACGAGAGTGTTTTCCCCGGGTAGGACGTGCGGCGCCGGGGCGGTGGGATTCCGCTCCGGAGCCGCACGTGGTCGACAGGTGTTCAGCTTCGCAGGCGGATGGTGACGGCCCGTGGCTCGGTGAAGAATTCGCGGGAGTACTGGCCGCCCTCACGGCCGAGACCGCTGCTGCCTTCACCACCGAACGGCAAGCGAAGGTCACGTTCGAAGAACGTGTTGATCCACACCGTGCCGGCCTTCCACCGTGCCGCCATGCGGTGGGCACGGTTGAGGTTGTCGGTGAACAGAATTCCCGCCAGACCGTACGGCGAGTCGTTGGCGATGCGCAGTGCCTCGTCCTCGGTGTCGAAGCCGAGCACAGTCTCGACCGGACCGAAGATCTCCTCGCGCGCGGTGCGCGAGTCGTTGGTCAGGCCTGCGATCACCGTCGGGGGGTAGTAGAATCCCTTGGCGCGAGCGTCGTCGGTGAGACGCGAACCGCCGGTGAGGATCTTTCCGCCTTCGGACTCGGCCAGCTCGACGTAGCTGTGGACCTTTTCGAGGTGCTTCTGCTCGATGAGGGGGCCGACGAAGTTCGCCGGGTCCTTCGGGTCGCCCACGGTGAGTTTCTTCGCCTCGTCGGTGAACCGGTCGAGGAACTCGCCCATAATCGAATTCTGTACCAGCAGACGCGACCCGGACAGGCACACCTGCCCGTTTCCGCCGAAGATCGCCCGAATCGACATCGGCACAGCCACGTCGAGGTCGGCGTCCGCGAAGACGATGTTCGCGGACTTACCGCCCATTTCCGCGGACACGGGGGTGTGGTTGGGTGCGGCTGCCTGCAGAATCCTCACCCCGGTGGCGCTCGAACCGGTGAAGGTGATCCGATCGACCCGCGGATCCGAGGTGAGCGGGCCCGCGACGGCCTCGCCGCCGAAGCCGTGCACGACATTGAGCACGCCCTCGGGCAGACCGGCTTCGAGGGCGAGTTGCGCGAACCGGTTGGCGGTCAGCGGTGTCTGGGGTGCGGGTTTGAGGACCGTGGTGTTACCGAAGGCCAACGCGGGTGCGATCTTCCACGTCGCCAGCATCAACGGTGCATTCCAGGGGCTGATCGCGGAGACCACACCGGCCGGTGGATACAGGGTGTAGGACAGCAGGTCGCCGTCCGGGTACGCCTCGTTGGCTGCCATCGCCACGTAGTCTGCGAAGAACCGCAGATTGTGCGCGACCCGTGGGATCTCGGCGTGCTGTGCCTGGTTGATTCCCTTGCCGCCGTCCCGGGTTTCGAGCAGGGACAGTTCCTCACGATGTTCGTCGACCTTGTCGGCGACAGCGTGCAGGATCTTCGCTCTTTCTTTCGGCGACATCCGCGGCCAGGGGCCTTCGTCGAACGCCTCACGTGCCGCGGTGATGGCGTCAGCGCCATCGGCGGCGGTACCTCGGGCAACATTGCCCAGAAGCGAGTCGTCGTGCGGGTCGCGGGTCTCGAACGTCGCACCGTCCGACGCGGGACGCCAGTCACCACCGATGAGGTGCTTGACGTCGCTTGTTTCAGGTACTGCAGTCATGTCTTCTCCTGTGGGATCAGGTCGCGACGGCGTTGATGTCGCAACCTGCCGTGGGCGCAGCAATGCGCGGTGTCATATTCCGGCGTCCGTGACCTACGAGCCTACGATCCGTGGTTGCCATAGGCCATGTCACGAACCAGCCATTGCCGGTGTCTCGTAAGTGCGACCGGCGAGTTCGGAGGCGACATCGATGATCATGTCTTCCTGACCGCCGATGACCCCGCGGCGTCCGAGTTCCATCAGGATGTCGCGGGCGGGGACGCCGAACTTCTTGGCGGCCCGCTTGGTGGGGTGGAAAAACGTGGAGTACACACCGGCGTAGCCGAGGACCAGAGCGGTCTCGTCGACGATCTGCGGTTCTTTCATCAACGGTGCGACGACGTGCTCGGCGGTGTCGATCAGCGGGAACAGATCGACACCGGTGTCCCAGCCCGCCCGTTCGAAGGCGGCGGCGAGGACCTCGGTCTGCGCGTTGCCGGCACTCGCGCCGAGCCCGCGCAGGGACCCGTCGATGAAGGTGGCCCCGTTCTCCGCGGCGGTGAGAGCATTCGCGATGCCGACGCCGAGGTTGTTATGGGCGTGGAACCCAATGTCCGCGGTGATCGCCTGCCGCAGCGCCGCGACCCGGTCTCCGGCGTGCCGGGGCACCATAGCGCCGGCGGAGTCGACGACGTAGACGACGTCGGCGCCGTAGGAATCGAGTTTGGCAGCCTGCTCGGCCAGCGGCTCGGCTGCGAGTTTGTGGCTCATCATCAGGAACGTCATCACGTTCAGGCCCTGTTCCTTGGCCCACTCGACGGGTTGCTGCCCGCAGTCGGCCTCGGTGCAGTGCACCGCGATGCGGACGGTCTTGATGCCGGCGTCGATGGCCTTCTGCAGTTCGGCGAGGGTCGCGATGCCGGGCACGTACAGGGCCGCGATGTCGGCGTTCTCGACGGCGTCGACGGCGGCGCGCACGTAGTCGGGATCGGTGGCGGCGGCGAACCCGTACTGGATGGACGAGGCGCCGAGACCGATGCCGTGCGCGACCTCGATGGTCGGCACGCCGGCCTTGTCCAGGCCGCGGGCGATGTCGGCGACGTTCTGCGGGGTGAACTGGTGTGACACCGACGACATGCCGTCCCGCAGGGTGGTGTCGACGATCGTGATCTTCTTGTTCGCGGTATTCACTGGGCTGCTCCCTGGACGAGGTTCTGCTGGGCCATGACGTCGGCGACCTGGACGGCAGCGGCGGTGATGATGTCGAGGTTGCCCGCGTAGGTGGGCAGGAAATCACCCGCCCCGACGACCTCGAGCATGACGGTGACCAGGTCGCCGTCGACGTCGACCAGGCGTAGCGAGTAGCCGGGGACGTACTGCTGCACCTTTGCGACCATGTCGATCACAGCGCGTTCGATCGCGGCCGGGTCGGGGTTGCGGACTTTGGCGTAGACGGTGTCGCGCATGTTCATCGGCGGTTCGGCCGGGTTGATCACGGAGATCGCTTTGGCGCGGTCGGCGCCGGCCACCTGGGCCAGGGCCCTGCCGGTCTTCTCGCTGAACTCGCTGAGGTTCTGCCGGGTGCCCGGCCCGGCGCTGTGCGAGGCGATGGCAGCGACGATCTCACCGTAGGAGGCGTCGGCGACCTCGTTGATGGCGTAGAGGATCGGGATGGTGGCCTGGCCCGCGCAGCTGACCATGTTCACGTTCGGAGCGGTGAGGTGCTCTTGAAGATTCACCGCGGGAACGACATACGGTCCCACGGACGCCGGCGTCAGGTCGATCGCGGTGATGCCGGCCTCGGCGTAGCGGGGCGCGGCGGCCGTGTGGATCTTCGCGGATGTCGCCTCGAACACGATGTCGGGGAGTTCGGGCTGGGCGAGGAGCCAGTCGAGGCCGCCGGCGGAGGCCTCGAGCCCCTCCTGCCGGGCGCGGGCAAGGCCCTCGCTGTCGGGGTCGATACCCACCATGTACCGCGGTTCGATCATCTGTGACCGCAGCAGCTTGTACATCAAGTCTGTACCGATGTTGCCGGAGCCGATAATCGCGGCGCTCTTGCGACTCATTGTTTGCCTCTCGCTCATCTCTGCCTGTACGGACAGAACGTGGTGCACTGTCGATGCGGTGGCGTACTTGCTGCGTTCTTCGCGGGTACTCCACCGAAGTCCTCCTCGAGGAAACCACTGAAAACCCGGGGTGTGCGTGCATGATCGGGATAGCCGAACAGCACCCCTTCTCGGGCGTCGGTCGAATCGGCTAAACGAGAGCCCCGGCGAGAGCGACCGGCGTCGGGAGTGAAATGGACCCAGCATTGCAGACATCACCGAGTGTTCGATTCGCTCGCGGTGCGAGGGAGGGTTGCGATGCTCATGATTCACAAACCTGACCTGGGGAAGGCCGTTCTCGAACGACGTTCGAGTGCGATCCGGTTTGCACGTCGCCGAAGTGGACGGTTCCACGATCACCGTCGATGTGTACCGGCCCGATATCGGCGATCCGCCGGCGGTGATCTACCTGCACGGCGGAGGGTGGCAGGTCGGTGGCAAAAGGACGATGCCGACGAGCGATTGTCCCGGCTGGCTTCTCACGGTATCGCCGTCGTCTCCGCGAACTATCGGCTTGGGCCATGATGTGACTTCGGTTACGGCTCGGCCGGTGCCGACACGAGAGTCGGCACCGGCACCGCCGGTCGTCTTCAGCCGGTGATTTCGCGTCCGAAGATTTGCCGCGCGAGTACCCACTTCTGGACTTCGTTCGCGCCCTCGTAGATTTCGCCGATCTTGCTGTCACGGTAGAACGCCTCTACCGGTCCATCGGTGTCGTCGGCGCCGAGGGATTGGGTGAATCCGAGTCCACCGAAGGCCTGTACGGCATCGCGGGCCATGTCCACAGAGATTTCGGTGCCGCGCAATTTGGCCATCGCGGCCTCCGGCTCGGGGAAGGCGATCCCGGAGTCGAGCCGCAGCGCCGCCTTGAGGTACAAATCGCGAGCCGATTCGATCGTCGTTGCCCGGTCCGCCATCAGAAACTGCCAATGCTGCTTGCCGGCAAGCGGTCCGCCAAAGGCATGTCGTCGAGCAAGGTGAGCGGCGGTGTGGTCGAATGCCGCCTGGGCCATTCCGACCCCGGCCGCGGCGATACCGATTCGTCCGTAGGTCAGTGTCTGCAACGCGATTTTCAGGCCACCGCCCTCCTCGCCGAGCAGCGCGTCGGAGTCGAGGTGAACCTGCCGGAGGATGACATCGGCGGTGATCTGTCCCTTGTTGCCGAGCTTGCGATCCGGGGTGCCGATGGTGACGCCTGGGGTGCCGGTGGGCACGATGAAGGTGCTCAGCCGGTCGCCGGTGCGGGCGAGCACCACCACGAACGAGGCGACAGCGGAGTTGGTGATCCAGCGCTTGCGGCCGTTGAGCACCCACCCGGTGGGTGTCGGGGTGGCTTCGGTGGTGACGGCGGTCGGGGACAGGTCGCTCGACGCGCCGGGCTCGCTGGTGGCGAACGATCCGACGATCTCACCGGCCACCACGGGGGCGAGCCATCGTCGTCGCTGCGCGTCGGTGCCCTGATTGACGGCGTTGCCAGCGAGGATGCAGTGCACGTCGAAGATCGCGGCGACGCTGTTGGAGTAGTACGCGAGTTCCTCGACCGCGACGGCGGTCGCGGTCGCGCGATGGGTCAGGTCGTCACCGCCGACGTCCCCGGCGAACGGGATGCGGAACACTCCGGCCGAGGCGAGCGAGTCGAAGGCGTCGCGGGGGAAGCCGTCGATGCGTTCGTCGCTGCGAGCGATGCGGCTCGCTATCGGCGCGATGGTGTCCGCAGCGACCCGCCGTACCCGGCGGCGCACCTGCTGAATCTCGGGCGGGGAGAGCAGGTCGTGGTACAGCCGGTCGGCGATGCGCGGCGGATCGAAGATGTCGAGTTCGGTGTCGGCGTCGACAGCATGAATTGTGGTCACGGAGGCTCCCAGAAGAAAGACGATGGTGTCCTTAAGGTCTACGGGCCGCAGCAACCGGGGACAACGCAGAGTCGGCAATGCCGACCGGCACCCCACCAGCCGGTCAGCATCGTTCGGCCACGCCGATCAGCGTGCTGCGCGCCGTTCGGCGATGGTGACGTCGCCGGCGGCCCAATGCGTCTCCGGGACTTCGCGGATCACGACCCGGATGTTCTCCTTCGGAGCATCGATCGACCGGTGCGCGGCTTCGGTCAATTCGTGGATCAGTGATCGGATCTGCTCCGGGGAACGGCCCAGACCTATGGTCACGTCGATGAACGGCATGCGGTTATCCTCCCGAAATAGTGATGGAACCGAGCGAGGTGAAGTGGGCGGCGACTCGGGCGCCCGATTCGACCGCGACGGCGTCCGTCATCCCCCCGGTCAGTACCACCCATCCGGCTTCGATGGCGTGACCCCTCTCCGCCAGGGTGTTTGCGGCAAACGCGAGCGCTTCGGCCGGATGGCCCTGCACGGCGGCGCCGGTCGCGGTGTCGACGATCTGGCCGTCGATCTCGAGTAAGCACGCCTCGAGCGCGAGGTCGAGATCCTCGGGACGCCGCAGTACCGGACCGGTGACGTACACACCGGACGAATTATTATCTGCGACAGCATCTTCGAGGGTAAACTTGAATCCGGCGTAGCGACTGTCGATGATCTCGACGGCACCGAAAACATGGTCGACCGCCGCCAATGCCTGGGCCGCAGTGACTCCAGGGCCGGCCAACCGACGGCTCATCACGAACGCAATTTCCGGCTCTGCACGTGGGTGGATCAGCCGGTTCCGGGGGACCGGGTCACCGGCGGGCAACGCCATGACATCGGTCAGCCAGGCCACCGAGGGGGCGTCGACACCCATCTGCCGCTGCTTCGCCCGGGAGGTCAGTCCCAACTTGATGCCGGTGACGACCTCACCGCGGGCCTTGCGGGTGGCCAGGGCGATGTCCTGCGCCTCGTACGCGACGGGCAGGGTCAGTCCGGACCACTCCGCCGACAGGGAAGTACGTGAGGTGGTAGTGCCTTCGGCGTCGAGGAGGATGTCGGCGATGCGGCCGGCACTCCAGCGCTGCTCGCTCGTCTGCTGTTCGCGGTTCACTGTTCTGCTCGCTCTCCGAGGACGGCGGACACAGTGCCGAGTCCGCTCATGTTGGCCACGACGGAATCGCCCGGCGAGATGGGAAACGCCTTGGTCATCGACCCCGGCAGCACCACGTGGCCGGGCTCGAGGGTCACACCGAGCCGGCCGACCGTGTTGGCCAGCCACACCAACGAATTCAGCGGGGAGCCGAGCACGGCACCGCCGGCGCCGGTGGCCACCAGCTCACCGTTGATGTGCAGCGTGCAACCAGTCAGGCGCAGATCTACGTCCCGCAGCAGCACCGGACGGCTACCGAGGACGACACCCCCGGAGGAGGCGTTGTCAGCGATGGTGTCGAAGATGCCGATCTTCCAGTCCCGAATCCGCGAATCGACGATCTCGAGCGCCGGAAGCACGAACTCCACGGCACGGACGGCGTCGGCGATCGTGACCCCCGGCCCGGTGAGCGGGCGGCCCAGGACGAACGCGGTCTCCGGCTCGATCCGCGGCTGGATGTACGTCGCGGCCGGAATCGGCTGATGCTCGAGGTGGAACATGCTTGCCGTCAGGTGACCGAAGTCGGGCTGTTCCACCCCCATTTGACGTTGGATCGCAGCGGACGCGAGCCCGACCTTGTGCCCCTTGACGGTGTCACCGTCCTTTTCCCACTGCTCAACCTGAGCTTGGGCGATGCGGTAGGCAGTCGACAATTCGGCTTGCGTGAACTCGGGAGTCAACGGATCGATCGGCGTACCGGTCCGGTACGCCTCCAGCAGCCGCTGCGCGGCGCCTTGTACCTGGTCGGAAGACATGAAGACCTCGGGCTTTCCTCGGACGCCCCGCGTCGCTGTCGCAGCTCCGCCGGGGATGTGACGTGTTGCACTGAACTCCCACCATCGGGCACTATGGGCCGTTATGCAAGACGATTGTGCCGGTGATCGGCACAGCACCTCCGGGGCGACGGCCGCCGGCGACGCAGGCTCCATCGCCCGTGCGGTGGCCGTGCTCGATACTCTCGGCGCCGCCGATACCGCCCTCGGAGTCTCGGAGATCGCGCGCCGTTGCGGTCTACCCAAGTCCAGCGTGCAGCGCATGCTCAAGGCGCTGCTTTCGGCGAGACTGCTCGAGCGCGAGGGCACTGGCTACCGGCTCGGGCTCAAACTGTTCGAACTCGGTCAGCACGTGCCCCGCCAACGTGACCTGCGGGAGGCCGCACGCCCGTACATGGCTGACCTGCAGGAGGCGACGGGCCATTCGGCCCACTTCGCGGTCCTCGACGGTGACTGTGTGGTGTATCTGGAGGTGTTGCACAGCCCGAACTCCCCGCCGCTGCCGACTCGGATGGGCGGTCGTTGGCCCGCACACGGCACCGGCATCGGCAAGGCCATCCTCGCCTTCTCCGACCAGACCGTTGTCGAGCACATCCTCGCCACCGGCCTCCCACGCCTGAGCGAACGGACCATCGTGGAGCCGGGCCGGTTCACCGCCGAGCTGGCCCGGATCCGTGAGCGCGGCGTGGCCTACGACCTGGAGGAGTCGCGGGCCGGCGTCGCCTGTGTGGCGAGTCCCGTCTTCGGGCTCGGTGGTCAGGTTGTCGCCGGAATTTCGGTGTCCGGGTGGCACACTCGTATCAACCTCGACCATTCGGCGGCCGCCGTGCGGACCGCCGCGTTGAGTCTGTCGCGGTTCCTGTCGATGCGTTCGGGCTGAAGTAGGTCAGCTTGCGGCCGCGACCGTCGGATCGTCGCGTTCGGTCTGCACCACGGGGTCCGCGGAGTTCGCGATCGCCCGGGAGATCTCGGCGCCGGCCGCGATCACAGCACTTTTGAACTCGGCTTGGGCAGGCACGAACCGGCTGGCCGGCACACTCATGCTCACTGCCGCGACGACGACGCCCATCTCGTCCCGAATGGGTGCTGCGACACAGTGCACCTCCGGGACCGCCTCACCGGCGTCGAAGGCACACCCGGACCGCAGCACCGACCGCAGTTCCTGCGCCAGGGAGGCCGGGTTGATGATCGTCGACGGAGTCAGTCGCCGCAGCGGCTTGTCGGTGATGTTGCGTTCGATCTCGCCGGGGTCGCACTGAGCCAGAAGGACTTTGCCGACTGCGCTGCAATGCGGTTCTAGGTGGGCGCCGATCCGTGCTCCGGCGACGTTGATGATGTGGTTGCCGAGCACCTTGTCGACGTAGAGCACCCGATACCGCTCCATGACGGCCAGGTGGGTGGTCTCGCCGTACTTGTGCGCAAGGTCTTGAATTATCGGGGCGGCGCACGACCGGACGTCGACGGTGCCCTTGAGTGTCTGATTCAATTCCACCACCCGCCAGCCGATGCGGTAGCGGCCGCGGTTCCGGCACTGCAGCAATCCGGTCTCGACGAGCGAGGTGAGCAGGGCATAGGCACTCGAACGCGGTACGCCAATGGCAGCCGCGACTTCGGACGCACCCCATTCCGGACGGGGCACGGTGAACAGATCCAATACGGGACCGATCCTTTGAACCGTTTGAAGAGGCGCCACAACATTCCCTTTCACTCACGCGACGACCGTGCAGCCGCCTCCCGAGTGTGTGGGGTGGATCACACAGGGGTCCACCCCAGTGTGCCGGTGACCGGCACATCTCGTTGAATCTGCGCAAATTGGACTGTGGGCGCCGTAATGGGGCCCGCTTCAGCTCGCGAGTGCGGATTCTCGGACGGGTGCACTGAGCCCTCCGGCGCAGTGCCGGAACTCGAGCCACTGGACTGGGTCTACTGCGGACCAGGGGCTGCGGCAGTCGCCGAGTCGCTCGGCGACCCTACAAGCCAGCATCTCAGGTGACACCGCGTTCGGGCCGGCTGTCGCCCCCAGGTGCTGCAACGGGCCGAGAACGAACTCGTGCGACGTCGCCGACACACGCCCCCGTTCATTGGCGATGAGTCCGGACGAGTTCACGCGCAGCCCCGCCAGCACCGCTGGAAGCGCGCCGGTCGCGTTCACCACCAGTTGCGCCGACCGACGTCGAGTGGATCCGTCGAGTGCGCCGGCAACGACCGCCTCCACGCGGGAGCGTCCCCGGATTCCCACCAACTGGTCGTATCCACACACGGTGACGGAGACTCCATCGACACCGGTAGGCAGGTCGTGGACCAGGGTTTGCTGTTTACGCGGTGCGCCGCCCAGCACAAGAATCTCGCGGGTGCCGCCACGCTCCGCTCTCCGGCCGAGGTTTCGGACCGCGGCACA
Organism: Rhodococcus oxybenzonivorans; assembly: GCF_003130705.1. Taxonomy (NCBI): domain Bacteria; kingdom Bacillati; phylum Actinomycetota; class Actinomycetes; order Mycobacteriales; family Nocardiaceae; genus Rhodococcus; species Rhodococcus oxybenzonivorans. The sequence continues at coordinate 4,887,900 of NZ_CP021354.1, read as the reverse complement.
CGCCCGCTCACCGGAGCCCACAACCACCGCCTGATTCCACACCCCCAGTGCAGTAGTCTCATCGGCGATATCGTCGGCCCACACGCTCCCGGGCAACTCGGCGCCGGACACCGGCAACACGCGCTCGCGGAACGACTCGAACGCATACACCACGGCGTCGTACCGGGCGATCAGGTCACCCCGGCTGATCGACCTCACATCCGGAACGACCAGGGTGCGAATATCCGCGCGGGGCACGGTGTGGCGTCGCAGGTCGGAATCGGTCGGATTCGAGACCAACACGTCCACGATCAACCCGCCCCCGCAACGATCGGCGAGGCTTTCGACGAAATTTCGGCCACCATGGCCACCGATCAGCGCCACGCGGCGGTACTCCGAGGGCGCCCGCCGCTGCGAACCGCTGCCGCTCATCAGAACTACCGAAGAGTGTTCCATGCCACACACCCTGCGCCCTCGCACCTCCATCCCGGGCACAGATTCGGCTATTCGAGACAACTGCGCCTAATTGCGCCGAAAGAGCCGGCAAAACCACACCGGCGTGCCGATCACCGGACCGCCTTCGTAGCATGACCAGACCTACGACCTACGCCGTTACCGCCGGCTGCGCCTGTGCCGGCAAGGATGATCCGGCGAACCAGCGCAGGCTGCTGATTCACGATCACCTGCGAGAGGAATCCCCGAGGGAGAATCCCATCAGGTCGGCTTGCTCGAGGCTGAGTGCTCGGATGATGGCGCGTCGTCAGCCATGGTCGCGACGGTGGTGGGCGTGTGACCTTCACATGCGCCGATACCGCGGTTGTCGAAGGTAATCACGCGACGTTCCGATGCGATTCCGTCGATGACACGCGGGTCCCAGTCGTCGAGGACCGCGTGAAGTGGTGCAGGAAGACAACGGGCACGCCGGTGCTCGGCCCGAACTCGCGATAGGCGAACCGCTTTCCGTCGACGTCGACGCTCAGGGTCGGAGACGTGTTGCAATTCTGGGCGGGGCTTGCTGGTTCATATTTTTCTGAACTAACGGCATGTTCTGCCGGGGTTGACCTGAGGGTTCTCGACCGACTCCTGCCCTGCTGCTGGGACCGCCGTGGGCACAGCGGTGGCCGCGTACCGGTGGCGTAGCCGCCAGGGTGAGCGGGGGAGGGGCAGTTGCCTTAGCCGTCGCGTTTGGGGCGCAGGGTTGTACGGCCGTTGCGGCGCAACAGCGCCACCGTCTGGACGGATGTCTCGCCCGGTGGCGGCGGACGATTCCCCCGCGATGTCCGAGAAACTTAGGAGGCGCGGGCCCGTTAACGAATACGCCTTGCGCTGGTGCCCGTCCGCGGTCAGGGCAGTCGCGGCGACCTCGGCTATGTCCTGCACGTCGACGCATTCACTCCCCGCACATCACTGCGTCGAGAAGAAAGTCTTCGCTGAAGTCCTCCTGTAGGTGGTTCTACCTGCCGATACCCGCGAAGAAACGACGGCTCCAGTGAATACCAAATCCGACGTTACATAAGCAAAGCCAATCTTCCAGGTCGGAAAGACTAGTTTTACATAAATTGTGTCGACTGACATATTCGTAGCTGTACATGACGCACAACACATAGGGGCGACCAGATGTCGGTATCTTACGCGGCAGAAGTCCAGGTAGCAGCCTTGGAAGCCGACCCGTACGGGGTGTATGCCCGCCTGCGAGCGGAGGATCCCGTGGCGTGGGTCCCGTCGGTCAATCGCTATTTTGTGACGCGGTTCGATGATGTGATGCAGGTCGAGCGCAACCCTGAGCTGTTCAGCTCCGTCGAGGAGCCTTCGCTGATGACTCGCGCCATCGGGGCCACCCTGTTACGCAAGGACGGCGATGATCACCGCCGGATCCGCAAGGCCGCCGAGGGACCGCTTCGGCCGAAAGTAATCAAGGAGCTTTGGGCACCAGCATTTCGGAACAATGCGGACGAGTTGATCGACGCATTCATCGAGCGTGGCGACGCCGACCTCGTAAGTGAGTTCGCTGCGCCGCTGGCAGCACGCAACCTGGGTACCATCCTCGGCCTACACAACGCCACTGCCGGCGACATCCAGCGGTGGTCGCAGGCTTTCATCGACGGTTGCGGCAATTACACCGACGATCCCGAGGTTTGGCGACGGTGCGCGACCGCCTGCGAGGAACTCGACGACGCCGTGACCGAAGTAATCCCGGCCGCCAAAAGCGACCACGCTCCCACGGTGATCTCGTCGATGGCCACTTCTGGTCTGTCCGACGACGAGATCCGGACCAACATCAAGATCTTCATCGGGGGTGGGGTGAACGAGCCCCGCGATGCGACGGCGGTGGCCATCTTCGGCCTACTGCGTCATCCTGCACAGCGAGATGCGGTGCTCGGCGGGGAGATCAGCTGGCGCAAGGTCTTCGACGAGGCAGTTCGATGGATCTCACCGATCGGTATGTACCCGCGCGAGGTGACCGGCACCGTCGAACTCGGTGGGAAGAAATTGCACCGTGGTGACAAGCTCGGTGTCATCATCGCCTCTGCCAATCGCGACGAGACCGTCTTCGCCAACCCAGACGCCTTCGATGTCCATCGAGACGTGGCCTCTCATGTGGCATTCGGTGGGGGTCCTCATTTCTGCCTCGGAACCTGGGTCGCGCGTATCTCGATCGCCGACATTGCATTGCCGACGATCTTCCGCCGGCTGCCGAACTTGGCACTGCCGCGGCCCGACGACGTGCAAATGGCGGGCTGGGTTTTCCGCGGACCCACTACGCTGCCTACAACTTGGGAGTGATGACAATGCCGACCATCCAATTCGTCCAGCACGACGGGCGCACCGACAATGTCGACGCATCCATCGGTGCGAGTCTGATGAAAGCTGCGGTCGCAGCCGGCGTACCCGGCATACTCGCCGAATGTGGCGGGCAAGCCATGTGCGCGACCTGCCACGTTCACGTGCGCTCGGATGCCGACGCTTTGCCACCGGTCACCGAGGACGAGGACGAAATGCTCGACTGCGCAACCTCACCCCGCGTTTCCAGCAGTCGGCTGAGCTGCCAACTACCGGTGACCGAGGAGTTCGACGGAATGATCGTTTACGTGCCGGAGGAGGAACTGTGAGTTCCGGTGTGGTGATCGTAGGGGCCGGCCAAGCAGGAATCACGGCCGCGTTCACGCTACGCGATCGTGGATACGGAGGGCTCATCACCGTCCTCGGCGCCGAAGACGAGCTCCCCTACGAACGCCCGCCGCTGTCGAAGAACTACCTGTATGCCGACCCCAGTGCCTCGCTCGACCTCGCCTTTCGGCCGGAGCAGTATTACATCGACCGGGGCATCACGTTGCGACTCGGCTGTACGGTCACCGCGATCGACCGGGCCGGTCGCCAGCTCTCGCTCGACGACGGGTCGGCAATGCCCTATACGGACTTGATCCTGGCCACCGGGACCAGCCCGATCGTGCCGCCCATTCCGGGGGCGGATCTCGGCGGTGTGCACGTGTTGCGTTCCCTCGCCGACGCGCGAGCCTTACGCCAGGAATTACGCGGCGCGCGGCATCTCACCAGCATCGGCGGCGGATTCATCGGCCTGGAATTAGCCTCGGCAGCGAGCAGGCTCGGACTCGAGTCATGTGTCCTCGACATCGCCGACCGGGTACTGCAACGTGCGGTGTCGACTACGACGAGCGACTACCTCACCGCCACGCACCGCCAGCGCGGGACCCGCGTGCAACTGAGCACCGGCCTCGCAGAAATGGTCGGTGATGACCGCGTCCGAGCGGTCGTCACTACCAACGGTGAAAGTATTCGTACCGACCTGGTGGTGATCGCCGTAGGTGTTCGACCGAATACCCGCCTCGCACAGGAAGCGGGACTCGAGGTCGCCAACGGCATCGTCGTCGACGAACACCTCCGCACCCCCGATCCCGCAATCTTCGCGATCGGCGACTGCGCCAACTTCCCCGACGGCTTCTCCGGCCTGCGAATCCGCCTGGAATCGGTGCAGGCCGCCACCGATCACGCCCGACTCGTCGCCGCACAGATCACCGGCGATGACCCCGGACGGTACCGCAGCGTGCCATGGTTCTGGAGCCACCAGTCCACCACCAAGTTACAAATCGCCGGGTACACCTCCTGCTCGGACAAAGACATCATCCGCGGTGATCTCGAATCGGGACGATTCTCCATCTTCCGGTATGACCAAGGTCAGCTTCGCGCTGTCGAATCGATCAACCGTCCCGCTGATCACGTCAATGCACGCCGCCTGCTGGCAGCAGAAGTGTCGCTCACACCCGACGACATCGCCAGCGCCGCCGATCTACGTTCGCTTCTTCCGGTCGCGACGAGGGTCTGAACTCGACGAGGAGTATCCCACCATGGAGATCAACTGCGTTTTCCCGCCGGCCATCAACACACCCGACCACATCGTGCTAGCCGAAGAACTCGGCTACGAACGCGCGTGGGTGTACGACGTTCCCGTGTCATACGCCGACACCGGGGCCACCCTGGCCTTCGCGGCCAAACGCACCTCGTCAATTCGCCTGGGCGTGTCCGTATTCACCCCCCACCTACGCCATCTCACCGCAAACGCTGCACTGATCGCCTATCTGGCAACACTCGCCCCCGGCCGCTTCGATGCCGGTATCGGCGCCGGATTCACCAGCTCAACGTATCTGGGCCGCAAACCGTCGAGATGGGCCTACATCGAGGAATACGTCCTGGCATTGAAGGAACTACTCGCCGGCCGTGACGTCGAATGGGAGGACACCACACTGAGCCTCATGCACAGCCCCGCATCAGGTATCAGCTATCCGGTCGACGTCACATACTGGATCGCCGCGCACGGACCGAAGGGCTTCGGCGTTGCGCAACGCCTCGGCGCGGGTGTGGTCACCAACCCCACCCACGGTGACAACCCAGTTCCGTACCAAGGTGCCTGCAACCTGACCTACTACGGCACCGTGCTCGACGACGACGAACCCATCGACTCACCCCGCGCCATCGACGCCGCAGGACCGGGTGCCTCACTCGCTCTTCACATGGGTGAACACGGTCCGCTGGCCGGAATGCCCGAGGCAGCCGGCTACGCGGCCGCCGTCGCCCGAGTACCCGAACACCGCCGGCACCTGGAGATCTACCGCGGTCACCTCATCGAGCCGAACGCCATCGACCGGCAGTACATCACCGCCGATGTGGTCCGCCGCGGAACCATGACCGGCACCCGCGCGGAAATCGCCGCCACGCTCCGCAAACTGGAGGACGCCGGCGCCAGTGCCGTGCTCTATCAACCAGCCGGCCACGATATTCCCCGCGAGTTGCGGGCCTTCCGCGAGGCCGCGGATCTTCGACACTCCCTCACCGCCGCCTCGACCAGCACCCACACCACGGAGACTCCACATGTGTAGAGTCGTCACCGGACACGACAGCCTCGTTAATTCCATTGCCGTATCCACCGGTTGAGCTGCACGCGCACAACACTTCTCGTCGCTCACCGGATTTTCCTCGACGGTGGCGTGGTCAACCCGACCCGACGGACACCTTGGATCTTCCACGCTGCCGGAGCAGTGATACTGTTCCCGCTGATCAACACCGGCAACCTTGCCTTGGCCGCCCTCGGAAGCATCTTCGGTGTCCTTCCGACCGCGCTCACCTACGCCGTCCTCCTGCCATACTCAGCGAGCAATTCCCGATCAAGATCCGGTACACCGGCATCTTCCTTGCTTGCCAGCTCGGCGACATCGCCGGCGGCGGAATAGCGCCGATCATCGCAACGGCACTTTTGGCAGCGACCGGCACCTCGACGGCGATTGGTCTCTATATGGTTGCAGCCAACGTACTCATACTCATCTGCGTGTTCGGGCTGCGCGATAGCCCCCGTACGTAGTTCGCATCGGTGTCCAGTACGCCGGACTGAAATTACGTGGCAGGCCGATTAATCGCAGGAGACTTCGAGGCGGGTACGACCATTAGAAGAGGTCCTTCGCCGCCTCGATCAGCGTTGCCGCGCGTCGCGTCAGTTTGACCGCTTCCGGCCAGGCGAGGACGACGCGACGCACATCGGTGGAATCGCGAATCGGCAGGGCGACGAGAGGTTTTCCTTCGTAACTCACATCGACCGGCCACTTCTGAACGAGGATGGAGTATCCCAGTCCCCGCGCGACCAGGCACCGCACCAATTCGATGTTGGGTGTTACGTGCCGAATGTTGGGACTCAGTCCCTCGCTGCGCAGCATCTGCGCAGCATTGCGGGCGCTCGGGGCATCGAACATGATCAACGGAAGATCCGCGACATCGGACAACGAAATCGCTTCCTGATGGGCGAGTGGATGTTCGGCCGACAGGATCACGTAGGGGGTTGTCGTTTTGACGGTGGTTGTGGTGAGCGGGGCATTGCTGTCGTCGGCGTAGAGGAACGCGACTTCACATCGCCCTTCGACGAGCGCATCTCGCATCTCCTCACCTGCACCCTCGATGACGGTGACGGTCAGGGATGGATGACGGGCGGCGAACTCGTCGAGGACGGGCGGAATGACGAACGGTGCCAGTGTCACGTAGCAACCGACGGTGAGCGTGCCGTGCAGCGTGCTGCTCAATGAGTGTGCGTCACGCCGCAACTCGCCTGCGGCTTCGAGTACCCGACGCGCATCAGACAGCACCCGTGCACCAGCGTCGGTCAGCACCACTCCTTTGGCCTTGCGCCGAACCAGGAGCTGCACGGCGAGGTTCTTCTCGAGATCCGCGACCGCCAGAGACACGGCCGCTTGCGACGCATGGCAGGCCTGAGCCGCGGCGGTGATCGATCCCAGACGCGCGGCCGCCTCGAAGTACTCGATCTGACGAAGCGTGAAATCAGACGACATAAGCAAAACCAATCTTTCAAGTCGGAAAGACTAGTTTTACACAGATTGTGTCCGCTGTCATATTAGTAGCAGTAAATGACGCACAACACGAAGGGCATCAGATGTCGGTATCTTTCGCGACAGAAGTCCAGGTCACAGCCTCGACTGGTGCAGATATAGTCCGCCGCGGAACCATGGCCGGCACCAACACCACGGAGACCCAAAATGCGTAGAGTCGTCACCGGACACGACAGCGCCGGCAATTCCATCATCGTATCCGACGGTCAACCTGCACGCGCACACCACTTTTCATCGTTTCCTGGATTCTCCTCGACGGTGGCGTGGTCAACCGACCCGGCGCAGCCGGTCAGTGTCACCGGCGACGATCCCGCACCCGGTGTGCCGTCCCTACTTCCTGCGGTCGGCGAAACCCGGCTGATCATCCTGACCCTGCCACCCGATTCCACTATGGCCGAGCCCACCTTCGACGGCCCCGGATACGTCGCCGAGCAGCTCGCGCATTCACCAGGGCTTGCCGAAACGTTCGAGCCCAATGGAATGCACCGCACTCCCACCATCGACTACACCCTCGTCCTCGACGGTGACGTCACCCTCGAACTAGACAACGAGGTCACCACCGACCTGCACCCCGGCGACCTCGTCGTGCAGAACGCCACCCGACACGCGTGGCGCAATCGCAGCGGCCGCACCGTGACACTGGCCGCGATCCTCATCGGCACCAAGCAGGAGAACTGAGACCATGCCTTACTTCACCCAAGTCGGTCACGTTCCGCGTAAGCGCCATGTCGCATTCCGCCAACCGGACGGCTCACTGTATTGGGAGGAGCTGATCGGGGAGGACGGCTTCGTCGGCGACACCTCGCTGCTCTACCACCGCAATCCGCCGAGTGCGCTGACGGCGATCGAGACCGTCGAAACCGCAGACGAGGGCCTGCACGCGAACCAGCCGCTCTCGCCGATCCACCTGACCCCGCACAGCCTGCCCATCAAGGGCGACGCGGTCTTGGACCGAGTGTTGTTGCTGTCCAACGACGATGTCCGCATCTCCTATGCCGTCGCCACCGAAGACAGCAGCCTGTACAAGAACAGCACCGGTGACGAACTTGCCTACGTCGAAAGCGGCAGCGGCGCCCTCGAGAGCACTTTCGGGCGGATCGACATCGTCGAAGGCGATTACGTCATCGTCCCGACCTCCACCATCCATCGGTGGACCGTCCGCGGCGACGAGGAACTTCGGCTGCTGTTCGTCGAAGCGCGCGGGCACATCGATCCGCCGAAGCGCTACCTGTCCGAGCGTGGGCAGTTCATCGAGGGCACCCCCTATTGCGAACTCGACATCCGTCGCCCCACCGAGCTGCTCGACGTGTCCGGCTCGGATGTGCCCGTCATCGTCCGGACCCGTACCGGGTTGACCCGCAACGTTCACAAGCACCATCCCTTCGACGTGGTCGGATGGCACGGCGGCATGTACCCGTGGAGCTTCAGCATCCACGACTTCGAGCCGATCACCGGCAGCCTGCACCAGCCGCCGCCGATGCATCAGATCCTCGAAGCCCCCGGGTTCGTCATGTGCAACTTCGTCCCGCGGTTGCTCGACTACAACCCGAACGCGGTACCGATCCCACCGTTCCACTCCAATGTCGACAGCGACGAGGTCCTCTTCTACGCGAAGGGACAGGCCAAGACCCGGCAGGGCACCGGCGTCGGGCTCGGATCGATCACGGTCCACCCGGCCGGGTTCATCCACGGCCCGCACCCGGGCAACGTCGAACGTGCGCTCGGCGCCGCCCGCGCCGACGAATACCAGGTGATGATCGACACCCACCGGCCCCTGCAGCTGTCCGCAGCTCTCAAGGACTGTGTCGATCCGGAATACCCGTTCACCTGGGCGAATCTGGAAGAAGGCGCACGGAAGGTGCCCAGTGATGCGTGAGTTGCTTCCCGTTCCGATGCAGGCCGCGATGGGCGGTGACGTCTACTCCGGCATCGCCCGCGCCTCCGGCACACTTTGGTGTGGCCGCGAACGCGCGAACGAGGGCCGGCGTTCGGACACCGTGCTGGTCTTCTGCCATCCGAGCTCCAACTTCGTCGGCCACTACGCCCTGACACCGTGTGCGGAGCTGGGGTTGGATGCGGTCGGGGTGGTCACCCGCTATGCCGGCAACGATACCCAGGTCATCCTCGAAAACTGTGTGGCCGATCTGGGTTCGATCATCAAGCACCTCCGCGAGGGGGAGGGGTACGAGCGCATCGTGCTCGTCGGTAACTCCGGTGGTGGCGGTTTGGCCGCCCTGTACCAGGCAGAAGCCGAGAACCCGAGCATCCGCGACGCTCCCGGTGGCGGAGGCACGGACCTCACCCGCGCCGAACTCCCGCCGGTCGATGCCCTGGTGATGCTCAATGCACACGCGGGCCGCGCCGACCTGATCCAGGGCTGGCTCGACCCGGCGATCATCAGCGAAGACGACCCCTTCCGGCGAGATCCCGAGCTGGATCTGTTCTCCGGTCGCCGTGTCCCCCTCGATCCGGAGTGGGTGGCCACCTACCGGGACGCCCAGGCCTGCCGGATGACCCGCATCACCGACTGGGTCAAAGCGCAACTGACCGAGCTGACCGAACGCTACGGCGCCGACGTGCCGGACCTGCCGTTCCGCGTTCACGGAACCTGCGCGGACCCACGATTCGTCGATGTCACCCTCGATGCCTCCGATCGTGAACCCGGGACGCTGTGGGGGGACCCGATGTCGGCGAATCTTCGACCGGTCACCCTGGGAAGTTTCAGCACCCTGCGATCCTGGCTGTCCCAATGGAGTGTCGCTGACACGAACGGATACGGCCCCACCTGCCTCGAGCGGGTGAGTGTGCCCGTTTTCGTCGCCTATGGAACCGCCGACCGCGGATGTTTCCCGTCTATGGCGTCCGCTCTCTATGAGGGTGCACCGCATCCCCGCAAGGAACTACTCGCTGTCACCGGGGCCGGACACTACTTCGACGGCCGACCCGACCTGGTATCCGACACGCTCACTTCGATCATCAAGTGGCTCGACTGATCTCGTCGAACGCCGGCCAGTACACAGGTATGACCTACCTACGCGTCCGACGCTCGGCGTGGTCGACAGACCGCGCCCAAGTATCGGATGCCAACCCGAACAGAAGAGGTCTTTTGTCATGGACAAGGTCGTCCGCACCGCACGGGAAGCGATCGAGGGAATCGCCAGTGGCGATTCTCTGTCGGTCGGAGGATTCGGCCTGTGCGGCATTCCCAGCGTCTTGATCGACGCGCTCCTGACGACGGGCGTCGACAACCTCGAAGTGGTCTCGAACAACTGCGGTGTCGACGACTGGGGATTGGGGCTACTGCTCAACGAAGGACGCATCCGGAAGATGGTGGCCTCCTACGTCGGCGAGAACAAGGAGTTCGAACGGCAATACTTGCAAGGCGAACTCGAAGTCGAACTTGTTCCCCAGGGCACCCTCGCCGAGAAACTCCGGGCCGGCGGATCCGGCATTCCCGCCTTCTTCACCGCAACCGGGGTCGGCAGCCAAGTCGCTGAAGGCGGGCTGCCCCGGCGGTTCAATGCACAGGGCCAAGTCGTGCAGAAGAGCCCGCCGAAAACGGTCCAGGAGATCACCTTCGCCGGCCGGACCCGCCCGTACGTACTCGAGGAAGCCATCACCTGCGACTTCGGGCTCGTACGAGCATGGAAGGGCGACCGGCACGGCAACCTCGTCTTCCGCAGGTCCGCCCGCAACTTCAACCCCCTCGCTGCGATGGCCGGACGGACCACCATCGCGGAGGTCGAGATCCTCGTCGACGCCGGAGAACTCGACCCCGACGAAATCCATCTCCCCGGCATCTACGTGCACCGAGTGCTGCCCCTCACTGCCGACCAAGCCGCCGACAAACGAATCGAGAAGCGCACCACGCTCCCCCGGCCGAAGTCGACACCCTTGACCACGGCAGGTGATACCACCGTGACCACGGACGTAGCGGCGGTGAGCGGCGCGACCCTGCGTGGTCTTTCACGGGAACAGATGGCCGCCCGTGCAGCCGCCGAGTTGTCGGACGGGGACTACGTCAATCTCGGTATCGGTCTGCCCACTCTGGTTCCGAACTACGTTCCCGACGATGTCGAGTTGGTGCTGCAATCGGAAAACGGTGTGCTGGGAACCGGGCAATACCCCTACGAGGGCGACGAGGATGCCGACCTGGTCAACGCCGGTAAGGCCACGGTCACCCTGCGCGAGGGGGCGTCGATCTTCGACTCCGCAACCAGCTTCGGAATGATCCGCGGCGGCAAGATCGACGTCGCGATCCTCGGCGCGATGCAGGTATCCGCGACCGGTGACATCGCCAACTGGATGATCCCCGGGAAGATGGTCAAGGGCATGGGCGGTGGCATGGACCTCGTCGGCGGCGCCAAGAAAGTCATCGTTCTCATGGAGCACGTGGCCAAGGACGCATCATTCAAAATCGTGCAATCGTGCACCCTGCCCATCACCGGGCTCGCGGTAGTCGAACGCATCATCACAAATCTGTGCGTCTTCGACATCACAGCCCACGGTCTCGTCTTGAGAGAGCTCGCGCCGGGAGTGACCGTAGAAGCCGTTCGGGCTGCCACCGAACCTGACTTCGTCGTCGAACTTTCCTCTTCCCCAGCCTGATACCAAACTCGATACCTGCCGGGGCCGCAGTAGCCTGCGTCATCGACGCGCACCAGCACACATCGCCGGGCTTCCGGGGGCGGTTCCGCTCACATCCGCCCCCACCAACCGCGGTCTGGCACCGACTTCAACCCCGGTACGTGCGCACCCACGCTGCTGCGGGCGCACCGCCCTACCTCGCACACATCCGGCCCACAATCAGCTACTCAGGAGATACACAATGAACTCGACCATGCGCGTCGCTCGCCTACACGCGATCAATCAGCCCATGAAAATCGAGGAACTCCCCGTTCCGGAACCGCGTCCGACCGACGTCCTCGTCGAGGTCAAGGCGTGCAACATCGTCCCGAACCTGCCAAATGTGCTCGCTTCTTACAGTGAGTGGTTCCCGCAACTTCCCCTCCCGAAGTTGCCCGCCACCTTCGGGCTCGACTCAACAGGGGTCGTTGCAGCGGTCGGCAGCCACGTAACGGACGTGGCAGTCGGAGATCGGGTATACGTCAATCCCGGTCTGTCCTGCGGGTCCTGCCGGGCATGTCGCCGCAACCAGGACCAGAACTGCGACTCCTACACGTTCATGGGCTACTTTTCGTTCGGCGTAAACGGACAGCGCCTTTATGACGCCTACCCATACGGCGGGCTCGGCGAGTATCTCACGGCGCCGCAGCGCAACCTGGTCAAGCTTCCTGACACGGTCAGTTTCGAAGGGGGTGCCCGGTTCGGGTATCTCGGAACCGGCTATTCGGCCCTGAGGCGAGCCGGGGTCGGACCGGGATCGACCGTCTTCATCAACGGAATCTCCGGAACCCTCGGTCTCGGTACATGTCTCAGCGCACTCGCGATGGGCGCGACCCGCGTGTTCGGCACCGGCCGCAACACAGAACTCCTTGGAGAGGTCAGGAGAATCGCCCCCAGCCGCATCCATGTCGTACCCGCTACATCAGCTGACCTTCGCGGCTGGACCCGCGAGCACAACAACGGAGAGGGCGTCGACGTCGTGATCGACGCCCTCGGCCCCGAGGCTCCGGCCGATGCGTACCTCAACGCCCTCGAGACCTTACGACGGGGCGGTATCGCGGTCAACATCGGCGGTATGATGGAACCCCTTCAGCTGGACATGATTTCGGTGATGACGAATCAGCTCACGATCCTCGGGAGTGCGTGGTTTTCCACCGCCGAAGCTCAAGACATGGCCGACCTCGTCGGCACCGGCCAACTCGACCTCTCCATCCTCGAGCATCACACATTCCCACTGGAAAAGATCAACGAAGCACTCAACGACCTGCCCGCCCGACATGGGGGTTTCACCAACTTCATTTGCGTTCCCTGACGATTAGGGCGTGTGGGATCAAGTCCGATCTGATCCAGATTATCGATGAGCGGAGCGTTGCAAGTCTCAACGTCAGTGGCGGAGCGTAACCTCGGTCCGGTGGCAGTGAACAAGACACGACGACCCCGGGTCGTGATGATGTGCGGGCCAGGTGGTGCCGGTAAGACCACCTACGCCAAGGGCCTGGAGCGCGAGGGTTGGACGCGTCTGTCGTTCGAGGTGGAGTTCTGGGATCGCGGAATCACGACGATGCCCTCCGCCGAAGTGGTCGCCGAGGTGGCAGCAGACCTGAAGGCGCGCTTGCTGCGCCATGTCGCGGCGGGGAACGATGTCGTGCTCGACTTCGGATTCTGGTTCCGGCGACAACGCGATGAGTTTCGCGCATTGCTCGCACCGCAGGGCATCCTGCCGGAGACTGTTTACATCGCGACGAGTCTCGAGACCATCCTAAGTCGGGTCGGTGACCGACACGGCAGGCGGGCGGACGATTGGCCGCTCACTGAGCAGACGGCGACGGAGTACTTCGAGCGGTTCGAGCCGCCGACGCCCGAGGAGGGGCCGCTCGAAGTGGTCCGCTGGGCCGCGTGAATCAAGTCGGTGTTGATCCATATCAGCGTGGCGGCGAGGGTGATCGCGGCACGCTAGGCGCGGGCGGTTTTGTCTGAGCGCATCGCAATGCCTCGCCATTGCTCGAGCTTGTTGAAGCACCGCTCGACGACGTTGCGGCCCCTGTAGCGCTCCTTCTGCTCGTCGCCGAACTCGATCGGTCTGCCCGGCTTCTTCCGGCGGTGCCCGATCTGGTCATCGCCTTCGGGGATCGTCGTGGCGACCATCATCGTCGTGTCGTTGATGTCCCGCCGGTGATCACCCAGCCCAACGGACGCCCGCGGCCGTCGCAGACGAGATGGACCTTGCTCGTCAACCCGCCCCGCGAGCGGCCGATCCCGTGATCAAGCGGCTCTTCTCGCAGATTCTTGTGATTCGACCGAGCCCCCTGTGTCGCGGCCGAGGGTCGCCCGTGCTGATGTACGCGAGCGACGCACCCGTGCGGTACTTCCAGGCCATGCCCTCGACCGCGAGACGATGATCCGTCCACGGTCGCGAACGCCCCGCCGGCACCGGCATCAACGGCACCAGAACAGCCCACACCTCATCTGAGATCTCCTGACGCGTCACGCCATTCTGGTGTGGCCACGCATACGATACCGGTGGCCGATTCCTCGTACTCGTAACCGACGCCCTCGATGGCGATCCGGGCGAAGTGAGTGCGCAACGGGCCAGCTAGGACGACGGTGCGAGGGGTGTGGCGGTGCAGTGCACCGGCTACACATTCCAGAAGGCAGCTGCACTGGCGGGGAAACCCCAGGATGTCGCGAACGCGACTTTTGAAACTGACATGCGGCGCGATAGGGCAGTGCTGTGACGATTTCGTGTCATCGGTGTTTCGGCCACGAGAACGATAGTCGGCGCAGGCGTGGGAGGTGCCACACTGCAGATCGTGGCAGTATTGCGACGCACCGACCGCAGGAGGACACATGCGCTTGTCGCCCCATGAGCAGGAGCGTCTGCTTCTGAGCTACGCCGCCGAACTCGCGCGCCGGCGGCAGCAGCGGGGCCTGACGCTCAATCATCCGGAGGCCGTCGCGATCATCACCGACCACATCCTCGAAGGGGCGCGGGACGGACGTTCGGTGGCAGAGCTGATGGTATCCGGGCGTGAAGTGCTCACCCGGTCGGACGTGATGGAAGGCGTCCCCGAGATGCTGCCCGACGTGCAGGTCGAGGCGACCTTTCCGGACGGCACCAAGCTCGTCACCGTCCACGATCCGATTGCATAGGAGACACCGTGATTCCAGGTGAGGTGTTCTGCGCCGACGGCGTGATAGCGCTCAACGAGGGCGCGCCCCGCACGCGGCTCGAGGTCGTGAACGCCGGCGACCGACCCGTACAGGTCGGGAGCCATGTCCATTTCCCGCAAGCAAACTCCGCTCTGCACTTCGACCGCGTGGCCGCGCACGGCTTGCGCCTCGACATCCCCGCAGGCACGGCAGTGCGGTTCGAACCGGGCATCGCGCAGACTGTTTCGTTGGTGCCCCTCGGTGGCAGGCGCGAAGTGCACGGGCTCAACCTGACGCCTCCCGGAAAGCTGGACCCGTCTTGACCGACCTCACCCGTGCGCGGTACGCCGAGCTGTTCGGCCCCACCACCGGCGATCGTATCCGGCTCGCCGATACCGACCTGCTGATCGAGATCACCGAGGACCGCAGCGGGGGACCAGGCCTCGCCGGTGAGGAAGCTGTGTTCGGTGGCGGAAAAGTGTTGCGGGAGTCGATGGGGCAGGGCCGTGCGACGCGGGCCGACGGCGCCCCCGACACCGTGATCACCGGAGTGGTGATCGTCGATCACTGGGGAATCATCAAAGCAGACATCGGTATTCGTGACGGCCGCATCGTGGCACTCGGGAAAGCCGGCAACCCCGACACGATGTCCGGGGTGCATCCCGACCTGGTGGTGGGTCCCTCCACGGAGATCATTGCCGGGAACGGCAAGATCCTCACTGCCGGCGGGATCGACTGCCACGTGCACTTCATCGCGCCGCAGATCCTGGAAGAGGCGCTCGGCGGCGGCATCACCACGCTCGTCGGCGGCGGCACCGGACCGGCTGAGGGCAGCAAGGCCACCACCGTGACACCGGGGTCGTGGCATACCGCACGGATGCTCGAGGCGCTCGACGGCTGGCCGATGAACATTGCCCTGCTGGGTAAGGGAAACACCGTCAGCTCCGAGTCGATTTGGGAACAGTTGCGCGGCGGAGTGTCCGGTTTCAAGCTGCACGAGGACTGGGGTTCGACCCCCGCCGCGATCGATGCGTGTCTCACGGTGGCCGACGCCGCCGGCGTGCAGGTGGCCCTTCATTCGGACACGCTCAACGAAGCGGGTTTCGTGGAGGACACCCTCGCCGCTATCGCGGGCCGAGCGATCCACGCCTATCACACCGAGGGTGCGGGTGGCGGGCACGCGCCGGACATCATCACGGTGGCCGCACACCCGAACGTCCTGCCGAGTTCCACCAATCCGACTCGGCCACATACCGTCAACACACTCGACGAGCACCTCGACATGCTGATGGTGTGCCACCACCTCAATCCCAAGATCCCCGAAGACCTGGCATTCGCGGAGAGCCGCATCCGGCCGTCGACCATTGCAGCGGAGGATCTGCTCCACGATCTGGGCGCGATCTCGATGATCGGCAGCGACTCGCAGGCGATGGGGCGCATCGGTGAGGTAGTGATGCGTACCTGGCAGACCGCCCACGTGATGAAACGGCGCCTGGGCTTTCTTCCCGGCGACAACGGGGCAGACAACCAGCGCGTCCAGCGTTACGTCGCGAAGTACACCATCTGTCCGGCGGTCGCGCACGGGCTGGAAGGGGAGATCGGCTCCGTCGAGGTGGGCAAACTGGCCGACCTGGTGCTGTGGGAGCCGGCGTTCTTCGGAGTGCGGCCGCATGCGGTGATCAAGGGCGGCATGATCGCGTGGGCGGCGATGGGTGATGCCAACGCCTCTATTCCGACGCCGCAACCGGTGCTGCCGAGGCCCATGTTCGGGGCGGCGCCCAGGGCCGCCGCGGCGACCTCGGTGCACTTCGTCGCCCCCCATGCACTCGAGGACGGTCTGGCCGATCGGCTCGCACTCGGCCGGCGGCTGGTTCCGGTCGCGAACGTGCGGTCCAGAGGTAAGGCCGACATGCCGCGTAACGACGCGCAACCCCGCATCGAGGTAGATCCGGATACGTTCACCGTCCGCATCGACGGTGAGGTGTGGGAGGAACAGCCGGCATCGGAATTGCCGATGGCACAACGTTATTTTCTGTTCTGATGCGCCTCGCTCATCTGTTCACACTTGCCGACTCCAGGTTGCCGACCGGCGGGCATGTGCACTCGGGCGGGATGGAAGAGGCCGTCACCAGTGGTCTGGTCCGCGACATCCCCACGATGGACGCGTTCCTCCGCAGGCGAATCCGGGCGTCCGGGCTGGTCGCCGGGTCGATCGCCGCGGCTGTGTGCGACGGCCGGCTCTCCACCGACCAGGGCGACCTCGAGATGGATGCACGCACCCCGTCGCCGGCGGCGCGTGCCTCGTCCCGCGCACAGGGAAGGGGCCTGCTGCGGTTGTCCCGCACCACCTGGCCCGAACAGAACTGGTCGCTGCTAAGACCGCGTCCGCACCTCCCGGTGGTGACCGGAGTGGTCGGGCGTCTCACCGGTGTCTCGGCCCGTGAGGCGGCGCTGGTCGTCGTCTACACCACCATGACCGGTTCCGCGATCGCCGCGCAACGGCTGCTCGCGCTCGATCCCGCGCAGGTCGCCGCCTGCACCTTCACCTTGGCGGATCTGTGCGATGACGTCGCCGATGACTGCGCGACCGGGCTCGCGAGCGTGTCCGATCCGCTTCTCGACGTCGTCGCCCAGCGCCACGTGGAACGAGACCGACCACTGTTCGTGTCCTGACGACTGAACCCTGACGAGTAAGACTGAATCAGCCCTGAGTAAGGAGAGTAACCATGCCACCGCATGTCATCGACGGTGAGCCGCACGATCATCTGCACGATCGGCCGAAGCGGACACGAGTAGCGGGTGAGCCGGTCCGGATCGGCATCGGCGGGCCGGTGGGGTCGGGCAAAACGGCTCTGGTGGCAGCACTGTGCAGGCAACTGCGCGACGAGCTGTCCCTCGCCGTTCTGACCAACGACATCTACACCACCGAGGACGCGGATTTCCTGCGTCGCCACGCCGTGCTTCCGGACGAGCGGATTGCCGCAGTGCAGACCGGTGGCTGCCCGCACACAGCCATCCGCGACGACATCACCGCCAATCTCGACGCCATCGACGACTTGATCGACACCAACCCACCGCTCGACTTGATTCTCGTCGAGTCGGGCGGCGACAACCTGACGGCCACGTTCTCGTCCGGCCTCATCGACGTGCAGATTTTCGTCGTCGATGTCGCCGGTGGCGACAAGGTTCCGCGCAAGGGCGGTCCCGGGGTGACGTTCTCGGACCTGCTGGTGATCAACAAGACCGATCTGGCGCCGATGGTCGGTGCCGATCTGTCGGTGATGCAGCGGGACGCCGAGCAGGTTCGTGAGGGCAGGCCCACCGTGCTGATCTCGCTGACCGAGGACCCGTCGTCCGGGCCGGCTCTGCGGTGGGTGCGCGAGCAGGTACGCACGCTCGCCGACGTGCACGGGTAGTGCGCACCGCGCTGACCATCGTGGCGACTCCCGGCCTGAGCCCCCGGATCTCCGCCGTCGGCGGGCTCGCCGCCCGGATCACCGGGCGCGACACGGTCCACGTGATCGGCACGGCCGCCACCCCGCTCGGCGGTGACCACTGGGACATCACCGTCCGGGTGCTGTCGGGGGCGCGGCTGTCGCTCCGCAGCGTCGCTGCGTCCCTGGCGCTGCCCGGCCGGGAATGCACGGTGTCGACGGCACACTGGTCGGTCGATGTGGAAGACGACGCCACCCTCGACTGCGCCCTGGAGCCGACCGTCGTGGCCGGCGCCGCCGAGCACCGGGTCGAATCGACGGTGCTCCTCGCACCGACGTCGACGCTGGTCTTGCGAGAGCGGGTACAGATCGGCCGCACCGGGGAACGCGCCGGAATCTGGATCGGGACGACCGACGCCGATCTGGGGAATGTTCCGCTGCTCCGGCACCGGCTGGAGTTGGGCGCCGGCACCGTCTCCCACGACCTTCTCGACGCGCCCGCCGCCCTCACCAGCGAGCTCCGCTATCCCGACGATCGTCCCGCGGAGGTGTCGGGCGACGCCCGCACAGCCCGAACACGTCTTCCGCTCGCACGAGGAGGCAGCCTCACGACGCAGCTCGGCCCACGACTGTGAGCTGAGGGCGGGGGGTGCCACGCATTTCCACCCCCGTACTGCGAGCGCCTAAGCTCTATCCTTGTGCTTTCCGTCGTTCCTCGCCCCGTCGTCGTCCGGGCCCCGTCCAAGGTCAATCTCCACCTGGCCGTCGGGGACCAACGTGCCGACGGCTACCACGAGCTGAACACGGTCTTCCAGGCGCTCTCGCTCGGCGACACCGTGTCGGTCGCGCCTGCGGATGCGCTGACCGTGAAGGTCCGCGGTGAGGATGCCCGCGTGGTTCCCACCGACAGCCGCAACCTCGTCTGGAAAGCCGCCGAGATGCTTGCGGTCGAGGCCGACCGGCGTCCCGACGTCGAGATCTCGATCGACAAGGGCATCCCGGTTGCCGGTGGCATGGCGGGCGGCAGCGCCGACGCCGCCGCGACGCTGGTAGCTCTGAACGCGCTGTGGCATCTCGACCTCTCTCGTGAGGACCTCCATTCTTTCGCAGCGAAACTGGGTAGTGACGTGCCGTTTGCGTTGCACGGTGGTACCGCCTTCGGAACCGGACGTGGCGAGAGACTCCTGCCGGTTCTCTCGCGCAGCACCTTCCATTGGGTACTCGCGCTCGCGAAAGGCGGGTTGAGCACCCCCACGGTGTTCCGGGAACTCGACCGCCTGCGTGCCGGCGGCACACCACCGAAGCTCGGCGGTGCGGACGACCTCATGCATGCGCTCACGACGGGCGACGCTGCAACGCTCGCGCCGCTGCTGGGCAACGATCTGCAGGCCGCTGCCCTGTCCCTCGAGCCACGACTGCGGCGGACGTTGCGCGCCGGAGTCGCCGCGGGCGCTCTCGCCGGCATCGTCTCCGGGTCGGGGCCGACCTGTGCCTTTCTGTGCGCTGACGCGGATGCCGCGGTCCGTGTCAGCGCAGAACTCGCAGGTGCGGGAGTGTGTCGCACCGTGCGGGTCGCGAGCGGACCGGTGCCGGGCGCCCGAATAATCAATGACGCGGCGGAGGGATCGCACTGATGGCGAATCTGATCAATCTCGAACAGGTATCGAAGTCGTTCGGCATCAAGCCGTTGCTCGATTCGGTGTCGCTCGGCGTACAGGAAGGCGAACGCATCGGCGTCGTCGGGCTCAACGGTGGCGGCAAGACCACGATGCTCGAGGTGCTCGCCGGTGTGGAAGCGCCCGACTCCGGACGCGTCAGCCGGGTCGGCGGCCTGCGGATGGCGGTGGTGACGCAACGCGGCGTCCTGCCGCCCGGCTCCAGTGTCGGCGACGTGGTTCTCGGACCGCTCGGCGTCGCCGCGCACGAATGGGCCGGTGACGCCCGCATCCGCTCCGTCCTCGCGGGCATCGGAATCGACAACCTCGGCTTGGAAGTCACCGTCGACGGACTGTCCGGTGGCGAGCGACGGCGTGTCGCGCTGGCGGCGGCGCTGGTGCAGGACCTCGACCTCCTGGTACTCGACGAACCCACCAACCACCTCGACGTCGAGGGGGTGCAGTGGCTGGCCGAGCACCTGGTGTCCCGCCGCAGCGCACTCGTTGTCGTCACCCACGACCGTTGGTTCCTCGACACCGTCGCCAACCGCACGTGGGAAGTGGTGGGCGGCAGGGTCGAAAGCTACGAGGGTGGTTACAACGACTGGGTTTTCGCACGGGCGGAGCGGTCCCGGCAGGCGGACGCGTCCGAGGAGCGCCGGCGTAACCTGGCTCGCAAGGAGTTGGCGTGGCTGCGGCGCGGTGCCCCGGCCCGCACGTCGAAGCCCAAGTACCGGATCGAGGCCGCGGAGGCGTTGATTGCCGACGTGCCGCCGCCCCGCGACAACGTGGCCTTGGCGTCGTTCGCACAGCGCCGGCTCGGCAAGGTGGTCATCGAACTCGAGGATGCCCGTCTCGAGACGCCCGACGGCCGGGTGCTCGTCGACGACCTCACGTGGCGGCTCGCGCCCGGTGAACGTGTCGGCCTGGTCGGGGTCAACGGTTCCGGCAAGACGACGTTGCTCCGCACGCTCGCCGGGGAAATCGAACCTGCGTCGGGCAAACGGATCCAGGGACAGACGGTCCACATCGGATGGTTGCGCCAGGAACTCGACGACCTCCCCATCGGCATGCGGGTCCTCGAGGCCGTCAAGGACGTCGCGGAGCGGATCACTTTGGGCGACAAGGAAGTCTCGGCCGGACAGCTGGCCGAGCGGCTGGGCTTCACGCCGGCTCGTCAGCGAACACCGGTCGGTGACCTGTCGGGCGGTGAGCGGCGCCGCCTCCAGCTCACGCGAGTGCTGATGGCCGAGCCCAACGTCCTTCTTCTCGACGAGCCGACCAACGACCTCGACATCGACACCCTGCAGCAGCTCGAGGACATCCTCGACGGCTGGGCGGGCACGATGGTCGTCATCAGCCACGACCGCTACCTGATCGAGCGCATCTGTGACACGACCTGGGCTCTGTTCGGTGACGGAAAGCTGACCAACCTCCCCGGCGGCATCGAGGACTACCTGCGCCGGCGTGCGGCGATGGGTGACGTCGGCGCACCGTCCGTCGCGTCGACCGCGACGGGTGCGTCGGCGCCCAAACAGGCGCGCGACGGGGCGGCGGAACGTGCTGCGCGGAAAGAACTTTCTCGCCTCGAGCGTGCGGTCGCCAAGCTGGACGAGCGTGAGCGGAAGCTGCACGAAAAGTTGGCCGAGGCAGCGACGGATCCAGACAAGCTGCAGAAGCTCGACGTCGAGCTCAAGCAAGTGGTGGCCGAGAAGGAAGCGGCTGAGGAGCAGTGGATGGAACTGGCCGCCGATCTGGACTAGCCGGTCGGAAACCGAACGGTCAGCACACCGTCCCGGTCGGTGACATGGACCGTCCGGCCGATCACCGACCGCGGGGGAGTGCGGGTATACGCCGACAGGGCGGCTGCGTCCTCGGGTCCGGTGCGTCCGGCGAGACGCCGTCCGTCGGACGTGTGTGCGACGACGAATCCGGTGGCGGGGACACCGTCGCGGCCGTACTCCACGGTGGTCGTGAGAATCTCGGCTTCTCCGTCGTATCCGGTGACGAGTTCGGCAGTGTCCGAACCGAGCTGTTCCGGCTCGGGGGTGCCGATGTAGCCGTTCCGGTGCGGCGTGCCCGAGAGCAGGACGACGTGCTGGTACGTCAGATATCCGCCGTTGCCGTGGACGAGGGCCGGGCCGGCGCCCTCACGAACGCGGCGGGTCACTTCGGCGATGGCGTGCAGGGTGTAGCTGTTGAGTGGGCCGCCGAAGAACGAGTGCCCACCGGTCACGCTGGGGACGGTGTCCTCGGGTAGGCCGAGTGCGCGAATCAACAACTTCGGGACCACCGGGAAGCAACTGTAGGCGTCGACGACGTCGAGGGCAGACGCCTCGAGGGAGGCCTGGGCCAGTGCCCGGCCGACGGCCCGGTTCATCGCCGCGGAGGCCCCGAAGCTGTTGCGGGCAAGCACATCCACCGGGTCGGTCGCTCCGGCGCCACCCCACAGATAGACCATTCGGTCGTCGGCGATGCCGTGTTCGCGGGCGAGCGCCAGGGAGCACACCACGACCGCGGCCGCCTGATCCACGAACGGCATGGCGTTGAGCGTCAAGGGATACGGTTCACAGACCATACGATTGCTCGGTCCGGCGGTCGCGATGTCTTCGGGGGAATACACCGTCGACGTCCACGACGCCGGATTCTTCGCCGCCAGCTCCGAGAAGGCCGAGTACATGCGGGCCGACCACGCCGAGGATTGCTCGGGTGTGCCGCCCGAGTCGTAGGTGAAGCGATTCTCGAACAAGGGATAGACGCGGGTCGGCACGATCAGCCCGGCCCGCTGCATGCCGGGGCTTCCGAGATCGGAGGCATCGAAGGCCGGTGGCCCACCCGGCGCCGTTGCCCAGCCGAGCGACACCGGATCGGTGCCCGACTTCTGCAGCGCCGTCATGGTCGCCTGCGCCTCACCGCCCACCAGCAGTGCCACCGACGATCGACCGCCGGCGATGTCGTCACCGATGCGGTCGAGAAGAGCAGCAGGCCAATGGCCGCCGATCGGCGAGGTGCTCGCGGTGATGGGCGCCTGCAGGTTCAGCCGGGCCGCGAGTAATCCCGGAAGATCGTCGTAGGACCAGCTGACGGTCTTGACCGCGTGTATCGCGTCGATCCGGGACCGCAGCGCTGCGACACCGCAGTCGGCGATCGCTGACTGCGCAGCCTCCGAGATGAGATCGAGTGGCTCCCGCGGGCCCGCCGGAACCCCACTTCGTCCGGACCGTACGTCGCCGACACCGACGATGACAGGTACGCGCGCTGGATCGAGCATGGAAACCCCTTCGGCGTCCGGACGGTCGAGAACCTCGTCAGCGACACCCTAGTGTGGAACGCGTTATATGTAGATGTCGGGTCACATTCACACTGGGCGGGATCGGAGAACGAGTGTGGCCGGGAGTTCGATCGGCGCTGTTTCGACGGGTGCGGGCGGGAAGTCGATTCGTGACCTTTTCGTGTCCCGAATCACGGCGTAAATATGCATGATCCGGGCAAAAGGGGGGAATCCAAGGCGAGCCCGCAGATGTTCGGACTAATCTGCAGTCCAGGGCATGCATGTCGCTGCACAGGAGGCGGGGGTCATGGATCTCGAAGCAATCAAACAGATCGAGCAGCTCAAGCACCGTTACTCTCGTGCACTCGATACCAAGTCGTGGGAAGAATTCGCCGACACCATGGTTCCCGAAGTCAAGGCCACGTACAGCGAATACCTGACGTTCGATTCCCGTGACTCCTTCGTGTCCTTTCTGGAGAACACGTTGGGCACTCATGTGATCACCGAGCACCAGTGCGGGCAGCCCGAGATCACCGTCACCGGTGACACGGCTGTCGGCGTGTGGTTTCTTGCAGACACCACGCTCATCCCGGAGGACGGCATGTTGCTGCGGGGGTCGGCCTACTATCACGACAGTTACATCCGGTGCCCGGACGGGGCGTGGCGGATCACGTCCACCGGCTACGAGCGCACGTGGGAATCGGTGGCTGCCCTGTCGGACTTCCCGAGTTTCCGGCTGACTTCCAACAAATGGGCGATGTTGCAACCCCCCGCCTCGGCCTGACCGAGCACCGGAGGTTGCCACGACGAGGCGGGAGGTGACGATGTCGTCTGCAGTGCCCGTTCCCGGTGCGGTGCCGTACCTCACGGTGAGAAGAGGCACCGAAGCTGTCGAATGGTATTCGGCGGTGTTCGGCGCGGAGGTAGTCGGGGAGCCGATCGTCTTGGACGACGGCAGGATCGGCCACGTGGAGTTACAGCTCCCCACCGGGATGATCTACCTCGCCGAGGAGTTCCCGGAAATGGGTTTGACTGCGCCGGAGGCAGGTTCGACATCGGTCAGCTTGATGCTCGCAGTCGACGATCCCGACGCCGTCCTGTTGAGTGCCCGCGATGCCGGGGGGACCGTGGAGCGGTGGATCTCCGAGGGGCATGGGCATCGCAACGCCACCCTCATCGATCCGTTCGGGCACCGCTGGATGCTTGTCGGGCCGTAGTCCACACCGGCCCGCTACTGTCGGCACATGCCGATCGCACCGGACCCTTCGTCGTTCCCGGACACCCGGGCCTGGATACGGGCTTTGCCCGCGCTCACCGTCGTCGACCCAGCGCTTCCCGAACCACCGCCCGTCGAATCGCTGCCGGACGCGCCGCACATCCTCTTTCTCGACTGGCTCGCCGAGGCGGCGGCGGCCGGAGTTCCAGAACCGCACGCCGCCGCGTTGTCGACGGTGGACCCGGGGGGTCGACCCGACGCTCGGTTCCTGCTACTCAAGGACGTCACGGAGCGAGGTTTCTGGTTTTCCGGCGACACGCGTTCGCCGAAGGGGCGTGATCTGACGTCGAACGCTGTTGCTGCGCTGACGTTCTACTGGCGGGAACGGGGGCGTCAGATCCGGGTGCGCGGAAGTGTAGTCGACGGCGGTCCGGACATGTCGGCCCGCGACTTCCGGGAGCGGTCGGTGACCGCCCGCGCCGTCGCGACTGCGAGTCGCCAGAGCGAGGTGCTCACCGATCCCGCGGAATACGAACGGGTGGTCACGGCGGCGGCCGCGAGCATCGAGGCCGACCCCGACTTCGTGTCGAGCACGTGGCGAGCCTGGTGCCTAGTGCCCGACAGCGTCGAATTCTGGCAGGCCGATCCCGGCCGCCGGCATCAGCGCTGGAACTACCGAAGAGAGCCCGCGGGCGAGGGGTGGACGCGCGCGATTCTGTGGCCGTAGGCGCCTGCCGGATGCGGGACGATCAGCGAAGGGTCGTGGAGGGGGAGCGCAGGTCCACGACGATCGACTGGCCGTTCAGCTGGGCGTGAATCTCCGGCCGTTCGAATCCGGCCGCCACGAGGTACTCACCGAGCAGCTCGAGCAGTTCGTCGGCGTCCACGGTGGGGTCGGCGGAGTGGCTGCTCGCGGACGCGAGGTGGTCCTCGAGGAGTTCGGTGTGTGCAAGACGGCCCGCGACCCGCACGGCTGCCACTCCCATCGCGTTGCGTCGCTTCACGGTCCGTCCATGGGACTCGAGGGACGAGGTGGTGTCAACCGGCTCGGCTGCCTCCTCGGTGCTGTGGGAGCCGGAGCTGCGCGTCGGCAGCGGGAAGGTGAACGTCTCGGCGGAGCTGGGCGTCGACGCGCCGTTGCCGGTCAATGTTCCGCTGCTCGGTTCCGCGAAGGGTGATTCGGCGGTCGAGCCGTTGCCCCTGGAGCCGTTGCTGCCCGATCCATTGCTAGAAATGCCGTTCTCCATCGTGTCGCTTCCTGCTCGTAGACAAACGGGTTCTCGCACCAGCCCGCCAGTTTGCTCGATACGAACGTGAAAGCTACCAGCACCCGAGGTTCCGCCGCGGATTCGGCGGGCGGCCGACTTCAGTCGGCGGCGGCCACCAGCGGCTCGAGCGTGAGGTCGGGCAACTCCTTCTGGATGTACTGCAGTCGCCACTTGTCACTCACGAGCGCCAGTAGAACGCCGTCGGATCGGGTGAACACCTCGACGCCGCGCTGACGGTTCAGCTCGTCGACGGACTGCGGATCGGTCCGTCGGGCCAACGCGTAGGCAAGCGGTTCCATCCGGGCCTCGACGTTGAACTCGGCCTTCATCCGGGCCGCAACCACCTCGAACTGCATGGGACCGACCGCCGCCATGACGGGTGACGCGTCGCCGCGAAGGTCGTTGCGCAGAATCTGCACGACACCTTCGGAGTCGAGCTGATCCACCGCGCGGCGGAACTGCTTGTACTTGCCGGCGCTCTCGGCCCGCAGGATGGAGAAGTGCTCGGGAGCGAACGACGGGATCGGCGGGAACTCCACCTTCTTCTCGAAATAGAGAGTGTGCCCGGGGGCGAGGGCCGTGGCGTTGACCAGTCCCACCACGTCACCCGGGTAGGCGGATTCGACGGTGGACCGTTCACGACCGAACACCGTCTGCGCGTACTTGGTGGTGAAGGGCTTACCCGTCTGGGCGTGGGTGACCACCATGCCGCGCTCGAAGACGCCGGAGACGATCCGCATGAACGCGAGGCGGTCGCGGTGGGCTGTATCCATCCCGGCCTGCACTTTGAACACGACGGCACTGAACGGGTCCGTGACCTCACGGGGAGTCCCGGTGACGTCCTCACGGGCGCGGGGCGGCGGCGCCAGCTCCACCAGAGTGTCGAGGATCTGCCGCACGCCGAAGTTGAGCATCGCCGACGCGAAGATCACCGGCGAGGTCTGACCGCCGAGGAACAATTCCTGATCGTGGTCCTGGCCGGTGGCCGAGAGCAGCTCGCTCTCCTCCGCGGCGGTGACCCACTCGCTGCCCTCCTTCGCGAGGGCGGCGTCCGCGTCCATCACCTCTTCCGGGGCGATCTTGGCGCCGCCCGCGGTGCGGGTGAACCGGATGTACTCGCGGGGGGCGCCGTCCTCGCCGCGGCGCAACAGTCCTCGGAAGTCACCCGCGATGCCCACGGGCCAGTACAGGGGAGTCGGGGTGAGGCCGATCCGCTCATGGATCTCGTCGAGCAGTTCCAGCGGCGTCTGACCCGGGCGGTCCCACTTGTTGATGACCGTGATCACGGGGATCCCACGGTGACGACATACCTGGAACAGCTTGAGCGTCTGCGGTTCGAGACCCTTCGCGGCGTCGATGAGCATGACGGCGGCGTCGACAGCGGTCAGGACTCGGTAAGTGTCCTCCGAGAAGTCCGAGTGACCGGGAGTGTCGACCAGGTTGATGACGTTGTCGGTGAGGTCGTCCGGCGACGCCTCGGTGGAACGGTAGTTGAACTGGAGGGCCGTGGAGCTGACCGAGATACCGCGGGCCTTCTCCATCTCCATCCAGTCGGACACCGTCGACTTGCGCCCCGCCTTCCCGTGCACGGCGCCCGCCTCGGAGATCACCTTCGCGTGCAAGGCGAGAGCTTCGGTCAACGTCGACTTACCGGCATCGGGGTGGGAGATCACAGCGAAGGTCCGGCGGCGCTGAGCCTCCGCGCGGACGCCCTTGTCGAGCTTGTCCTGCGACGAGGCAGTGGTGGCGACAGACTCCGCCTCGGCTGGGATGATGTCGGCCGAGTCGGACGGGGTAGTCAACGAAGAACCTCTCGGGGGACTGGATGCGGAAAGGCCAGGTGGCCGCATACCAGGTTACCCGGGGGCCGTGGAGGGATTTACAGCACATCCGGCGGGAGGTAACACTGACCTGACGTAACACTCAGCTCGGGTTCGGATATTTAATCAGCGTGAGCCGTCGGGGCGCTCCGGAGTTACGTCTACTGCGTTCGGACACCCGTATCTGCACGAGGAGAAATCTTGAGCAAGTTCACCGACGAGATGTATGCCACCGCTGTCACCAGCAACCGCGGGTTGGTCACCGGTGAGCCGGATGCGCCGTTGCGACAGCCATGGGGCGAAATTCATCGGGTAGCGCGGCGGATGGCGGGTGCGCTCGCGGCGGCGGGTATCGGCCACGGCGACGCCATCGGCATCCTGGCCGGTCAGCCCGTCGACATCGCGCCGTCCTGTCAGGGAATCTGGATGCGTGGTGCCTCCGTCACGATGCTGCATCAGCCCACCCCGCGGACCGATCTGGCGGTATGGGCCAAAGACACCGAAACCGTGATCAGGATGATCGATGCGAAGGCAGTGATCCTCGGTGCGCCATTCGACGCGGCCAAGCCGCTACTCGAGGAACGCGGCATCACAGTGGTGACGGTGGCCGAACTGAACGAAGGTCCGGAGGTCGAACCGGTCGAGACCTTCGAGGACGACATTGCATTGCAGCAGCTCACCTCCGGCTCCACCGGGTCGCCGAAAGCCGTGCAGATCACCCACGAGAACTTCTACACCAACGCCTACGCGATGATCGATCGCATCAAGTTCTCGCTCGACGACGACGTGATGGTCAGCTGGTTGCCGCTGTTCCACGACATGGGGATGGTGGGCTTCCTCAGTGTGCCCATGCAGGTCGGTGCCGAGGTCGTCAGCATTACCCCGATGGACTTCCTCCGCACCCCGCTGTTGTGGGCGCAGCTGATGGGCAAGTACAAGGGCACGGTCACGGCGGCGCCCAACTTCGCGTACTCGCTGCTGGCCCGTCGGCTGCGGCAAGCCGAGGACGGTGCGGTCGATCTGTCCAGTGTGCGGTACATGTGGAACGGGGCCGAACCGGTCGACCCCGACACCATGACGGCGCTCGCCGAGGCCGGCGCCCGGTTCGGACTGAATCCGTCCGCACTCGCCCCCGTCTACGGGATGGCGGAGACCACCCTCGCGGTGTCGATTCCCGACCCAGATCAAGGTCAAGTGCTCGACTTCGTCGACCCGGACATTCTCGAGGCGATGTCCCGGGCTGTCCCGTCGAGCAAGCCGAATGCGCGTCCCCTCGCCACCCTCGGGAAGATGGTTCCGAACCTCGAAGGCCGGGTCATCGACGGCGACGGGGAACTGCTCCCCACCCGTGGAGTCGGGATCATCGAGGTCCGCGGCAAGGCCGTGACCCCCGGATACGTCACTCTCGAGGGCCACAAGCCGGCTCAGGATCCGGACGGCTGGCTCAACACCGGTGACGTCGGCTACTTCACCGAGGACGGTCTCGTCGTGGTGTGCGGTCGCATCAAGGACGTGATCATCATGGGTGGCCGCAACATTTATCCCACCGACATCGAGCGGGCAGCCGGCACCGTGTCCGGGGTCCGCCCGGGCAACGCGGTCGCGGTGCGACTCGACGCCGGCCAGAAGCGGGAAAGCTTCGCGGTCGCGGTCGAAACCAACAACTATCAGGACCCGGACGAGGTCAAGCGGATCGAACACGAGGTCGTGCACGCGGTGGTCTCGGAGGTGGGAGTGCGTCCGCGTACCGTCGCGGTTCTCGGACCCGGCAGCATTCCCAAGACGTCGTCCGGCAAGTTGCGCCGGACCACCTCGGCGTCGCTGGTCCGCGACTGAGGCGCCTTCGGCGCACGTGCGCCTTTCTGGTAGCTGGAACAACCAGAAAGGCGCACGGGCGCGGAGCGCCTAGTGCAGGCGATTCTGCGCGGCCTCGAGGCCGACCTTCAGCAGGAGTTCGACGGCGTCCGCCGCTTCCTCGCAGAGAATGTCGAGTTCCTTGCGTTCCACCGAGGAGAAGGGCTTGAGCACATACGACGCGGGGTCCATCCGTCCGGGCGGTCGTCCGATCCCGATGCGGGTGCGGAGGTAATCCTTGGTGCCCAGTGAACTGGAGATGGACCGCAAACCGTTGTGACCGCCCTCGCCGCCGCCCTGCTTGAAACGGACGGTCCCGAAGTCGAGGTCGAGCTCGTCGTGGATCACCACGATGTTGTCGGGGTCGACGGAGAAGAATCGCGCCAACCCGGCTACGGCGCCTCCCGACAGGTTCATGTACGAGCGCGGTTTCGCCAGGATCGTCGGGCGCCCCTCGAGCCGCCCTTGAATGATGTCGGCGCCACTCTTCTTGTGTGCGCTGAACTTTGCTCCCATGCGACCGGCCAGCACACCGGCCACCATGAAGCCGATGTTGTGCCGGGTCTTCTCGTACTGCGGTCCCGGATTTCCCAGGCCGACCACCAGAGCGGTGTCTTCACTCACCGGCAGGTCCTTCCCTATGGCAGGTTCTCGTCACACGAGAGCGGCGCGTCACCCCGGAAGTGTCCGGGACGACGCGCCGCAAAGTTCAGTGCGGTTGCGAGAGGATCAGCTCTCGGCGCCCTCTTCGGCAGGGGTGCCGGCTGCTTCGCCGGTCTCTTCCTCGAGGTCGGCTGCGGTGGGGGCAGGCACGACGTTGACGATGAGCAGCTCGGGGTCGGCCTGCAAGGTCGAACCCTTGGGCAGCTCGAGCTGGTTGGCCAGGATCTGCGTGCCGGCCTCGAGGCCCTCGACCGAAACCTCGATCTGCTCGGGGATGTGCAGCGCGTCGGCCTCCAGAGCGATGGTGGCGGCGTCCTGGGCGACCAGGGTGCCGGACGCTGCCTCACCGGTGACGACGACGGGGACCTCGACCGTGACCTTCTCGCCCTTCTTGATGACGAGGAGGTCGGCGTGCTCGATGTAGTTGCGGATCGGGTGGATCACGACCGACTTGGTGAGGGCGACCTGGGGGGTGCCGTCGATGTCGAGGTTCAGGATGGCGTTGGTGCCGTGCGCACGCAGAATCGCGGCGAAGTCGCGCGACGGCAGGTTCAGGTGGCGGGGATCCTCACCGTGGCCGTACAGAACAGCGGGAACCTGACCATCGCGGCGGGCGCGGCGGGCGGCGCCCTTGCCGAACTCGGTGCGTACGGCAGCTACGAGGGTGTTTTCGTCAGACATGGTGAAACGGCTCCTACAACTCACGGTGGTTACTGGCTGGCGTCTTGTCGTCGGTGAGGGACGAACGGGCGCACGGGCCAGGAGCGAAACGCTCGAGCTGAGCCGTAGCCGCGTCGATCACGGTAATCCAGCGTATCGAACATGCCGGTTCACCCTCGCCGAGACAACTTACGGAACTCTACCGGATGGCTGCCGGGCCTGCTAATCGGGTCGTCGTTTCGATGACGCCCTCACGATGTCGGGCACAGTCCTGCCGCCGGCCCGATGATGGACTAGTGGTGTGGCTCACATGGCCGGGGGTAGCCTCGGCATTGTGAGCACAGAACCCCGGAGCGCCGACCGGTTGACCGCGGTGGCCAGCGGCGTGGATCTGTCACGGCATGCCCGATTGCTGAGCAGGGTGCACGACGCGGTGCTGTCCGGGCAACAGCCGCCGGTGATGCCGCGGGACGTGGTGGCACGTTCGTGGTCGCGACTGCAGGCAGGTGGGGTGACCCCCGATCATTGTGCCGACGTGGAACCGGCCGACTTCGCGGAGATCGAGGAGCGCCGGACGCGCACCGCGCTGAGGTCGGTTCTCCCCGAGCTGCGTAACACGCTGACGCAAGTGGCCGACGACGCCAACTTCATCGTGGTCATCGCCGATGCCGACGGCGTGCTGCTGTGGCGCGAGGGATCACGCGGAGTGCGCAAAGCCGCTGATGCGCTCGGGTTCACGGAGGGCGCGCGCTGGGCGGAGCAGGCGGTGGGCACCAACGCCATCGGTACGGCTCTCGTCGAAGATGCGGCGGTACAACTCTTTTCGGCGGAGCACTATGCGCCGTCGCATCACGGGTGGTCGTGCACCGGGTCGCCGGTCCACGATCCGCGCACGGGGGACATTCTCGGCGTGGTGGACATCAGCGGATCGGCGATGTCGGTTCATCCGACCACGGTCGCACTCGTGCGCACCGCGGTTCGCCTCGCCGAGGCTACCCTGTGGCGTGAGCACACCGCGCAACTCGAGAAGTTGCGCGGACGGGCTGCCCCGTTGCTGGCTTCGGCAGGTGGTCCGGCTCTGGTAGTCGATCAGCACGGCTGGGTGGCGGGCGCGACCGGGATCGCTGCACCCGAGCGGCTGGCTACGCCGAGTCAGGGCAAACCGCTCCTCGTCCCCGGGCTCGGGATCTGCGTGCCCGAACCGCTGGGCGACGGGTGGCTGGTGCGTCGCCGGGTCGACGGCGCGGGACTGCAGGTGGAACTCGACCTCGGCGCGTCACCGCGGGTGACGGTGTGCGGAGATGCGAACTGGACGCAAGCCCTCTCGCCGCGGCATGCGCAGATACTCCGGGTGTTGGCGGTGGCGGGAACGGGCGGTGTCGATGCTGCTTCCCTCAGCGAGGCGCTGTTCGGCGACCGAGAGCACGTGGTGGCCGTCCGCGCCGAGGTCTCGCGTCTGCGCAAGACTCTCGGCGCGGTGCTGAGCACGCAGCCCTACCGTTTCGCGGACGGCGTGAGCGTGCGGGTGCTCGACTAGCTCTGCTTCGCGGCGGCCACGCCCGCCCGGCGACCGTAGAAGCTGCCGTCGCCGAGCGAGGTCCCGCTGGCGTATCCGCCCGCGCACACACCCGACGTGCAGCGGCCCGCTGCGAAGAGTCCGGGAATAGGCTCCCCGGAGACGTGTAGTACCTCGGAGTCGAGGGTGGTCCGCAGCCCGCCCAGAGTGAAGCCCAGCGTAAACCCGCGCAGGTCGAGTGCGGCGACGGGGGAGCCGATCGGCTTCACCCACTCGGACTTCTTGTGCAGCAAGGGATCGACGCCGTCGGCGGCGTGCTTGTTGTAGACCTCGACGGTCGATCGGAGCGCACCCTCCGCCAGCCCCATGTCCGACTCGAGTTCCTCGACGGTCTCGGCGACCCACTTGGGTTGTACGCGCAGAAAGGGGGTGGCGGTGGTGGCGGCAACACCTTCGTCGTAGGCCGCTTCGTCGATGACGAGGAACGCCTGATTGTCCTGGTGGAACAACGTCATCTGACCGATGCGCCCCGAATAGGTGTCTTCCGGGACGTACCGCTGTCCGCGACCGTTCACCAGAATGCCTCGCACTATCAACTGGGGATCGCACACGAACGCCACTTCGGTGGCGTCCATGTGGGCCAGGTCGGCGCCGAGAGCCTGGGCCATCAGGATCGACCGGCCGTCGTGTTCCTCGATGGCGGCCCCGGGCCGGCCGATGAGGCGGGGAGCGTAGGCCTGAATCATCTTGTCGTTGTAGGCGAAGCTCCCGGTGGCGAGGACCACGCCGCGTCGGGCCCGGACGGCGACCTCTTTGCCGTACTGCTTGGCGATGATCCCGACGACCCGACCGGTGTCGTCCGTGATCAGAGTCTGCACGCGCATGTCATATTCGGCTCGCACACCCAGCTTTTCGGCGGCCTCCACGAGTGGCTTCATCAGCATGTAGCCACCACCCTTCTCGCCGGTGCGCTTGCCGTCCATCTGCGGAACGTGTCCGCGGGGTGCAGGTGTGGCGATTTCGTTGAACGGTGCCGCGTTCTCACCACCCGAGTACATGAGGCCGTCGTCGAACGGCGGTTCCCAGCCCGGCTCTCCCCAGAAGCTCGCCTTGAACGGCACGCCGCACTCGACGAGCCAGTTGTAGTGCTCGACGCTGCCGTCGCAGTAGTCGGCGATCTTCTCCTCGTCGGCGCCGGGGCCGAGGGCTGCCATCATGAATTTCTTCATGTTCTCGGGCGAGTCCTCGAAGCCACAGGCTTTCTGAAGGGGTGTACCGCCACCGAGGTAGATGAAGCCCCCCGCCAGTGAGGCTGCGCCACCCCAGCCGCTGGTGCGCTCGAGGACCAGTACCTCGGCGCCGGCCCGTGCCGCCTCGATCGACGCGGACACACCGGCGATCCCGTACCCCGCGACGACGACGTCGGCCTCGTAGTCCCACGCGGCGATCTCGGAAACGGGTCGCGGGCGGATCGGAGTCGGTTCGGCCATGGGTGGTCCTCTCGGGCGCTCGGATGTGACGATGCACGGCTATCCGAACTGTAACCTGTTATAGCCGGGAGTCGACCTGTCGTCTCGCTGAGTGGGAGGCGATTTTCACGCTGTGCCTATAACTCCAGATCACGCACATCGGTCAGCTCGTAATGAAGCGTCTCCGTCCGCATCAGCCGGTGGGCGAGGTGGACGAAAACTCGTTGCAGAACCGGGTACCGCTTGTCGATGAGCACGCCGGCGGCGCGGGACTCCTCGCCGCTGAGCAGACGAGCCGTTGCCCGGGCCGGTGGCCCGGTCGGTTTGCCTGCCCAGGTACAGGGGCGGATCCGGACTTCGGGGAAGTTGCGGAGCCGTTTGTTCTTCGACGCCTTGCCCGGAGTGCGGAAGACGGCACGTTCGCCGTCCACCACCAGATTGACCGGAGTGTCTACCCAGGTCCCATCCCGCTTGCGGGTCTGCAGCTGCACGACCTTCTCTGCGGCGAAGCGGGGCAACGCCGTCGATGCCGGATTCGTCATTTTTCTCGCGTCCTGGCTTGTCGGTGCTCCCAGATTACGTCGCAGCCCCAGCCGGAACCACTACTTCTACTTCGCCAGCGCTGCCACTTCCGCGAGTGTCCGATCGAGATCGTCCGGGGAACAGAAATAGTGTGGGGAGGCGCGCACGACGGCGTCCAGATCGCGAGCGCTCATGTCGAGCAAGGTCGATCCGCGCAGGCTGGCGGTGACGGTCACCCGGCGAGTCGCCAATTGCGCACGCACATCCCGCGGATCGAGACCGTCGACGGTGAACGACACGATTCCGCAGCGGCGGGTCCCGAGGTCGCGCACCGTGACGCCGTCGATGTCGGACAGCCCCGAACGCAGGTACTCGGCGCCGTCGACCACAGCCGCCTCGACCTGGTCGATACCGAGGTCGAGGAGATAGTCCACTGCCGCGCCCAGGCCCAGCCGGGCCGCGACGTCGCATTCCCAGAACTCGAACCGACTCGCGTCTGAGGCCATCCGGTAGTCCTCGGCCCCGGTCCATTCGGCACTGTGCAGGTCGAGTGCCGCCGGCTCGAGGGTCGTGGTCAGTTCATCGGCGATGTACAGGAACCCGGTGCCTCGAGGTCCGCGCAACCACTTGCGGCCGGTCGCGGACAACGCGTCGACGCCGAGCTCGGCCACGTCCAGTGCGATCTGTCCTACGGACTGGCACGCATCGAGAAGCACGAGAGCTCCCTGGGCGTGTGCCAGGTCGACCACCTCGCGGACCGGGTTGACCAACCCGCCGTTGGTGGGCACGTGCACCAAGGACACGAGACGGACCCGGTCGTCGAGAAGCTTTTCGAGGGCGACGAGGTCGATCTGACCGGACGGGTCACTCGGAATCACGTCGACGGTGGCGCCCGTGGACCGTGCCCGTTGGAGGACGGCGATCGCGTTGCTGGCGTACTCGACTTCGGAGAGAAGGACCCGGTCACCCGGCTTCAACGGGACGGCCTGGAAGAAGTCGTTCCATGCGGTGGTGGCGCTGTCGACGAGTGCGATGGTGTCGGCGCCCGCGCCGATCAACCGGCCGATGGAGGTCTTCACCGAGGCGAGGTCACCAGCGCGTTCCGCGGCCGCGACGTATCCGCCGACGTCGGCCTCGCGGCGCAGATGAGCAAAGACCGCGTCGAGTACCGGGGTGGGCGGAAGCGAAGACCCGGCGCTGTCCAGAAACACCTTGTCGAGGCAGCCGGGGGTGTCCCTTCGCGCGCGCTCGAGGTCGAGCATGTCGGATACCTCCTGTTCAATGCGAATGGTGTCGAACGTACCGCGGCGGACTGACGAAAAGTATTGCCGTTCGCACGTGCATAGGTGGGCCCGGCGCTCTATCGTCGATAACGACGTTCAGGCGGCGCCCGAAAGGGAGGGTGGAATGGGTACTGCGATCCAGTCCGTCGAGGGAGTCGGTGTCACGTCGCGACCTGCCGCGGAGGCCTACATAGGCGGCGTCTGCTTCAAATTGGGTCCCCCGCAGCTGATCGGCGCGGAGTTGGAGTGGCTCACCGCGCAGGTGCCCGAATTCGTGCGTCCCGATCTGGCAGCTCTTGCGGACGCCCTCGGGCCGCACACTCCACGAACCATCGACCCTTCGTCACCAGCCGAGCCCCTGCCCGGCGGCAGCGCCGTCACTGTCGAACCGGGCGGACAGATCGAACTGTCCAGCGCTCCCTGCCGCTCCGCTCGCGAACTGTGTGACTACCTCTCCGCGGACTACGCCGTTCTCGCCGATCTGCTCTCTACCCGGGCAATTTTCATGTCGTCCGAGGCGGCGGACACGCGCCGTCCTGCCCACCGGCTCCTTCAATCGCCGCGCTACTGCGCGATGGAGTCGCGCTTTCGGGAGATCGGCCCTTACGGGAAGCTCATGATGTGCAATACCGCTGCCACGCAGGTCAGCGTCGACGCAGGCGCGGACCCAGCGGCCGTGGAGCAGCGTTGGCGGCTGCTGCACGCAATCGGGCCTGCACTGATCGCGGCCTTCGCGTGCTCCCCTCGGTTGTACGGGGTGCCGGACGGGCAGTGGGCGTCGCAGCGGATGCGAACGTGGCTCGAACTCGATTCGCCTCGAACCGCCGGAACACGGAATAGCGGTGACTACGCCCGCTGGGTGCTGGATGTACCGCTGCTGTGTGTCCGGGGCGACGGCACCGACTGGACGGCGCCGCCGGAGGCGACATTCGGCGACTGGGTGGACGGGGCCCTGGACGACGTGATCGGACGCTCCCCGACTTCCGCGGATCTCGACTACCACCTCACCACCTTGTTCCCTCCTGTCCGGGCCGCCGGTTACCTCGAGGTGCGCTACCTCGACGCGCAGCCAGGAAATCTGTGGCGGGTGCCGGTGGCGGCAATCGACGCGTTGCTCTCGGGTCCGGGTGTCATGGCCGAGGCGCTTGCCGCCGCTCTTCCGACGTCGGAGCGCTGGCGTGATGCCGCCGAGTTCGGCTTGGCCGACCTCGAATTGCGCGCAGCGGCAACGGCTCTGTTGTCGCTGGCGGCGTCGTATTCGCCGGACCCGGAGTTCGTCCGACTTCTCGATGCCGCCGCCGAACGATGTTGCCGGGGCCACGCTCCGGGCGAGGAGAGCTGATGGGAACCCGCGAGAAGGTCGAGGCCGTGCTCACCCGTGCACGCCGGCGAACCGCCGGACTGACGGACTGCCTGGACGACTCCGACCTCGTCGCGCAGCATTCGCCGCTGATGAGCCCACTGGTCTGGGACCTCGCCCACATCGGTAATCAAGAGGAATTATGGCTCGTGCGCGATGTCGGAGGCCGTGAACCGGTCCGTAGTGACATCGACGAGTTGTACGACGCGTTCAAGCATTCTCGGCGTTCCCGTCCGTCGTTGCCACTGCTGAATCCGGCCGAAGCGCGGCACTACGTCCGTGCAGTCCGCGACAAGGCGTGGGACGTCCTCGACAGCAGCACCTTTCGCGGCAGGCCGCTCGAGGAACACGGATTCGCCTTCGGCATGATCGCCCAACACGAGCAGCAACACGCCGAGACGATGCTCGCCACCCATCAACTGCGTTCCGGAGCGCCGGTTCTCACTGCGGAGCCCGCGCCGCGTGTCGGGGTGCCGGTGACCGAGAAGGAAATCATCATCCCAGCTGGAACATTCACGATGGGCGCGTCGGACGACCCCTGGGCGTTGGACAACGAGCGCCCGGCACACTCGGTGTACGTGCCGTCCTTCGAAATCGACGCCGTTCCCGTCACCAACGGTCGTTACCTCGAGTTCATGGACGACGGCGGGTACTGTCGACCCGAACTATGGAGTGAGCGAGGGTGGGCGCACCGCTGTGAGGCGGCACTCGAAGCGCCGCAGTTCTGGGAGAGCGACGGCCGGGGCGCTTGGTGGCGCCGGGTGTTCGGGGTGCCCGAACCACTTCACCCGCAGGAACCGGTGGTGCACGTCTGCTTCTTCGAAGCCGAGGCATTCGCGCGGTGGGACGGCAAACGACTGCCCACCGAGGCCGAGTGGGAAAAAGCTGCTCGATGGGATCCCACCACAGGACGCTCCCGCCGGTTTCCGTGGGGTGACAGCGATCCGGACGACTCGTCGGCCAATCTCGGACAGCGATTCCTCGGACCGGCTGTGGTGGGAGCGTACCCGTCGGGGGCGTCGCCCCTCGGTGTCCACCAACTCGTCGGTGACGTCTGGGAATGGACGTCCTCACCCTTCGAGCCGTATCCCGGATTCACGGCGTTCCCGTACCGCGAATACTCGGAGGTGTTCTACGGCGGGGATTACCGGGTACTGCGAGGTGGATCGTTTGGTACCGATCCTGTGGCATGCCGCGGCACGTTCCGGAACTGGGACCACCCGATCCGACGGCAGATCTTCTCGGGTTTCCGGTGTGCACGCGACATTTCGGGAGACGAACGCTGATATGTGCCGCCACCTGGGATATCTGGGACCGGATGTATCCGTCGGCGAGCTGATCGGCTGGGGTGAGAACTCGCTGCTGCGCCAGTCATGGGCGCCGCGGGACATGCGCCACGGCGGAACGATCAACGCGGACGGATTCGGTGTCGGGTGGTGGGGACAGGACGCCTTCTCCCGCTACCGCAGCCAGCAGCCGCTGTGGTCCGATCCGGTACTGCGGGAGACGTTGCCCCAGATACGGTCCGGCGCAGTGGTGGCCGCGACCAGGTCGGCAACGGTGGGTATGCCCGTGCAGGCCACGGCCTGCGCGCCGTTCACCGATCGGACGTGGGCGTTCAGCCACAACGGTCTCGTGAAGGGGTGGCCCGAGACACTCGGACCGCTCGCCGAGCAGCTTCCGGTGACTGACCTTCTGCAACTCGAGGCGCCGACCGATTCGGCTGCGCTGTGGTTACTGCTGCAACGAGCGCTCGCGGAGCAGGGGCCGGAGAAGGCGCTCACCACGCTGGTTCGTGCCGTCGACGCGGCCGCACCGAAGTCGCGCCTGAATTTTCTGCTCGGTGACGGCCGCGAGCTGTGGGCCACCACCTGGGATCACTCACTGTCCGTGCTCGTCGACGACGACAGGGCAATCGTCATGTCCGAACCCTTCGACGACGATCCCGGGTGGCAGTCGGTACCGGACCGGCACATCGTGTACGCCCGCCCAGGACATCTGATAATCACGCCGCTCGAGATGGGAGCCTGATGACCACCGCACCGACCCTCGAGGTGTATCTGGAACCGGACCAGCTGAAGGACGCACTCCGCAAGGATGCGACCGTGGGGCTGACGTCGAATCCGAAGTGGCTGCCGCCCAAGTGGTTCTACGACGCGCGTGGGAGCGAGCTGTTCGAACAGATCACCGCGTTGCCGGAGTACTTCCCGACGCGCACCGAGCGAGAACTGCTCCGGCAACGGTCGGGGGAGATCGCCGAGGTGGCGGCACCGGAAATCCTGGTGGAGCTCGGTTCCGGCTCCTCCGAGAAGACGCGGTTGCTACTCGAAGCGGGAACCCGACACGGAACCCTCCATACGTATGTGCCGCAGGATGTCTCGGTGTCGGCGCTGCAGGGCGCCGCCGAGCAGATCGGGGCCGAGTTCCCCCGCCTTACCGTCCACGGCGTGGTCAGCGACTTCACCGAGTCGCTGCATCACCTTC
Organism: Rhodococcus oxybenzonivorans; assembly: GCF_003130705.1. Taxonomy (NCBI): domain Bacteria; kingdom Bacillati; phylum Actinomycetota; class Actinomycetes; order Mycobacteriales; family Nocardiaceae; genus Rhodococcus; species Rhodococcus oxybenzonivorans. Next base: position 4,848,765 of record NZ_CP021354.1, on the reverse strand, counting down.
CGCGGGGCGGTCGCCGCATGATCGCCTTTCTCGGGGGCACACTCGGCAACATGGTCCCGGGCGAGCGGGCCGAGTTTCTCGCCGGAATCGCCGACGTGCTCGAGCCAGGGGAACATCTGCTCCTCGGAGTCGGACTTGTCACCGACCCCGCCGTCCTGGTCCCGGCGTACGACGACGCCGCCGGTGTGACGGCGCAGTTCAACCTGAATGTGCTGCGGGTACTGAACGGTCAGCTCGACGCAGACTTCCCCTTGGACGCGTTTCGGCACATCGCGCTGTGGGACGCCGATAACGAGTGGATCGAGATGAGGCTCGAAGCTCAGCGCACCCTGTCCGTCCGGGTTGCGGCACTCGACCTGGACGTCGAGTTCGCTCGCGGCGAGCAGATGCGCACGGAGATTTCCGCGAAGTTCACGCTCCCCGGAATCGCGGGGGAGCTGGCCGCGGCCGGTTTCGAGGTCGAACGCACGTGGAGCGACCCGGACGACCGCTTCGCCCTTGTGTGCGCAACACGGTCCTGACCGACAAGATCACTTCGGGTCTCTGCCCGCCTATAGTGACCGGCATACCGCAGTCGACCCGAGGAGTATCCGTGCGTCAGTCCAAGCTCGCCGCCCTCGCTCTCGCTACCACAGCCGTTCTCGGTCTTCCGACAGCGCAGGCTACGGCGCAACCGTCGCCGTTCCCATTCGACACTGGCAGCCTCGGGTCCGGCAGCGGTGACCCTGAAATTCCGACGGAAGACACCCTCCCGGACCTGACCGTTACCCCGCTCCTCGAGGGACTCGATCATCCCTGGGATGCGGTGCAGGCCCCGGACGGTGCCGTGCTCACAGGCCAGCGGTCGGGTGGTTTCTTCGTCCGTCGCGCCGACGGATCGACCGGTCCGGTCGCCGCGGACCTCGCCGACCTGTACGTGCAGAGTGAAACGGGATTGATGGGGATCGCGCTGGCTGCGGATTTCGCGCAGTCCCGCAGGCTGTACACCTGCCAGGGATTCCAGGGTGGCGGCGTCACCGACATCCGGATCCAATCGTGGACCGTCGACTCGGCCTGGACGGAGTTGACCCGCGGCGCCGCGGTGCTCACCGGTATACCCGTCCAGGACGGGCGCCATGGGGGATGCCGAATTCTGACTGCCGCCGACGGCACCCTTTTCGTGGGCACGGGAGATACCGCAGCACCGGGCGTGCCTCAGGACCCGAACTCGTTAGGCGGTAAAACTCTTCACATCAACCCGGACGGGACACCGGCCGCGGGAAATCCGAATGCCGCCAGCCCCGTCTACACACTCGGTCATCGCAATGCCCAAGGTCTCGCGCAGCAACCCGGCACGGGCCGCGTCTACGCCGTCGACCAGGGCACCACTCGGGACGACGAGGTCAACTTGCTCGTCGCCGGTGGCAATTACGGATACAAGCCGGATCGTATCCCCGGCATCTACGACGAATCCGTACCGATGACCGACCCGGTCCGGGTACCGGGTGCGATTGCCGCGGTGTGGAGTTCGGGCAGCACGACGCTGGCTACGGGGAGTGGCGCATTCGTCTCCGGTTCGGGTTGGGGGCCGTGGAACGGCGCATTCGTCATGGGCGGGCTCAAGACGAAACAGCTGATTTTCCTTCGCCTGGCCGCCGACGGCCAGTCGGTGACGGCTCAGACGTTCGGACTGCAGGATCAGTACGGTCGGCTCCGCTCGGTCACCCCCACTCCCGACGGCTCGCTGCTCGTCACCACCGACAACGGTGACACCGACCAGGTACTCCGGGTGACACCGCAAGGGTGACGGCGGGGTTCAGACCCAGGCGAGGACTCGGCACGGTCCACCCGACCCACCGGCATGGGTAGGTGCGCCGACCATGACGGTGGCGCCCGCCGGCGGTATCTGTGACAGATTGGCGAGCACTTCCACCGCGTACTTGCCGGCGCCCAACGCGCCGAGGTGAGCGCCGAACGTGGTGCTGCGCCCGGCGTCGATGCTCAGGGTGTCGGAGCCGAGCCCGACGATGTCGCGTTCGCGGAGGAGGAAGTCGACGGCGTCCGGGTCGAATCCGGGTGTCCGCTGGACGCCTGCGGCGTCCACATTGACGAATGCTCCTGGTTGTCCCACGCGATCCGCCCACGCCGAGTGCATCGCCACGAGGCAGCGGTCGGGCAGCGTGCCGTGGTCGGACTCCCAGTCCACAATGTCCTGCCGGGTCAACAGGGCGTTGTTGTCCGTGTGCGCACGCACAGCGATGTCGATGACAGCGATCGGTGCCACCAGGTCGCGGGGCGAAATCTGTTCGACCGTGATGCCGCCCGCGCTCGCATGGGCCGGAGCGTCGATGTGGGTGCCGGTGTGCTCGTCGAGGCGTAATTCGTTCTTGTAGAACACACTTGCGGCGCCGGGGGCGAGCGACCCCAGTGATCCCGTGCCACCGCCGATCTGCGCCAGATTTCGCATCTCGAAGCCCTGCGCGCCAGGCCAGACCGGGAAGCCGGCCCGGAGTACGTGCGTGAGATCGACGATCGGCCCCGCAGGCGGCGCCACCTGCGGCACGGGCGCAGCGGACACCGAACCTGACGTGGACGCTGCGAGCGCCGCCGCACCCAACGCCCCGAACATGGCACGACGAGTCATCTGCGGGCCGCGGCCCTCGATCGCTCCGTACACGTGGTTCATGATCCGTGGCGAGCACATCACGACTCCTTCGGTGGGGGACGCGCTTCCGACGCATCATAAGCGTTGGTGCGCACATCCCCTCGGATTCCGTACCAGTCCACCCAAGGCCTGCCCTGCCCTGCCCCCATCCCGACCGCGCGAACGGGACGTTCGTTGCGTCAGATCGAACGAACGTCCCGTTCGCGCGGGCCGGTGATGACCGGCGCGACGAACTGCTCGATCATGGCGCGCTCATCGTCGTCGTCGACTCCGGGAACGGTGAGCAGCGAGACGATGGCGCGGACGAGCCATCGTGCCCGGCGTGACGTCTCCTCGCCACCGACTCCCGCTTGCCCGAGGAAGGCGGCGCCCAGCGACTCGATGACCTCCGACGAGTGCGCAATCTGTGCGGCAAGTCCCGAGTCGCCCAACTGGAACCAGGCGGCCAAGGTGGGGTCGCGGCGGACGAGCCGGATCGCCGTGAGCATCGCCTCGACAATCACGTTCTGCGGGTCGGCGGTTCCCGAGACGTCTTGTGCGATCAGCGCACCGATGCGGCGGGCCTCGCGATGGACGAAGGCGAGTTGCAAAGCCTGACGGCTGTCGAAATAACGGTAGAGGGTGGCGCGCGAACACCCTGCGGCCCGGGCAACCTCGGCCATCCCGACGGCGTTGATACCGTTCTCGACGTATAACTGGGCCGCAACATCGAGGATGCGTTCGGCGGCGACGCGGGGACGTTCGTCGCGCATCCAGTCCCCGGTCACGATCCGCGCACCGTGAACGGGATACCCGTCGGGCGGCGCACGTAGTTGCCTTCCGCGTAGACGACGGCATCGATGTCGACGGTGAAGTCGGGGCAGCGGGCGAGCAGCTCCTCCAGGGCGATGCGTGCCTGCATTCGGGCAGCGGCCGCCCCGAGGCAGTGGTGGGCCCCGTGACTGAACGTCAGAATCTGTTTCGGTCGTCGTTGCACGTCGACCTCTTCGGCGTCGGACCCGAACTGGCGCGGGTCGCGGTTCGCTGCACCGTACAGCAGCAACGTCTTTCGCCCCTCCGGGATAACGGTGCCCTCGATCTCGACGTCCCTCGTGGTGGTGCGGGCGAGGCCTTGCACCGGCGACGTCACACGCAGGAGTTCTTCGACGGCATCGCCGATGAGTTCGGGGCGGTCGATGAGGAGTTGCCGTTGGTCGCGGCGCTCCGTCAGCAATTGCACTGCCCCGCCGAGCATTCCGGTGGTGGTGTCGTTGCCGCCCGTCACCATCGTGAAGGCGAATCCGAGGATCGACAGCAAACCTTGCACGTCGCCGTCGGCGCCCATCCCGCCGGCGACGAGGTGGGAGATCGCATCGTCTACGGGTTCGGTGCGACGACCCTCGATCAGCGTGGAGAAGTACGTCATCAACTCGGTGATCGCCACGGTCGCGTTCAGGGTGTCGCCCTGGGCGTTGGCCGCCACGATCGCCTCGGTCCAGCCGTCGAACCGGTCCCGGTCTTCTTCGGGAACCCCGAGATAGTGGGCGACGACCATGCTGGGCAAGGGTTTGAACAGCTCCTTCACCACGTCGCCCTCGCCGATCTCGCGGAGCCGCTCGATCCGCTGCACCACGAATTCCCGGACGGCGGGCTCCACGGCGGTGACCTGGCGTGGTGTGAAACCTTTCGACACCAGCCGCCGGAACGCGGTGTGATCGGGCGGGTCGAGCATCACCAGGGGAGGGTTGTCCTGCAGCCCGATTTTCTCCAGCTCGCCGTAGGTGGTGGTGAGTCCGGAAGCGGAGGAGAACGTGCCCGCGTCCCTCGCGGCAGCGTAGACATCCGCGTACCGGGACAGCACCCAGTAGTCGTGCTCCGGGTGGTCCTCAGGAACGACGTGGTGCACAGGGTCGTGGTCGCGCAACTGCGCGTACATCTGCCACGGGTCGCGCCACGAGTCACCCGACCTCGGCACGAAGGACACGCTGCTCGACACATTCGCGGTCATGTATCGATAGTGAGACACATCCTACAATGTGTCAACCAGGCCCCTGGGATCAGAACTCCCGGTCCGCCACCGGTGGACGGTGAGCATCGGCCAGTAGGGCGCGGAGAGAATCGGCGGAGAGTGCAATGCCGGGGTCGGTCTGGAAGTTCTCTGCGAGCGATGCCGGGTCTGCTGCGTAGGCCGGGGTATAGGCAGGAGTCTCGGGCTCGAATCGCCAACCCTGCGCCAGCTTGCCGGCATCGACGGCGTCGAAGCCCAACCGGTCGATCAGGGACGCCGCAATCTCCTTGGCGCGAGCGTCGTCACCGGCAATCGGCAATGCGCTGCGGTCGTCGGCACCAGCCGGTCGGGCGAGAACGGGAATGTGGTGCGCCAGAATGTTATTGAAAGCTTTCACCACGTGGGCGTCGACGAGATGGGCTTGAACCAATTCGCTGGTCGTAGTCTGCTCAGAGTCCAGCTCGGCGATCCGGCCGTCGCGATACGGGTAGTAGTTGATCGTGTCCAGTACCACCTTCCCAGCCAGTGGCTCTGCGGGGAGCTGCAGGTAGTTCTGGAGGGGGATGGACACCACTACGTGATCGCTCAGGGCTGCTACTTCGCTTGCCGTGCCCGCCGTGGCCCGCGGCCCTAGTTCCGCAACCAAATCGGCGAGGGTTTCCGGCCCCCGTGAGTTCGCGATAGTCACATCGATGCCTGCGGCGACGGCAAGCCTCGCTATCGCAGACCCGATATTGCCACTGCCGATGATGCCTAGCGTTGACATACTGTCCTCTCATCAATCGGACCATCGGTCCGTTCAGTTCTTGCAGACCGCCTGGCGATCCTTGCGGCCGCTGATCCGTTGCTACGCCACAACGGTGGGGCGAGGGTCTCGATGGACGATGTGGCGCTCAGTGCCGGCGTGGGAAAGGGAACGATCTTCCGACGGTTCGGTAGTCGAGTGAACTTCCTGAGGCAGAGATCCTGGCCGGTGTCAGGCAGCTCGCAAGCTGCGTACTCACGGGAGCGATCCAGTGAACACCCTCGGCCGGAGGTGCCGTTCGGCGCCAAACTCGGATCAAAGGCTGGGGATCTTGAAGGGCGCCGTCCCTCCGGCGTCGATGACGTGTGTAGTTCCCGTGACGTAACGCGATTCGTCACAGGCGAAGTGGACCACAGCGTTGCTGACATCGATGGGCTCGAGCCACGGAATACGCAACGCTTGCATTGGAGTGAAACCTGCCTCCACCTCTGCCTGTGTCGGATTGTCGAGGTGTGGAAAGAAGAGCTCGAGGACGGACGAGTTGTTGATCATCGGTGTGTTGACATTCGTCGGATGTACGGAATTTACCCGAATGTTGTGGGGTGCGAGTTCGATCGCCAGTGCTCGCATGAGACCTGTGACGCCGTGCTTTGCCGCCGTGTAGTGCGAGAGGTTCGGAAAGGCGATCACTCCTGCGATCGAGCTGGTCAAGATGATGGACCCGCCCTTTCCTCGCTCGATCATCGATGGAATCGCAGCCTTCGTCGTCTTCCATGCGCCGGTGAGGTTGATGTCGACCATTTCCTGCCATTGCTCTTCGGACAATTCCCAGGATGGTGCGAAACTCGTTATTCCGGCGTTCGCCACGACGATGTCGATGCCACCTAGTTGTTCGACTGCGTCGGCGACCACTAGCTGGAGTCCCGCCAGATCTCGGATATCGCACTCGCGGTGAATGATGTGCCGCCCCGTCTCCTTCACCAATTCGACAGTGATCGCTAAATCGTCGGGCGTGGAAGAGTCGTACGGCACGGTTGCGACTGGCGCGCAGATGTCGATCGCCACGATATCCGCCCCCTCTTCGGCAAGTCGCACGGCGTGCGACCGGCCTTGTCCGCGAGCGGCACCCGTTACTAACGCGACCTTGTTCTCCAGTCGTCCCATGCAGCTGCTCCTCATTCGATCAACCGGTGCACACCGGTGATAGGGGTGTCGAGTGCGTGTCCAGAGTCACGGCTAAACACGTTGTGTGTGCACGATCATATGCAAAAGAATCGCCACGTGTCTAGGGTCGCATGGACATGGTGAGCTGAAGCGTCACTGGCTCGGCGCGTGAAGCGGTGCGGTTGAATCCGCCCATTTTCATTGACGGCGCAGGTGTTCAGAGGGGATCGCGTCATGGCTCCAACGCTCGGCTGTGCATGCAGCGGCATGCTGCCCGGGGCTGACCGCAGCTGTCGGTTGGAGAGGCGGTTTTACTCGCGGCGAGTGCGCTGATGTGTCCGCCATCCAGCCGCTGATTGTGCGGGTTCTTGCGGGTCCGCGACTGGGTCGGATGTCGGCGGCCGCGTCCACACGCCGATCGAGATGGCTTAGGTGAGGATGACCGGGATGGTCGCGCAGACGGACCGTAGTGATTCGGCATTGCGGGTCGACAGCGCCACCACGAATGCGCCCTGAATCAGGGCGAGGAGTGCGTCGGCCAGTTCCTGGGGACTCCGATCGGCCCGGACATCTCCGTCGGCTTGGCCTCGAGTGAGGATGTCGCAGAGGCTGGAGTGCCAGATTCGAAGGTCTTCGTCGAGGTGGTGCCGAAAGGACTCGGAAGTGGCGGCTACTTCGGTGGAGAATTTGCCGACCAAGCACGCCCGTTGAAACCCGGAGTCGATGAAACCGTCGGCCATTGCGTCGAAATAGCCGGTCAGTTTCTCCACCGTGCCGAGTCCGGGGCGAACTGCCCAGGAGGCGAGCAAGTCCATCTGGAAGGAACAATATCGCTCCAGTACAGCTCGGCCGAACGCCTCTTTGGACCCGAAGTGGTGGTAAAACGATCCCTTCGGAACGCCGGTCGAATGGAGTAGGGCATCGACGGTCGTGCCGCTGAAACCGTGGGCATAGAACTCGCTCATGCCCTGTCGGAGCAGTCGCTCCTTGTGTGGGAGGTTCCCGGAAGCCCGCGCGGTCGCAGTACCGGCCGTGGCGAAATCCATCGCCACCAACCTCGAGAGTGATCGCGCCTACGTCCGCGATTTCTTCGGCGGGCAGGCCCTCGACAACGCCGCGGTACCCGAACCGCTCGACAACTTGGTCCTCACCGTCGATGGCACGGAAATGCGGGCCATCGAGATCGAGCAAGCCGACACCTCGCCCACCGCGATCATCCATATCCCTACCCTGCAGACGGTGATCGCCGGAGACGTCGTCTACAACGGTGTCAATCCCATGCTGGCAATGACCAACCGGAACGACTGGCCCAACTGGATCGCCGGCGTCGATTACCTCGCCTCGCTGAACCCCACCACGGTGGTCGCCGGACACAAGCGCCCCGAACTCGATGACCCGGCCGCGTGCATCGACGAAACGCGTGAATACCTGCAGGAATTCGTGGCCAACGTCGATGGTCTGGAGAACGCACGCGAACTGGTCGCGCACATGCAGTCGCGCTTCCCGGACCATGCCAATCCCTCGACGCTGGTGGTGTCGGCGGTGACGGCATTCAAACAGAAGAAGAAAAACGCCTGACGCCGTCATCGCCGGCAGGTGGAAGACTGTACCGCGATGGCTGGGACCGACCGGGCCGCATAAGGTAATCCATGAGCGCGTCGAGTGACGGCGACCCTTAGACGATCAGGTTGAGTCCTCGTCTGTGGTGCACTCGTCGCTGTCGGCCGCTCGGGAGTGGATCGCATTCAGCTTCAGGTCTCGGGCGGCTGACTGGAGCAGCCGCTCAGCCGATGCGTCCCCTCCACGCGCGGTTCATTCGCGCGAGGTGCGGTCGAGAGCTTGCACACGACCCTGCGTTCTGGCCGGTCCGGCGGGGGGACACCGGTCCAGGTTCGTGGAGGGAGACATTACCGGTCTTTCTGATCGCCTCGCGCTGGTCATCGAGCGGGCGAGCTCGGTGCGGTTGCCCGCGTTGATATTAAGAGTCAAGGCACTGGGCATTCCCACACCGGCGTAAACCGGCGATCATCGCACAGCAATAACTAAAAGGTATCCCACATGACCGAAGATAGTCCCGCCCGCAACCCAGAACGACGCGTCATCGACGAGATCGACGCCCTCGTCGATTTGGCAGTTAGAGGAAGGGCGCAGGCGAGGCGACGGCCCACGGCCGAGCGAAACTGCGCCCACCAGTGACAACGTTGCCGAGACTGCTTTTGCGCTGCGCAACGCGATTTCCCGAGTCTGCACGGTGGTTAATGGTGTGCATAGATTGGCGCGGACGATTCCGCCGATTGCTCAGTCCGAAGCCGCGGTGGGAGCTCGAATTCGTGGTGCCGATCCGAACGCGCTGGCTTGGTGGACACGGAAATCTTGCCCAACGAATACCGGGTGGAGTCGCTGACCTTTGGTCGACTCCGAAATCGTCGCGGTGCTCGAGGCGGGTGCGCGGGGTGGAGACAGTCGCGAGCACCGCGGAGATGCGTCCGCGCTGCTTGGCCTTGTGAAGTAGGTGGATGGGCCGGGGCTGATGCTAAACCTTATCTGACACTCCAGGTGTGGTAGACGGTGTCTGGGATTGACCGACCCCTCCCATCAGATCGACTGCATACAGGCTTCGGACACTGTTACTCAGTGCATTCGGCGGACTGCCGACGCCATGACTGGGCAGTGCCCGGTCTCGGTCGGGATACAACCTGTCCCTCACCGCGGTTCGAGACGGGTACCGCCATGATTCCGATGAGGTCTGACGGTCGCCACAACCCCGCCCGGAACTCGTGTCTGTGACGATTGATCAGGTGGGGGAATCGACGATGCCCGCGGCGTCGAGCAGTGTGCCGGCGGTCTCGACAGCCAGGCAGTCGAGGCGCTCTGCCTGAACGACGGAGCGGGCGCTGGCTCCGTCCAATACGAGAGTGAGCTGTCGGGCCAGCCGGGCGGGGTCGTTCGCACCGCCGCGCTCGGCCTCCTGCTCGAAAAATGCGGTCAGCTTGTCCTTCTGCCGACGGGCGACCACACTCGCCGGATGCTCGGGCGCCTTGACTTGGACGGCCGCCGCAACGAACGGGCATCCACGAAACTCGTGTGTCCGTTCCAGGTCCTCGAATCGTTCGAAAACGTGCAGTATCCGTGCCCGCGGCGGACGGTCGTCGTCGGCCGGCAACAGTGAGCCCTGATAGTCCGGTGCCGTGCGCTCGAGCAGGCTGGCGGCGACCAGGTCATCTTTGCTGTCGAACAGCTGGTACATCGACCGCTTGGATACACCGGCCGCTCGGCACACAGCGTCGACGCCGATGTGGACGCCCTGCTCGTAGAACAGCTTCGCTGCGGCGTCGAGCAACCGGTCGCGCGAGGAGACGGCACCGGCACCCGCCGCAGACGAGGGCGTTGTTGCGTTGGTCATAGGCAACAGGCTACCCCTCGAGTTGCACTTTGAAAACCGATCTGTTTTCCTCGATGGAAACAGATCGGTTTCTCAAGTCGACCAGCAAAAAGGGGACACATGACTACCACGATTGGGGCACCTGCCTCAGACAAAGCAGGCCGTCGCGGCTCGCACGCCTTGCGCTGGTGGGTGCTTGTCGTGCTGGGTGTGGCTCAGCTCATGGTGACGCTCGACGCGACTGTCGTAAACATCGCGCTGCCCGCTGCCCAGCAGGACCTCGGTTTCAGCGACGGCGACCGGCAGTGGGTCATCACCGGTTACGCGCTGGCGTTCGGCAGCCTGCTGTTACTCGGGGGCCGACTGGGTGACCTGTTCGGCCGGCGTAATACCTTCGTAGTCGGTCTGATCGGATTTGCGGCCGCGTCTGTCGTGGGTGGCGCGGCCGGCAACTTCGAGATCCTCGTCGCGGCACGTGTCGGCCAGGGTGTCTTCGGTGCTCTGCTGGCCCCTGCCGCGCTCTCCCTGCTCACTGTGACTTTCACCGAAAAGTCCGAAAGAGCGAAAGCCTTCGGCATTTTCAGTGCGTTGTCCGGTGCAGGCGCCGCGATCGGTCTGCTGCTCGGTGGGATGCTGACCGAATGGGCGTCCTGGCGCTGGGTGATGTTCGTGAACGTCGGATTCGCCGCCGTCGCACTGGTCGGTGCGGTGCTGCTGCTGGCCAAGCATGTCACCACCGAGCGGCCCAAGCTCGACATTCCGGGCACCCTCGTGGTGAGCGCCGCATTGTTCGCCATCGTCTACGGATTCGCGCACGCCGAATCATCCGGCTGGACCGACCCGGTCACGCTCGGGTGCCTGATCGGCGGAGTCGTACTGCTCGCGGTGTTCGTCTGGCTGGAGGCGAGGGTCACACATCCGCTGCTGCCCCTGCGACTGGTGCTGGACCGCACGCGCGGTGGTTCGTTCTTGGCGGTGTTCGTCATGGGCATGGGAATGTTTTCGATTTTCCTGTTCCTGACCTTTTATCTGATTGTCAGCTTGGGCTACTCGCCGATCGAGGGAGGTCTGGCGTTCCTGCCGATGGTCGCGGGCATCGTTCTCTCGTCGACCACGGTGCCGTCGCTGCTGTTGCCCAGGGTCGGTCCGAAAATTGTCATCAGCAGTAGCTTCCTGGTTTCCGCAGTCGGCATGGTGTGGCTGACGCAGCTCGAATTGGGCAGCAGCTTCGTCACCGACGTCCTGCCTGGCCTCGTCTTGCTGGGTATCGGCCTCGGTGGTGCGATGACCACCGCGTTCCAGGGCGCGACCGCAGGTGTGCACCACGAGGATGCTGGTGTCGCCTCGGCGCTGATCAACACCAGCCAGCAGGTGGGTGGCTCGATCAGCACGGCGCTACTGACTACCGTCGCCGCATCGGCGATGACCGACTACCTGACCTCGCACCAGCCCGGCCCGCTGACCGTGGCGCAGGCCCACGTTGCCAGCTATACGGCCACGTTCACGTGGGGTGCCGGAATATTCGTGGCCGGTGCGGTGATCGCGGCGTTCCTGGTGCCGAATGCAGCTCTGGAACCTTCGGAGGGCGAATTGGTGATGGCGCACTGAGCTGTTCCGCTCGAACAGCACCACGTCCGCGTCGCGATGACGCGGGCGTGGTGTGCTGTTGTATGCGGGCTAGATCTCGTCAAAGCGGGTGGATGGGACTATGCATCTTGGCATGCAATATGGAATACTCTCCTGCGACTGTTAAGGAGATTGCACCGTGCCTCAACCCAGCGATGCTGTTCACTCACTTTCGACCGGCACCCTGCTCGACGGGATCCGTGTGGTCGAGGTTTCGTCCCGTGCGTCCGGCGCTTACGCGGGACGGCTCTTCTCCGTCCTCGGTGCCGCGGTTACCCGCTATGGACCCCGCCTCGACATTGCCGCTGTCGGCGAGACAGCGGACGTCACCGAGAGATGGTTCCACCAGGGCAAGCAGGTGCACGACACCGCCGGGCTGCCCGACCCTGCGCACGTCGTCGCCGCGGCGGACCTCCTCGTCGTGGAGACCGACTCGGCCGACTCGGCGTGGTGTGAGTGGGCGTCGGCATGTATTGCCGCGGCCGGTGACATGGCCTCGCCGCCCATCGTGGTCCGTGTCGATGGTGCGATCGTCGACGGGCATCCGATCCCGAGTGACAGTCTCACCACCGGCGCCTGGTCTGCGGTGAGCTGGTCGATCGGCGATGCCGACAAGCCGCCGCTGACACTGCCATTCGACCTTGCGGACTTCCAGGCCGCACTGTACGCAGCTGCTGCCGGGCTCGCGGCGCTCCTCGCCGATCCGGCCAATCGCGACCTGCGTAGCGTCGAGGTTGCCGGCCGTGACGTGCTTGCGTACTACGTCGGAATGATCACCGCGAATTTCCTGCCCTACGAGCGCCCCTGGACCCGCGACGGTGCACGGCCTCCCGGCTCGGCGGGGGTGTACCCGGCGAGCATCTTCCCATGCAAAGACGGTCATGTGGTGCTCATGTGCCGAAACCAGCGCGAGTGGGGTGCTCTGCTCGAGGCGATGGGGAGCCCCGCCTGGAGCCGCGACGAGAAGTTCACCGATCCGCGGGTGGTGGCCAGAGCGCATGCCGACGAGGCAGACTCGTACCTCGAGCCGTGGATCCGGGCACAGACGATCGACGAGTTGATGGTCATGGGCCGTGAGCGCGGCCTTGCCGTAGCACCGATTCGATCGATGCGCGAAGCCTTGGACGAGGAACAGTTCGCCTTCCGCGGTTTCCTCTCCGGTGACACCGCGAACAAGGATGTCCGCTCCGCCACAGTCCCGTGGCACCTCCACGAACTGTCGAGTGGAGCGACGGGGACGCGCGAGTGGAAGGTCACCGGCAGTGCGGAGGAACCCAGCCGCCTACTCCAGGGCCTGCGGGTGCTGGACCTGAGCTGGGTATGGTCCGGACCGCTGACCACCTCGGTGCTCGGCGACCTGGGTGCCGAGGTCATCAAGGTTGAGCACGGCGGCCACATGGATACCGGACGACTCCGCGGTAAGGCCCGTCGAGGTGGTGTCGAAGTAGAGGGACCCGAGCACGAGGCCACGCCCTACTTCAACCAGATGAACCACGGCAAGCGCAGCATCACCGTCGACATGAAGGACGAGCGGGGCAGAGTCGTATTGCTCGACCTGGTCGAGCAGTGCGACGTTGTCGTGGAGAACATGCGACCGGGAGCGCTGGCCCGCCTCGGCCTCTCCTACGAAGATTTCGCGGAGCGAAATCCCTCGGTGGTCATGCTGTCGATGTCGATGGCCGGGCAGGAAGGCCCGTTGCGGACCATGAAAGGTTACGCCGGGATCATGGCCGCGATGTCGGGCATGGAGTCGTTGATCGGCTACGACGAGCACAACATCGTCGGCAGCCTGTCACCGGCGTTGGGTGATCCGAATGCTGCCGGGCACGCTCTGACTGTTCTGCTGGCTGCGTTGGTTCGTCGTCGCAGGACCGGGCGTGGCGCCTGGATCGACCTGTCGCAGATCGAGGCACTGCTCTGTGTACTGCCTGCACCGATCATTCAGGCACAGCTCGAACCGCACATTGAAGTTCCGGCCAACACACATTCGCGTTTCGCCCCGCACGGGCACTTTCCTTGTAAGGGCGACGACCGTTGGGTTGCGTTGAGCGTGCGGAACGAGCATTGGTCTGCCTTTGTCGCTGTGGCGTCTGAGGCGCAGTTCGCGTCGAACCCGCGTTGGTCCGACGCTGCGGAACGAGTGCGTAGCCGAGCCGAACTCGAGGCGGCCATCGCCGAGTGGAGCGCAGAGCGTGACCGCGAGGACCTCGTCGAATCGCTTCTCGCAGAGGGTATTCCCGCCGCTCCCGTCGCGTCCTACGAGGATATGTCCAGCTCGTCGTGGGCGAAGGAACGCGAACTGACCGTCTCGGTGCCGCACCTCTACCTCGGCGATACCGACGTCTACGTCGTGCCGTGGAAGTTCGGCGGTCAGTCGGCAGGCAGGGCGCTGTCGGCGCCGTTACTCGGCGCCGACACCGACGATGTGCTGCACGATCTTCTCGCGTTCGATTCCGAGCGCATCGCCCAATTGCGCGCCGACGGCGTCCTGCGCTAAGAGGAGGAGTATCCCGATGAGTACGTCACCTCTGACCGTCACGGCCCACGACAATGGGCGAACGGACATCATGCTCGCCCGTCCAGACCTGCTCAACCGCGTCGACGACGAGCTTCGCGACGCTCTGATCGACGCCCTGCGATCCGTCGCGAATGACGGCTCGACGCGTTGTGTCGTCCTCGGCGCGGAAGGGAAAGTGTTCTCCGCCGGTGGTGACATGGCGATGATGAAGGCGAAACACGGTGACGTCGTCGCCATTCACCGCGGAACCGACGCCGGCCGCCGACTCATCGACACCCTCTTCGACACCCCGGTGCCGGTAGTGGCGGCCGTGCACGGTCACGCCATCGGTCTGGGCTCGACGCTCGTGCTGGCGTGTGACGCCGTCGTCGCCGCTCGGGGTGTCCGGATCGTCGACTCCCACGTCGCGATCGGCCTGGTGGCCGGTGATGGCGGCGTCGTCATGTGGCCGTCAGCGATGGGCATGGTGAAGGCGAAGCGACACTTATTGACTGGAGACCCGTTGCTGGCCGAAGATGCCGCGGCGCTCGGTGTGGTGTCGGATCTCGTCGAGACCGCAGACGAAGTGCTCCCCGCGGCCCGGGCACTTGCCGATCGAATCGCGGCCTTGCCGCCGTTGGCTGTGCAGGGGACAAAGCGGTCGCTCAACCATGTGATGCGGTTGCGCGCCCATGAGGTGCTGGAACTGTCCTTCGCCTACGAGGCAGAGACGATGAGTTCCCAGGACTTACTCGAGGGGATCGACGCCTTCATGGAAAAGCGCACACCGAAGTTCACGGGGCGCTGACCGATGCCGCTGAACCTCGACGCGATCGGCTTCCGGGCCGAACCCTTCACCGTCACGTGGACCGCTGAAGACGCCATCCTCTATGCGCTGGGAGTTGGCGCCGGACAGGCGGATCCGCTCGACGAGCTGGCACTGACCACCGAAAACACGACCGGAGTCGACCAGCAGGTGTTGCCGACGTTCGGTGTCGTACTCGCGCAGAGCGGGATTCTGCGGCGGATTCCGATCGGCGAGTTCGACCGGTCCAAGCTGCTCCACGCCGACCAGCAGATCGAGATGAACGGCACGATCCCAATCGAGGGAGCCGCCACGGTCGAGGCCCGACTGGACGGGATCCACGACAAACGCACGGGTGCGCTCGTCGTGATCTCGGCGCACGCATGCGACGCCGAAACCGGAAAGGCGCTGTGGACGAGTCGGCTGGGTTACTTCATTCGTGACGAAGTCGGCCTCGCAGGGGAGCCCGCTGCCGCGGACTGGAGAGATCCGGACCGCGAACCGGACCATCTCCTGGCCACGCCGACCAGGCCCGACCAGGCACTTCTGTACCGGCTCAGTGGTGATCGCAACCCGCTGCACTCCGATCCGACGTTCGCGGCCCGGGCAGGTTTCGACCGCCCGATCCTGCACGGATTGTGCACCTACGGTGTCGTCCACCGCGCCCTCCTCGGCACACTGTGCGACGGCGACACGTCCCGCATAGATGGCATGTACGCCCGCTTCAGCCGGCCCGTCTTGCCGGGCGAGAAACTTCGGACTGCCATCTGGCGCGATGACAACGGCGCCCGGTTCCGAACGATCGACGGTGCGGGGCGAACTGTCCTCGACCGTGGCCGTTTCGATTTTCGATGAGCACGAGCGATGCGGCTCGTGCTTTCCAGCACAAGAGGAGTAACTCATGGTGAACCTGAACGGTCGCGTTGCGATCATCACCGGCGCCGCACAGGGGATCGGCGCCGCCACCGCTCAGCGATTGTCTACAGCAGGTGCGTCGGTGGCCGTCGTCGACCTGGCCGAAGACAAAGCGAAATCGGTGGCTGCCGACATCGTCGCCGAAGGTGGCAAGGCGATCGCCATCGGCTGTGATGTCTCCGATCCCGGACAGGTGACCGCCGCAGTCGAGCGCACCCTCGGCGAACTCGGCCCCATCGGTGTTCTCGTCAACAACGCGGGGGTGCTGCGGGACAATCTGCTGTTCAAGATGAGTGACGACGACTGGACGACAGTCATCGATACCCATCTGAAGGGCACCTTTCTGTTCACCCGCGCGGCACAGGCCTCGATGGTGGAAAACCGGTGGGGCCGCATCGTCAATCTCTCGAGCGTCGCAGCACTCGGCCATCGCGGGCAGACGAATTACTCGGCGGCGAAGGCCGGACTGCAAGGAATGACCAAGACTCACGCCATCGAACTCGGTCAGTTCGGCATCACGGTCAACTCCGTTGCCCCCGGCTTCGTCGAAACGCCGATGATCCGTCAAACCGCCGAGCGGCAGGGGCGCGACTTCGAGACCTACAAAAAGACTGTGGCGGAAGCGAATCCGATGCGCAGGGTTGCTCAGCCGATCGATATTGCCAACGCGATCGCACTACTCGCGAGTGAGGACGCCGGGTACATCAACGGCCAGATCATCTACGTTGCCGGAGGGCCGCGAGCATGAGCGGCCACGAATCCGGGTATGCAGAGGCGGGACGGTGACCATCCGAGGCGCGGCGTTCATCGCCGGCGCCTACGAGCATCCCGGCCGTATCCTGCCGAATACTTCGACGGCGCAGATTCATGTCGAGGCCGCGATCGGCGCTCTGACCGACGCGGGGCTGCAACTCACCGACGTCGACGGCTACTTCTGCTCCGGTGACGCTCCCGGCGGACCGATCGCAATGGCCGATCACCTCGGACTCGCCGCCCGGCACATCGACTCGACCGACCTCGGCGGCTCCACATACGTCGCGGAGGTGAGCCATGCGGCGCAGGCGATCGCGGCAGGTAAATGCACGGTCGCGCTGATCACCATGGGCGGCCGCCCACGGTCGGCCGGGCGCAGGACACCCCCGTCAGCGGGGCCGGCGCACCCGTTCGAGGCACCGTACGGGCACAGCAATCCCTCGTCCTACGCGCTCGCCGCCCGCAGACACATGCACGAGTTCGGCACTACGGCAGCGCAGCTGGCCGAAGTCAAGGTGGCCGCCGCCTCGCACGCCCAACACAATCCGTCGGCTTTCCTGCAGAAGCCGGTCACCATCGAGGAGGTGCTCGGTTCCCCCCTCGTTGCGGATCCACTGCGCCGCATGGATTGCTGCGTCGTCACCGACGGAGGCGGCGCGCTGGTCGTGGTATCGCCAGAAGTCGCGGCCGGCCTGTCGCGCAGGACGGTCAAGGTGCTCGGCGCCGGTGAGGCCACGAAGCACACCGAACTCGGAGGCATCGATCTCACCCACACGGGCGCAGTGTGGTCCGGCCCACGCGCCTTTGCCGAGGCCGGCGTCTCACACGCCGACATCGACTACGTGTCGATCTACGACTCGTTCACCATCACCGTCATCATGACCCTCGAAGACCTCGGCTTCTGCGCAAAGGGCTACGGTGGGCGGTTCGTCACGGACGGGACACTCCGTTCGACCGGCGCGCTGCCGTTCAACACCGACGGCGGTTCACTCTGCAACAACCATCCCGCGAACCGCGGCGGAATGACGCGCACTATCGAGGCCGTCCGCCAGTTGCGTGGTGACGCGACCCCCGTAGTTCAGGTGCCGGACTGCGATATCGCGCTGGTCCACGGCACCGGCGGTTGGCTCGGTACCCGCATGGGTAGCGCGACCCTCATTCTCGGGCAGGAGGACTCGTGATCCATCCACGACCGCAGCCATTTCCTGAAGTAGCCTTCGCCGTCGAGCCTGGCATCGAACCGTATTGGGAGGGTGGTGCGGAAAATCGACTGATGCTCAGTAAATGCCCCGAGGACGGAGCGGTGATATGGCCGCCACGGCCGTTCTGCCCCCGTCACATGACCGGCGAGGTCCGCTGGCAAGAGGCCAGCGGCAGGGGTGTGGTGCACAGCTACACCACGGTTCACCGAGGTGAGGGTGCCTTTGCGAAGACCTCCCCGTACGTCCTCGCCTACGTGGAACTCGATGAGGGGCCGAGGGTCCTGACGAACCTGCTGAATGCCGACGGCGGCAGCGCCACCGACGTGGAGATCGGGCAAAGAGTGACGGCCGAGTTCGACACCGTCGGTGAGGGGGCACCGGTGCTGAGATTCAAGAGCGACCCGTGAACAAGCCTCGCTTCTGAATATCGGAAGGACACCTCGAATGAGACTCACGCCTCGTTCGAGGTGTCTTTTGCGCGGCAATGGCCAGGGCCAGGGTCACCGATCTGTGCGATCGGTGACCCTGGCCCTCAGTCTTGTTCCTCCGGTATCGAACGGGTGTCAGCGTGTCTCCGCCGGGGCGGGCGATACCTCTGACATGCTCCCCATGCCCGGACGTCTGGATGCCATGCCTAACGTGACAATGCACAGAGCCGCGACGAAGAGCGGGACCGAATACGCAACGAAGAGGCTTGCCGGTGTCCAATGCGCGGCGATCAAGTATCCGGTGACAACGGGCGCCGCGATGGACACCAATCGCCCGATACCGATCATCCATCCGTTTCCGGTGGCGCGCGCTCGGGGCGAATAGACAGCGTGGGGCTGGGTGTAGAAGCCGACAATGCCGCCCATGAGCAGAAGCCCGATGAGGGCAGCGACAACCATGGCGAGTCCCGTTTGCCCGAGGACCGCAGCGAACGCGAGGCAAGCCACTCCGCCTGCGGTCAGCATGGTGATCAATACCTTGCGAATCGCAAAGTAGGAAGTGAGGACGCCGAAGACGAGGCAACCCAGGATGCCGCCGAAGTTGGCGATGGTCCCCAAGGTGATGCCAATGGTCTTGTCCCCAGTGGTCGTCGCCATGATCTTGGGCAGCCAGGTGCTGAAGAAGTAGTATCCGGCGACGAGGCACCCATAGCCGATCCACAAGAGGATCGTGCGGATGATCATGGTCCTGGAGAGGACCTCCCGCACACTTCCTTCGATCGACTCGGTCTTGTCCGGAGCCGGCAGCTCGGACAACTGCGACATACCGATCTTGTCGAGGATGGAATTGGCGCGTTCAAGGGCGCTCGGCGGTTGTTTGGTCAACAGAAATTCCAGCGACTCGGGGAGAAGCCGGACGCAGACCAGCAGTAGCGCGATGGTGACGGCGGCTCCGACGAAGAACATCGATTGCCATCCGAAGGCCGGGATCATCCAGCGAGCGACAATTCCGCACACTGTTGCCCCGATCGAGAATCCCGCTGCGAAGACACCCATGGCCAAGCCACGTCGCCTATTCGAGCTCATCTCGGAAACAAGGACGTTGAGCGTGGCTGCCAAGCCGCCGATGCCCAGTCCTGTGACGACCCGGGACGCGAACATCAACTCGAAGTTCGTGCTGAAGCCAGATCCCACCAGTCCGGCAATGATGATCACGAGACACGCCAATGTCAGTGGCCGACGGCCGATCCGATCGGCGATGGGTGCAAGAACGATCGAGCCGACGGCTGTTCCGAACAAGCCGGCACTGATGAGGTATCCCAAGCTGTCTGCGGGGAGGGTCCACTGTTCGGAAAGGCTCGGTGCCACAAAGGCCATGACTGCGAGGTCGTAACCATCCATGAGTAGTAGCAGTAGTGCGACAGAGATGGCAACGACCTGGAAGCGGCTCATCGGCGCGCTATGCAAGTCTTCGATAATTTTCATGGCGATCCTGAAGTAGGGCCCGTACTGGTCGGGACGTTGTCATGTTGTTTCGGCCTGCGGTGGTGATCGATCGTGGAATGGGCTCAGAGGTCAGGCCTGCATCTGGACGGCGGCGCACCACGGCCCTCGGGTAGGTCCTTACAGCCGACTGCGGGACACAGACGCATATGCGGTGACGCATGCCATAGGTTATGCAAATTGAGTGGACGCGTCTATAGCATTCACAGTATTTTGCCGAGAGGTAGTGGCGGCTACGCATCACGACGCAGGATTACTGGGGCAAAGCGGTACGCGGAGCGGGTTCGCCCCGGCCAGCCCATTGAGTTTTGTCATGCAATATGGCATATTAATCGCAGGTTGGCCGTGCGCCCACCAGCCGCACCTGTCCGGGTGTGCTGGGCCATGTGCCGTACGGAATGCGCCGCCGGGGCCGAGTCTGAAAGGTGGACACAGTGGGTAATTACGAGGCGGTCTTCCGGTCGAGTGTGACGGACCGCGAGGGGTTTTGGTTGCGAGCCGCACAGGCACTGGATTGGCACAGCGCTCCGTCAGTCGCCCTCGACGACGAGAACCCGCCGTTCTACCGCTGGTTCCCCGACGGGGAGCTGAACGTGGCGTATAACGCACTGGACCGGCATGTCGACGCCGGGCACGGCGACCGCGCAGCGCTCATATACGACTCGCCTGTCACCGGAACGAAGCGGTCCTACAGCTACGCGCAGTTGCGCGACGAGGTTGCACTGTTCGCCGGGGTATTGCGCGGGGTCGGCGTGAGCCGAGGCGACCGGGTCGTCATCTACATGCCGATGGTTCCCGAGGCTGTGGTTGCAATGCTGGCGTGCGCCAGGCTGGGGGCGGTGCACTCGGTGGTCTTCGGCGGATTCGCCGCGAAGGAGCTCGCCGCACGCATCGACGATGCCGAGCCGGCCGCGATAGTGTCGGCTTCCTGCGGAATCGAGGGCAGTCGAGTTATCGAGTACAAGCCGTTGCTGGACAGAGCAATCGAGCTTGCTTCTTACAGTCCGGGCGCGCGCGTGATCTTGCAGCGCCCTCAGGCCGGGGCCGTGATGGGTTCTGGCGACGTGGACTGGGCCGAGGCCATGAAGTCGGCGATTCCGGCCGATCCTGTCCCGGTGAAGAGCACCGACCCGCTGTACGTGCTGTACACCTCCGGAACCACGGGAAAGCCCAAAGGGGTAGTACGCGACTGTGGTGGTTACGCCACGGCCCTGACGTGGTCGATGCCGAATGTGTACGATATTCGGCCGGGGCAAACGATTTTCACCGCATCCGACGTCGGCTGGGTGGTCGGCCATTCCTATATCGTCTATGGGCCGTTGCTGGCCGGCGCGACGACCGTGCTGTATGAGGGCAAGCCGGTGGGCACCCCCGATGCCGGCCAATTCTGGCGAGTGATCTCCGAGTACGGGGTCCGCACCATGTTCACTGCGCCGACGGCCTTGCGAGTTCTCCGGAAGGAAGACCCGAACGGCGCATTCGCGCAGCAATTCGACCTGTCGGAGTTGAAGTATCTGTTCCTTGCCGGCGAGCGGCTGGACCCGGGAACTTTCGGTTGGGCATCGGATCTGCTAGGCATCCCGGTCATAGACCATTGGTGGCAGACCGAAACCGGCTGGCCGATCGTCGCCAACCCGGCGGGAATCGAGTTGCTCGAGATCAAACCGGGATCGCCGACCCGCCCTCTACCCGGTTGGGACGTCCAAGTTCTCGGTACCGACAGTGTACCGGTTGCGGCGGGTGAAGACGGTGCCATCGTGATGAAATTGCCGATGCCGCCGGGTGCGCTACCTACGCTGTGGAAGGACGACGACCGGTTCGTGCGGTCCTACCTCTCTGCATTCGATGGTTACTACCTCACCGGCGACGGAGGGCGGATCGACTCCGACGGTTACGTGTTCGTCATGGGCCGCACCGACGACATCATCAACGTTGCCGGACATCGATTGTCGACCGGCGCAATGGAAGAGGCCGTGTCCTCCCACCCCGATGTAGCAGAGTGCGCCGTCATTGGCACCGCAGACGCGGTGAAGGGGCAGGTGCCCCGGGGGTTCGTCGTACTCAAGGCGGGCGTGGACACCAGCGCGGACAACTACGAGGACCAACTACGCACCGAACTGGTCGAGATGGTGCGCGACCAGGTGGGTCCTGTCGCCTCACTCAGGCAGGTCACCGTGGTCCCGGCTCTGCCCAAGACGCGATCGGGAAAGATTCTCCGTAAGACGATGCGCGGGATCGCCGACGGCATCGACGATCACGTTCCATCGACTATCGATGACCCGAGTGTTCTTGACGCGCTCCGAACCGTCCTGAGCAAGGCGCCATGACTTCGCCGGACACTAGCTCGAACGGAGGGGAGAACACGAATGACGATCACTCCGGAAGGCCGTAAGCTGCTTCGACTCGAGGTCCGCAACGCCCGGACTCCGATCGAGCGCAAACCCGAGTGGATCCGCACCACGGCGCGAATCGGGCCGCAGTACACGGAACTCATGGACATCGTGCGGTCCGGTGGCCTGCACACGGTATGTGAGGAAGCCGGCTGCCCGAACATCTACGAGTGCTGGGAAGACCGTGAGGCCACGTTCCTCATCGGTGGTGAGCAATGTACCCGGCGCTGCGACTTCTGTTTGATCGATACAGGCCGGCCCGCCGAACTCGACCGTGACGAGCCCCGTCGTGTCGCAGAGTCCGTGCGGCACATGAAGCTGCGGTACTCCACTGTTACCGGTGTCGCCCGTGACGACCTCTCAGACGGTGGCGCATGGCTCTACGCCGAGACGGTCCGGGAGATCCATGAACTGAACCCGGATACGGGAGTCGAGTTGCTGATCCCTGACTTCAACTCTCAGGACGACCAGCTCGGTGAAGTGTTCGGTGCCCGGCCGGAGGTGCTCGCGCACAACCTCGAGACGGTACCTCGGATTTTCAAGCGAATCCGGCCGGCGTTCCGTTACGAGCGCTCGCTGGAGGTGCTGACGAAGGCCCGCGAGGCGGGCCTGGTCACCAAGTCCAACCTGATTCTCGGAATGGGGGAGACACCCGACGAGGTCACCGAGGCGTTGACCGACCTGCACGCGGCCGGGTGCGACATCATTACGATCACGCAGTATCTGCGTCCTTCGAAGCGGCACCATCCGGTGGAGCGCTGGGTCGAACCCGAAGAGTTCGTTCGTCACGCCGAGTTCGCTCAGGAGGTCGGATTCGCGGGTGTGATGTCCGGGCCGCTGGTGCGCTCGTCGTACCGCGCCGGGCGGCTCTACGCTCGAACGGTGGCGCATCGCGGTGGGACGCTACCGGAAGCCCTGTCCCACTTGGGCGCCGAGGTCACCGCCGCCGCGACTACGGGCTCGCTACGCGAGTGACCCTGAATCCACGGCAGGTCTTGTTCCTACCTCACGGCCGGAGATACTGAGCGAGCTGCACTCACCTCGAGGTGAGACGGTGCGTTCGCGGATGATGCTCCGACGCGATGGGTGACCGCGATGGCCGAGGCAGCGAGCACAGCAAGCGCGGTGACGCCGGCAAGCACGGCGAAGCCGTGGGTGTAACCCTCCTCCCGCGGCAAGCCGTCGGCCCCCGGCGTTGACGATGCTGGTCATGGGGGCGGCGCCGATCGAGCCACCGATAGTGCGGATGTCAGCGTTCATGCCCGAGGCGACACCGGTGTGCTCCGCGGGGACCGCGTCGACGATGAGGCTCGCCATAGCCGCGAAGGCGGGGCCGAAACCGGCACCCATAATTGCGGTAGCCGTGTAGAGCGACCACTTGTGATCGTGGGCGACGACGAGCAGGACGAACGGGACAACGGCGGTGGCGGTGGCGGTGCCCCCGATAACGACTGCCTTGGATCCGACGCGGGCGGCGAGTCGGCCGGAGACGAGTCCCACCGCGAACATCGTCACGCTGAAGGGCAGCAAGATCAGCCCGGACTCGGCAATACTCGCTCCGAATCCGTACCCGGCGGTCGAGGGCGTCTGCACGTACTGGGGTACGAACCCGAAGAACGCGTACATTCCCGCCCCGACCAGAAGTGCGACGAGGTTGGTCGTCCACACCGCAGGCAGGCGCATCATCTGCATATCGACGAGGGGCGTTGCCACCTTCGCTTCGACGAGTACCACCCCACGGCCAGGGCCAGGGCACCCAGGAGTAATCCGATTACTATGCCGGAGGTCCACCCCCAGTCCGATGCCTTCGACAAGGCCAGCAACAGGCACACCAACCACGCCGACAGCAGAACTACGGGCAGCACACTTGTTCGGGATCCATTGCGTTAAACCGACTCCGGGACGAGAACAACGGTGGCACGGCGGCCAGCAGCACCATGATCATGGGCAGCCAGAACAGCCAATAGTAGTCCAGGAAGTTCACGATCGGCCCGGCCACTACCATCCCCAAGCCGGCGCCCACCGCTGTCAAAGCGGCGAACAGACCGATGGCGTCGGAGACCTTTTCGCGGGGAAACTCGTCGCGCACGATGCCGAACGCCAGCGGCAAGATGCCGCCGCCGACGCCCTGGATGGCGCGGGCGACGATCATGGTGCTGATTCCGTCGGCGAGTGCGGAGAGCAAGGAGCCGAGTGCCAGAGCGCCGAGCGCCACGAGCAGCACTTCCTTCTTGCCGACGGCGTCCCCGATCCGTCCGAGGATCGGAGTGAAAATCGAGGCAGAAAGGAGGTAGGCGGTCAGCACCCACGTCACCGTGTTCTGTGTGGTGTGGAGGTTCACCGTGATGGTCGGCAGCACAGGTGCGACCAGGGATTGCAGCATGGAATACACCGCAACTCCCAATGCGAGCACGGCGAATGTAATCCTGTGGTGGGTCCTGTGGACGGACTCGGGAATGTGCCTCCAATTGCGAAATCAACGGTCCGCTCCAGGCGTGAGGGTCGCGTACAGTTCATCTCGAGAAGTGTTCTCCGCCACCGGCTGCGGGCAAATTTGCCCGTGCGTGAGTGGCGCGACGACGCGTCGGCACCAGACGAGTGTACCGGGCGACACTGTCGAACTTCGGTCGCCGTGAGATAGCTACCTCCCGTAAAGAATGCCATAATGCATGCCATTCGGCTACACTGAGTGTCGATGGCCCGGCGATGGGAAGAGACGACGATGGATCTGCATTACTCGGACGCTGAGCAGCGCTACCGGATGGAGGTGCGTGAGCTTCTAGCACGACTTTTGGGTCCTGATTGGCATGGATTCGGTGCTCTGTCCGAGGGGGAGCGCGCGACATTCCGGTCGGAATGGCGGGCGACTCTTCTCGAGCATGGACTCCTTGCGCCCGGTTGGCCGGCGGAGTACGGCGGCGGTGGCTTGACATTGATCGAGCAGTCGATCGTCACCGAAGAGCTTGCGGAAGCGGGCGCCCCCCAATTCCCGACTGCGAACGACGCGAACGGGATGGTGCTTCTCGGCCCGACGCTGATGCACTACGGTTCGGCGGCACAGAAGGCCTTCTTTCTCCCTCGGACCCTTTCTGGAGAAATCACCTGGGCACAAGGCTATTCCGAACCAGAGGCAGGTTCGGACCTGTTCAATGTTCGGACGAGGGCTGTGCGGCAGGGAGATTCGTGGATCATCAACGGCCAGAAGATCTGGCAAACGGCCGGGCTCAGCGCCAACTGGCTGTTCGCGCTGGTTCGGACCGATCCCGCCCTCCCCGGCGGTAAGGGGCTCAGCTTCATGTTGCTGCCGATCGATCAGCCGGGTGTGACAGTGCGCGGCATCAAGAACATGGCGGGTGAAACGGAGTTTGCCGAGGTGTTTCTCACCGACGCGGTCGCCTCGGATGAACATGTGGTGGGCGGCATCGGTAACGGGGCGCAGGTTGCACTCGGCCTGCTGGGTTTCGAGCGAGGTGCAGGTGGGTTGGCGGCCGCCGCCGCAGCCCGAATCGAAGTCGAGAGGCTCATCGAACTCGCCCGCGCGACGGGTGGCGCGAGAGACCGGGGACTCCGGCGGCGCATCGCTCGGTGCCGTGCCGACGTACACGTGCTGCGCTGCCTCGCGCTACGTAGCCTTTCGGCAGGAGTGTCGGGAGACCCGCCCGGCCCCGAATCCTCGGTCACGAAGATGTTCATGTCTTTGTACCGCCAACGTGTTACCGAACTCGCCCTCGACCTTCTCGGGCGATCCGCCCTGAGCCTCGATGGGCCCGGTGCGGTCGCAGCTCTCGGTCCGCAACCACGCGGTCTCGATGCTGCATCAGCCACGGCCTGGGTCGACGATGCATTGCACGCCCGCCCTGGAACGGTCTACGGCGGCTCTCTGCAGATACAGCGCAACACGCTTGCCGAACGTGTGCTCGGTCTGCCCCGCGAGCCGCGGCAGTTACCAGTTCACAAGGAGCCGAGGCAGGAGGAAAGAAATGCGGTTTAATCTTACCGACGACCAACAGGACCTGGCGCAGCACGCCGGCCGCTTCTTCGAGCGCGCACGCGCTGCCGACCACGAGGCCGTGCTCGCCGGCAAGACCACGGCCGACCCCGCGGTATGGGGGCAGCTGACGGGCGAACTCGGTCTGGCCGGCATTGCGGTAGGCGAGTCGGACGGGGGTGGAGGCGGCACTCTCGTCGACCTCGCCGTCGTGCTGGAGGCGGCCGGGCAGAGTGTATCGACTCAACCGCTTCTGGCCAGCGCAGGTGCTGCGGTCGCTGCGCTGCAAGCAGGCGTGGGCGACCAGGCGCGTAAGTGGCTCGGTGGGCTGGCGGCCGGAGAACTCGTCGGAACGTGGGCCGACCCTGCGAGTGCGGACGATGTCGTTCGAGCAGAGCAGGGGCCGGGTGGCTGGCTGCTCCATGGCCGGATCGCACATGTACCGCATGCCGAACAGGCCGGTCTGGTGTTGATTGCCGCGCACACCCCACAAGGTGAGCGAATCTTCGGCGTCACCCGGGGAACCACCGGCCTCGACGTGCACCCGGAGTCGGCCCTCGATCCCACGCGGCCTCTCGGCACCATTCATGTCACGGGCGCCCCGGCCATGTTGGCGCACGAACACCTCGACGCCGCCGCGCTCCGTCGGGCCCGCGCAGTGCCTGCCGTCCTCCTGGCCGCTGAGCAGGCTGGTGTTGCTCGCGGGGCTCTCCATCTCGCACTGTCGCACGCGCGTGAGCGGCAACAGTTCGGGCGCGCGATCGGCAGCTTCCAGGCGCTCAAGCATCTGCTTGCCGACATGTTGGTGGACGTGGAGACCGCCCGGGACGTTGCGCGGTACGGGGTGTGGAGCCTCACGGAGAACGCTGATGACCCAGAGGAATTAGCTGCGATGACGCACGCACACGTCTCGGATTGTGCCGTCCGGGTGGCCTCGTCTGCACTGCAGGTGCTCGGTGGTATCGGCTACACCTGGGAACACCCAGGACACCTCTACTACAAGCGCACGCTGACCTCGGCTCGGCTCTTCACCACGGTCGACCGTGAACTGGACCGGCTCGCCGTCCGAATAGGGATCGACGGGCCGTCGTGAGCGTCCGGACCTTCTTCCGCGCGGCGCTGCGTGTCCACTGGGGCGCCGAACACCTCGCTGCTGAACTCGATCGGTGCGGTTCGGCTCGGCCCGTGCTGGTCTGTGCACCCAGTGTTGCGCGGGACGGTACCCTCATCGAGTTCGTCGCCCGGGCCGCCGGCCGCGACCTGGCGGGTGTCATCAGTGACGTCCGTCCACACAGCCCGATCGACACGGTCCTTGCTGCGGCGGATGAGCTGGCTACCGCCGATGCGGTGGTGGTCGTCGGGGGCGGTTCGGCCATGGTTACGGCCAGGGCTGCGAACATTGTTCGCGCCGAGGGTAAAGACCTCGCGGCACTCGCAACGCATCGCAACGACCGAGGCCAGCTCGTCAGTCCGCGTCTGAACCGGCCCAAGCTGCCGATGGTGGTTCTCCCGACCACGCCGACGACGGCGGCAACGAAGGCCGGATCCGCTGTCACCCATACGGAATTGTCCGAGCGTATTGCGCTGTTCGATCCCGGTACGCGGGCCCGCTGTGTGATCGTCGACCCCGCGCTGATGGTAGGCGCTCCCGACACCGTAGTCCGCGACGCCGCCGTGAATGCGCTTGTCATGGCCGTCGAGGGGCTCACTACCAAGCGGCGAAATCTTTTCGCCGACGCGGCTCTCGGCTACGCCGCCCGTCACCTTCCCGGCCGTATCCGTGCGCTCGCCGACAACCCGCACGATCCGGACGTCAGGATCGAATTGTCCGTCCTTGCCTTGCTTGTCGGCGACGGAACGGACTCGGCCGGCGGGGGCCTCACCGCTGCGCTTTCGCACACCATCGGTCACCAAGTCCATGTCCATAACGGCGTAGTGGACGCCATTGTGCTTCCGCACGTACTCGATTTGGTGATCCGTCGCGACCCGTCTGCTGTTTCCGCATTAAAGGATGTTTTCGGCTCGGTGCCTGCATCGGTAGCTGCGGAGAAGCTGCTGGCGGACCTCTCGAAGCCCCGCCGGCTGAGCGAGATCGGCGTCGCACCCACGGATCTGACAGATCTCGCCAGGGCCGCGATGAGTGACTTCGCTTCCGCAGGGACTACGTTCCGCGTAAATGAACACGACCTCGAGCGAGTGCTCGAGAGTGCGCTGTGATGTGGGGTCGGTAGCCGAATTCAGGTTGGCCGGGAGAGACGAGGAAAGCTGTAGCGGGACAAATGCATCCTCAGGCTAGGAAGGCTGTCATTGTCCCGCTACAGCTCCATTGTATCCCTGAAGTGTCTGTAGCGCAATACAGTTCGCGATTGGAGCATTTCGGCGGTGTGGACACATTCGAGGTCACTCGTGGACGAAGCATTCGACTGTCTGCCGGACGCGGGCGTCACCCCACTCTCCGGTACCCGCGTCCGAGTAGCAGTCGTCGTTACCCTTGCACCTCGAATGTCATCCACATCCGGTCCGGCCCGTACGCGGTGTAGTTGTCCATCCAGTGCAGGCTGTCGCTGCCCCGTGTCGTGCGGAAGCCGGTCAGCCGCCGAGTCAAGGTTTGGAACGCAAGCCGAAGCTCCGCTCGCGCAAGCTGATTACCGACGCACATGTGGATGCCAGCCCCGAAGCTGAGGTGGCTCGCGCTGTTCGGGCGGTCCAAATCGACGTCCGCCGGGCAGGCGAACTGCCGTGGGTCGCGGTTCGCGGCGCCGAACCGCACTTCGACCATCGAACCGAGGGGAATCGTCACGCCCCCGATCTCGACGTCGGCGAGCGCCCGTCGAAACAGTGTCTGCAGCGGCGCCGTGACACGCAGCGTTTCCTCCACGAACAGTTGGGCGTATCCGGGATCGCGGCGGACGGTGTCGGCAAGATCGGGACGCTCGATCAATGTCTTCATGCCAAGTGCCAGCGTCGTCGTCGTCGTCTCGTTGCCGGCCACCAGGATCTGCAGGATCAAGCTCTGCAGTTCGCGCATATCGAGCCGCCGCCCCTCGGTCTCTGAATTCGCCAAGCGGCTCAACAGCTTGTCGTCGGGCGTCGCACGCACGCGATCGATTTGGCGCGCCATGTAACGCTGCATCGCGATCAGTTCTCGCGCCAGAACGATTTGGCGCTCCGGCGTCACCAATGGGTTCATGCTCTCCATGGCCACGTCGGACCAATGCTTGAACTGCGCTCGGTCCTCGTGCGCCACGCCCAGCTGCTCGGAGATCACGTACATCGGCAGTGGCACCGCGAACGCGGCGAGGAAGTCGATCTCGGAAAGTCCCACGAAGTCGTCGATCAGCTCGTCGACGAGTTGCTGAATGCGCGGTTCCAGGCTCCGTACCTTTTGTGTCGTGAATACTTTGTCGACCAGAGCGCGGTAGGCCCGGTGGCCCGGTGGGTCGTTGGATACCAGCGTGTTCATCGGCAACCAGCCTTCCGTCTCGAACAGATGGTTGGCCTCCGATGCCCAGCGATCGCCCATCACCCCCGTGTTGTTGCTCAGCGCGGCGACGTTCAGCATGGCCTTGCGCACATCGTCGTATCGCGTGAGGACGTAATGGCCGGACTTCGGATCGCAGTACACCGGCTGCTCTTCACGCAGGCGATCGTAGGCAGGGAACGGGCAAGCATAGACGTCTGGGTCGGCGAAACTGATTGGCTGGTCTGAGTGTTGGGTGTCCATCATGTTTCCTTACATCGTGGCTGTCGGCGAACTGGTGAACCGGACGTTGGGAGGCCGGCCCTATTTGGTCGTCCATGGGACGGTTCGTGCGAGAATGTCGAAGGTGCAGCGCGCTATTCAGGCGGGCGCGCCCATCACCTTGGCCTGTTTGAGCGGAATGGAAGCGTCCGCCAACAGGGCTGGCTCGATCTGCGCGCCCTCTGTCACCAAGGCCCGTCCCTGCGCGAAATCTCGAGTGGCATTGATGCAGTCCAGGGCGATCACCCGTCCGCGCCGCAGGTAGACGAGGGAAAAGCTGCGTGTCGCCATCTCGCCACGTACCACCGTTTGGTCGTAACCGGTCGACAAACCCATGGTCTGCAGCTTCAAGTCGAACTGGTTCGACCAGAACCACGGCACCGCGTGGTACGGAAGTGGATTGCCAACCAGGGTGCGTCCCGCCGTGGCGGCCGTGTCCACGGCGTTCTGAACCGACTCGAGTCGAACGCGCTCTCCGTCGGCGAACGGGTTCGCGTGGAACGCGCAGTCACCAACGGCCAAGACGTCCGGCAGGCTGGTGCGCATGAATGCATCGACTGCGACGCCGTTGCCTCCCTCGGCGCCGGCGTCGACCAGAGGCTCGACCGCCGGGATGATGCCGATGCCCACGACCACCATCTCTGCTGGTAAAACTGTGCCGTCGGCGAGGCAAACGCCCGTGACGCGCCCGTCTTTCGTCTCGATGGCGTCGACCTTCGCGCCGAGTCGGACGTCGACGCCTCGCGCACGATGCTCGGCTTCGTAGAACCGCGAAAGCTCCTCGCCGGCTACGCGTGCGAGTACCCTCTCACAAGCCTCCAGCACGGTCACGCTCTTGCCCTTTGTCGCCAGCGCCGCGGCCACTTCCAAGCCGATGTAACCACCGCCGATGATCACGACATGTTGAATGTCGGGCAGTGCGAGTTGGATCCGCTCGGCGTCGGCTCGAGTCCGCAGGCTGTGGACACCTGCAGCCCCCGCGCCGGGGCAGGTCAGCGCGCGCGCCCGCCCGCCAGTGGCCCACACCAGCCGACCGTAGGTGAATTCCTCGCCCGCGGTGGTTCCCACCGTGCGAGCGACGGGATCAACGGCGACTACGCGGCGACCAGGCAGCATCTGCACGGCGCGTTCTGCCCAAAATGGCACCGGGCGGATCAATAGTCGGTCGAACTGCTTGTCACCGTTGAGGAACTCCTTGGAGAGCGGTGGCCGCTCGTAAGGCGGTTCGGGCTCGTCACCCAACAGCGCGACACTGCCGCCGAAACCGTTCTGTCGCAAAGCTAGCGCGGTGTGGGCGCCGGCATGACCCGCACCGACGATCAGGGCGTCGTACGAATTCTTCATGTCACTCTTCCTGAGCGATCGTCACACGCAGGCCATCCAGGGCGTCGGTGAACGCAAGCTGGCACGACAGGCGTGAGTTCGCGTCGCGGGAGGCAGCACTGTCGAGCAGGTCGTCTTCCTCGCCGGTCATCGGCGGCAGCCTGTCGGCGAATGCCGGATCGACGTAGACATGACAGGTCGCACACGAGCAACACCCGCCGCACATCGCGAGTAGTTCGTCGATACCGTGGTCGCGGATCAGTTCCATGACCGAACGACCGCCCGCAGCCTCGATGACCGTTGGCAACCCGTCACGCCGGGTTACGACAAGGCGCGCCAATGTAGATTCGGCTCCTTCCTGAGGGCTCTCGGCACCGGCTGGCATAGATTCCACTCCTTGCGTGCGAGTTGGCATATAATGTGGCTGATTCACAGCAGCTCCTTGTTCCCGTTCTGCGGCATAGCTTTCAATAGAGATAGGGCCGCGATCGATATCACGGGAGAAGTCGGAAGACGACGACTTGGCATGAACGAGTGTATGCAAAATAATCGCTATGTGTCCAGGGCCACATTCTCGCGCTCCCCTTTCGGCTTCGCCGGGCGGGAGGTTGGAGGGGGCGATCCGCACCGGAGAGGCATGATCGGCGAGCCTGGGGAGGCCGCCGACCTGAGCCATCTATCACCGCAATGAGTTCCGCCGTGGATGTGTGGTGCCGCCGGCTCCGCGATATCAGTCTGCGGGCGTGAAAGGGTGAAGGACGGCCGGGCCGAGCCAAGCGCACAGCGCAAGAGCGTTTTCGAGATCCAGCCGTCTTTCGCGGACGCTTCGCCCGAGCAGGTCCTCGATCTTGCGCAGCCTGTACATGACCGAGTTTTTGTGGAGGTTCAACGAAATGGCAGCAGTCGTGTAGCTACCGCCACTCGTCAGGAATACGCGCAGGGTCTCCCGATACAGTGCAATGGTGGGATCGTCGGCGGCCAAAGGGCCGAGGACGTCGTTGACCCATGAGCGGGTCAGTTCGAGGTCTGAGCACATCAGCGCCACAGCCCCAACCTCTTCCATGGGTACGGCGTGGAGTCCAGGAGCTTGTGACGCCCGTGCCACCACAGCCGCCTGAACGGCTTGTTGGTGGGTGCGGACGAACCCCTTCCTTCCTTCGTGCGCCGCCCCCAAAGCGATCGTTACCGAATCGTCCCGACCATCGATTGTGGATGCGACTTCGGACAGGTCGACCCGGCGGCTGGTTCCGAGCGGCAGCCACGCCCATGCGGTGCGTTCGTCACGAGGCTCGAATAACGGGCGACTATGACAGCCAAGGGTTTTGGCGAGGGTAGTGACCACCTCGTCCAGACGTGCCAAATAGTCACCGTGTGCTGAACTGTCGATCCACGCTGTCAACCCTAGATGCCATTGATCGAGCCGGTAGGCAAGTGTAATTTCGGCTTCGGCTACCTCTACATGGCGGCCTGCGAGAATGTCGTCGATCCGCGCTGATCGGGCTGCACTACGGTTTCGCAGCCAGGTCTCGAATGCGGCCTCGTAAATCTCCAATAGCTGTTGATACAGATTGTCGGCCCAGTCGGTCAGCCTCGACATCAAATCCACAGCTGCCTGGGCGACGACCACGGGATCCTTTCCGAGCACCCCGAGTTGCTCCAAGCACCAGCGCAACATGACGTTTCGGGTCAGTCGAGAGCCCTGCTCCAGGACAGCGACAGGAAATCCTCGCTGAGCGACTACCCGGGCGAACTCCCTGACAGCCCCTGGCGCTGTCATCCACTTGACGTCGATGTCGTGCTCGAGCATCTGTACGTTGGCGGTAACCGAAGCGTCCGCCCCTACTGCGAGCAATTCTACGAGTCGTTGGTCGGCCGCTACTTCGGCCATTTCGAGGATGACATGGTCGATCATCAAACGCACGATCTCGTCGCGATGAGTGTTTGCCGCCGCAGCGACGGCTACCA
The DNA here is from genome assembly GCF_003130705.1 of Rhodococcus oxybenzonivorans. Classification (NCBI taxonomy): domain Bacteria; kingdom Bacillati; phylum Actinomycetota; class Actinomycetes; order Mycobacteriales; family Nocardiaceae; genus Rhodococcus; species Rhodococcus oxybenzonivorans. Next base: position 4,815,706 of record NZ_CP021354.1, on the reverse strand, counting down.
CGAGTGCCCGTGCAGAAGGGCCTGGATCTACCGCCGACCCGCCGGGGTTGGTACTTGTGCGCTTCATCTGCTCGAAGTGGCATCGGCCGGCATCACCTTGCAAGCATACTCGCTCGAGGGTGCCTCAGATTTAGCAATGGAAAGGGATTGACAGGTCGACGGATCTCACCGAACAAAATCAGCTGGAGCGGTCCGCAGCCCGCGGAAAGGTGTAGGACCTAGGCCGTCATGACACTCCTACCTTGCTCGAGGGCAGCAGTGCGCACGGCGAGAAGTTCGCCTGCTGCCGTGTGCACGCAGATCGGGGTTCTTCGGTCAGTGGCGATATCGTGACGATAGATGCCGGTAGGGGCAGCCCCAGTTCCTGAATCGCCATGGGGACCATCAACGCCAGGTCTCCATCGGCCGAATCTACTGCCAGGACGATCTGATCAGGCTGGTAGCCCGCTCCCAACAGGCTTCGGAACGCGCTGATGCCGTCGCCGATGCCTTCGCTGACGGTGTATTCGGGCACTGTCCGGTAGTCCACCATGAACACCGCGGCCTCGAGAGTAGCGGACATTCGAGCCACCAAGCGCTGATGGCTGTGCAGTCCCCAACACTGTAGTGCCCCAACATGTAAGTAGAGGAGTACTCGCTCCGGACTGGTACCCGAAGCCTCGATCCATATTCCGACGCTGTTCTCCAGCGGTATGGGGGAATAGCTGGCCTCAGCGCCGGACCACACGTCATCGCCGGCGTGGTGCGAGAGATCGCTCGGCCTTTGAAGCACGGATGTCTGGGACTCGTGCTCGAACGCCACCGGGAGTTGTGGACTGCCGTAGATCGCTGGCACCGAGTAGGACGGCTGAGCGCCTCCATCGAATCGGCGGTCGGCGGTGGATCGTTCGGGCCGAGTGCTCTCCTGGTTGTTCGCAGATGGGCGACTAGCGCCACGCAGCTCTAGTTGGCCAATGGTGGTCACGACAAACTCCTCACCGATGTCAGCAATCGCGGTCGAATCACACACGGAACTGATCGTTCGACGACATTTCCGGTGCATCCCTGGGGACTGGAATTGACGCTACGTTTCGGTGTGGTGTAGATCACCGGGCCGGGGGTACTGAGATTTGCCACAGTCCTGGGCTGCGCGCCTAGTCGCGTTCTCCCGCGATGGGCTGTCAGGCCACCGGGGTGACCGACGCCATTTCGGTGAGGTGGTCGCGCAGGTCGCCCAGGAAGACTGTGTAAATGCCGCGCAGCTTGTCCTCGATGGTCGGAGCTTCGTCGGCGCTCGCGCAGGTGTACTGGCCGTACCACTCGACGAAGGTCTTGTGTGAGTCGGTGACCGGAACTGCGTGGATGGTACCCAGATACTCGGTCATGCCGAAGGGGGGTGCATCCGGGAGGTCGTACGTCATTCGCCGGGCTCGGGAATCGTAAGAGACCAGCCGTTCCCGTGTTGTGTGCCGGTCCTCTCCCACCGTGAGCCGACGGATGGATCCGATCGTCGGCAATTGCTCGGTCCCGGCGCCCTCCACGCTGGATGCGTGGACGATGCGGATCCACTTATCGACGCGGTGGAAGTCACCCAGTGACGCCCAAACGACATCTATCGGTTGATCGAAGATGGTGCTGACGTAGACGCGGCGCATGAGCGTGCCCTTCTGTCGGAGCGATTTGCAGACAATTATGCATGCAATCGTAGTATGCATCCAACGACAGGGTGGCGCAATGCTTTCAGGCTTCGCCGTGCCAGAGTGAGCTGGCCGCGCTCAGCTTGCAGACAGGTGGCTACCCTGACTGAGGGGAGCTTCCTGGGGGAGTCTCAAAAGGGCTGGGCTCGCGGACGGGCCGAGCATGCTTTGAAGCATGGTGCGGGAACCCGAGCGATGCCGGTCCATCAGAGCGACTAGTTCGTCCGCATCGGCAGCCTCGACCGCCGCAATCATGGCGTCGTGGTCCACGACCGCACGCTTCCGGCGGTCGCTGTTCGATTGGTAGTGGAGAGCACGGTACGGGTCCGACAGTCGCCAGATTCGACCGATCTCATTGACGAACATCGTCAGGGGTGACCAGCTGAACATGAGAAAGTGGAACGCTCGGTTGGCTTCGATCAGACCTTCGATGTCGTCGGCTCTGGCAGCTGCGCGGCAGTCCTCGTTCAGGGCCTCGAGCTTCGCGATCCCGTCGCTGTCCGGCCAGCTGATCGAGCGGAGAACTTCCGCCTCGAGGAGGGTTCGCATCGAATAGCATTGCAAGAGATCGGTAGCGCTGAGTTTCGCGACGGCGTAGCCCGCATTCGGGACGCGAGTCAGAATCCCGTCCGACTCGAGGGCGCGCAGGGCTTCCCGCAGCGGTGTGCGGCTGACTTTGAGCCGCTCGGAGATGATGCGTTGGTCGACGCGCTCACCGGGGGAAAGTTCCCCAGTGCGAATCAAAGTGCACAACGCGTCGGTCAACGGGTCGTGATTGAACGAGTCGTGAGCCACTCGCCGCTCCCCTCCGAGAAATAGGATCCTGCACTTCATCCTACATGCACTGCCCTACGTTGACGAGGTGGACGATTGCATGCAAAATAATCGTCAAACGACGAGGGGATTTCTATGACGGACGTTCTGCAGTCTGAGTCTCGTGACGGCGTTCTGCTGCTCACGTTGAATCGACCCGAAGCGCGCAATGCTGTGAACACGGAGCTCCGCGAGGCGTTGTCGCGGGCGATGCATGAATTCGCAACCGACGACACCTACCGGGTGGCCATCCTCACTGGAGTGGGAGAAGTATTCTGCGCTGGGGCGGATCTGAAAGAGATGGCCGGCCGGGCCACCGGAAGCCGGCCGCCGGACTACTTCGCCGAGTTCGGTCCGGACGACTTCATCGAGAAGCCGGTGATCACCGCTGTCAACGGCGCCGCGTATGCCGGAGGATTCCGGATGGCCCAATTCGGTGACCTTTGCCTTGCAGCGGAAACAGCATCGTTTGCGATCTCCGAAGCCAAGTGGAGCCGCGGTGCACCGTGGGCGGCGCCTCTGACGCGGATGCTGCCACGTCGTGTGCTTGCCGAGTTGCTGTTGACGGCGCAACCGATCTCTGCGCGTCGCGCCTACGAGGTGGGTCTCGTCAACGAAGTCCTTCCGCCCACCGAACTTCTGCCGCGGGCTTGGGCGGTCGCACGGACGATCGCCGACAACGCCCCCCTCTCGATCAAGGCCTACAAGTGGATGATGAGGGTCGGCGCGGAAGCTGGGGTAGGAGCCACCAGTGTGATCGCCGATGAGATCTTCCGTCCTGTCTACGACAGCGAGGATGCGCTCGAAGGCCCACGTGCTTTCCGTGAGAAGCGCCGACCCGTCTGGAAGAACCGATGACGGCGTCGACGATCCGCGTCGGCGGCGGACTCGGGTACTGGGGTGATGACACCTCCGCGCCGGGCAGGCTGATCCGCGAGGGCAATATCGACTACCTGGTCATGGATTTCCTCGCGGAGGTGACCATGTCGGTTCTGCGTAAGCAGATGGAACGCGACCCGAACGCCGGTTATGCCGCCGACATCCTCCCCATCCTCCGCGACGGACTCCGAGACGCCGTCGAGCGTGGGGTCACCATCATCTGCAATGCCGGAGGCATGAACCCGTCCGGGTGCGCGCGGCGTGTGCGTGAGCTGGCCCAGGAACTCGGTGTCGGTGACCGGGTCCGCGTCGCGGCGATCGGTGGGGACGATCTCATGCCGGGGATCGATGAACTCGTCGCGCAAGGCATCGACTTCCGTAACACGGAGACCGGCGAGGCGTTCTCGGCGGTGCGGGAGAGACTGGCGAGCGCCAACGCCTACATCGGTGCCGAACCGGTGGTGGAGGCTCTGCGCCTCGGGGCTAACGTCGTGATTGCCGGCCGGGTTGCAGATCCGTCCTTGACCCTGGGTGCGCTACGGCACGCCTTTGGATGGAAGAACGACGAATGGGACCTTCTCGCGGCAGGCACCGTCGCAGGCCACCTAGTCGAGTGCGGCGCGCATGTCACGGGAGGGAACCATCAGGCCGGCTGGGCGGATGTTCCGGACATGGCGGACATCGGCTTCCCGATCGTCGAAGTCGACGAGCGTGGACGCATCGAGCTCAGTAAGACACCAGGTAGCGGCGGAATCGTGGACGTGTCCACAGCCGTCGAGCAGCTCCTCTACGAGATCGGTGATCCGCGGGCATACCTGACCCCTGATGTGGCCGCGGACTGGACCACCCTCACTGTGCGCCAGCTCGGTCCCGACCTGGTAGAAATCGACGGCGCGACCGGACGCGCTGCCCCGCCCACACTGAAGGTCTCCGCCAGTTATCCCGAGGGATACTCGACCAGCTCGCTGTGGCTGTATTCCGCGCCGGACGCGGTCGCCCGGGCACGCAAGGCCCAGGACGTGCTCGAACGGCGCATCGCCCGTCTGGGTGTCACTCTCGAGGAAGTGCGATGGGACCTCATCGGCATGGGTGCCGTGCATGAGCGCCGGACACCGCGCACGTTCACCGGTGAGCCGAGCGAGGTGGTGTTGCGGTTCGCCGCACGGGCACGCGACAAGGCTGATCTACAGCGTGCCGTCGTCGAACTGAGCACCGTGTTCCACGGACCGCCGGGCAAAACCACGCTGTCACCTGGCCGCAGCCGGGTGTCCTCGGTGATGAGCTATTGGCCGACCCTCGTCCCACGTGAGCTCGTTCACCCGACCGTCGAACTCCTCGAGGAAGGACCGAGCACATGAAGGTACCGGTGGGTCGGATCGCCTACGCTCGGTCGGGCGACAAGGGCGGCATGGCCAATGTCGGTGTCGCGGCGCGAGAGAAGCTTTGGTTCAACGCTTTACGCCGCGAGCTGACTGCTGATGTCGTGCAGAAGTATTTCTCCGACCGTGCCATACGAACCGAGCGTTTCGAACTCGAAAATCTGCATGCCTTGAATTTCCTGTTACACGGAATCCTCGGCCGCGGCGGAACCAGCACGCTGCGCCTGGACCCCCAGGGTAAGGCGCTCGCCGATGCCATCTGCTTCCTCGAGATCGAACTGACAGATACCGAGTCCGCAGCGCTCGACGCGGACACCGACGATGAGGAAGGCCACACGAAATGACCATCAAGCAGGAGCACCTGCCGATCACCACCCTCGGGCACGACGACATCCGGGAAGCGGTCAGGGCGATCAATGCCAAGTTTCCCCTCGAATACTGGAGTGCCAAGGAGGAACACCGAGAATTTCCCCAGGACTACTTCGAGGAATTCGTCAAGAGCGGCTTCACCACCATGACGGTGCCCGAGGAGTACGGGGGCGGAGGGGCAAGCATCAGCCAGGCAGCGGCGATGCTGGAGGAGGTCGGTGCAGGAGGCGGCGCCACGGCGGCGTGCAGCACCGTGCACTCGAGTCACATCGCCCTGAGCTCGATCATCAAATACGGCAGCGCCGAGCTCAAGCAGAAGTACCTCGAGCGCATGGTCGCAGGCGAGCTCGCGGTCAGCTTCGGGGTCACCGAGCCCGACGCGGGGACGGACACCTCCCGCATCAGCACCTCAGCAGTACGTCAGGGTGACCACTACGTGGTCAACGGTCAAAAGGTCTGGAACTCCCACGCCCAGCGGGCCGAGAAATGCCTGCTGCTGTGCCGAACCTCCAGCCGTGGTGCCGATGGCACGGAACACACTTCGGGTATGTCGATGCTGATGGCCGATCTCAAGGTCCCGGAGGTCACCATCAAGAAGATTCCCAAGCTCGGGCGCAACGCCGTCGACTCCAACGAGGTGTGGTTCCACGACCTTCCGGTTCCCGTATCCGATCTTGTCGGTGAGGAGGGACAGGGCTTCCGGCAGATTCTGGCGAGTGTGAACTCCGAGCGGATCCTGCTGGCCGCAGAATGTGTCGGCATGGGTCGCTGGTGCCTGGAGCGGGGTGTTGCCTACGCCGGCGAACGCGTGGTCTTCGGACGCACGATCGGGAAGAACCAGTCGGTACAGCATCCTCTGGCGGACTCCTACATTCAGCTCTGCGCAGCCGGACTCGCGGTGCGGCAGGCGGCCGACGCGTACGACAGGGGAGCGCCGGCGAAGGAGATCGGGCGTCTCGCCAACATGGCGAAGTATCTGGCGTCCGAGGCGGCGTTCCGCACTGCCGACGCTGTCATGCAGGTGCACGGCGGGTACTCGTTCGCCACCGAATACCACATCGGTCGGCACTGGATCGAGCTGCGCCCGCACCGGATCGCCCCGGTGAACAACCAGATGGTGCTCAACTTCATGTCCGAGAAGGTTCTGGGGCTCGAGAAGAGCTACTGACATTTCGCAGTCTCGTCCTCTCATCACACTCGGTCCGGGTGCGGCCTATGGCTCGCACCCGGACCGAATGCTATTCGGGAGCAGTTACTTTCGCTTCGAGGGCCTCATGTCGGGCAGCGATGCGTAATTCCTGCTTTCGCAGCTTGCCCATGGGGCTTGTCGGCCAGTCGCCGGCAGCAACCTGAATGAACCGCTTCGGAATCTTGTAACCGGCGATTCTCCCTCGGCATGCTTCACGGAGCCAATGGGGATCGAAGGCGACACCTGGTGCAAGTTCGACGAAGGCGACCACTGCCTCGCCCCAGCGCTCGTCCGGCGCGCCGACAACGGCGGCGCCGACGACCCCCGCGACCTCCCGCACCAGAAAGTTCTCCACCTCCGTCTCCGAAACGTTCTCACCACCGGTTTTCACCATCATCGAATACCGGCCGCGGTAGTACAGTCGTCCTTTCTCGTCGAGCCAGCCGTAGTCGCCGGTGTGGAAGAAGCCGTCGCCATCCATCGCCCGACTCGTTTCCTCGGGCGCCTTGTAATAGCCAGAGAACAGATTCCAGCCGGCGAAACAGATTTCTCCCGGCGTACCCGCGGGCATCAGAGCCCCGGAGTCGGGGTCGCAGATGCGAACGGTCACCCCCGGCAAGGGGTAGCCGTTGCTCATCCGATCACGTTCGGATTCGACAGGTTCGGTCAGCGACACCATATTCGCGGCCTCGCTCATCGCGTACATCATCACAACTGTGGCGCCTGCGTCTTCCAGTCGGTCGTGCATGGCCATGCCAGGGGCACATCCGACCTTGTGGAGAGGACACGGCCGTTCGATGCGGTCGAACTCGTCCCAGATACGCGACAGCACCAGGTCGAACCCCGTTGTTGCGGTAATCCCGTACTCGTCGACCGCACGCACGATCTTTTTGAGCTGAAACCCGTCGAAAAGGTGGTGGGCGGTGCCGTACAGGTTGGTCCCGAGTAGTTGGACCAGGCCGCCGGCATGAAAGTACTGGCCCAACCCGAGGAATCGGTCCGAGTCGGTTAACCCGAGCCTGCCCATGAAGAAGTGCGCCGAGCCCAGCAGGGATTCCTGACGGACGATGACGCCCTTGGGCCGGGCGGTGGAGCCGGAAGTGAACAGGATGACTGCGTCCTGGGTTCGGACCGGTTCGGGAAGGGGACCCGGTTCGGCGCGCATCCAGCTCTGGAGGTGCCATTCGTGGGAAGTCGCGTCGGAATCTTCGCCGACAACGGCCCGGAGCGACGGGAACCGAGGGTTGGTGACCGGACCGTGCTCTGGCAATCCGAGGCCGGTGATGCGATGTGAGACAGCAACTCCGGCGACGCTGGTGCTGGCGATGAGGAATTCCGCGTCTGTGAAGTTCAGTGCGTACTCGAGCTCATCGGTTTCCCAGCCGGTGTTGAGCGTAACGACCACTGCGCCGAGTCGCCACAGCGCATGGAGTAGGACGACGTGTTCCCAGGAGCGGCGTAGATATAACGCCACGTGGGTTCCTCGACTGACTCCACGCTGCGCCAGGACAGCGGCCAGTGCGTCGCGTCGCGTCGTGAGTTCGCTGAACGTCAGGGTTGTGTCGCCGTCGACGATCGCGTCGTGATCAGGCCACGCGGCAGCGGCAGCGTCGATCGCCTCATGGACGACTCTGCCCTGCCACGGGTTGCCGCTCACGGGCCCGAACAGAGCTTGCGTGCCGAGATCCGTCATGTGCCCACCTCTTCTTTCTCGAGGGCTGCGCGACGACCCGAGTCGACGCGCCCTTGTGTGCGAGAGCTATGTCATGCAAAATAGTAGGCCAACGGGCATTCGCTGCCCACCCCCCCACTTTCGGAAGGAGCTACCCGTGGTCTCTTCACCGACATCGGTGGCCGCGGCGGAGTCGGTCGGTACGCCGGCTGACGTCGCTCTGAACCTGTACCGGAGCATGAGACGTATGCGGGCGCTGGAAAACGCCCTGCAGAAGGTGCTCTCAACCGGTGAGGCGCGGTTCCCGTCCTACCCGATTCGCGGCCTGGAGGCGACGTGCGCGTCGATCGGCCTGGCGATGCAGCCGAGTGATTACCTCTCTACAACGTACCGCTGCCTAGGCGACGTCGTCGCGAAAGGTGTGCCACTGCGTGGAATTGCCGCGGAGTTCCTCGGGCGCGTTACCGGAACGTCCAAAGGTAAAGGCGGTTCGATGCACCTGTCCGCCCCGGAGCTCGGCCTCATGGCGACGACGGGAATCGTCGGTGCCGGTGCCCCCATTGCGTGTGGACTCGGTTTAGCTGCTCAGCTCGAGGGCAACGGACAGGTCGCCGTCACCACGTTCGGTGATGGAGCCACATCCATTGGTGCGATCGCCGAAAGCCTGAACCTCGCGGCGATCTGGAACCTTCCGCTGGTATTCGTATGCCAGAACAATCAGTGGGCCGAGCACACCAGCATCTCCGACTACACCCGCAACACCGAGCTCACCAGCCGGGCGGAAGCAGTCGGGATGCGCGCGGTGCGAGTCGACGGATTCGCGCCTCTCGAGATTCATGCCGCGGTCCAGGCGGCCGTCGAAGAGGCTCGCGCGGGCCAGGGGCCGGTGTTCGTGGAGTCCGTTACCTACCGCACCAAGGGCCACTCATTCGGTTCCGAAAACCGGTATGTCCCGGCCGAGGAGCGAAAGGCTGCTGAGGCGCGAGACCCCGTCGTCGCGTTCCGCCTCTCGATTCTGCAGGAGGGCTGGCACTCCGAAGACACGTTGAGCTCGATCGACGCCGATGTCGACGAGGAAGTCCGGGATGCGATGGAGTTTGCGCGAAGCTCGGACCCCACCCCTCCCGAAGAAATGCTTCGCGATGTGTACGGCAACCAGGAGGACTCACGGCGATGACGGTGACACAGATTACTAAGGACGCATCGACCACGGTGCAGTTCCAGGAAATGAACTTCCAGCAGGCCTGCCTCGATGCCTTCGACTACGCCCTCAGCACTGACCCGTCAGTGTTCATGCTGGGAGAGGACATCGCAGACCCCGCCGGTGGCGTATTCAAAATGACCAAGGGGCTGTCGACCAAGTTCGGCACGGAACGTGTTCGGGCCACTCCTATCGCGGAGCAGGCGCTCATCGGCACGGCCATCGGCGCCGGTCTCGCAGGTATGCGGCCCATCGTCGAAATCATGCTCATGGACTTCTTCGGTGTCGCGATGGATCAGATCGCCAACCATGCTGCGAAGCTGCGCTACATGTCCGGCGGTCGCACCGCCGTGCCCATCACCATCCGCACGGTCGTCGGTGCCGGCCGGGGCAACATGGGTGCGCAGCACTCGCAGTCCCTCGAGGCCTGGTTGGCCAATGTCCCAGGGCTGAAGGTGGTGTGCGCCAGCAATCCGCTCGATGCCAAGGGACTGCTGCTCAGCAGCATCTACGACGAGGATCCGTGCGTCGTGATGGAAATGTCCCGGGTGGTGTTCGATCCGCAGAAGCGAGACGTACCGGTGGGGGACTACCGCGTACCCCTCGGGCGTGCGTCTATTGCGCGCCCGGGTGCCGACCTCTCCATCATCACCTACGGTCGCGCGGTGCTCGATGCCCTCGAGGCCGCCGAGGCGCTGGCGGCGGAAGGCGTCGACGTCGAGGTCGTTGACCTGAGGTCGCTGGTCCCACTGGATATCAGCACCGTCCTCCAGAGCGTCGCGAAGACCAAGCGGGCAATCGTCGCTCACGCCGCTGTGCAGTTCGGCGGTTTCGGTGCCGAGGTGTCCAGCCAGATCCACGAGGAACTGCTCGGTGAACTGCACAAGCCGGTTCGTCGACTCGGTGCGCCATACGCACCCACACCGGGCGGCCCCCTCGAGGCGCAGTACGTCCCCGACGCTGCGCGGATGATCCAGGCCGCACGCGACCTGCTCGCCTAACTCACGACCGAAGGAACAACATGTTGGAGATCCGCATCCCACAGGCATCGATGGAGATGACCGAGGGGTATGTCGCCGAATGGCTCGCCGACGACGGCGATCAGGTAGCCGAGGGCCAGGTAATTTACGTCCTCGAGGCAGACAAGGCCCAGCTCGAGGTCGAATCCCCGGCCAACGGGGTATTGCGAGTCATCGCGGAGGTGGACACGGCCTACCCCGTCGGCCACGTCGTGGCGACCATCGAAGAATCCTGACGCCTTCGATGTCCCTCGTCCTGAGTGAAATGCGTGACGCGGTGCTCGTCCTGACGTTGAACCGCCCGGAGCGGCTCAATGCTGTTGTGCCCGAGTTGTTCGATGCGCTTTCCGACGTCCTCGCCGCTGCGGATGGCACTGTGAAAGCCGTGGTGTTGACGGGAGCGGGGAAGGGTTTCTGCGCCGGCGGCGACATTCGGGCACCCAAGTCGGACTATGCGCCGTCGTCCCGGCGAATGCGGCGCTTCTACCACCCGGTCATACAGCAACTGGACGCGCTCGATATCCCGCTGATCGCGGCCGTCAACGGTCCGGCGCTGGGTGCGGGGCTATCCCTCGCGGCGGCCGCCGACATCCGATTGGCGTCCGATCGCGCCTCGTTCTCGGCCGGGTTCGCGCCGGTCGGACTGTCACCTGACAACGGTGCGACCCACCACCTCGTGCGCGTCCTGGGTTACACCCGGGCATTCGAGCTTCTGCTCGGGGGCGCGCGACTAGATGCTGCCGCGGCACACTCCTGGGGTCTGGTCAACGAGGTCGTACCTCATGGCGAGCTACTCGCATGCGCCGTGGACCTCGCAACCCGTCTGGCGTATATGCCCGGCCTGGCAGTACCTGTGACCAAGAGACTGCTGAAGGACTCCCACCGGCGTCACCTAGCCGAGCAGTTGGAATTGGAGACCCAGGCGTTCGACGAAACATCCCAGCACCCTGATCGCGCGCGGGCGCGAGACGCGGTGCGGGACCGAATCTCGTAGCGACGCGCAAAGTCTGCGCACTTTTTTTGCAGGAGGCACAACGTGAAGCTCGGGTTTTTCGGAGCCAATGTCGGCGGTATGGCCTCTGACGAAGCGGGCGAACTCGCAGCACGAGGCGAGGAGCTCGGGTACCACTCGCTGTGGACCGCCGACCATGCGATCTTGCCGAAGCCGCGGCAACCCAAACCGCCGCTCGACCCGGACTGGCCCATCATGGACCCGCTGGTCACCCTGGGGTACCTCGCGGCGTTCACCGACCGCATCGAGTTATGCACCGGAATCCTCGTGTTGACCCAGCGAGGCCCCGTTCAACTTGCGAAGGCTGCCGCCACGGTCGACGTTCTCTCCCGCGGGCGGTTGGTCCTCGGAGTCGGCGTGGGGTACGTCGTTCCCGAGTTCCGAGCAACCGGCGTCCCGATGGAACGTCGGCGAGCTCGCTTTCGAGAGCATCTTGCAGCGTTGCGTGCGATGTGGACAATGGACGACCCCCAATTTCACGGAGACTTCGTGGAATTCGACGGTATCGACGCGTATCCGCGTCCGATCCAGGAAGGCGGTCCGCGCCTGGTCCTCGGTGGCGCCACACCGCTGGCGTTGCGTGATGCAGCCGCACTGGGAACGGGGTGGTACGGCTTCGGTCAAACCCCGGACGAGGTTGCGGAGGCACGCGAGCTGATGGTCCGGCACGCAGACGCGATCGGACGCGATCTGAAGGACTTCCAGATCACGGTGACTCCCCGTGCGCGCCTCACCACGGAACTGGTGAGTGCGTACGAGTCCGCCGGGGTCGACCAGTTGGTGGTGTCGGTCGAAGCGGACACCACTGACGGTGTGCGCAAGCGTCTCGAGCTCAACGCCCCGGCGACGCTCGGCCTTGTGTAGGCATTTCCCCGTAAGAATTGTGAACCTGGACACACGACGAATATTTTGCATACAATAAAGCACACCAGTCTGAAGCCGCATACGCATTCGAAGGAGACAGATGCAGCAGCCAGGAGGCGACAATGTCACGGTCACGGTCCAGCCCAAAGGCATAGTCCTCGACGTTGCCCGCGGTCAGAGCGTCTACGAGGCGGCTGTCGAGCAGAGCGTGCGGTGGCCGACGACCTGCGAGGGCATGGGCACCTGCCACATGTGCTTCATGTCGGTGATCGAGGGGGCAGAACATCTGAACTCCGTCGAACCGTTCGAGGCGGAGGGATTAGAAGCCGTCCTGGACCCCGTCAACGAGGGCACCTTGCGTCTGGCATGCCAGGCCCGGCCGGTAGGCGATCTAGTGGTCGTCAAACGCGGTGTGCGGAAGACGGCCTGATGGTGGCCAGGGCCGAGCACTACGCCTGATCGAAGACAAACCGCGGTATACGCCTAAGGAGCGACAGATGAGTAAGAAATTGGTGCAGCGCGGCACGAACATGGTTTTCGCGCTGCTGCCCGACGGGACCGTGGCAGTCGAAGATCCCGCGACCGGCCAGAGCGGCGTGTTCGAGCGGGACGGGACGCGGGTCTCCGGCGACCTGAGCTATGCGGACCAGGTGATGCTCGACTACGTCGCTGGTGCCTACATCGGCCCGGACAAGTGATTCGTTAGCGAGAGGAGCATTCCGATATGACGCAGCTTTCCGAACCGTCGTCCGAACAGACCGACGCAGAAGCCCTGATCGAGCAGAAGGTTGCCGGGCGAGTGGGCAAGACCTACCAGCAAGTCATCCGCGAGGACGGCGACGAGATTCCGGAGTTCATGCGGCCGTCGTGGACGGACCTCGGTGACGAGGACATTCCGATCGACCGATACACGTCGCGCGAATTCCTCGAGCTCGAAGTCGAACACGTCTGGCGTAAGGCGTGGCAGATGGTGTGTCGGGAGGAAGAGATTCCAGAGCCCGGCGACCACATCGTCTACGAGATCGTCAATGACTCCTTCATCATCACCCGCACTGCGAGCGGGGAGATCAAGGCCCTCCAGAATGCCTGTCTTCATCGTGGTCGCCGACTGCGGGCCACGGACGGGAAGGTCCCCGAATTTCGCTGCCCGTTCCACGGCTGGACATGGGAGCTGGACGGAGAGATCAAACGGCTGCCATGTAGCGAGTGGGACTTCAAACACGTGGACCGTGAGAGGTTTGCCTTGCCCGAGGCGCGCGTAGGTACCTGGGGCGGATTCGTTTTCATCAATATGGACCCGGACTGCGAACCGCTCGAGGACTTTCTGGCACCCATTCCCGACCACTTCAAGCACACCAGCTACGAAGCGCGCTTCAAGTCGGCGCACGTTGCCCAGGTGGTGTCGGCGAACTGGAAGGTTGCCCTCGAGGCCTTCATCGAGGCCTACCACCTGCCGGCAACTCACCCGCAGACGGCGCCGAGCATCCAGGACTACATGAGTCAGGTTGATCTGTTCGGGAAGAACGTCAACCGTGTCCTGTCAGCTCGCGGTGTCAGCAGCAGCACGCTCGGTGAGCTGGAGGAAGAGGACATCTACGAGAGCTACCTTGCAGCCCGTACGTTCTACGAGGAGCGGCTCGGTGAGAACTCGCGTGATGTGCCGAGGGAGATGCTCGAAGGCCTGCCCGAGGGAATGACGGCGCGCAAGCGCATCGTCAACACGATCCGGGAGGATCTCGCGCCCCGCCTGGGTCTGGATCTCACCTCCGTGCCGGCATATCAGCTCATGGACGCCGTGCAGTATTTCGTCTTCCCCAATTTTTTTCCGTGGGACTCGGGGATGACGAACATCTACTACCGCTTCCGGCCCAATGGTGAGGATCCCGACTCCTGCATCCTCGAGATCTTCTACCTCACACCGGTGCCGGAGGGAGGACCGCGACCCAAGCCGGCACCGGTGCACTGGCTCGAGCGCGACGGCGACTGGCTCGATGCCCCGGAACTGGGGAACTTGAGCGCCGTGGTCAACCAGGATCGCATCAACATGCCCCAGGTTCAGCGGGGCCTCAAAGCGTTACAGCGCACCAAGCCGGGCATCACCCTGGCCTCCTATCAGGAGAGTCGGATCCGGCACTTCCATGCCAGGCTGATGGATTACATCGCCGGGCGCGTCTGATCGCATGTGTCTGGGGGCATTCATCGCACCGTGTGATGAATGCCCCCGAACTGTATCGGCAGCAGCGTTGTCCACCCACGCTCCGATGCGACTCCTATTCAATGACGCCAAACTGCGGTACGGGACGAACTCTGTCGAGACGCACTCCAGAGTCGTAACCGCTCGGCACTACTGCGGCGGACGTCGATGCCGTCGACGTCTTGGAAATCCCAGATTGGTGTGTAGAGGGCTTCTCGATCCGGCGGTCAACTCTGGCATTGCTTCTCCGCCATGACAACTGGCGCCCTGATCGCGGCCGTCTTCATGAAGAAGATTCCCTCGACTTCGAGTCGAGAATGTGGCCCTGGACACATGGCGATTATTTTGCATAAGATTAGGGACACCGCCGCTTGTTTCGTTTCGGGCGGACCTTCGAAAACCTCGGAGAAGGGTCACCCATACGTTTCCGCGGGCAAGCGGACGAAATCGGAATGCAGGCCGGTCCGTCAAGGCGGCCATGGGTGCGTGCAACCGAACAAGTTCGACCTCTTACTAACACCATGCAGAGTAGAGCCTCACGCTGTTTGGCGTGCATTCAGTCACGTTGAACCGCAACACCGATCGATAGGAGAGACCATTGAGCACACTCGACAACGACGTTGCCGCGAGCGACGTAGACGTGATTGTCGTCGGCTCGGGAATGGCGGGGATGTCGGCGGCGCTGGAGGCCGCGTCGGACGGCGCGAAAGTCCTCCTAGTGGAGGGTGAGACGATTCTGGGAGGTGCCAGCCGACTCTCGACCGGAATTATGATGGCCGCAGGAACGAGCCTGCAGCGCGCCAACGGCCTCGATGATCATCCTGACGAGCTGTTCCAGGACTACATGCTGGCCAACCACTGGGACGTGACTCCTTCGGTGGTTCGGCGCCTGGTGGACGAGCTTCCGGACACTTTCGAGTGGATCCGTGATCTCGGCGTCACTTTCCAGAACCAGCTCATCAGCGCAGGTGAAGAGCGCGCACCGCGGGGCCATTCCGTTCCTGGACAGGGGCAGGAGATCATCGACGTGCTGACCCGCCACATCCGCAAGCAGCCGAATATCGACATCGCCCTGAGCCAACGCGTGGACCGCCTCGTGGTTGAAGGCGGACGTGTCCGTGGTATTGCGGTCGGCGACGAGGTCGTACGCGCGGACGCTGTCGTGCTCGCCATGGGAGGTTTCGCGGGCAACCCTGAGCTACATGAGCAGTACCTGCCGCTCGCGGCCGCGGACGAGAAGAGTTGGTACATAGGCGGCGCATTCCCGAGGTCTGGAGATATCTTCAACCTCGTAGAACCCGTTGATGCTTACATCGAAGGAGTGGACCGAGGAGGGTGGGTTTTGATCGCGGACTTCAACCGCGACCCGCAGGCGTACCTTCCCGGTTGGCTGGTGATCGTGAATTCCAGCGGTCGCCGTTTCATGGATGAAATGACGC